>JAJPJB010000043.1 GCA_021324465.1 Hyphomicrobiaceae bacterium
CCCGCGCCGACATGCCTTCGGCGCAGGCCCTTTGGCGAGCGGGATTGGCGGCTCATGTAACGCAACCGGTGACCAATGTCAACACCACGGTGACATCACGATTGCGTCATTACAAGCGGCTTGGGGAAGTGACAAAACGAACTGAGAACAGCGAAACAGACAACGGATTCGTTTCTGCCGGAGTCTTCAGGGAACCCGGTCACGGCAAAGCTGATCGAATTGTTCGTAAGCGGGCGAACCTTTTCCGGTACCGCGCAATTGGTGTGCGGAGACGGGCTGAGCCAGCAAGAAAGGGAACCTGATGACGTTGAAGACAGTATTGGCAGGCACCAGTGCAGCGGCAATTCTGACGCTTGCCACAACGCTCGGCGCTGCGGCGCAGGAGAACTTCCGCGGCAATGCCGGACCCAATGTGGGCGCCGGCGTGTCCCAGGCTGCGAGTGGCAGCGTGACCGGAAACCGCGGTGTGACCAATCGCAACATGTCCGGCCGGACCATGGGCGCGAATGGCGCTGCCAATCTGCGCGCGAACGGCAATATTCGCACCGGCGAGCAATTCGGATCGAGCAACGCCGCTGTAGATACGCGCACCAGCATCAATCGCGGCCGCTATGCGGAAGGCCGCGGATCGGTCCGCTTCGGACGCGAGCGGTTCGAAGCCACCCGCTTCGGCAACGAAGCCACCCGCTTCGGCAACAACGAGCGCGTCGGGTTCGACCGCGACCGTAGGGTCGATCGTGATCGTTACGCCATGGGTTACCGGCGCATGGGTTATCGGCGCGACCGCGACATTGATTGGCGCGCGGGTTACGGCGGCAGCTATGGCGTCGGCGTGGCGGCCGCTACGGACCAGGACGACTACTATGACTATGCGCCGGGTTATGCGTATTACGGCGATTATGCGCCGGCGTACTACGACTACGCGCCGGGATTCTCGATCGGCTTGTACAACTACGCGCCTGGCTATAGCGCAGTCGGTTTCGGCGTTGGCACAGGCGGCTGCACCTGCGGCGGCTGGTAAGCGCCGAGCTGCCGAGCTCAAACCTGCAGTGACCCCGGCCGAAAAAGACCGGGGTCATTATGTTCCCCGCCTCTATGCTCGCAATCTCGCCGCGGTGCGGATATTGCGCCCTGATATTGTCGCACCTCACGGCACGAACACCAGAAACAGAAAAGTCGCAAAGACCACAAGATGCACAAGGCCGGCGAGGATATTGGTACGGCCCGAACCGAAGGTGAGCACGCTCAAGAACAGTGTCAGCGCCAGGAGCAACGTGTCGCGCGACGACACGCCGATCTGAATCTGCTTGCCGAGAAAAATATTGGTGATGGCGACCGCGGGGATGGTCAGGCCGATGGTCGCCAGCGATGAGCCGAGGGCGAGATTGAGGCTCTTCTGCAGCACGTCGCGATAGGCGGCGCGTACCGCGCTGATGCTTTCCGGCGCGAGCACCAGCATGGCGATGATGACGCCGGCAACCGCCTGCGGCGCGCCGACATGGACCAGGCCGGCTTCCAGAATGCCGGCGAATTTTTTGGCAAGCAAAATGACGCCGAGCAAAGCGACCAGCAGCGCGACGACGCTGACGGTCACCGCGCGGTTCGAGGGATAAATGTGCTTGCCATGGGGCGCCGTCTTGTCCTCCGCGCGGAAATAATCGGTGTGGCGCGAGGTCTGAATGAACAGGAAGGTCGCATAGAGAATGACGGTGACCAGCGAGACGAAGACGAGCTGGCCGGTCGAGAAATAGGGGCCGAGCACCGTCTGCGTGTAGTTCGGCAGGACCAGGGTCAGGATCGACAGCGCGCCGAGCACCTGCAGATAGACACCGGCGCCACTGACCTGAAATTCCTGCTCGTGATGGCGCAAGCCGCCGACCATGACGCAGAGGCCGACCAGGCCATTGCAGACGATCATGACCACGGCGAAGACGGTGTCGCGCGCCAAAGCCGGCGACGAGTTCGGCGTCAGCACGATCGATTCGATCAGCGCGACCTCGATGATCGTCACCGCGAGCGTGAGCACCAGCGTGCCGTAAGGCTCGCCGGTGCGATGGGCGACCACATCGGCGTGATGCACGGCGGCGAAAATCGCGCCGAGCATGATCACCAGCATCGCCGCCGACAGCAGCGCCGACCAGAACGAGGTCGGCACGCCGCTCTCGAAGCCGAGATAAGGCGCGCCCAGGACGAAGGCGAGCGCCAAGATAGGAAACAGGATCGGAAAGGCAATTGTCGCAATCGGCGTTTCGGACGGCCCGGCCATGCAATCTCCCGCGTGGTGGACTGTTTCATTCTCATTTTACGCCCGCGGTGTACAGGCCTCGTGGCCGTTCGAGAATTCGCGCGTTCCCCCGGAGGCCGGTGCGCGAAGCGGATTTTTATCGGTTGTGCGGCCATTGTAAGCCGCAGGATTCGCGGTCTTCACCGGAGGTCATCTGTCAAAACGAGCCGAACACCGTCCCCAGCACGATGACGGCGATCAAAGCGATGATCGCGCCGGCAATCCCGACCATGGCGATATCGAAATAACTCTCGCGATGCTTCGTGCCGCAGATCGCAAGCAGCGTCACCACGGCGCCGTTATGCGGCAGAATGTCGAGCGTGCCCGCCGCAGTCGGGCCCTTTGCCAAGGGCGCAACCCTTTGCATTATGGGCGGCGACAGAAACGCAAACCACCGGGAGGATTTTCAGCATGGCGAACCACCGCTTTCTCAATCCGTCGACCATGCCGGCGACGCGCGGCTACACCCACGTGGTCGAAACGACCGGCCCCAGCCGCACCATCTATATCGCCGGCCAGCTCGGCATGACGCCAGACGGAAAATTTGCAGGCAGCCCGGGCGATTTTCGCGCCCAGGCCGAGCAATGCTTTGAGAATCTGAAGCTCGCGCTCGCCTCGGCCGGCGCCACGTTCGATCATGTGGTGAAGGTGACGGCATTCTTCGTCGACATCGCGCATCTGCCGATCTATTTCGAAGTGCGCGACAGATACGTCAACACCAAAGCGCCGCCGGCCTCGACGGCGGTGCAGATTTCAAAGCTCGCGCGCGACCCGGCTTTGTTCGAGATCGAGGCCATCGCGGTGGTACCGCAGCCGTGAGCGGCTCCTCCTCGTCATGCCGTAAGGATCGCCACGCGGAAGCGATCCTTGTCGCTTCAAGCTCCAGGGTGACGGATCCAACTTACCAATGCGCCTCGGCGCTGCGCTGGGCGCGAGAGCGCTGCGCGCGGCTGCGCGGCGCGGGTGCGGCGGCAGGCGCGAACGGCGAGGCGAACGGACTGAACAGCCGCGCGAAGAAATTCCGGCCCCACGCCCCGCTGCCGAAAGCGGTGTCGGGCATGGCCAGAAGCTCACGGCGCACGGTATTGTCCTTTCGCTCAATCGGAATGTCGGCGTTCTTGCGGTCGCCTTTAAGGATCGCCAGCAACTCCTTGTCGCGGCCGTAAATGTCGTCGCGCAGCTGCAGCTTGCCTAAATCATCGATAAAGGCGGTCTGATAAGTCAGGTGAACCGGGATCGGGTTGTCAAATTTGATCTCGTTCTCGTTAACCCCAAACATGCGGCGGATGCGCTCGGCGCTATAACCTTCGCCCGGCCGCGCGATGGCGAGCAGCACCTCGGCATATTTCACCGGATCTTCGACCCGCATGCAGCCATGGCTGGCCGCGCGCATGGTATTGGCGAACAGATATTTCTGATTGGAGTCATGCTGATAGACCAGAAACTTGTTCGGGAAATTGAACCGGATCTGGCCGAGCGCATTGTTCGGTCCGGGCGGCTGCGAAACATGGATCGTGCCGTCCGGATTACGGCTGACATTGAGGCCCATGCGCTCCAGGATCGTGGCATCCTGACGCAGCAGCGGCAGATATTCGTTGGCGACGATCGAGGGCGGCACGTTCCAGGTCGGATTGATGGTGATCGTCCTCATGTCGGCGCTCATGATCGGCGTCGGGGTCGATGGCTTGCCGTCGACGATCTTGGTGGCCCAAACGAGCCTGCCGCTGTCGATCACGCGCAGCGTGAAATCGGGCAGATTGACGATCACATAAGTCTGGCCCAGATCATGCGGCATCCAGCGCCAACGCTCCATATTGGCGATGATGATGTCGGCGACGCGGTCGTCGTCGCGGCCGTCAAGTGCGTCGAGGGTGGCTTGCGTGAGCAGGCCCGAGGGCTTCAGCGCATGCGCCTGCTGAAACTTCTTCACCGCTTCGGCCAGCGGCTTGTCGTAGACCGTGCCGTCGCCAGACACGCCAAGCCGCTCGCGTAGGGCCGGCACGCGGTCGTCCTTGGCGCCGATTTTTGGCGCGGGGCCGTCCGGGATCTTTATCGTGCCGTCCTTGCCGGCGCGGAGCGCGGCGAGCTTTGCTTTGAGCGCGAGGTAAGCCGGATCGTGCGGCTCGTAGGCGTCGAGCGCTTGCGCGACGTCGCTCGCCGCAGCCATCGCGCTCAGCACGTCGGCCGGCTCGGGCGCTTTCCGCTCGTAGAAGATGTCGCCGCTCACGCGGCTAAAGTGCACGCGGCCGATGCCGGCGTGATGCGCGTAGGCGATGACCGAGGCCGTGAGCCTGATCTCGGCTTGCGCAAGCGCTTCGGGACCGCCGGCTGCGGCAAAATCCGGGACGGGATAGTCGGCGGGGAACAAGCCGTCGGCATCGACATGAGCGAGATAGGACATTGCGGCCTGCGCGCGCGCATTCGGCTCGCCGTCGGTGAGCCATAGCGGCGCATAATCGCGACCGGCATAGAAGGCGTCGATCATCGCGCGGTCCTGCGCGCTGGCAAGGATCGCGTCGAATTTTCCGCCGTTGAGACCGCGCAACTGGGCTGCGATGGCCGCATCGGGACCGGGAGCGGCTTGCGGACTTGCGGCGGCGGGAGCGGTTTCCGGAACTGTCGCGGCGGGCGCGGGATTCGGCGCCGGAGCAGCAGAACCGGTGTCGGCCGGCGCGACGTCCGGGAATGGCGTCACGGATCCGGTATCGGTCGGCGCGGCATCCGGCGGCGGCGCCACGGATCCGGTATCGGAGGGAGCCTCCGATTGCGCTGACGGCGTGGCGTCTGCAGGCGCCGCACTCGAATCGCGCGAAGGACCGGCCGTTTCCGGAGCGACCGCGGCGGACTCGATCTTTCTCGGGTCCGCAGTCGCGGCGCCTGCGCCAAAGGCCGAGAACATAACGAGAGCGGCAGCCGCGAATACGACGCGGTCGATCTTGCCTGAAGTCACTGCGATAATCCCCCTCTTTGCCCCCCGGTAGCGATGCGCAGCCCTTTAGCGAATTTCACGGCGCAAGCGCGACCAGGTGGCGCCGCCCCGACTCGACCGTAGCATCAAGCATGCCGGTTGGCGACAAGCCCGACTCTTTCCTCGTGCGCCGCGCCGAAACCGGCCTCCGTCTGCTCCTTAGCCGCGCGCAGCGCCGCGACATAGACGATGTCGTGGACATACATGCCGCCGGCCATGCCCTTCATATTGCTTGCCCATAGTCGCGGCAGAATCTCGACCTGTCGGCCGCCGCGCGCGTGCAGCTTGACGAGACCTGCCTCCTCGGCCGCCACAAGCATTTGCCGCACATGGGTCCGCGACACGCTGAATCGGTCACCGATGTCGGCGTAGGGAACGGCGGCATGTGGATGATCGGGAGCGTCGAGCGCGGCCCGCAGCAGCGCCGCGATCACCATGACGCCCGCAGCGTGGTTGAAAAACAGAAGCGTCTCGGGAACGAGCGCCAACATCTTTGCGCCGAGCGGTATGAAAGGGATGCAAGCGCTTCGGTGCAATTTCTGAAATTCCGGATCGCGCCGCATGATCGGGCTGTAATCATGGTGCGGATAGAGCATGGCGAGCGGCGTATAGTGCGCGAAGAGCCAGTCGCGATCGTGTGCACGCAGCTTCTCGCCGGCTGAGAGAATGCGAACACGCCGGTCGCGTTCAGCCGGCCGCAGATCGATGAGACCGACAGCGCGCAGCCGACCGATCAGGTGGTCGATATGCCGGCCGCTGGCAAGGCCGAAGATTGCCATTTTTTCCTTGAGGAGACCCACTGTCGGCCAGGTCTCGCGCCGTTCCGGATCGGCCGCCGCCTCAAGTACGACAATGAGATGATAGACAAGAAACCGGCCTGACTCGATCAGAAGCCGCACCAGAAACGGATCGCCGCCATAGACGTCGAGGAAACGATCGAGATAGGTCCGGTGTGCCTGCGGCAGCCGCGGATGGTTGATGATCTGATCGAGCGACAGCCGCGGCGCCCCGCCCAGCAGGCGTGCGATTTCAACGTCGTCCAAGATGTTCCCCATCCGCTCCGGGAGTCTCCGGGAGGGATCAGGGTATTTGCCGCTGGCCACATGTGCAATCTTTTCCGACAGCAATCGGGTGCGGATCGCACCCGGTCGGCTGCTCAGGAAGGCAAGCAGCTTTCCAAATCAGAAGCCGTTTTCGTCGGCGAGGCGATTTTCGATGCTCTGACGATATTGAACGAGGTCCAGAACGCATTGGCTGTGCATCGGCGTGCCCGGTCCCATGTGCCAGCGCTGACAATACCATTCGTCTTGGGCATTGATCGCTTCGGCGCGCAGCGCCTCGGCGCGCGCGCGCAGTTCGGGGAGCTTGGGCGCGATGAAGACGACAACATAGAAGGCGAGCACGACAGCAAGGGCCCACAGCGCAATGTTGATCTCGTCATAGACCCGCCTTGCGATTGCCATGGCGCGCCGCGAGGTTACCGCCTTCTGAGAATTCATGCTTCCGCTCCAGCTTTTGATCGCGACGGCGCTCGCGATCAGAGAAAAAATTCCGGCAGGCATTTCCAATCCCAGTGCTGGCAATCCGCCTACAGCCGCGACGACGGCCTGGCAACGACGAAATCCGCAGAACCACCGATCTGCGCAATGTTTTCCAAATGGCGGACCGCGATCTCGCAGGCAATCGTCGCTGCAGCTTCGACCGCAGCGACCATTCTTAAATTCTTAATGAGGGACGAAACGCCGGCTGTGACCGCCGTAACAGGCCCGCTCAGTGAGCACAATCGTCACGCTCAGCATGACGCAAATTGCCCGCCGCCGACACCATCCATGACGCAATCCAGGTCGCCAAGCTATATTGCCAAGCCGAATTAATGCGACGAACAGTACGATTTTACCGCCGCGCCACAATCAGAATCACAACCCCAACGAGCGCGGTTGCGGCACCGTAATGGATCCACGGCCTCTGGTCGATCATGAAACTCTCCGCCGGCCAGCGAATGAGACCCGCGCCCTGCCCGGCCCACAGCAGCCCCATCGCCAGCAGCGCCGCACCGATGATGGTGAGCAGAGTTCGCATCCCCTTACCGCCGTGATGCCGTCGCCATGCAGCGATGCCTAATGCGCATCGTCCCAGTTGTCCGCCGCCTTGGCATCGACGTGGAGCGGCACGGCGAGAGACACCGCCGGCAGCGGCGCGTCGATCATGACCTTGACGACGACCGGCAGCGTTTTCTCGACTTCGTCGTCGGGCACTTCGAAGACAAGCTCGTCGTGCACCTGCAGCAGCATGCGCGCGGACAGCCTGCTCTTCTCAAGCGCCGCATCCATGCGGATCATGGCGCGGCGGATGATGTCGGCGGCGGTACCCTGCAGCCGCGCATTGATGGCGGCACGCTCGTTGAACGAGCGGATCGAGGCGTTCGAGGCGCCGATATCGGGGTAATGGCATTTGCGGCCGAACAGGGTGAGCACATAGCCGTGCTTCTTGGCAAAGGCCTTGGTCTCTTCCATGTAGTCGCGGATGCCGGGGAAACGCTCGAAATATTTCTTGATGTAGGCGCCGGCCTCCTCGCGCGCGATGCCGAGCTGATTGGCAAGGCCGAAGGCGGAGATGCCGTAGATGATGCCGAAATTGATCGCCTTCGCCCGGCGGCGCACCTCGCCCGGCATGTTCTTGATCGGCACGCCGAACATTTCCGACGCCGTCATGGCGTGAATGTCGAGCCCGTCGCGGAAGGCGCGGCGCAGTTGCTCGATGCCGGCGATCTCGGCCAGGAGCCGCAGCTCGATCTGCGAATAGTCCGCCGAGACCAGCTTATGGCCGGGCGAAGCGATGAAGGCGCGGCGGATCTTGCGGCCGTCCTCGGTGCGGATCGGAATGTTCTGCAGATTCGGCTCCGACGACGACAGCCGGCCGGTCGTGGTCGAGGCAAGCGCGTAGCTCGTGTGCACGCGATGCGTGGTCGGATTGACGAAACCGGGCAGCGCGTCGGTATATGTCGACTTGAGCTTTGACACCTGCCGCCAGTCGAGAATCTTTTGCGGCAGTTCGTAGCCGGCCTCGGCCAGCTCTTCGAGCTGCCGCGCGCCGGTGGCCCACTGCCCGGTCCTCGTCCTGGTGCCGCCCGGCAACTGCATCTTGCCGAACAGGATGTCGCCGAGCTGCTTGGGCGAGCCCGGATTGATCGGCGTGCCGGCAAGCTTGTTGATCTCGGCTTCGAGGCCGGCGGCTTCCTGCGCGAATTCGCCGGACAGCCGGGCGAGCACCTGCTTGTCGATCGAAATGCCGCGCCGCTCCATCTGCGCCAGCACGCGAACGAGCGGCCGCTCCAGCGTCTCATAGACGTTGAGCACATGCTCTGCGGCCAGCCGCGGCTTGAGCACCTGCCACAGCCGCAGCGTCACGTCGGCATCTTCGGCGGCATATTCGGTCGCTCTTCCGATCTCGACGCAGTCGAAGGTGACCCTGGTCTTGCCGGCCTTGGTGATCTCGTTGAAATCGATGCATTGGTGATTGAAATAGCGGCCCGAAAGGTCGGCGAGACCGTGACCGGCACGGCCGGCATCGACCACATACGACATCAGCATGGTGTCGTCATAGGAAACGATCTCGATGCCGCGCAGCGCAAATATCTGCCAGTCGAATTTCGCGTCGTGACCGATCTTGAGCACGCCGGGATCCTGCAGAAGCGGCTTGATCGCCGCGAGGGCCGCGTCCTCTTCGATCTGATCGGGTGCGCGCGCGCCGCCGAACAAGCCGCCGTCGTTCGCGTCGCCGCCGGCAGCGCCGGCCTGACGATGCGACAGCGGCACATAGCAGGCCTGGTTCGGCGCAAGCGCCAGCGCGAAGCCGCACAGTTGCGCCTGGATCGGATCGAGACTGTTGGTCTGGGTATCAAGGGCCACAATGCCGCTGTCGCGCGCGCGCTCGATCCAGGCGTTGAGACGGTCGAGCGTGCGCACGGTCTCGTATCTGGAACGGTCGAACTGTTGCTTCTGCGCCGCCGCGAGCCGCGCCGCGGCGAGCGCCTTCGGCGTCAGCGGGCTCGTTTCGTCGCCGCTCTCGCCGCCCTTGGCGCGGCGCGCATCGCCCGGCTGCGGCGGGCGGCCCAGTGGTAGCTGCGGCGCAACCACCCCGGTCCGTGCACTCTCGCCGGCCTTCGGCTTTTGCGCTTCGCCGGTCTCGCCGGCCGGCGCGGGAGCGAGCGCGCCCTTGCCGAGGAGCCGCGCCTCGGGCTCGATCTCCGCCGCATCGAGGCTGGCGAATTCGGCGACACGCCGCGTCAGCGAATTGAATTCCATCGCCTTGAGGAAGGAGATCAGGCGCTTGTAGTCGGGATCGTGCACGGCGAGATCGCCGATCGGCACGTCGAGCTTCACTTGGTGGTCGAGCGTGACGAGTTTTTTCGACAGCCGCGCGTTCTCGGCGTGCTCGATCAAAGCCTGCCGGCGCTTCTCCTGCTTGATCTCGGCAGCGCGCTGCAGCAGGGTTTCGAGATCGCCGTACTCGCCGATGAGCTGTGCCGCGGTCTTCACGCCGATGCCGGGCACGCCCGGCACGTTATCGGTCGAGTCGCCGATCAGCGCCTGCACCTCGATCACTTTTTCCGGCGGCACGCCGAATTTTTCCATGACTTCGGCGCGGCCGATCTTCCTGTCCTTCATGGTGTCGAACATGACGACGCGGTCGCTGACGAGCTGCATCAGATCCTTGTCCGAGGACACGATGGTGGCGGCGGCGCCAGCCGCGCAGGCTTCGCCCACATAGGTCGCGATCAGATCATCGGCCTCGTAGCCCTTCTGTTCCAGGCACGGCAGATCGAAGGCGGCCACCGCCTCGCGGATCAGCGGAAACTGCGGGCGCAGATCGTCCGGCGGATCGGGGCGATGCGCCTTGTAGTCGGGATACATTTCGGTGCGAAAGGTGTGCTCGGAGAGATCGAACACGACGGCGAGATGGGTGGGCTTCTCGTCGTCCTTCATGTCACGCAGCAGCTTCCACAGCATGTTGCAGAAGCCGAACACGGCATTGAGCTGCAGCCCGTCGGTCTTGCGGTTGATCGGCGGCAGTGCGTGATAGGCGCGGAAAATATAGGACGAGCCGTCGACCAGAAAGACATGGTCACCCGGCTTCACGCCGGGCGCGGCGGGACGCACGGGCGCGGCTTTGGGCTTTGGCGGTGCCTTTTGGGCTGTGGGCATGGTGGCTCGTAATATATGACTTTGACGGCAATTGGCACGTGCAGTGAACAATTGCGCGCCGACGTTTTTCGCTCGGCACCGCCGGGCTTGGCCCGACCCGGGGGGTCCGCGCGGCGGCAACGCTCTACGATTTTCCGGGTCATTGGGCGACGGCACCTTCGCGCCCTTGCCCGGCAATGACGCAGGAAGTCAATGGATTTCTCGCACCTTCCCATCGACGCCGCGCTGCCGGAACTCATCGCGGCGCTGCGCGCGCGCGGCGCCGCCGTGCTGGTGGCGCCGCCCGGCGCCGGCAAGACCACCAAGGTGCCGCTGGTGCTGGCCGAGGAAGCGTGGACCAAAGGCGGCCGCATCATCGTGCTGGAACCGCGCCGGCTCGCCGCGCGCGCCGCGGCCGAGCGCATGGCGAAGACGCTGCGCGAACGCGTCGGCGAAACGGTGGGCCTGCGGGTGCGCTTCGGCGCAAAAGTGTCGCGCAGGACGCGGATCGAGATCATCACCGAGGGCATTTTCACCCGCCTCATTCTCGACGATCCGATGCTGGACGGCGTCGCCGCGGTGCTGTTCGACGAGTTTCACGAGCGCTCGCTCGAAGCCGATCTGGGGCTGGCCCTGGCGCGCGACGTGCAGCAGGGTCTGCGCGGGGATTTGAAGCTTCTCATAATGTCGGCGACCATCGATGGTGCGCGCGTCGCAGGCCTGTTGGGCGATGCGCCGATCGTACAGAGCGAAGGCCGCGCCTTCCCGGTCGAGACCCGTTATGTGGGGCGCGACGCCGGCCCGATCGAGCCGCAAATGGCCGAGACGATTTTGCGCGCGCTGCGCGCCGAGCCGGGCTCCCTGCTCGCGTTTCTACCGGGCGCCGCGGAAATCCGCCGCACCCAAACATTGCTTGACGGCCGCGTGGACACGGCGAGCGATGTCGTCGCCCTCTATGGCGCGCTCGCAGGCGAGGAGCAGGATCGCGCCATTCTTCCTGCTCCCGCGGGCCGGCGCAAAATCGTGCTTGCAACATCGATTGCCGAGACCTCGATCACCATCGAAGGCGTGCGCATCGTCGTCGATTGCGGGCTTGCCCGCGTGCCGCGCTACGAGCCTGACGTGGGCGTGACGCGGCTCGAAACGGTGCGCGTGTCGCGCGCCAGCGCCGATCAGCGGCGCGGCCGCGCCGGCCGCACCGAGCCCGGCGTCTGTTATCGGCTGTGGGACGAGCCGCAGACCGCGGCGCTGGAGCCTTTTGCGCGGCCGGAAATTCTGGCCGCCGATCTCTCATCATTCGCGCTTGATCTCGCCGCCTGGGGTGCCGCGCCGGAGAAACTGGCGTTTCTCGATCCGCCCCCGCGCGCCGCTCTTGCCGAGGCACGAAGCTTGCTCGGCGAGCTTGGCGCGATCGACACTGACGGTCGCATCACCGAGGAGGGCCGCAAGCTGCGCCAGCTGCCGCTGCCGCCGCGGCTCGCGCGCATGGTGATCGATGCGGCTGCCGAAGGCTGCGCGCTGGAGGCCGCCGAGCTCGCGATGCTGATCGGCGAGCGGGGACTGGGCGGCGACGACGTCGACCTGCGCGAGCGGCTCAATGCGCTCCGCCACGACCGCTCCGCTCGCTCCCGCGACGCACGCGCCATGGCGCAGCGCTGGGCGGAGGCTGCCTTGGATGCTGCGGCACCGCATGCCCAGAGCAAGCTCAGCGTCGGCGCCCTCATTGCGCTCGCCTATCCCGAACGCATCGCCAAGAATCGCGGCGGCGCCGATCGCACTTCGGATTCTTGCACGTTTCTGCTGGCCAACGGCCGCGGTGCCAATGTCGATGCCGCCTCGCCGTTGGCGCGGGAGCCGTTTCTCGCGGTGGCCGAGCTGACCGGCACCGCTGCGCAAGGCCGCATCCTTGCGGCGGCGCCGATCACGCTCGCCGAGATCGAGGCGCGTTTTGCCGATCGCATCGCGGCGCGTGACGACATCATCTTTGACGCTGAAAGCGCCAGCCTGCGTGGCCGCAAGAGCCGCCGCCTCGGCGCCATCACGCTGGGCCAACAACCGTTGGCGGTGACGCCGAGCGAGCAAACGGCGAAACTGCTCGCCGAGAAAATCGCAAGCCTCGGCATCGATCGCCTGCCCTGGGGCAAGGCGCTCAAGCAATGGCGCGACCGCGTGATGTTTCTGCGCGCGAGCGAAGGGGACGAATGGCCCGACCTGTCGGACGCGGCACTGGCGCGCACCGCGCATGACTGGCTCATGCCAATTCTTGCCGACAAGACCGCGCTGGGCGACATCGCGCCGGACGAATTGGCCCACGCGCTGCACGAACTGCTGCCGTGGCCGCTGCGCCGGCGGCTCGACGCCGAAGCGCCGAGCCATTTCGCGGCGCCGACCGGCACGCGGGTGCCGATCGATTACGAGGCCGAAGGCGGGCCGAAAATCGCCATCCGGGTGCAGGAACTGTTCGGGCTCGATCGCCATCCGACCGTTGCCGGTGGCAGGATACCGTTGCTGATCGAGCTATTGTCGCCCGCGCATCGCCCGGTACAAACCACGCGCGACCTGCCCGGCTTCTGGCGCGGCAGCTATGCCGCCGTGCGCACCGAAATGCGCGGCCGCTATCCGAAGCATCCGTGGCCGGACGATCCGATCGCGGCGACGGCGACGCGGCGGGCGAAGCCGCGGGTGCCGTGAAACGGCAAATCGGACGGCCACCTTGCACCGTCCGCTTCCATACTTGGAGCGTTTTCCGGTTCGATTGGAATCGGAGGCGTGAACGCAAGTTCTGAACCCTTCGGCAAGATGCATTCAAATGCCACGCCGATGGCGCGCGATGCGGCGGCGTCCCCGCAAATTAAAGCGATTGCCTTAGCGCGACGCTTACCATTGCGATCCAATTCGCCCGGAACATCGCGCCGCATTAGCTGCTTTTTGACAAGCGACATGATCCGATAAGTCGACGCCGGAACAGACCGCCGCATGCGTTCTTTCATTATAATCGCCGCATTTGCGCTCGCCGCTGCCGTCGTGGTGCCGCGCCAGATGATGCGGGTACACTATTCGGCGCCGGTGATGGCCGCGCATTCGGCGGCGCCGACGCCTGCATCCTCGGATGGGCGCTCGGTCACCGTGGCGCCGGACGCCCGCGGACATTTTCAGGTCGAGGGCCGGGTCGACAATCGCTTCATGGAATTCATGGTCGACACCGGCGCATCCGCCGTCGCGCTCACCGCCCGCGACGCCGCCGCGGTGGGGCTGCATCCGGCGGAGAGCGAATTCACCATCATGGTGCGGACGGCCAACGGCGTGGTGCGCGCCGCCCCTGTCAATCTGAGCTCGGTCGAGATCGGCGGCATCATGGTGCGCGACGTGCGGGCGATGGTCCTGCCGGAACATGCGCTCTCCGACAATCTGCTGGGCCTGTCGTTCCTGTCTCGCCTGACCAGCTTCAGATACAGCAACGGAAGGCTGGTGCTCGAGCAGTAGCGAATAACGGGCGGCGAATTCGGAAATAAGCGGCCCGGTTCGCCATTTGCTATTTCGCCATTCGCCCTTTCTGCGCAACCATTCCCGTGTTGCGCGGTTTAGGCTATTGCTGCGCCGTAGCCTATTCGGACCATCCTGATGTTCCCCAAGCCAAAATCCGCGCTGACGCCGAACACCTACGCCTACGAATCCGAGCCGATGGTGAAGGCCACCGGCTTTCGCGAATATGACGCGCGCTGGCTGTTCGAAACCGAGATCAATCTGATGGGCGTCGAGGCGCTGGGGCTCGGGCTCGGCACGCTTATTCGCGAGTTCGGCGTCAAGCCGCACGTGGTCACCGGCCATGATTTTCGCTCCTATTCGGCTTCGATCAAGATGGCGCTGGTGAACGGCCTGCTCGCCGCCGGCTGCAAGGTCCATGACATCGGGCTTGCGCTCACGCCGATGGCCTATTTCGCCCAATTTGCCCTCGACGTGCCCTGCGTCGCCATGGTCACCGCCTCGCACAACGACAACGGCTGGACCGGCGTGAAGATGGGCGCCAACCGGCCGCTCACCTTCGGCCCCGACGAGATCACCCGGCTGAAAGAGATCGTGCTCGGCGGCGCCTACAAGCAGGCCGCCGGCGGGTCTTACGAATTCGTCGAGAATTTTCCGGCGCGCTACATGGCCGATCTCCTCAGTCGCCCGCCGATCAAGCGCAAGCTTAAAGTGGTCTGCGCCTGCGGCAACGGCACCGCCGGCGCCTTTGCGCCGCAAGTCCTGGAAAAGATCGGCTGCGAGGTGGTGCCGCTCGATTGCGAGCTCGACCATACCTTTCCCAAATACAATCCCAACACCGAAGACATGAAGATGCTGCACGCCATGCGCGATGCGGTGCTGGCGAGCAAGGCCGACGTCGCGCTCGGCTTCGACGGCGACGGCGACCGCTGCGGCGTGGTCGACAACGAAGGCGAGGAAATCTTTGCCGACAAGGTCGGCGTGATGCTGGCGCGCGACATGTCGAGCAAGCTTCCCGGCGCGCTGTTCGTCGCCGACGTGAAGTCGACCGGTCTGTTTGCGACCGATCCGGTGCTCTTAAAGCACGGCGCCAAGACCGATTACTGGAAGACCGGGCATTCTTACATGAAGCGCCGCGTCAACGAGATCGGCGCCGTGGCCGGCTTTGAGAAGTCCGGCCACTTCTTCTTCAACAAGCCGCTCGGCCGCGGTTATGACGACGGCCTGATCTTCGCGCTCGCGGTCTGCGACATGCTCGACCGCAATCCGGGAAAGAGCATGGCCGATCTGAAAAACGCGCTGCCGAAGACATGGTCGTCGCCGACCATGGCGCCGCATTGCGCCGACGAGGTGAAATACGGCGTGGTCGACGCGGTGGTGAAGCACTTCGAGAGCGAGAGGAACAAAGGCGGCAAGGTCGCCGGCCAGCCGATCCGCGACCTGGTCACCGTCAACGGCGTACGCGTGACCGTGGAAGACGGCACCTGGGGCCTCGTGCGCGCGTCATCCAACAAGCCCGAGCTCGTCGTCGTGGTCGAAAGCCCGGTCTCCGATGCGCGCATGCGCGACATGTTCAAGGCGGTCGACGCGGTGCTGCGCACGCACAAGGAAGTCGGAGAGTATAATCAGAAGATCTGATGACGGACGGCGGACGACGCAAGGGGGCGCAGCTTCAGTCTTATGTCTTATGTCTTATGTCGTCTGTCGTCTATCGTCCACTGTCTGTCGTTCCCGCTTCATACTTCCTGATACACGTCGATCTCGAGCGCCCCGGGAAACATCGTGCGCCAGGTCTGTAGATAGGCCTGCATGCGCGGGTCGCTGGCGATGCGCTGGCGGCTCATTTCCCAATCCTCGTTGGCATCGTAGTCGATGATCTGCACCCATTTCGCCGGATCGTCGACGTTCTGCAGCAGCCGCACCTGCGCATTGCCGCCGAATATCTGATAGAACGGCGCGGCGGCCTTGATCATCGCGGCGAGCTGGCCGGAATCGGCAGCGGGCAGCGTGAACCGCAATTGCAGCGTACGCCGGACCGTTGCGTCTTCGTGGTTGCTCATTGCCGCATTCCTTATTGGTTGGCGAACCTCTCCCGAAATCGATGCGCCGGATAGACGCCGAGAATTTTGAGCGAGTTCGGCTGCGAGACGAATTCGAGCTCCTCGAGCGCAAGCTCAAGCGCCCGGTGCTTGGGATGCCCATCGACGTCGGCATAGAACTGCGTGGCGGTGAAGCTGCCGTCGATCATGTAGCTTTCGAGCTTGGTCATGTTGATGCCGTTGGTGGCAAAGCCGCCGAGCGCCTTGTAAAGCGCGGCCGGTATGTTGCGCACCTGGAAAATGAACGTGGTGATCACCCGCTTTTCCTTGTGGCTCGCCCATTTCGGCTCGCGCGACAGCACGACAAAGCGCGTCGCGTTATGCTTTTCATCGGCGACATCCTCTTTAAGGATGCGCAGCCCGTAGATCTTCGCGGCCAGCTTGGTGGCGAGCGCCGCGCGGGTGATGTCGCCGGCTTCCGCCACTTCGCGCGCCGCGCCCGCGGTATCAGCCGAGACGACGGGCTTTAGGCCGAGCTTGCGGATGATGTTGCGGCACTGGCCGAGCGCGTGGACGTGGCTCTCGACCGTCTTGATGGTTTTCAGCGTCGCCTTTTTCGGCGCCATGAGCTGATGCTGAACGGGGAGAAAATACTCCGCCACGATGTGCAGCTTCGACGCCGGCATCAGATGATGGATATCGGCGACACGGCCGGCTACCGAATTGTCGATCGGGATCATGGCGAGCGCGGCACGGCCGCTGCGGACCGCGGCAAAGGCGTCCTCGAAAGTCGGGCACGGCAACGGCTCGTAGTCGCGATAGGCGAGATTGCAGGCGATATGCGAATTCGCTCCCAGCTCGCCCTGAAACGCTATTTTCTTGGTCGCTTTGGTCATTTTCGTTACCGGTCACTCTACGCTGTCGTCAAGCCGTCCGTCAGTACGGTTGCAGGGCACCACGCCTCATCCCAGCATGGCGCGAGCCCTGGCCAGATCTTGCGGTGTATCAACCCCGAGCGGAACCGCGTCAATGATCGCCACGTCGACGCGCATACCGGCTTCGAGCGCGCGCAACTGCTCCAGCTTTTCACGGCATTCGAGCGGCGACGGCGGCAGTTGGACGAAGCGGGCGAGCGCGGCGCGGCGATAGGCGTAAAGCCCGATATGATGATAGAGCGGCCCCTCGCCCGAAGGCGCCGTGGCGCGGGTGAAATACAGCGCCCGCAAGCGCCGCGGGCCGAGCGGCGTTCCCACCACTTTCACCACATTGGGATCGGTGCGCTCCTCGGGGCGCACAATTGCGGCGGCAAGCGTCGCGATATCGACGGCCTCGTCGGCAAGCGGCTCGAGCGCCGCTGCAACGGCCTTGGGCTCGATGGTCGGCAGATCGCCTTGCAGATTGACGATGATGTCGGCGCGCCCCTCGGGATCGACCTTGCCGAGTGCCTCGAAGATGCGGTCCGAGCCAGAGGCATGATCTTCGCGCGTCAGCACCGCGCTGCCGCCGGCCTTATCCACAATGGCGGCGATCTCCGCAGAGTCGGTTGCCACCACCACCGGACCGAGCGCCGCCTCGTGGGCACGCTTAAGAACATGCACGATCATCGGCGTTCCAGCGATGTCGGCGAGCGGTTTGCCGGGCAGCCTGGTCGCGGCCATGCGGGCGGGGATCACGACGAGGATTTCAGCCATCGCAAAACACCGCACCTTTGCATTGCTCATTCGGGTTGCAAGGGCGGCGGCAAACCGGCTAATTGTGCGCCGCCCGCCTTTCCGCTCCGGAGCCATTCACCGATGAATTCCTTCGAAATCAACAAGATTCTCGGGGCCCTGCTCGGCACCTGCCTGGTGCTGGTCGCCATGCATATCGCCGCCGGCGCGATCTTTGCGCCGGAGAAGCCCGAGAAGCCCGGCTACGTGATCGAAGTGAAATCGGAAGCGCCGGCGGGTGGCGCGGCGCAGCCATCGGCACCGGCCGAAGTGCCGATCGAGCAGCTCCTCGCCAGCGCCTCGGCGGAACGCGGCGCGCAAGTCGCCAAGCAATGCCAAGCTTGCCACAACTTCCAGGAAGGCCAGGGCGCCAAGATCGGCCCCGATCTGTACGGCGTGGTCGATCGGCCGATCGCGTCCGTTCCCGGCTTCAACTATTCCGCGGCCTTGAAGTCGAAAACCGGCGGCAAGTGGGATTTCGACACGCTCAACAAATGGCTGGCCAAGCCGAGCGCCTTTGCGCCCGGCACGGCCATGACCTTTGCCGGCCTGTCCAACGAGAAGCAGCGCGCCGACGTGATCGCCTATCTCGACTCGCTGTCGCCGAATCCGGTTCCTCTGCCCAAAAATACCGGCGCGAGCCAAGGCCCGGGCCAAGGCTCGAGCCAAGGCTCAAGCCAGGGCGCCAATCAGGGTTCCAACCCGCCGGCGAAGCAATAGCCTGGCCTTGGCGAACCGTCCGGCGCGCGTTTTGCCGCGGCGCACACCGGGGCGCTGGCGTGCCGGGGTAAAAGGCGGATAATAGCGGTCGATAATGCGTCATCGACCGCTCAATATTCGACGTTATTATTTCCTCCCCGACCGTCCCCAGAAGCGCCTATTGGAGGGCCGCGTGAACCGCCGATCCCTGATCAAATCCGCCTTGCTCGCGCTCGCCGCGCGCGGCCTTCCCCTGCCCGCCTGGATCAGCCCGGCGCCGGCGCAGACGCCCGGGCCGGCCGCGCCTGCTGCGGCTCAAAATAAAGTCTGGCGGCACGGCATATCGCTTTACGGCGAACTGAAATACCCGCCGGGCTTCAAGCATTTCGAGTATGTCAATGTCGGCGCGCCAAAGACCGGCACGGCGCGAATGATCGCGCTCGGCACGTTCGACAACTTCAATCGGGTGGTCTCCGATGTGAAAGGCGCGCTTGCCGCCGGTTTCGCGCCGCCGCTTATCTACGACACGTTGCTGGCGTCGTCCGCGGACGAGATATCAACGGGCTATGGCTTGCTCGCGGAAGCGATGAGCCATCCCGATGATTTCTCATCCGTCACCTATCGGCTGCGCAGGGAAGCGAAGTGGCACGACGGCAAGCCGGTCACCGCCGAGGACGTGATCTTTTCCTTCAACGCGTTCAAAAAGAACAGCCCGTCGCAGGCCGCCTACTACCGCCACGTCGTCAAGGCGGAAAAAACCGACGAGCGCGACATCACCTTCACCTTTGACGGCCCGGGCAATCGCGAATTGCCGCAGATTGTCGGCCAGCTCATCGTGCTGCCCAAGCATTGGTGGGAAGGCACCGATGCCAACGGCAAGCAGCGCGACATCACGGCGACCACGCTCGAGCCGCCGCTTGGCAGCGGCCCCTATCGCATCAAGGATTTTTCGGCGGGACGCAACATCGTCTATGAGCGGGTGAAGGACTATTGGGGCGCCGGGCTGAACGTCAATGTCGGCCAATACAATTTCGACGAGCTGCATTACGAATATTTCCGCGATACCACCGTCGCGCTCGAAGCCTTCAAGGCCGACACGATCGACTGGCGCACCGAAAACAGCGCCAAGAACTGGGCCACGGCCTACGACTTCCCTGCAGTCGCCGAAAAACGGGTCGTCAGGGAGGAATTTCCGATCCGCAGCCAGGGCATCATGCAGGCTTTCGCCTTCAACATCCGGCGCGCGAAGTTCCAGGATCCGCGGGTGCGGCTCGCCTTCAACTATGCGCTCGACTTCGAGGAGATGAACCGGCAGCTGTTCTTCGGCCAGTACAAGCGCATCGCGAGCTATTTCCAAGGCACCGAGCTGGCCGCGACCGGCTTGCCCAGCGGCCGCGAGCTCGAATTGTTGGAAACGGTGCGCGACAAGGTGCCGCCCGAGCTTTTCAAAAAGCCATACACAAACCCGGTGAACGGCACGCCGGAAGCCGTGCGCAATAATCTGCGCGAGGCCATCCGCTTGCTCAAAGAGGCCGGCTACGAGATTCGCGATCAGCAGCTGGTCAATACCAAGACCGGCGAGCCCTATTCGGTCGAGCTCCTCGCCGAGGACCCGACCTTTGAGCGCGTCTATCTGTTCTACAAGCCCTCGCTCGAGCGGCTCGGCATGACGGTGACCGTGCGCACAGTCGATCCGTCGCAGTTTGAAAATCGACTGCGCAGCTGGGATTTCGACATCACCACCATGTCCTGGCCGGAATCGCTGTCGCCAGGCAATGAGCAGCGCGGCTATTGGGGCTCACAGGCGGCCGATCAGCCGGGCTCGGACAACCTCATCGGCATCAAGAATCCGGCAGTCGACGCGATGATCGACCAGGTGATCTTCGCCAAGAACCGGCCCGATCTCGAAGCCGCGGTCAAAGCGCTCGACCGGGTCCTGCTGTGGAATTTCTATGTCGTGCCGCAATGGAGCTACCCATACGTGCGCAGCGCGCGCTGGGATCGCTTCGGCCATCCCGATCCGATGCCGAAATACGGCGCCGCCGCGTTCCCGACCGTCTGGTGGTGGGACGCTGCGAAGGCGGCCAAGACGGGGTGATTGTCATTCCGGAAGCTGCGCCGGCAGCTTTCCGTAAATCCCTAATCACAGCTCTCGCAATTATGGCGTCTTCTGCGATTATGGATCGATTATGGATTCCGGTCTTTGCGGGCCGCTCCGGGATGACATTGCATGACGACCCTCTCCCGTCGCCGCGTGCTCGCGCTCACCGCCGGTGTTGCGGCCGCCACATCGCTGCCGCGCGAGCTCCACTGCGCCCGCGCCGACGCCATGATCGAGGCGCACGGCCTGTCCGCCTTCGGCGACCTCGCCTATGCGGCGGACTTTCAGCATTTCAGTTATGTCGATCCGCGCGCGCCAAAGGGCGGCAGATTTTCGCAGATCGGGCCGGATCGCCTCTACAATCAAAATTTTCTCACGTTCAATTCGCTCAACAGTTACATCCTTAAAGGCGACGCGGCGCAGGGCATGGAATTGACCTTCGCCACGCTAATGGCGCGCGCCGGCGACGAGCCGGATGCGATGTATGGGCTCGCGGCGCACAAGGTGCGCCGCTCGGCCGACGGACTCACCTATCAATTCATGATGCGGCCGGAAGCGAAATTCCACGACGGCACGCCGCTCACCGCGCAGGATGTCGCCTTCTCACTCAACCTGCTCAAAGCGCAAGGCCACCCGCTGATCAGCCAGTCGCTGCGCGACCTTATCGGTGCCAGCGCCGATGATGACGCCGCCGTCACCGTGACTTTCGCGCCAAAACGCGCCCGCGACGTCCCGCTTTTCCTCGCCGGGCTGCCGATCTTCTCGCGCGCCTATTATGCGGCGCGGCCATTCGATCAGTCGACGCTCGACATTCCGCTCGGCTCGGGGCCCTACAAAGTCGGCCGCTTCGAGCCGGGGCGCTATATCGAATATGAGCGCGTCAAGGACTGGTGGGGCGCCGACCTGCCGGTGTCGCGCGGGCAGAACAATTTCGACATCCTGCGCTTCGAATATTACCGCGACCGCGACGTCGGCTTTGAGGGCTTCACCGCCGGCAATTATCTGTTCCGCGAAGAGTTCACCTCGCGCATCTGGGCCACGCGTTACGACTTCCCGGCGGCCCAGGATGGCCGCGTCAAGCGCGACACCTTGCCGGACGACACGCCGTCCGGCGCGCAAGGGTGGTTCATCAATACGCGGCGATCGAAATTCGCCGATGCCCGCCTGCGCGAGGCGCTCAACGACGCGTTCGATTTCGAATGGACAAACAAGACCATCATGTACGGCGCCTATGAGCGCACCGTCTCGGTGTTTCAGAATTCGGACATGATGGCGGTCGGCAAGCCGAGCCCGGAAGAAGTGGCGCTGCTCGAGCCGTTCCGGGCGCGGCTGCCCGCCGAAATCTTCGACGAGCCGTATTCGCCGCCGGTCTCCGACGGCTCCGGTCAGGATCGCGCGCTCTTGCGCAAGGCGGCACAGCTGCTCCAGGCGGCCGGATGCACGATTCAAAGCGGCAAACGCGTCCTGCCGAGCGGCGAGCCGATCACGGTCGAATTCCTGATCGATGAGCCCAATTTCCAGCCGCATCACATGCCGTTCATCAGAAATCTCGGGCTGCTCGGCATCGATGCCACGCTGCGCATTGTCGACCCGGTGCAATATCGCGCGCGCCGCGACGGCTTCGATTTCGACATCACCATCGACCGCTTCAACTTCGCCTCGACGCCAGGCGATTCACTGCGCTCCTATTTTTCCTCGCAGGCGGCGACGCTGAAAGGCTCGAACAATCTTGCCGGCATCGCCGATGCGGTGGTCGATGCGCTGATCGATGCCATTATCGCGGCCGGTTCCCGCCCCGAGCTGGTAACCGCTTGCCGGGCGCTCGACCGGGTGATCCGCGCCGGTCGCTATTGGATTCCGAACTGGTACAAGGCTTCGCACTGGATCGCCTATTGGGACGTGTTCGGACGGCCGCCGGCCCAGCCGCGCTACTTTCGCGGCATCCCCGATACCTGGTGGTATGACCCGCAAAAGGCGGCGAAAATCACCAAGACGGGCTAGCGTGGAATGGCTCTTTGAGCCGGGTTAAAACGTAGCATTGACCTTGGGCCGCCATCTGGGCCAAGTCCTGGGCCAAGTCACCCCGACTTTTGGCTTAGATGAAGGACGACGCAAAAGCGTCACCAAGACTGCTAAACTGGGCGGGGGTGAGACCCATCGCCTGATAAGCCGCGCCAAGAACAGGCCCGATGCTCGAATGACTGCCTACATCGTCCGCCGTCTCCTATTCATGATTCCCACCATCTTCGGGATCATGCTGGTCTCCTTTGTTGTTATTCAGTTCGCTCCCGGCGGGCCGGTCGAACGCGTCATTGCCCAGCTCTCGGGCACTGAGACCGGCGCCACGTCGCGCATCTCAGGCTCGGCCGGCGGCGATTTTGGCGCGCGCGGCCTGCCCTCGCCGGGCCAGAGCGAGATCAATTCGAAATATCGGGGCGCGCAGGGGCTTGATCCCGCCTTCATCAAAAGCCTGGAAAAGCAGTTCGGCTTCGACAAGCCGGCCTATGAGCGCTTTTTCCTGATGCTGTGGAATTATGCGCGGTTCGATTTCGGCAAGAGCTATTTCCGCGATGTCAGCGTCATTCAGCTCATCAAGGAGAAATTGCCGGTCTCGATCTCACTCGGCGTCTGGATGACGCTTTTGAGCTATCTGATCTCGATCCCGCTTGGCATCCGCAAAGCGGTGCGCGACGGCTCGCCGTTTGACGTGTGGACATCGGGCGTCATCATCATCGGCTACGCCATTCCCGGCTTTCTGTTCGCGATTCTGCTCATCGTGCTGTTCGCCGGCGGATCGTTCCTGCAGATCTTTCCGCTGCGCGGGCTGGTGTCTGACAACTGGTCGCAATTTCCCTGGTACCTCAAGATTGCCGACTACTTTTGGCACCTGACGCTGCCGATCATTTCCATGGGGCTCGCGGCGTTTGCCACCATGACGCTGCTCACCAAGAACTCGTTTCTGGAAGAGCTGCGCAAGCAATATGTGCTCACCGCGCGCGCCAAGGGCTGCTCCGAGCGGCAGGTGCTGTACGGCCACATTTTCCGCAATGCCATGCTCCTGGTCATCGCGGGCTTTCCGGCCGCCTTCGTCTCCGCTTTCTTTGCCGGCTCGCTCTTGATCGAGACGATATTCTCGCTCGACGGGCTCGGGCTACTCAGCTTTGAAAGCGTGCTCAACCGCGACTATCCCGTCGTGTTCGCCAACCTCTATATTTTCGCGCTCGTCGGCCTGGTCGTAAATCTGATCTCCGACCTGACCTATACGTGGATCGATCCGCGCATCGATTTCGAGACGCGGGAGGTGTGAGGTGGACGCCAAAACACTTCCCCAGGACGACACAGAGGTCATCGGCGGCGGCATTCCCCCGGAGCTGAAGCCGGATGTCGAGCCGGCCGGTCCGCTCGGGCTGACCGCCCTGCCGCGCGGCCTCGAACTGTCACCGCTCAACGAGCGGCGCTGGCGCAACTTCAAAGCCAATAAGCGCGGCTACTGGTCGCTTTGGATCTTTCTCGTGCTGTTCGTGATCTCGCTGTTCGCCGAATTCATCGCCAATGACAAGCCGATCTACATCCATGTCGACGGCAAGAATTACTTTCCGGTGTTTTTCACCTATCCGGACACCGAATTCGGCGACGATCTTGGCACCGCCGCCGACTATCGTGATCCATATATTCAAAAGTTCCTCGAGCAGCACCACGCCATCGAAATCTGGCCGCCGATCCACTTCTCCTACAAGACCATCAATGACCGCCCGCCGTCGGCCTTTCCGTCCAAGCCGACCTGGCTGCTCACCAAGGCCGATTGCGATTTCGCGGCCAAGAACGGCTATGCGCAATGCGGCAATCTGGAGATGAATTGGCTGGGGACCGATGACCAGGGCCGCGACGTCTTGGCGCGCCTGATCTATGGCTTCCGCATCTCAGTTCTGTTCGGCTTGATCCTTACCGCAGTGTCATCGGTCATCGGCATTGCGGCCGGCGCCGTGCAGGGCTATTTCGGCGGTTGGACCGATCTGCTGTTCCAGCGCTTCATCGAAATCTGGACCTCGGTGCCGGAGCTTTATCTGCTGCTCATTCTCTCTTCGGTGCTGGCGCCCGGCTTCTTCGTCCTGCTCGGGATCTTGCTGCTGTTCTCCTGGGTCCGACTGGTCGGCCTGGTTCGTGCCGAATTTCTGCGCGGCCGCAACTTCGAATATATTCAGGCGGCGCGCGCGCTCGGCGTCTCCAACAGGGTCATCATGTTCCGTCACCTGTTGCCAAACGCCATGGTGGCGACGCTGACCTTTCTACCCTTCATCATGTCGTCGTCGGTGATGACGCTCACCGCGCTCGACTTTCTCGGCTTCGGGTTACCGCCCGGCTCGCCCTCGCTCGGCGAATTGCTGTCGCAGGCCAAGGCGAATGTGCAGGCGCCATGGCTCGGGCTAACCGGCTTCTTCACCGTGGCGCTGATGCTCTCGCTCCTGATCTTCATCGGCGAGGCGGTGCGCGACGCCTTCGATCCGCGGAAGACCTTCGCATAGCTCATGCTAGAACGCTCGGATGGAGCGACATCATGAACAAAATTATCAGTGAACATTACCCGGCTCGGCAGTTGCCGAAGGACTTGCGGCCGGACGACGGTCCCAATGCGCGTGCCCCCGTGACAATTGAGGTGGAAGGCCAGCGGCCCGAACACATTTTATCTCGCGGAGGTATTGGCGAAAGCACGACCGGAGTCACGTAGGAAATTGCGTCAGGAACTTGCATGAGTGATGATCTCTGCCTCTCCGTCCGCGATCTCTCCGTCGCCTTCCGCTCCGGCGGGCGCGAAACTTGGGCGGTCGACCGTGTCTCGTTCGACATTCCCAAGGGCGAGTGCGTGGCGCTGGTCGGCGAATCCGGCTCCGGCAAGTCGGTCACCGCACTCTCGGTGCTAAAACTCCTGCCCTATCCGACGGCGCACCATCCTTCAGGCAGCGTACTGTTCCACGGCAAGGACATTCTGAAATATTCCGAAAAACAGATGCGGCAGGTTCGCGGCGACGACATCACCATCGTCTTCCAGGAGCCTATGACATCGCTCAATCCGCTGCACACCATCGAAAAGCAGATCGGCGAAATTTTGCTCCTGCATCGCGGGCTGACCGGGGCGGCGGCGCGCGCCCGCATTCTCGAAGTGCTCACCCAGGTCGGCATTCGCGATCCCGAAACGCGCCTGAAAAGCTATCCGCATCAGCTCTCCGGCGGCCAGCGCCAGCGCGTGATGATCGCCATGGCGCTGGCC
>JAJPJB010000085.1 GCA_021324465.1 Hyphomicrobiaceae bacterium
CCGGGATCGTCCCAGGCTCGAATGTTTCAGGAGCCGAGCTTGCGCAGACCCCGGATCAGCGGTGCACCGCTGCGCTTCGCTGCGCGCTGCACCGCGTCCGGGGAACGAGGTCTATGAATCTGAAACCTCGCCGGCTACCCGCCGCGCCGCAGATCGGCCTCGATCAAGAGCCGCGGATTGTTCTCAATGAGCGCGCGATAGACCTGCATGTTCTCGATCACGCGCTCGACATAGTTGCGCGTCTCCGAGATCGGGATGCGCTCGATCCAGTCGACCGGGTCGATGCGCGGATCGCGCGGATCGCCATATTGGGCGATCCACTCCTTGGCGCGGCGCGGACCGGCATTGTAGGAGGCAAAGGCCAGAATGTAGGAGCCGCGATAGGCCGCAATGTCATTGCCCAGCTCGGCGGTGCCGAGCTGGGCGTTATAGGCGACGTCGTCCATCAGGCGCCGCTGATCGAAAGTGACGCCGAAGCGCTTGGCGGTATCGCGACCGGCGGCCGGCGTGACCTGCATCAGGCCGATCGCATTGGCGCTCGACACCACCCGCGGATTGAACGCGCTTTCCTGCCGCACGATGGAATAGACGACGCACGGTTCCACGCGCGGCCCGATCGGCTCATAATTCGGGATGCCGAAGTTGGGAAATGCATAGCGCTCGAACGGAAAGCCGCGTCCCAGCGCGGCCTTGCCGATCAGCAGCGTCGCCCGCGCATCATTGTGGCGCGCCGCGATGTCGGCCAGCGTCGCCAGCGCCGCGATATCCGTTGCCTTCTCGCCGAGATCGGCGGCCATCGCTGCGACGATGTCGCGATTGTCGATGGCATAGAGAATCTCGAACACGCGCGCCATTTCGAGCATGCGATGCTCCGCCGGAGGCTCCGGCAGCGCGCGCAGCGAGACTTCTTCCAGGCCGAGCTTGGCGCGCGCGAGCTGACCGTAATAGGCGGTCGGATAACGCGCGGCCGCCTCATAGAGCGCGCGCGCGTCCTGCTGGCGGCCGAGCGCTTCCGCCGCGCGCGCCTGCCAATAATAGGAACGCGCCAAGGTGATCGGATTGGAGGAGCCGTCGGCGACGCGGGCAAAATGCGCCATTGCGATGCCCGGCTCGTGCAGGAAGCGCAGCGCGATCCAGCCTGCGGTGAAATGCTGCTCGGCGCGGAAATTGTCGCTGTTGGGCGGGGCGGCGCCGTTCGCCACCTCATAGGCCAGTCTTGCATCACCGAGATCGAGAAGCTTGCGCGCGATCAGCCGCCGTTCCACCCACCACTGATCGACGTCGCCGAGCACCGCCGGATCGCGCGGCGCCGCCTTGAGCCATTGCGCCGCTTCGGCGATCCTGTTCTCGCGGCGCAGCCACTGGATGCGGCTGAACATGTAGCCCGGATCATGCCGCGCCGCCTCCGGCACCGCTTCAAGCAGAGCCTTGGCATTGGCCGCCTGGTTGAAGACGGCGGCGCGCGCTTTCGCCACGGCCAGCGCGGCCGCGTTGAGATGCTGCGCGGCCCGCAGCGCCCCCTCGTCGTCCTCGGCGTAGAGCCGCGCATCCATCCGCGCCGCATCGTCGTCCGCCGTGATCAGCCCGGCAAAGCCTGCGCGCGCCTGCGCTTCGAGGTCCGCCGAGAAGCCGTCGTGCCGCCAGGCCTCGCGCAAGGTGGCGGCGGCGCCGGCGCTGTCGCCCTGCGCGAGCAAGGCGCGCGCGAGCGCAAAATGCCCTTTGGCGGTGTGCGGCGGCTCGGCGCGGAAGAAGCCGATGACCGATTGCGGGTCGACTTTCTCCTCCCACAACACGCCTTCCGCGCGCCGCCGCAGCAGGGCGAGGCCGGGCCAGCTCGGATTGGCGGCGACGAAGGCGGCATAGCGTGAAAAATCGGTGCTGCCGCTGTCGCTGCGCAGGATCACCCATTCGACCAGCTTGCGCGCCAGCGGGTCGGAAATCGTGCCTTCGATATTGGTCGCCTCTTCGGTGCGGTTCTTGGCGGCAAGCTCGATCGCCTGCTTGACGGCGGCGAGGTCCATCTGCGACGTCGCCGCGGTTGTGGCGATGGCAAGCGGCAGGAACGGCCGCTGCGCAACGGCCGGCGGCTGCAGGTGCAGCGGGACGGTGCCGGGGGCGGCCAGAACCGGGACCAAGGGCGTGGCGCCGGTCGCCGCTGGCGCTTTGGCGGGTGTGGCGGCCTTGTGCGCGGCGTTCTTTTGCTTTTGCGAGGTGACTTTTGCAGGCGTTGCGGTCGGCTTGACCTTGCCGCCCGGACGCGTCGGCGGCAAAGGCACTGCCGCCGCGAACGACGCCGCGGACGATGTGCCGGCACGGGCATCGCCGACAATGATGCCGAAGGCGGCAAACAGGATGATCAGCCGAACTGCCAGCACGTTTCCTCCCGCCGTCGAGCCTGCCCCGCTTAGCTCTTCGGCCGGTTAGATTGAGAAAATCCTAACCGCGCAATCGCGAGGCGACAATTTACAGCTTTACGGCAAAAGCGCGGCCGGCGGGCACAGTGCCACGCGCCTCACGCCGTGCGATCGCGCGGGAACGTGCCCGCTTCGCCGGACGGTTTCAGCCGCAGGTAATAGTGGAAGGCATCCTCCAACCCCGTCCAGCGTTTAAGGCTCGGCAACCGGTATGCGGCCTCGATCAAATCCTTGGCCCCGAACGTGTCGGCAATCCGAAACGTGTAGCGCAAGCGCCGGCCCTGCCAATTCCACTCCACCGTGTCGCCGTCGGCCCATTTTCCGTTCTCGATCATGGAAATGCTGGGCACTCCGGGCAGGCGGAAATCATGAATTTCGCCGAGATCCGGAGAATCATCAACGACGACATGCCGAAAGCCGCGCTCAAAACTCTGGCGAACACGCCGGCAATTGTTCGTGTGATCATCAAAAAAGCACAGGTCGGACGAGCTTTCGGCGCGCAGCACGTCGCCGCCCCAATCGCGTTCGCGGTAATCGACGCCCGGCAGTCGCTCAATGAGATTTTTGAAGGTTATGTCATAGGCAATCATTCTTGCCTGCGGAGCGGCCGCGCGCAGGGTGAAGAGCGACGAGCCGCCATAAACGCCGCTTTCCACAATGAGCGAAGGTTTTAGCACTCTCGCCAACAGGAACAGCCAGATCGTGCCATTGCCGGGAGTTGTCCCCGGAATACCGAAGGCGCGATTGCGCGCCATCGCCTGATAATACGCGTTTAGGTCGTCTGTTGTGATGTTGGCCGCAAGTCCAGCCGTCACCAGGAAATTGCGGATGTAAGCCAGCAGCTCTTCCATGTTGCGCGTGTGCAATTCCCGGTTCGCCCGGTATTTGACGAAGACGGGCTCTGGGACCGCGGGACCGATATCGGAGACCAGAGAGGCCGCGCACATTTCAGAGAATAGGTTTTCAACGGCCATGGTTCACATCATGTTTTGACGCAGCGCTGTGACCTATGCACCACGACTAGTATCGATGGCGGCGCGCGGCAAGCAATGATTCTTGTGGTCCAGTCGCTCAATGGATGCCGGCCGATGAATGAACCGGCCGGTTGCCCCCTCCGAGGCCGGCTCCCGCACGGAAGCCCGATCGGGCGTACCGTGAGTGCCTTTCACGGCCATTGTGACCGAGCGTTTATCTGTGATAACAGCGCCTTGCGTGAGGAACGGCATTTTCCGTGCGGGCACATGAAAGACATCACCTACATTGCGGCATTTCCGAAGTCGGGAATCACCTACCTGAACTTCATGCTGTTTCACATCCTGTTCGACTGCCCGCAAAATATTCGGCTGATCGACAGCGATTATATTTTTGACCTCCATGAGAGCCTGGCGCGGGTCCCGCCGGCAAGCGCAACCCCGCGCTACGTGAAAGTGCATTTTCCGTTCAATCCGCGGATACCATTGCGGGAACGGGCCGCGCGCGCGGTCTATCTTTTGCGTGATCCGATCGACGTCATGATGTCGGTCTGGGACTTCAAGCATTTGACCGGCGAGGACGGGCTGCTTGATGCTTCTCCGGCCGCTCGCGAGGCAATGTTTCAGCGGTTCTCCCAACACTGGCTCGCGACCGGGGGACTGATCTATCCCTGGGCGGGCAGCTGGAACGCCAATGTCGCATCTTGGTTGGACCAGACCGAACTGCCTGTTCTCGTTGTGCGCTACGAGCATCTGAAAGCGCGTCCCTTTGACGAGCTGCGGCGCATATTGAACTTTCTCGGTCGAGCAGCCGGCGATGATCGCCTCGCTGCGGCCGTCGAAGCCGGCAGGCCTGAAAACATGCGCCGGTTGGAGGCGGAGGAGATCGACGGCGGGACCTCCGGCGTATTTTATCGGCCTTCCCTGGCCAAGGGTTACGCCCAGGGCTACCGCTTTGTCGGCCGCATGCACGGCGGCTCGTCCGAGAAAGTCTTGAGCCCTGCGGCGCGACAATATGCGGAACAGGTCTTTGGTCCGCTGACGCGGCGCGCCGCCGCGCGGGCCGGATGACGGGTCGATCAGCGGATCGCGATGAACGACATTTACTGCACCTACTTTGATCACAATTACCTTAGTCGCGCCGTGCTGATGATCGAGTCGCTGCGGCGGTTCGATGCAAGGTCGCCCATCTACGTGCTCGCGCTCTCCGAGCTTTGCGGAGAAATCCTGCAAGACCTCTCGCTTCCCAATGTGAAGGTCATCCCGCTCGCCACTTTGGAGGAGAGCTATCCCGAGCTCGGTGCGCTCAAGCAGGAGCGCACGCTGATCGAATACTATTTCACCTTGTCTCCCTTTCTGCCGCATTATCTGTTTGAACATACGCGTGCCGATCGGATCACCTACATCGATGGCGACCTTTACTTTTACACATCGCCGCAACCGGTGATCGATGGCTTTGGTGACGCGTCGGTCGCGATCACGCCCCACAGATTTTCCTATCAGTATCGCAATCACCTGGTCTATGGGCGCTTCAATGTGGCTTGGATCACCTATCGGCGCTGCGCCGAGGGGCTCACCTGCCTCAACACCTACAAGGCCGAATGTACCGAATGGTGCTTTGACAGAGTGGAAGACGGTCGCTTTGGCGATCAAAAATATCTGGATGCCTGGCCGGACCGGTATCCGTCGCTAAAGATCATCGAGCATAAAGGATTCAATCTCGCGATCTGGAACGTGAGCAGCTACGTCATCCGGCCGCGGAACGGCGTGGTGATGATCGACGATGACCCGCTGATCTTTTATCATTTCGCCTCGACCCAGTTATTGCCGGATGGCTCCGTTCGCGCGCCCGTCCTTGCCGGAGGCGGACGCAGCAGGGCGGTGTTGATCGAGCATGTCATCGCGCCGTACGAACGCCGGCTGCAGGAGGAGCGTCGGCGGCTGGCAGACCGCTTTCCGGCCTTGGCGACGGCAAGGAGCGATATTCGTTATCCGTCGAAACTCGTCACGGCGGGCTAGCCGCCGCTATCGGCAGCTTTCGGACGCGTTTGCCTTGGCCCGAAAGATCAAGCTGATTCCCTGCACACGCTGCCCTCGCACCTGATACGTGCCGCTCGGCGAGGGCATTGCCAGTGCAATCTCATAGTCGGCGAAGATCCGCATCATCGTGTCAAAATTCACGAAGGTGACCGGATAGGTGATTGGCCGGTCGGCAATCTGCGGAGGCATCGGGCCAATCCCGTTAGCTGACAAAGGCGAAGTCTGGAGCCCGACAGTCTGCGCCAATCCCCAAACCGGAAAACGCGCGAGCAGAAAAAGCTTTGGCCGCAACCCCACGAGTGATTTTAAGGTAGCCGGCGGATCGGGCACGTATTGAATGGCACTCGATGCGTGGACGAGATCGATGCGGCCAAGGGCCGCCGCGGCCGCATCGATGCTGGTGAAAACATCGAAGCGGCCATGCGCGACTTTGCTCGCACGCTCCGCCATCGTTGCCGTTTCGACAATGGCCCACCGCAAAGGAACCCTTACGGAGGGAGCGACCCTGAAATAATGAAAGCCGCACCCGCCGCCGAAATCGAGAACATGTAAGGGCCGATCGGCGGTCTCGGCGGCGGCGATCGCGACGGCGAGAATCGAATTGATCGCCTGTTCCGGCGCGAGTTGACGATGGTCCAGCGGAAGCGAGGCCTTGTAGGCGATGACGTCGGCGATGTCGCCGTCGTTGTAGCCCGGCCCGCATGCAGCCAGGGCTGATGCAAAGTCGGGAAAGAATTGCGTTACGACCGCCACGGAAAGTCCCCTGCGTGCCCCGATGTGCTCAGCCGGCGCCGAGCGGAACGGCCGGGCCGCGCGACCCCCAACCGGATGCGAGAAATTCAGCGAAAACGGGCTGCCTGTCTACCCTCGGCCATCATTCCCCGCCGAAGGGCTTTCAAGCGCCGCTGCAAGACGATATTTATGGTCATTGGCCGGTCCGTCGCCGCATGTCGCGCTGCAAGAGGACCGTTGCCGGGGATCGTATCATGGCCGCCAAGACACGCTTTCGGGGCTCGTTCACCGCGCTGGTCACACCATTCAAGAACGGCTCGGTCGATGAGAAAGCGTTCCGCGATCTGGTCGAGTGGCAGATCGCCGAGGGCACCAACGGCCTGGTGCCGGTCGGCACTACCGGCGAGAGCCCGACGCTCTCCCATGACGAGCACAAGCAGGTGGTCGAATGGTGCGTCGAGCAGGCGCGCGGCCGGGTGCCAGTGGTCGCCGGCGCAGGCTCCAATTCGACCAGGGAGGCGATCGATCTCGCCCAGCACGCCGAAAAGGCGGGCGCCGACGCCGTGCTTGTGGTCACACCCTATTACAACAAGCCGACCCAGGAAGGGCTCTATCAGCACTTCAAGGCGATCAACGACGCGATCGCCATACCGATCCTGATCTACAACATTCCGCCCCGCTCGGTGATCGACATGTCGGTCGATACCATGAAGCGGCTCTACGAGCTCAGAAATATCGCCGGCGTCAAGGACGCGACCGCGAACATGACGCGGGTGACGCAGCAGCGCGCCGCGATGGGCGAGGATTTCAATCAGATGTCCGGCGAGGACATCACCGCGCTCGGCTTCATGGCGCATGGCGGCCATGGCTGCATCTCGGTCACCTCCAATGTGGCGCCGCGCCTGTGCGCGGAGTTCCAGGCCGCCTGTCTGCGCGGCGACTTCGCCGCCGCTCTGAAGCTGCAGGACAAGCTCGCGCCGCTGCACATCAATCTCTTCGTCGAGACCTCGCCGGCGCCGGTCAAATATGCGCTGTCGCTGCTCGGCAAATGCGCCAATATCGTGCGACTGCCGATGGTGCCGGCGAGCGAAAGGGCGCAAGCCGCCGTCCGCGACGCCATGGTTCATGCCGGTCTGATCAACTGACGTTTCGACGGCGCATTTTGCCGCAGCGGGGGCGAGCCGCCTCGGCTTGCGCGGCAGCGCCCAGACGGCGGCCGAACGAGGCGAGAGAAAGGGCTCATGCTCGAAGAGTTCAAGAAATTCGCAATGCGGGGCAACGTCGTTGATCTCGCGGTCGGCGTGATCATCGGCGCCGCCTTCGGCGCCATCGTCAATTCGCTGGTCAATGACGTCATCATGCCGATCATCGGCGCGGTGACCGGCGGACTCGATTTCTCCAATTATTTCCTGCCGTTGTCGTCGAAAGTGACAGCGTCGGCGCTGGCGGACGCAAGAAAGCAGGGCGCGGTGCTGGCTTGGGGCAATTTTCTCACCATCGTTCTGAACTTTCTGATCATTGCCTGGGTCCTGTTCCTTTGCATCAAAGGCATCAACAAGCTGAAGGCGCCGGAAGCGCCGCCGAAGCCCGCGGGGCCGTCGCCGGAAGTACAACTGCTGACCGAGATACGCGACGCGCTGAAGAAGGGCTGAGCGCGGTGATGCGGGCAGATGTCAATGGCAGCCAAGGCGGAAAGAAAGCTTCGCGTCGTTGCCGATAATCGCAAGGCGCGCTTCAACTATTTCATTGACGAGACTTTCGAAGCGGGACTGGCGCTGACCGGCACCGAGGTCAAGTCGCTGCGTCAGGGCAAGGCGACCATAGCGGAATCCTATGCGGACGCCCGCGACGGCGAAATCTGGCTGATCAATTCCAACATTCCGGAATATCTGCAGGCCAATCGCTTCAATCACGCGCCGAAGCGGGCGCGTAAATTGCTACTGCACAAGCGCCAGATCAACAAGCTCATCGGCGCCGTCGAGCGTGAGGGCATGACGCTTGTGCCGCTGAAGCTCTATTTCAACGAGCGCGGCCGCGCCAAGGTCGAGCTCGCGCTGGCGCGCGGCAAGAAGCTCTACGATAAGCGCGAGACCGAGAAGAAGCGCTCTTGGGAGCGCGAGCGGGGCCGGCTTCTGCGGCAGAAGGGTTAGTCGATGCTGCCCACCAAACTCGATCATTGCGTCATCCATGTCAGCGACTGGGGCCGCTCGAACGCTTTCTACACGCAAGTTCTCGGTGCCGAACTGATCGAGCGACCGACCGGCTTTGCCTATCGCTTCGGCGACAAGCAGCTCAACGTGCATGGGCCTGGCGTGAAGCCGGCCGAAGTCGCGCGCCTGCCGGTCGCGCCCGGCAACAGCGATCTCTGCTTTGAATGGATGGGGCCGATCGCCGATGCCATTGCTCACCTTAAACACTGCGGTATTCGCATCGAGAGCGGCCCAATGCAGCGGTTCGGCGCCAGGGGTGCGGGCACAAGCGTGTATTTCCGCGATCCTGACGGCTCGCTGATGGAATTCATGTCGTATGATTCGCGGAGCAAATGAATGGCGGAAGCTCCAGGCACCCATGATCCGACATATCTGCCGCCCGACATTCCGGTGCCGCAGGACGATGGCGGCGCGCGCCATCTCACCGGGATGAAAGTTGCCGACCTTGCGCTGCCGGCGACCAGCGGCCCGGCGGTGAATCTGTCGCGGCTCAGGGGCCGCACCGTGGTCTATGTCTATCCACGCACCGGCGTGCCCGGTGTCGACCCGCCGGAAGGCTGGGACATGATCCCCGGCGCGCGCGGCTGCACGCCGCAGTCCTGCGGCTTTCGCGATCATTTCGCCGAGCTGAAAGCGCTCGGCGTCGCGCAGCTCTATGGCCTCTCCACGCAGGATACCGGCTATCAGCGCGAGGCCGCCGAGCGGCTGCGCCTGCCGTTTGTGATCCTCTCCGATGCTCATCTTGAGCTCGGTCGCGCCATGAACCTGCCGACATTTGCGACGTCCGGCATGACGCTGTTCAAGCGCATGGCGCTGGTCATTGATGACGGCACGATCACGAAGGTGTTCTATCCGGTATTCCCGCCGGACAAGAATGCGGCGGAGGTCATTGCCTGGCTGCGTCGGCCTCACTAGCGCGGCCGGCAGCGGCGCCCGCGAAGGCGCAATTTTGCGCTATGCGCAATCGCGCTCACCGTCGAGCTTCTCGCGCACGCGCTTGACGACGTTGCGGAACATGTCCGGCGTGAGCACACCCGTATTGGTGTTGTAGCGCGAACAGTGGTAGCTGTCGAACAATATGAGCGGGCCGATCGCATGCGTCCGCCCGTGCGCGAACGGGAAGGCGGCTCGGCGCGCGCCGCTGGCCAGCACCAGGGTCTCGTGTGCGATACGGCCAAGGGCAAGCATCACGCGAAGTCGTCTCATTTCATTGAGCGTCGCGGTAAGAAAATCGCGGCAGGTGGTGATCTCGAGCGGCGTCGGCTTGTTCTCGGGCGGCACGCAACGCACCGCATTGGTGATGCGGCAGTCGATGAGCTCGAATCCGTCGTCGGCGCTGGCGCCGTACTCGCCGCGGGCAAAGCCGAATTCTTTGAGCGTCGCATAGAGCAGGTCGCCGGCATAGTCGCCGGTAAAGGGCCGGCCGGTGCGGTTGGCGCCGCGCAGTCCGGGGGCGAGCCCGACCACCAGCAGGCGCGCGTCGGCGGTACCAAACGAATCGACCGGCGCGTTAAACCAGCCCGGCTCGCGCGCGCGCCACTCTTCGCGAAATTCAACCAGCCGCGCGCAGCGCGGGCAATCGCGCCCGGGCATTCCGCTGCCGCGAGTCATGATGGCTATTCGTCTTCGAATTCGTCCTCGACTTCGACGCGCTGCGAAGTCGGGCTGCGCTGCAGGAATTGCGGCGTGTGGCGCGCCGCGGCATCGCGCGGCTCGCGCATCTCGCGCGGTTCGCGCATCGGCCGCTCATTCGGGTCGCGGCCGATCTTCGACTGCAGTTCGAGAATGTCGACGAATTGGTCGGCCTGCCGGCGTAATTCATCGGCGACCATCGCCGGCTGGGTTGAGATGGTTGACACCACGATAACGCGAACGCCGCGCCGCTGCATCGCTTCGACAAGCCGCGTGAAATCGCCGTCGCCGGAGAACAGCACCATCTGATCGATATAGGGCGCGATCTCCATGGCATCGACCGCCAGCTCGATATCCATGTTGCCTTTGACCTTGCGGCGTCCGGCCTGATCTACGAATTCCTTGGTCGCCTTGGTGACGACGGTGTAGCCGTTGTAGTCGAGCCAATCGATCAGCGGCCGGATCGACGAATATTCCTGATCCTCGATGACCGCGGTGTAGTAGAACGCGCGCACCAAATAACCGCGCGACTGGAACTCGCGTAAGAGCCGTTTGTAATCGATGTCGAAACCGAGCGATTTCGCGGTGGCGTAGAGATTGGCGCCATCAATGAACAAAGCGATCTTCTCGATTTGTGCCGACATGGTCTTTACTCGCGATGAATGTTCGCTCTCGTGATCAAACCGGATCGACTGCAATTGAACGATACCGGCGCAGTGTAAATGTTCTCGTCAACCGAAATGTTCGCGACGTCATCGCCGCGAACCAGTACCGCTCCTTTGTGCCGTCACAAGCGTTGTTGGCAAAATGCGCTTGCGGCACGCCGTCGCGGCGTTTCTGCAAAGTATGATTCGGAACTCTGCCAGCAGGTTCCTGATGATTTGGGTAACAGAGCTGCGGGCGGCCGCCAAGTTAAAAGTCGGCTCCTGCAGTTCGGGGCCCGGTTGTGTGCGCGGCTTGGCGCCCGGTCTGCGGTGGGCCGAGCGCGCCACCCCTAAAAACCACAAGAGAAAATCGGACTTGCGCATTGCGGCTGTGAACGATACTTAAGCGCCATTAATAAGGATATTGTCTGACAGCGGGAACCTCGCCATTGCCGGCTGGCCGAATGCGGTCTCCGCAGAGGACCCCGTCTCAAAGCTCAAGCTACAGGAAACCCGTTAAATGGCCCGTGTCACCGTTGAAGATTGCATCGACAAGGTCGAGAACCGTTTCGATCTCGTCCTGCTCGCCGCCCATCGCGCGCGGATGATTTCGTCCGGGTCCCAGATCGCCGTCGAGCGGGACAACGATAAGAACCCGGTGGTGGCGCTGCGGGAAATCGCCGAACAGGCGATTTCCCCCGAAGACCTCAAGGAAGAGCTGGTCCATTCGCTGCAGAAATACGTCGAGGTCGACGAGCCCGAGCCCGAGACCGTGCCGCTCATCGGCGCGCCCGGCACCGGGGTCGACGCCGACGACACCGACGTCACGACCGACCGCATGACGGAGGAAGAGCTGCTCAAGGGCCTGGAGGGCCTGACCCCGCCCGAGAGCCAGCCAGAGCCTGACACCGGCGACGAGGAAGAATAAGTCCTCGCTACTTCCTTGCGGGCATTTTAACCAAACCGGCGACGTCGGCTCCGAGCCGGCGCGCAGCGGCGGGGTGCGTGCCGGAGGGCACGCATCTTGTAGCGTCGGCGCCGCTCCATGATATCTTTGTGGGCAAGATCGGCCGAGTCCGGCGCGAATCCGGAACGGCCGGGCCACAGGAGCATCATGGCGCGCTCGCCGATCGATCTGCCGCGGATGCAGAATCAGCCCCGCGCTCGGGGATTGTCGGCGCGTGCCTCAAATCAGACTGCACCCAGCCTGGTACCGGCGGACGGTGAAGCCCCGCCGACGAGGTCGCGTAAGCCGCGCACCCGGCACTATGACCTGATCGACGAAGTCAAGAAGTACAATCCAGCCGCCAATGAGGACCTGCTGAACCGCGCCTATGTTTATGCCATGCGTGCGCATGGCGAGCAGAAGCGCGCCTCCGGCGACCCCTATATCTCGCATCCGCTTGAGGTCGCCGCGATTCTGGCGGGCTTGAAGCTCGATGATGCCACGATCGCCGCCGCGCTGCTGCACGACACGATCGAGGATACCGACGCCACCCGCGCCGAGATCGATCGCCTTTTCGGCCATGAGATCGGGCTTCTGGTCGAAGGTCTTACCAAATTGAAGCGGCTTGATCTGGTTTCGAAGGAGGCCAAGCAGGCCGAAAATCTGCGCAAGCTCCTCTTGGCGATCGCCGACGATGTGCGCGTGCTGCTGATCAAGCTCGCCGACCGCCTGCACAATATGCGCACGCTGGAATACCAGCCGCCGTCCTCGCGCCGGCGCACCGCCGACGAGACGCTCGAAATCTATGCGCCGCTGGCCGGCCGCATGGGTATGCAGGAGATGCGCGAGGAGCTCGAAGATCTGGCGTTTCGCGAGCTCAATCCTGACGCCTACAAGGTGTTGACGGAGCGGCTCGAGACGCTGGCAGCGCGATCGAAGGGCTGGATCACCGAGATCGAGCAGCAGCTGGCCAGAAAGCTCGCCGACCGCGGTATCGCCGCCGAAGTCAGCGGCCGGCGCAAGCGCGCCTATTCGATCTGGCGCAAGATGGAGCGCAAAGCCGTCGGCTTTGAACAGCTGTCCGACATTCTCGGTTTCCGGGTCGTCGTTAGCAATATCGGCGAGTGCTATCAGGCGCTGGGCATTGTGCACACCAGCTGGCCGGTGGTCCCAGGGCGATTCAAGGACTACATCTCGACGCCGAAGCAAAACGATTACCGATCGATCCACACCACTGTGATCGGCCCGGGCAAGCAGCGGGTCGAGCTGCAAATCCGCACCCGCGAAATGCACCAGATCGCCGAATACGGCATCGCCGCGCATGCGCTCTATAAGGACGAGCTCGGCTCGCCGACCGAAATGCTGTCGCGCGAGTCGAGCGCCTATGCCTGGCTGCGCCGCACCATCGAGCTCCTGGCCGAAGGCTCCAACCCCGAAGAGTTCCTGGAGCACACCAAGCTGGAACTGTTCCATGATCAGGTGTTCTGCTTTACTCCCAAGGGCAAGCTGATCGCTTTGCCGCGCGGCGCCACCCCGATCGATTTCGCCTATGCGGTGCATACCGACATCGGCAATATGGCGATCGGCTGCAAGATCAATGGCAAGATCGGCCCGCTGTCCTCGCCGCTGCAGAACGGCGACGAGGTGCAGATTCTGACCTCGAAGGCGCAAACCGCGCCGCCGGCGGCCTGGGAGTCGATCGTAGTTACCGGCAAGGCCCGCGATGCGATCCGCCGCGCCACGCGCGAGGCGGTGCGGCATCAATATGCGGGACTCGGCCGGCGCATCGTGGAGAAGCTCTGTCAGCGCGCCAAGATCGATTATTCCGACGAAAAGCTGCAGGGCGCGCTGCCGCGGCTGGCGCGGACCTCGATCGAAGACGTCATGGCGGCGGTCGGGCGCGGGGAAATGAAAGCCTCCGATGTCGCGCGCGCGATGTATCCCGACTATAAGGACGAGCGCGTGGCGCCGGTCGCGCCCAAGGCGGAAAGCGGCTGGTTTGGGCTCAAATTCGGCAAGGCGCTCAAGTTCAAGGTGCCGGACGAGGGCGAAAACGGTTCGGCGATTCCGATCCGGGGCATCAATTCCGACCTGCCGGTGCGCTTTGCGCCGCAGGGCGGCGCGGTGCCGGGCGACCGCATTGTCGGCATCATGACGCCGGGAGAGGGGATCACGATCTATCCGATCCAGTCCGAAGCGCTCAAGCAATTCGAGGACGAGCCGGAGCGCTGGCTCGACGTGCGCTGGGACGTCGACGACAAGGCGCCGCAGCGTTTTCCGGCGCGGCTCGCCGTGCAATCGCTCAATGAGCCCGGGACGCTGGCGCAGATCACGCAGGTCATCGCCGAACATGACGGCAATATCGACAATATCCGAATGACGCGGCAATCGCCGGACTTTACCGAGCTGACCATCGATCTCGAAGTCTATGACCTCAAACACCTCACCTCGATCATTTCGCAGCTGCGCGCAAAGAAGGTGGTGGCCAATGCCGAACGCGTGAACGGGTAAGATGCCGGCTTCCGCGATCCGCCTTGGCGTCAACGTCGATCACGTCGCGACCGTGCGGAATGCGCGCGGCGGTCGGCATCCCGATCCGGTGAAAGCCGCCGAGATCGCAATCGCGGCCGGCGCCGACGGCATCACCGCGCATTTGCGCGAGGACCGCAGGCACATCGTCGATGACGATGTCGCCCGCCTCAAAGACAACATCTTAAAGCCGCTGAACCTGGAAATGGCGGCGACCGCGGAAATGGTCGCCATCGCCTGCAAGCTAAAGCCACACGCCGCCTGTATTGTGCCGGAACGGCGGCAGGAGCGTACGACCGAAGGCGGCCTCGATGCGGCGGGCCAGCGCGAAACATTGCGGGCCGCCGTGAGCGAATTGGCGGCGGCCGGCATTCGCGTTTCGCTGTTCATTGCCGCGGAGCCGGCCCAGATCGAGGCGGCGGCCGCGATTGGCGCACCGGTTATCGAGATTCACACCGGCACCTGGTGCGATGCGCTCGCCAGCGGCGAGCAGGCTTCTGCTACGGCTGAGTTCGAGCGCATCGTCCGTGGCGCCGTGCTCGCTCAAAGCGCCGGTCTGGAAGTCCACGCCGGGCATGGGCTGGATTTTGCCACCGCCGAGAAGATTGCGAGTCTCGAACCGGTCGTCGAACTCAATATCGGTCATTTTCTCATGGGCGAGGCAATCTTCGCCGGGCTGGCGCCGGCGGTGCGATTGATGCGCGCCGCCATGGATCGCGGCCGCAACCGCATTGGAACAAGCGCATGATTCTCGGCATTGGATCCGACATCGCCGATGCGCGCCGCATTGCCAAAGTGCTTGAGCGGCACGGCGATCGCTTCATCGAGCGCATTTTCACCCCGATCGAGCGCGCCAAGGCCGAGAAGCGGCGCAATCGGGTGGAAACTTATGCGAAGCGTTTCGCCGCCAAGGAGGCCTGCGCCAAGGCGCTCGGCACCGGGCTGCGCGCCGGGGTTTGGTGGCGCGACATGGGCGTGGTCAATCTGCCGTCCGGGCGGCCGACCCTGGAACTCACCGGCGGCGCCAAGCGCCGCCTGGAAGCCATTACACCCAAAGGCTACGAGGCCCGTATCGACCTGACGATCACCGATGAGGGCCCAATGGCGCATGCCTTCGTTGTCATTTCCGCGGTCGCGACCGGCGGCGGCAAGGGCTAGCCCTCGGCAACCGATCTTACCGCAGGCCGACAGCTTGCCCGGACAAAGTTTCGGTGAAATGTCCCCGACCGCCCCCGCAGGCAAGCGCGAGCGCCTGCGTAAGCACATGGGATCGTTGGAGAAAACTGATCGCTTGCATGACGCGGCGAATTCCCGCGTGCAATTGCCTGTAGGGAAGCCAAAGGCTACAAGGTCGCTGGCGGGCGCGTTGCAATGCGAGATAATGGGCCGATGAGCGTGCAGACAGGAGAGAAGCGCAAGGAAGGCGGGTTTGCCGAAACCCTGCGCGTGGTGTTTCACGCACTTGTCATCGCGCTCGTCATTCGGACCTTTCTGTTTCAGCCGTTCAATATCCCGTCGGGCTCGATGATTCCGACGCTCTTGGTCGGGGACTATCTGTTCGTTTCGAAATATTCCTACGGCTACACTCACTATTCCTTTCCATTCTCGCCGCCATTTTTTTCCGGCCGGTTTTTGAGTCGCGAGCCGCAGCGCGGTGATGTCGTCGTTTTCCGCCTGCCGAAGGACGATTCGATCGACTATATCAAGCGCGTGATCGGGCTGCCTGGCGACAAGATCCAGATGATCGACGGCGTCTTGAATATCAACGGCAAGCCGGTGGCGCGCCAGCGCGTCGAGGACTATGTCACCGACGACGACGGCGTCGTTCAGCGCGTCAAGCAATATCGGGAGACGCTGCCCAACGGGGTAAGCTACAATACGCTCGACCTTACCGATAATGGATTCTACGACAATACGCCGGTCTATACCGTGCCGCCCGTGCATTATTTCATGATGGGCGACAACCGTGACAACTCGACGGACAGCCGCGTGCTTAGTGAGGTCGGCTATGTGCCGTTCGAGAATCTGATCGGCAAGGCGCAGATCATTTTCTTCTCGATTCGAGGCGACGCCCATGCTTGGGAAATTTGGCGCTGGCCCTGGGCTGTGCGCTGGGAGCGGTTGTTCACGCTGGTGAGATGAGCGGCCGCCGCAAGAAAGCCAAATCAGGTGCGGCGCCCGCGGACGCGCCGTCTGGGGAGCTTGCCTCCAAGCCGGCGCTTGAAGCCCAGAAGAAGCAGGTGGCGGAGACAAGATCGGCGCGCCGCCGCCAGCGCAAGGCGAGCGAGCTGGAGAAGCGCGTCGGTTACCGCTTCAGCGATCCGGCCCTGCTCGAAAGCGCGCTGACGCACATCTCGGCGCTCAGGGGCGCGCATCGCACCGGCAGCTATCAGCGCCTGGAATTTCTCGGCGACCACGTCCTTGGCCTGGTCATTTCCGACATGCTGTTTCGGACCTTTCCCAAGGCAGATGAAGGCGAGCTGTCGCGCCGGCTCGCCGATCTCGTGCGCAAGGAGACCTGCGCCGAAATCGCGCGCGCGATCGATCTCGGCGCCGCCATTCGGGTCGGCGCGTCGGAATCCAATGCGGGCGCGCGAAGCCGCCTCGCCATTCTTGCCGACGTCTGCGAAGCCTTGATCGGCGCGGTCTATCTCGACGGCGGCTATAAGGCGGCGGAAGCTCTGGTCCAGCGGCTCTGGGAGGCGCGCTTGAGCGCGACCGCCCAGCCGCTGCGCGATCCGAAGACCGTGTTGCAGGAATGGGCGCAGGCGCGCGGCCTGCCGACGCCGGCCTATCGCGAAGTGGCACGCTCCGGTCCGGATCACAATCCGGAATTCCGCGTCGCCGTGCAGCTTCCCGCGTTTGCACCCGCGGAGGGCATGGGACGGTCCAAGCGCGCAGCGGAACAGGCCGCAGCCGCCGCCATGCTGGCGCGAGAAGGCGTCGAGCCCGCGCGGCGCAATGGCTGAGCGTCCGAAAGGCGAAACACACTGCGGCTTTGTCGCGCTGATCGGTGCGCCAAATGCCGGCAAGTCGACGCTGATCAATGCGCTGGTCGGCACCAAAGTCTCGATTGTCACGCCCAAAGTGCAGACCACGCGCACACTCATTCGCGGCATCGCGGTGCATGGCCCGGCGCAGCTCATTTTTGTCGACACCCCGGGCATCTTCGCGCCGCGGCGCCGGCTCGATCGCGCCATGGTGCAAACGGCCTGGGGCTCGACCGCGGACGCCGATATCGTGGCGCTTCTGATCGATGCGCGAAGAGGGGTTTCGGACCAGGACGAGACGACGCTGCGCACGCTGGGCGACGTCCGGCCGGCGAAAGTGCTCGTGCTTAACAAAATCGACCTCGTCGACAAGCCGCTGCTGCTGACGCTCGCACAAAAGCTCAACGGGCGCACAGACTTTGCCGCGACCTTCATGATTTCGGCGCTCACCGGCGACGGCGTCGGCGACCTCAAGGCGTGGTTTGCCGCGCATGTGCCGGCCGGACCCTGGCTCTATCCCGAGGATCAGATCTCCGACGCGCCGCTGCGTCAGCTCGCCGCGGAGATCACGCGGGAAAAACTGTATCTGCGGCTGCACCAGGAAGTGCCCTATCAGTCGACGGTCGAAACCGAGATCTGGAAGGAACTCAGGGACGGTTCGGTGCGCATCGAGCAGACGATCTATGTCGAGCGCGAGAGCCAGCGCAAAATCGTGCTCGGCAAGGCCGGTCAGACCATCAAAGCGATTGGCGCGGCGGCCCGCGCCGATATTGCCGCGGCGATCGAGCAGCCGGTGCATCTCTTCCTTCACGTCAAGGTGCGCGAAGGCTGGGGCGACGATCCGGAACGCTATCGCGAAATGGGCTTGGAATTTCCGAGGGAGTGATCGTTGGCGAATAGCGAATAGAATAGTCCCCTGTTCGCCACTCGCCAACGGGTCCCATCGAGCCAAAATATACGAGCCAAAATATATACGTCAGATGGAATGGACCGACGACGGCATCGTGCTCGGCGTCAAGCGCCACGGCGAGAGCAGCGTGATTCTCGAATTGATGACGCATGATCACGGCCGGCATTTGGGCCTGGTGCGCGGCGGCACCAGCGCGCGCCAACGCGGCGTCCTGCAGCCGGGCAATGCCTTGCGCGCGACCTGGCGGGCCCGGCTCGACGAGCATCTGGGCAACTACACCGTCGAAGAGCTGAATCTGCGCGCGGCGGACTTCCTTGGCGCGGCGCATGCGGTGCACGGGGTGACGCATCTTGCCGCGCTATGCCGTCTCCTGGCCGAGCGCGAGCCGCATGCGGCGATCTATGAGGCGCTCGAAGCGATTCTCGACCATCTCAATGAGCCGCACCTCGCCGCGACCATGATCGCCCGTTTCGAGCTCGACCTGTTGGCCGAACTCGGCTTCGGCCTCGATCTGACGTCGTGCGCGGCAACCGGTGCCACCTCGGACCTGATCTATGTGTCGCCGCGATCGGGTCGCGCCGTCTCGCGCGAGGCCGGCGAACCCTATCGCGACCGGTTGTTGCGGTTACCGGCGTTTCTGCACGGCGAGACAGAACCGCAATCGCCACGCGATCTCGCCGACGCTTTCGCGCTGACCGGGTTCTTCCTCGATCGCCACGCCTTCGCGCCGCGCGGCCTGGCCCTGCCGGAGGCGCGCGCGCATTTCGTCGCCGCGGTCTCGCGCGCATCTCAGTAATGGGTCGAACGCGCATGATCTGGGGCGCGCCCGCGCGACGCGCCGCGGCCGCGGCGCTGCGGCTTTGTAAGGAGCATGATCACTTGCGGATCATGCTCCGGTCAGCGTCGCGCTTACCAGTGGTGCCACCACCAATGTCGGTGCCAGCCCCACCACGGGCGATGCCAGCCCCAATAGGGCCCCGGGCCGTAATAACCATAGTAGCGAGGCGGTCCCCACCAGACATGTCGGCAGCCCCAGTAGCCGCAGACAATCGCGGCCTTCTGGACGAGACCGTCATTGGCGGTGGCCACGCCAAGCTGGGTCGGCGTTGCCGTCGTCATTGCAGCAGCTCCATCGGCCGATGCGCCGATCGAAAGCAGCGCCGCGACCGCGGCGGCCGCAAGCATGGTCTTACGCATGCTAGTCCTCCGTAGTTTCCGGCGCGAACCGAGGCAAATGTGCGTCAATGCACACTGCATTTTAGCGCGTTTGTTCAACGCGCGAGATTAAGAATGTTTCATCATGCGGCCGTCTTTGTTCATCCGCGGTTCATTGACGCGGCGCAACGTGCGTCGACGCTGCGGCCGCCGTGCCGCGCCGACGGAGCACGCGAATTTTTCCGATCTGGGAATGCCGCATTGCGGCGCCTATTTTGCTAGTATTGCGGCTGATTCCAAACTTCGTATCCACGCGTGTCGCGGCCGGTTCCCGACGGCGCGATCAGAAGCTGGCTTGATGAGACCATGAACAAGAAAGTCGCACCCCTCGATCCGAGCGGCGTGCAGGAGATCGCACTGCGCGAAGCGCTCGAAGAGCGCTATCTCGCCTATGCGCTGTCGACCATCATGCACCGCGCGCTGCCCGATGCGCGCGACGGGCTCAAACCCGTGCACCGGCGCATCCTCTACGGCATGCGGCTGCTTCGGCTCGATCCCGGTGCCGCATTCAAGAAATCCGCCAAGATCGTCGGCGACGTCATGGGCAACTTTCACCCGCACGGCGACCAGGCGATCTATGACGCGCTGGTCCGTCTCGCGCAGGATTTCTCCTCGCGCTATCCGCTGGTCGACGGTCAGGGCAATTTTGGCAATATCGACGGCGATAATGCCGCGGCTTACCGCTATACGGAAGCGCGCCTGACCGATGTCGCCGCGCTCCTGCTCGAAGGCATCGACGAAGATGCCGTCGACTTCCGGCCCAATTACGACGGCCTCTCGCAGGAGCCGGTGGTGCTGCCGGCGGCCTTTCCGAACCTTCTGGCTAACGGCGCGCAAGGCATCGCCGTCGGCATGGCGACCTCCATCCCGCCACACAATGTGGCGGAGTTGTGCGACGCTGCGCTTTATCTGATCGAGCAGCCGAATGCGCGCACCAAGACGCTGTTGAAATACGTGCCCGGGCCGGATTTTCCGACCGGCGGTGTGATCGTCGAGCCGCCCGAAGCCATTGCCGAAGCCTATGCAAGCGGCCGCGGCTCGTTCCGCCTGCGCGCGCGCTGGAAGACCGAAGAAACCGGACGCGGCACCTACCAGATCGTGGTCACAGAGATTCCCTGGCAGGTGCAGAAGATGCGGCTGGTCGAGCGCATCGCCGAGTTGATGGCGGAAAAGAAGCTGCCGCTGCTTGCCGATATGCGCGATGAATCCGCCGAGGACGTGCGCATCGTGCTCGAGCCGCGCTCGCGCTCGGTCGATCCTGCTCTCCTGATGGAGAGCCTGTTCAAGCTCACCGAGCTCGAGACCCGCGTGCCCCTGAACATGAATGTGCTGGTGCGCGGACGCATTCCGAAAGTCGTCGGGCTCGCCGAGGCGCTGACCGAATGGCTCGCACATCGTCGCGAGGTGCTGCTGCGCCGCTCGCGCCATCGCCTGGCGCAGATCGAGCATCGGCTCGAAGTGCTCGGCGGCTATCTCGTCGCCTATCTCAATCTCGACAAGGTCATCAAGATCATCCGCAAGGAAGATGAGCCGAAGCCGGTGCTGATGAAGACGTTCAAACTGTCCGACGTCCAGGCGGATGCCATCCTCAATATGCGGCTGCGCAATTTGCGCCGACTGGAAGAGATGGAGATCCGCCAAGAGGACAAGGACCTGCGCATCGAGAAGAAATCGCTTGAGGACCTGTTGCGCTCCGAGAAACAGCAGTGGCGGAAAATCGCCGAGCAGGTGCGCGAGGTGCGCGAGAAGTACGGGCCGAAAACACCGCTCGGCAAGCGCCGCACCGGCTTTGCACAGGCGCCGGCGCATGACGAGGCGGCGATCGAACAGGCGCTGGTCGAGCGCGAGCCGATCACCGTCGTGGTCTCCGAGAAAGGCTGGATTCGTGCGCTGCGCGGCCAGGTTGCCGACCTGTCCGGCTTGGCTTTCAAGGCCGACGACGGGCTGAAGCTTGCTTTCTTCGCCGAGACCACGTCGAAGCTTCTCCTCTTCGCCACCAATGGCCGTTTCTACACGATCGACGCTTCAAAGCTTCCGGGCGGCCGCGGCCATGGCGAGCCGGTTCGATTGTTCATCGAACTTGAACAGGAGGCCGACATCGTCAGCGTGTTCCGCTATCAGGGCGGCCGCAAGCTTCTCGTCGCGAGCAAACTGGGCAACGGCTTCATCGTGCCGGAAGACGAGTGCCTCGCCAACACGCGCAAGGGCAAGCAGGTGCTCAACGTCAGGCCGCCGGATGAAGCGCGGGCCGTGACGCCGCTCGAAGGCGAATTCATCGCCAGCATCGGCGAGAACCGCAAGATGGTGATCTTCGCCCGAGATCAGGTGCCGGAAATGAATCGTGGCCGAGGCGTGCGCCTGCAGCGCTACAAGGACGGCGGCCTATCGGATATCAAGACATTCGAGGTGGAAAAGGGCCTGACCTGGACCGATTCCGCCGGCCGCGTCTTCACACTCTCGCTCAAGGAGCTGTCCGACTGGCGCGGCAGCCGCGCCGATGCCGGCCGGCTTGCGCCAAAGGGCTTTCCGAAGAGCAACAAATTCGATGCGGGCGCGACCCGTGTCGGAAACGGCAAAGAGGCGCAGGAGGATTAGGACTTGCCGCCATTGCGATAAGCAACACAGCGAATCCACGAGTGAGCGGCGTACCGGCGCACGACGTGCCAAAACTGCTGGTCCCCGGAAACAGTGCGCAGGCTGCTCGCCGCCGGTCGGGGGCTTGCCGGCTGCCGCGCTGCGGCATCCGGCCGGAAGACCGGTATAATCGCTAAGCGAAGGGGTAAGGTGTCAGCGTCGGCTGGCGGCGGGAATTTTCCCGTCGGCGGTCGATCACCGCATGTGTGAGAGTGGCAGGGTTGGTCTACCAAAGCGCGGCGGCCGAATGAGCACGCATACCGGCAGTTTGCTAGATACGCGATCGCAATGGCGGACGTGGCTGCGGCTTTCCAGCGCGCTCACCATGCTGAGCTTTGTGATCTGCCATCTGACGTCGCATTGCTTCTTGCTGATTTCACTCGAATGGGCCGAGGCCGCACGCAAGCTCCTGATGTATCCATGGCAGGGCCTAAGCGGCACGACCGTCTTGTTTGCGGCATTCCTGATCCACTACGGTAACGCGCTGTGGTCGATCTATGTGCGCCGCTCCCTGCGCTTGTCGCGATGGGAGTTGGCCCAGCTCGCGCTGGGCCTGAGCATTCCCGTATTGCTGACGTCGCATGCCGTCTCCACGCGCGTTGCCGAGCATTTGCTCGACGTGACCACGTATTACAACACGGTTTTCATCGCGCAGTGGCTGGTCTTTCCATGGCTCGGCGCGGTGCAGATGCTTCTAGTCGTTGCGATATGGGCGCATGCATGCATCGGCATCCATTACTGGCTGCGCACCAAGGCATGGTACGGCCGATACCAGCCTTTGTTTTTCAGTTACGCATTATTGCTTCCGGCGCTGGCGCTCGCCGGCTATGTGACCGGCGGCAACGAAGTCTTACGCCAAGCCGCCAAAGATCCGGACTTCGTCTCCTCCTCGTTGGCGGATGCCAATGTCACCGACGAGACGCAGGCCGAGGCCGGTCGAATGGTGGAGATCGGCTGGGCGATCACCATCCTGCTGCCGCTGGTGCCGTTCGCCGGGCGCGGCATCCGCGCCTGGTATTATCGGGCGCAGCGGCCGCCGGTGCTGTCGCACGCCAATGGCCGAAGCGTCCCGATCCTGCCGGGCGCGACCGTATTGGAGACGCTGCGCGCCAATGGCATCGCGCATGCTTCGGTCTGTGGCGGCCGGGCGCGTTGCACCACCTGCCGCATCATGGTCACCGAGGGGCTCGACACGCTGCCGCCGCCCTCGGCGCTCGAGGCCAAGGCGCTGGCGCGCATCGGCGCTGCTCGCGGCACGCGCCTTGCGTGCCAGATCCGGCCCAACGCCGATATAGCGGTCATGCCGCTGCTTGCCGCCGATGCCAGCGCAGCCGACGGCGCGGTGCGCGGCGGACTCGAAGGCAGCGAGCGGCTGATCACGGTCGTCTTTGTCGATATGCGCGGCTCGACCACATTGGGCGAAGCGCGGCTGCCCTATGACGTGCTGTTCATTCTTAATCAGTTTTTCGGCGAAATGACCAAGGCGCTTACCGAGACCAATGGCCACTATTCGCAGTTCACCGGCGACGGCCTGATGGCGCTCTACGGCCTGCATGCCGACGATCCGAAGACCGGCGCGGCGGAGGCGCTGCGCGGCGCGCGCGCCATGCTGACGCGCCTCGACGCCCTGAACAAGCAGCTGCGCGCCGATCTACGCGAGCCGCTGCGCATCGGCATCGGCATTCACTATAGCGAGGCTATTGTCGGCGCAATGGGCCCGCCGCGCTCGCGCATCATCACCGCGATCGGCGACACGGTGAACACCTGCGCGCGGCTGGAAAGCCTGAGCAAGGAATACGGCTGCGTGGTGATCTTATCGCGCCAGGCGGCCGAAGCGGCCGGCGTTGATCTTGCCGATCACGAGCTGCACGAGGCGCCGGTCAAGGGCCGCAAGGAGCCGGTGCAGTTCTATGCGCTCAAGACGCTGGCCGAGTTGCCGGGCTGACGCACTCACGGCACCGCGATGTGCCACACGCTGTTGACGCCGTCGCCGGTGGTGTCGCCGGGCTTGGTGTCCTTGCTCCAGGTATAGAGCGGCTTGTCCTTGTAGGCCCATTGCTTGCGGCCGTCGTCGCGCGTGATCAGTGAAAACGCGCCGGAGGGCGAGGCGTCGACAGTGGCGATCAGCGGCAGCCAGAGATTGGCACATTGACCGTTGCAGTTCGATTTGCCTTTGCTGTCGCGGTCGAACGTGTAGAGCGTCATGCCGTCGCTGTCGACCAGCGCTTTGCCCTTCGGCGTGTCGGCCGTGCCCGGCGCCGACGACTGCGCCAACGCAGCGGCTACACCGCCAATGAGACCGGCCAACATCAGGGCAGCAAAAGCTGCCGCGCCAACGAGCTTTGGCATGATTTGTTCTCGCATGCTTTTAATCGACGCGGGTCCAGCCGTCCGGCATCAGCCGCTCCTGCGGCCGGAAGCGGCTCTTGTAATCCATCTTGCGTGAGCCACGCACCCAATATCCGAGATAGACGTAAGAAAGTCCCATGCGCTGCGCGCGGCCGATATGATCAAGCACCATGAATGTGCCGAGCGAACGTGACGATTCGTCCGGCTCGAAGAACGAATAGACCATGGACAGCCCATCGCCAAGCACGTCGGTGAGCGCGATGGCGAGCAACTCGCCGCTGCCGCGATGCGAGACGGCATTCTCGCTGGCGCGGCGCCGGTACTCGATGATGCGCGTCTCGATGTGACTGTCCTCGACCATCATCGCGTAATCGAGCACGGTCATATCGGCCATGCCGCCGTCGCGGTGGCGCGAATCCAGGTAGGCACGGAAGATTGAATATTGCTCCGATGTCGGCACCGCGATCCGCATCTCGCTGGCAATGTCGGCATTGCGGCGCAGGATCCGGCGCATGCTCGCCGTCGGGCGAAAGTCCTTGGCGATCACACGGACCGAAACGCAGGCGCGGCAGCCCTCGCAGGCCGGGCGATAGGCGATCGATTGGCTGCGGCGGAAGCCGCCCTGGGTGAGGATATTGTTGAGCTCGGGCGCGCGCTCGCCGACCAGATGCGTAAAGACCTTCCGCTCCTCCTTGCCGGCGAGGTAAGGGCACGGCGAAGGTGCCGTGAGATAGAATTGCGGTGTATCGCGCGAATGTTGCGTCACGGATGGCTATGACAGACGTTACGGCATTTCGCTTGCGGCCCGAGGCCGACTCCGGCGGTGCCCAAGGATCGCGCGAGAGCCCGCCAAGGTCAAAGGCCAAATTCGGCGGCGACTGTCATGCGCCTCAGTGGGCAAAGCGGGCCCGCAGCAAAGCGGCGCGGCTCGCATTATTAATGAGCACGGTACCGACCAGGAAATCGTGCAACAGCCGCCCGCGCGGATTGAAGAAGCCGACCACGAGGATCAGCGGCGACAACACGCTGACGCTGATCCAGTAAACCACCGCGTGCACCGCGCCGAGCACGAAATAGGCGGGAGCGCCGTACCAGGTGCGCATCTCGATCTCCATCGCGCGCATGCCCATGGTTGCCGAAGCCGGGCTGCCGAGCGTCAGGCCGTAATAGAACAGCGCCCAGATGACCGAGAGCGGCGACATCAGCCCGTACAGCGCCCAGCCCAGGCCGAGCGTGACAATCCCGAACACGAAAATGAACATCCAGACCACAATCAGCGGTATGGCTATAAGGACGACATCGATGACAAAGGCGACGACACGGCGGGCGAGCACCCCCTCGAACAGTTCCGGGTTGGCCACCGGGTCATAGGCGTGCGGCTTGACATCGAAGTCGATGCCGATCCGTCCGGGACCAGATCCCGGGGCCGTTCCAGAGGATCCAGCGTCTGTCATGGTCAACCTGGCTCTATTCGACCGAGCTATATAATGCCGCCGCAGATGGCGAAAAGAAACCGCCAAAGCAAGGCGGGCGATAGTCTACAAGGGGCCTAACCGGTTCCGGAGAATTACGCTGTGAAGATCACGCTGGCCGATATCAAGGCTGCCCAGATCGCGATTGCCGATCACGTGCTGCGCACGCCGCTCCTGGCGGCGCCGCATCTTGCCGCGCTCACCGGCGCCGAAGTTTATGTCAAATACGAGAATTTGCAGGTCACCAATTCGTTCAAGGAACGCGGCGCCTGCGTCAAGCTTGCCGCCTTGAGCGCCGACGAGCGTCGGCGCGGCGTCATCGCCATGTCGGCCGGCAATCATGCGCAGGCGGTCGCTTATCACGCGCGTCGGCTGTCGATTGCCGCCACCATTGTCATGCCGCTGACGACGCCCTTCGTGAAGGTGAAAGCGACCGAGGCGCTCGGCGCCAAAGTCGTGCTCCACGGCGAAACCGTGACCGAGGCGCAAACGCGCGGCGAGGCGATCGCCGCCGCGCACAATCTGGTCTGGGTTCATCCTTACGACGATCCGCAGATCATCGCCGGCCAGGGCACGATCGCGCTCGAAATGCTCGAAGCCGTACCGGAGCTCGAAATGCTCGTGGTTCCAATCGGCGGCGGCGGCTTGATTGCCGGCAATGCCATTGCCGCCCGCGCCATCAAACCATCGATCGAGATCATCGGCGTGGAATGCGCGCTCTATCCGTCGATGTGGAATGCGATCCATGGCGAAAAGCGGCCTTGCGGCGGCGCCACCCTCGCGGAAGGCATCGCGGTAAGCAAAGCCGGCGGCATGACGCTGCCGATCGTGCGCGAGTTGGCCAGCGATATCATTTTGGTCGAGGAGGCGCAGATCGAGCGCGCCGTCAACGCGTTCCTGACCTTGCAGAAGACCATGGCTGAAGGCGCGGGAGCGGCAGGCCTCGCCGCCATGCTGGCGGAGCCCAAACGCTTTGCCGGCCGCAAAGTCGGCCTGATCCTGTGCGGCGGCAATATCGATCCGCGCATGCTCGCTTCGGTCATGGTGCGCGAACTGGAGCGCGAGAATCGCATCGTCTCATTCCGGCTGACGATTCCCGATCGCCCCGGCATTTTGGGCCAGATCGCAAGCCGGCTGGGCGAGCTTGGCGCCAATATTCTGGGCGTCGACCATCATCGGCTGTTTCTCGACGTGCCGGCCAAAGGGGCCAAGCTCGACGTCACCATGGAGACCCGCGACAGCGCGCATGCGGAAGCGATCTTTCGCGCGCTGCTGGCGGACGGCTATCAGCCGGTTCGCATGGAAAGCGGTGCGGCGCTGGAATGAGCGCCGCGCCAGGGGCGCTTTGATGCGCGCTTTAGTGGAACACGGACAGGTCGTAGGCCGGCGGCGGCTCGCTCACAGGGGCAGGCTCGGGCGCCGAGGCTGGACGTGCCCGCGGCAGCGGGATGTTGCCCGGCGCAGCGCCCGATGCGACGGCGGCAAGCGCCATATTCGGCCTCACATTTGGCCTGCGGCGGGGCAGCGGGATGCGGCCGATGAGCGCCACCCCCGGAGGCACAATAGCGTCACCGCTATCGGGCCCGGCGGCGGAGGCTTCGCGCGAAGCGAAAGCGTCTGATCCGCCGCTTGCCGACGCGCTTGCAGCCGAATTGGGCCAAGCCGCTAAAGCCGGCGACGGTGATCGCACCGCAGCCGGCAGGGAGGCTGGCGACGCGTCAAGCGACGCAGCCGAGTAGGGAGCGGCCGGCGCCGAATTGGATGGCGCCAGGCTCGCGGCCGCGGCACCCCCCGGCGCGGCGGTTTGGGGCGCAGGGATCGACGGCGCGGCAACGGCAGGCGCAGCTGAGGGCGCAGGGTCCGCAGCAGGCGCGCCCGGCGCCATTGCGGCTTGCGGCGGTGGCGTCGGCCCGGCGCCCGCCGGATCGGCCGGCCGCTTCTTGATTTCAAGAAGCGGCGTGCGGACATCGCTTGCCGTGCCGGTGGTCTGGGCGGCAACCTGGACCGGCGGCTGCGCCGGCACCTGCTGCACCGGCATCTGGGCCGGCGCGGCGGTGCCGCTTGGCGGCTGGACCGTCGCAATCGGCTTGAATGTCGGCAGCTGCGGCGGGGCGACATAGGCGCGGACGAACGCGGTGATCGTCCACAAAACGACCGGCACAGCGATGATCACCGCCACCAGGATGATGATCCGCTGCAAGATCGGCGTGTAAAGCCGAATGTGATCGTCGTATTCACGCATCACAGCCGCCTCGTTTCCCCAGTCCGGGCGGGGGCGGTCGGTGCTGTCGGCGCATGCTCTGTCCCGAAACGGTTGCAGCGTCCGGGGTCATGCGGCTCAAGCCAGTCCGCCCTGCTTCAGTTTCTCCGCGATCCTTGGCGCAAAATAGGTCAACACGCCGTCGGCACCGGCGCGCTTGAACGCGATCAGGCTTTCGGTCATGGCCTTGTCCCCGTCCAGCCAGCCGTTCCCCGCGGCAGCCATGATCATCGCATATTCGCCGGAGACTTGGTAGGCAAAGGTTGGCATGCCAAAGGCGGTTTTGACCCGGTGCAGGATGTCCAGATAGGGCAGGCCGGGCTTGACCATGATCATGTCGGCGCCCTCGGCGATATCGAGCTCGACCTCGCGCAAAGCCTCATCCGAATTGCCCGGATCCATCTGATAGGTGCGCTTGTCGCCGATCAACGTGGCGTTCGTGCCGACGGCGTCGCGGAACGGGCCGTAGAAGGCCGAGGCATATTTGGCGGCATAGGCCATAATCTGGACGTCGCCAAAGCCCGCTTTGTCGAGGCCCGCGCGTATCGCGCCGACCCGGCCATCCATCATGTCGGATGGCGCAATGATGTCGCAGCCGGCCTCCGCTTCGACCAACGCCTGTTTCACCAGAACGGCCACGGTCTCGTCGTTAAGAATGACACCGTCGCGCAGGAGCCCGTCATGGCCGTGGCTGGTGTAAGGATCGAGCGCGACGTCGCACAGCACGCCGATCTGCGGCACCTCTTTCTTGATGGCGCGGATCGCCCGGCAGACCAGATTGTCCGGGTTGAGCGCCTCGGAGCCGTCTTCGTCGCGCTTCGCCGGATCGGTATAGGGAAACAGCGCCAGGCACGGGATGTCGAGCCTGGCGGCACGCTCCGCGGCGCGCACGGCTTCGTCGATTGAAAGCCGTTGCACGTCCGGCATCGAATCGACCGGCAGGCGCACCTTGTTTCCATCGACCACAAACAGCGGCCAGATCAGATCGTCGGCGGTGAGTACATGTTCGCGCACCATGCGGCGCGACCATTCGGTGCGACGGTTGCGCCGCGGCCGGATGGCGAGATCAAGTCGCTCGGCCGGCACTGCCGTTTCGACCGGCTTCAGGCGGGCGTCCTGTCGACTTGGTTCCAGCGGCCGGCCGAATTTAATGACCATGACCCGGCTCCAATTGGCGCAAGTGCCGATATTGCATGTGCCCTTTTACTCCTTCTACTCCTTCCGCCGCCAAGCCGCCACCGACGCTCCCGACAGTCTTAACCGGCGGAAAACGCACGGCCGGCGCAGCGTTGACGGCCTTTGGCCGCCCCGTTATCGCTCTGCCCGGGCATGCGCTCTCCCGACCTTATCCTTTGCTGAGCGATGGACAAACCGGTCACCACTCCAGTCACACCGGCAACGCCCGCCCGGATCACGGTGAGCGACACGCCGCAGCTGCGCCCGACGCGGCCAAGCGACATGCTGGAACCGGTGCGGGTCAGCCGCGGCAGCGCGGCGGGCACTTGGACCGAATATCTGGTCCTATTCCTGCGCATCATGGCCGCAGTCTCCATGATCAAGGGCATCTATCACTGGTCCCAAGTGCTCGGCATCGGCGCGCGCCACGATGAGGGCTTCGAGACGCACACCATCGCCTGGCAGACCGCGACCGTGTTCTTTGCCGTGCTCGATCTCGTCGCCGCGGTCGGCCTTTGGCTCGCCGCCGCCTGGGGTGCTGTCGTGTGGCTGACTTCCGTGATCTCGATGGCCGCGGTCGAATTGTTCTTCCCCGCTGTCTATGGCGGCAGCGTTTTCATCGTTCTGATCGAAGCGATGCTGCTTGGCACCTATCTGTATTTGGCTATTGCGGCGGCGAGGGAGCGGCCCTAGTGACTGCTTCGTCCGCTCGTTCCGGCGCAAGCGGGAGGCCGGCGGCTCGCTGATGCCGTTCCGGCAGCGTCTCCTGGATTCCCGCTTGCGCGGGGACGAGCGGGGCTTGTTCATGAGCGTTTCTGATACACACCGACTCCCGCCTTCCGCAGCGCCGCCCGGATCCGCTGCGGTGTGGCCGGCATTTCGTCGATCGCGACGCCGAACGGCGCGAGCGCATCGTTCACTGCATTAATGACCGCGGCCGGCGCGCCGATGGCGCCGCCTTCGCCCAGGCCCTTGGCGCCCGTCACGGAAGAGGCGGCCGGCGTCTCGATGTGATGCAGGTCGATCGCCGGGATCTCATGCGCGGTGGGCGGCGTGTAATCGGCAAGGGTCGCGGTCGCGATATTGCCGAGGGCGTCATAGACGATCTCTTCGAACAGCGCGTTGCCGATGCCCTGCGCGATGCCGCCATGCACCTGGCCGTCGGCGATCAGCGGATTGATGATGCGGCCGGCGTCCTCTACCGCCAGGAATTTTTCCAGCCGCACCCCGCCGGTCTCGATATCGACCTCGACAACGGCGACATGGCAGGCGTTCGAGAACGTGCCCGGCGGATCGTAGAACGCGCTCTCGCTCAGGCCCGGCGTGATCTCGCCCTTGAAGCGATGGGTCTGGTGATAGGCGGCGCGCGCGAGCTCCGCGATGGTAACCGCCCGATCGGTGCCCAAAACCTTGGCGCTGCCGTCGTGCAGCACGATGTCCTCGGGCGCCGCTTCCAGAACGTGACTGGCGATGGCGAGCAGTTTTTTGCGGATCTTCTGCGCCGCCATCAGCGTCGCGCCGCCGGCAATCACCAGCGAGCGGCTGGCAAAGGTGCCCCAGCCATAGGGCGTGCGGTCGGTATCGCCGTGCACCACGCGCACGTTTGCCGGCGCCACGCCCAGGGCGTCGGCGACGATTTGCGCAAGCGTGGTCGGCAGCCCTTGCCCGTGCGGGCTCGCGCCGATGCGCGCCTCGACGAGGCCGGACGGATCCATGACGATCTCGACCGTCTCCCAGCCGGGTGTCACCTCCATGCCGCGCGCGGCGAAAGCCGGGCTGCCATAGCCGGTGCGCTCCGAAAACGTCGCAAAGCCTATTCCCAAAAAACGCGTTTCGGCGCGCGCCTTGATCTGCCGCGCGCGAAACGCCGGCAGATCGATAAGCGCGGCGGCCTGTTCCAGCGTCGCGATATAACTGCCCTCGTCGAAGACAAGCCCGGTCGCCGAGGTCGCCGGGAATCTCTGGATGAGATTGCGCCGGCGGATCTCGACCGGATCGATGCCGAATTCCGCCGCGGCCTTGTCCATCAGGCGCTCGACGGCGAAGGTGATCACCGGGCGCGACACGCCGCGATAGGGCGCCATGGTGCAGGTATGCGTTGCGACGCCGCGGGCGCGGCAGGAATAGGCCGCGAAATCGTATGGGCCGGGCAGTTCGGCCATGGCCATCAGCGGCTCGACGCCGCAGGTGGTCGGGTAGCACGAATAGGCGCCGATATTGGCGACGACATCCGCGGATAACGCGACGAGCTTGCCGTTCGCGTCAAAGGCGCCGTCGAGCTCGACATACTGATCGCGGCTGTGAAAGGCTGCGATCAGATTCTCGCGGCGATCCTCGTGCCAGGCGACGCCGGTGCGCAGCCTTTGCGCAAGCCACACCAGCACGACATATTCGCCCGGCAGCGACATCTTCTGCCCAAAGCCGCCGCCGACATCGGGCGCGATCACGCGCAGCGCGGATTCAGGCATGTCCAGCACGTCGGCAATCGCCGTACGCATCAGATGCGGCATCTGCGTGGCGCAGGTGAGCGTGACGCGACCGCTCGCCGAATCGAAGGCGGCATGCGCGACGCGCGCTTCAAGCGGGGTGGCGTTCTGCCGGTGCGAGCGGGCGGACACGCGCACGCGGCGCGCCGCGCCGGCGAGCGCGGCTTCGAAATTCTGAGTCGTGACGGTGCCGTCAACGATGACGTTTGTTGCATGCACGCGCGGCGCATCGAGCGACAGCGCCTCGCGCGCGTCCATCACGGCTTGCGTCTCCTCGATCTCGACCTCGACCGCCTCGGCGATGTCTTCGGCTTGCGCGGCGCTCCCGGCATAGACGGCGGCGATCGGCTCGCCGACAAAGCGCAGGACGCTCTCGGCCAAAATTGGCTGCGCGATCGGCTGATAATTGAATTTGTGCAGCATCGGCCGGATCGGCCGGGCGTTGAGGTCGGCGGCGCGGATGAGATTCGCACCGTCGGGCGCGTGGATATTCTTGATGCGGCCGGATGCGACGGGGCTGCGCACAAAGCGCACATAGAATGCGGCGGGGAGATCGGCGGAAAACCGGCCGCGCCCTTGCACGAGGGCAGGATCTTCGAGCCGCCGCAGCGCGCGCCCCACCCATTTCAGTCCTGAGCCGGCGGTGGCGGCGCTCATCGGCGCGGCTCCGCATGAACCGGTGCCGTCATTGCGAGGAGCAAAGCGACGAAGTAATCGAGAGCCACGCGCGCCGAGCTTGCGGCACACTTCTGGATTGCTTCGCTTCGCTCGCAATGACGCATGAATCTCATCTCAAAACCGCGGCGGGGCGCCGGCAAAGGCCTGGCCGATCACGTTCGCGAGGTCCGCCTTCGTCACCGGGCGCGGATGGGTGATCTTCGCCGCCGACACCACTTCGACCGCCTTGTCGATGTCGGTCTCCTTCATGCCGAGTTGTTTGAACCCGGTCGGCAGGCCGAGCCGGATCAGGAGATCGTAGAGCCCGCGCGCCGCGTCAGGGACACCGAGCGCGCGCGTGATGCGCGCCATGGCGTCGGGCGCGGCGCCGGCATTGAAGCCGATCGCATAGGGCGTGGCGATCGCATGCGCCTGCGCGTGTTCGAGATTGAACCATTGCCGCAGACGCTGCGCGAGCGCGTGTTCGAGCCCGACGGCGGCGCGGAAATGCGCGGCGAGCCAGGCGCCGTAGAGCGCGTCACTGCGCGCGGCAAGGTCGCGCGGATCCTCGACGATCTTCGGCAGGCTCCGGCCAAGGAGCCTGATCGCCTCCTCGGCCAGCGTCTGCACCACGGGATTGGTATCGATGCCGTAGAGACTCTCGACCGCATGCGCCATGGCATTCATACCGCTTGCCGCCGAGACGCGCGGGGGCAGATCGAGCGTCAGCTGCGGATCGTAGATCGCGGTTGCGGGCAGCGCTTCTGGGCCGTCGCCGGCAACGCGGTTCTCGGCGACGCCGATGTACCAGCGCGCCGCCATTTCCGAGCCGGAATAAGTGGTGACGACGGCGATGTAGGGGAGCCTGGTTGTCGCCGCCGCGGCCTTGGCAAGTCCGATCGGCGAGCCGCCGCCGACCACGACAAAGCCGTCGGCATTCTGCGTGTTGATCGCGGCGAGGATTTGTTCGAACGCCTCGCGCGGCATGTTCTGCCCGCCGGCGTCGCAAAAGCCGACAATACGCTCATCGATCGGCGCGACCACACGCCTGGCGAAGTCCGCGCGCGTCTTCGAGCACAACACGAGGAGCCGCGTCATCTTGTGGCGGTCGGCCTCATCGCGCAGCGCGCCTGCCGCGCCCGCGCCAAACACGATGCGCGCCGCTTCGGAACGGTAGGTGAAGGTTGCGATCATCGCTCATCCTTAGCGTGCCGGGCGCAAGGCGTCATCCCACACGCGTCATCAACGGACTTGACCGGGTGGTCCCTGCCGAAGTGCGACAGGGTAAACCAGACGGATCAATTGGCGGCCCCGCACGGATTGCCGGGTCATAAGCGAACGAAGCGACGCCGTTCTTCGGCCGGCCATGCCCGGCAATGACGAAAATAGAGCGCTCGGGGGAGGATCGATATTACAGCCGCGCGATGGTATCGGGCGGCGTGTGGCGCATCTGGTATTCGGCGTGGTTGGCCGGCGGAATCTTGCTCGCGCCGCCGGCAATGACCTGCGCCCAGATCTTTCTCTGTCGGTGCCGCGGAATATCGCTCCAGACCCGTCGCATGCAGGCGCGCGAATCGCCCGCGCAGCGGCGATGGCGGCGGCAGCGCCCGGTGGCACAGGTCTTCCACAGTTCGAGGATGTCGCAATAGAGCCGGCGCACCGCATCGCGCGCCGCGTCGCTGCGCGCCTGCTGCTGCTCCGGCGTGTAGCGCTTGTTGAGATGGCCGCGGTTGGCCGGTTTGTTACGCCATGTCGGCATGGGAGTCTCCTTAGGTTTCGCCGTGATGAATAAAGCACCGTCCTCGCGCCGCGTTTGTGCGGGCAAGCTTTTTGCCGCCACGAACACGCCAGTCCAAACGCCAGTGCGAAAGAATCCGCCTCGACAGATACGGAAGGGAGGCAG
>JAJPJB010000068.1 GCA_021324465.1 Hyphomicrobiaceae bacterium
ACCTGCATTTTCAGTGCAGTGCTCTACCAACTGAGCTACCTGGGCCAGAGTCTTTTGAGCCTAAGCCTTCTTGGCTCCGTGATCGGGCGTTGCGCACAGCCGTCGACGCGGCTCTTGCGAAGGCGCGTCTTATAAAGGGTGAGGCCGAAGCTGTCCAGAATGCGGTCCGATAGGTCCGGTGCGGCGCCTCCGGCCGGCAGATGGGCTGCGTCTCAACGCGCCAGGGCTTTTTGTTTCGTCGCATTTTCTTCCCGGAAAACCGGTACCCAGTTTTCCGGGAAATGCTCTAACGGGCGGTTCCGTCGTCCTCTCGGCGCCGCTCATCCTCTTCTTCGTCTTCCGTCACCGGCACTGCGTAAACGCCGGACAGCCACCGATGCAGGTCGACGTCGGCGCAGCGCTTGGAGCAGAACGGCCGGAACACGGCATCGACCGGCTTGCCGCAGATCGGACAGCGCTTGCGATGTTTCAGTTCGGCCATGGTCGGAGCCCTGCGCCCAAGGAATATGGGGCGCGGGCCGGGTATCGCCAAACTATTCCGCCACCCCAGGGGGCAAGCGAAGCGAGTCTCGAAGGGCCGACCCGCATGCCGCGGCCGTTCATCCTTCGAGGGCCGCGTCGCGGCCACCTCGCGATGAGGGGAAGCAGGCTTGCTCACACCGTATTGAGCCAGCCGAAATGGATCGGGAAACCTTCGCCGCCGAGCAGCGACATGGTTTCATAGAGCGGCAGCCCGATGATGGCGGAATAGGAGCCGACGATCTTGACCACAAAGCTTCCGGCAATGCCTTGCGCCGCATAGCCGCCGGCTTTGCCGCGCCACTCGCCGGAGGCGAGATAGGCGTCGATGTCCTCTTCCGACAGGCGCTTGAAGCGGACGCGGCTCTCGACATGGCGCTGGCGGAATGTTTCCTTTGGCGTCACCATGCAGATGGCGGTGTGGACGCGGTGATTGCGTCCGGACAACAATCGCAGGCATTGCGCCGCCTCGTCGAGCAGTTCCGCCTTGGGCAGGATGCGGCGACCGACCGCGACCACCGTATCGGCGGCGAGGATATAGGCGCCTTTGAGCTCGTCATCGATCCGCACCATGTTCAGCGCGGCCTCGGCCTTGAGCCGCGCCAGCCGCGTCGCGCAGGCGCGCGGCAGTTCGCCCCGCTTCGGCGTCTCGTCGACGTCGGTCGGGCGCAGCGCGTCCGGCTCGATGCCAATCTGATTAATCAGCGAGAGTCGCCGCGGCGAGCCGGAAGCGAGCACGAGTTTTGGTCGGCCGATCATTTGAATCGGTAGGTGATCCGGCCCTTGGTCAGATCATACGGCGTCATCTCGACCAGCACTTTGTCGCCAGCCAACACACGAATGCGGTTCTTGCGCATGCGTCCGGCTGTGTGCGCGATGATCTCATGATCGTTCTCGAGCTTGACGCGAAAGGTGGCGTTCGGAAGCAGCTCCGTCACGACACCGGGAAATTCCAGGAGTTCTTCTTTCGCCATTCGCTATCCGGCAATGTTGATCCCATGATCTTGAATCCGGCCTTAGACCTGAGCCTACAGCCCGAATCTCCGCGTTCGGCCAGAGTGCCGGCCAAACACGTCAAAATTTGCGCGGGAACCTAGCGGATGGCGCGCCGCTCCACAACTGCATTGGCGGCGGCTCCGCCGCTTTGACTTAAATCAACGCCATAACGCGCCCTGCTGCGCAGATTTGCATCCGTTGGCGCATGTCGGCATGGAGGCTGCAATGCGCTTCAATATGGGAACGCTTGATCGCATGATCAGTGATCGGCCTCGTTCTGATCGCTGATGCCATTCCGGTCGGGTTTGCGAGCATCGGCCGGAATTGAGCGGGTTGGCTCGGCCTGATTGCGCTGCTGACCGCATTCACCGGCATTTGCCCGCTCGACAGCGCGCTTGGTATTTCAAGCGCTGCGACTGAAAGCGAGCAACGCCGGCTTTATTGGCTGGGAGCATGTCCTTTTCGGAAAGCCGGTCCCCACTCTTTTCGGGACATGCGCGAGGCTATTCGTTTCCCGTGCCGCGGGTTAGGAAGCGTTGGCGGATCCGCGCCAGAATCTGATCGCGCACCGCGCGATAAGCGTCGAGCCGCTGCTCGCGGCTGCCATCGACCGCACTCGGGTCGGCGGTCGGCCAATATTCGACATCGACGGCACTGGTGCGGGTGATTTCGAGGGCGCGGTGATGCGCCTCGGGGGCCAGCGTCACGATCAGATCGAAATTGAGCCCTTCCCATTCCTCCAGCTCTTCGAAGGTGAGCGGCTTGTGCCGCGAAATATCGAGCCCGACCTCGTCCATGACCGCCACCGCAAAGGGATCGAGCTCGCCTTTGCGCACGCCAGCCGAGCCGACATAGATCGCTTTGCCGAAAATTTGCGCAAACAGCGCCGCCGCCATCGGCGAACGGATGGCATTCTGGCCGCAGGCGAACAGCACCGCCAGCGGTCTATTCTCGGGTCGCGCCATCGCGCCGGCAGTGGAAGGGGCCGTGGATCGAGCCATTGATCGAGCCATGGAGGCCCTCAGCCCTTCCAGTGCAGGACCGTGATCAGGGTGAACAGGCGGCGCGCGGTGTCGAAGTCGAGCTCGACCTTGCGTTTGAGCCGCTCGACCACGAGCCGCGAACCTTCGTCGTGCAAGGCGCGGCGCGCCATATCGATCGCCTCGATGCGGTCCGCAGTGGCGGTGCGGATCGCCGCGTAATAGCTGTCGCAGACGACGAAATAATCCTTGACGATGCGTCGGAACGGGGCGAGCGACAGCATATGCGCGATCACCGGCGTGCCGTCGGTCAGACGAATATCGAAGACCAGTCGATTGCCGCTGATGCCAAGGTGCAGCGCGTAGGGCCCGCCGCCGTGATCGATCGGTTTAAACTTGTTCTGCTCGAGAAGATCGTAGATCGCGACACGGCGCTCGTGCTCGATTTCGTCGCTCGACGTGCCGAGTGAAGCTTCGTCCAGGGTGACTGCGGCGAGGCGGTGCGGCTTTTCTCTATCGCGGCCGGCGGGCGCCATCAGCGATTGAGCCGTATCGAAACTGAGCGGGCATGCGCTTCAAGCCCTTCCGCCATGCCGAGCGTAATCGCGGCGCCGCCGAGTGCGTGCAATTGCTCGGGGCCGCATTTGAGGATCGAGGTGCGCTTCATGAAATCAAGCACGCCAAGGCCGGACGAGAAACGCGCCGAGCGGGCCGTCGGCAGCACGTGATTGGAACCGCCGACATAATCGCCGATTGCTTCCGGCGTATGCGGGCCGATGAAGATCGCGCCGGCATTGCGGATCTGCGCCGCGAGCTGTTCGGCTTCCGCGGCGACGATTTCGAGGTGTTCCGGTGCGATCGCATCGACCAGCGGCGGCGCCTCATCGAGGTTGCGCAGCAAAATGATGGCGCCGAAATCGCGCCATGATGCGGCGGCGACTTCGCCGCGCGGCAGACGCCGGAGCTGGGCGTCGATGGCGCGCTCGGTCGCTGCCGCAAGCGTTTCATCATCGGTCAGCAGCATCGCCTGCGCACTCGCATCATGCTCGGCTTGCGCCAAAAGATCGGCCGCGATCCAGTCGGGATTGCCGTTCTTGTCGGCGATGACCAGGACTTCCGAGGGGCCGGCGATCATGTCGATGCCGACCTTGCCGAATACGAGGCGCTTGGCGGCCGCCACATACGCATTGCCCGGCCCGACGATCTTGGCGACCGGTGCGATCGTCGCCGTGCCGTAGGCCAGTGCGGCGATCGCCTGCGCGCCGCCAATGCGATGGATCTCGGTGACGCCGGCCAGTCTCGCCGCCGCGAGCACGAGCGGGTTGAGCGCGCCGCCCGGCGCCGGTACCACCATGACGATCCGCGGCACGCCAGCGACGCGCGCCGGCACCGCATTCATCAGCACCGATGACGGATAGGCCGCGGTGCCGCCTGGCACATAAAGGCCGACCGCTTCGATTGCGGTCCAGCGCGCGCCGAGCTCGACCCCAAGCGCATCGGTGAAGCGGTCGTCCTGCGGCACTTGGCGTCGATGGTAGGCCGCGATCCGATCGCGGGCGAAACTGAGCGCATCGAGCGCTGCACGGCTGCAGGCCTGCACCGCCGCATCGACCTCCTCGGCCGCGATCGCAATTCCGGCTCGATCGAGATCGAGCTTGTCAAATTTGCGTGTGTAGTCCTTGAGCGCGGCGTCGCCGCGCGCCGCGACATCGGCGACGATCGCGCGCACGGTTGCCTCGACGTCGGAGGCGGTCTCGCGCTTGGTGTCGAGAAAGGCGCGGAATTTCCGCGCAAAATCGCCGGAGCGAATGTCGAGACGAATGGCCATTGGGAGTTAAGTTAAACGTGCTCGGTCAGGTCTGCTCAACTGTGCTTTAAGGCAAATCGACTTGGTTAGGCTTGCTCGCTTGTGCGGCCGATTTGTCGCGCTCAGTAGCAGCCTTCTATAATTATAACAATTCTAATATTCGGCTTTTAGATTGACAAAAACGCCGATGTTCCCCAACTCCTTGTGTAATCAATCCACTGCAGAGGAAAAGCGCTGTGCCGGCCGTGACGCATCGCTTGATGAAAGGCAATTTTGTTCGGCTCGCGCCGATATTGCTGGCTGCCGCCGCATTGGCTGCGTCTGCCGGCACCGCGCGCGCCGATGATACCGTCACGCTGTCGATCACAATGAAGGACCGTCAGTTCGATCCGGCGGAGCTGCATGCGCCGGCCGGCAAGCCGATCGCCATCCATGTGAAAAATCTCAATCCGATCGTCACCGAGTTCGAAAGCAGCGAACTGCATTTCGAAAAGATCGTGCCGCCTGGTAACGAAGGGGTCGTCTATGTGCGACCGCAGCAGCCCGGCCGCTATAATTTTTATGACGACTTCCACCACGAGACCCAAGGCGCTCTCGTGGTGCAATGAGGCCATGCCAGATCCGCGCGATGGTCCGGCGCCATGGCCCTTATCAATGATCGGTGGCAAGAGATGTGAATGAATTGTCAAAATCCGCAGCTCATAGAAGAAGCCGAGAGGTCGTGAGGTCCCCGTGCTTGCCGCGTTGTTGATAGTGTTTCGCGAAGTGTTCGAGGCCGGCTTGGTCGTCGGCATCATCATGGCCGTGACCAAGGGCGTCGGCGGCCGCGGATTTTGGATTTCCGGCGGTGTCGCCGCAGGCGTACTCGGCGCGTGCGTGGTCGCCTTGTTCACCAGCGAATTGTCGGCGCTGTTCGGCGGCAGTGGGCAGGAAGTATTCAATGCCTCCATCCTCGGCTTCGCCGTGCTGATGCTGATCTGGCACAATGTCTGGATGTCGGCGCATGGCCGCGAGCTGGTCGCCGAATTGCGCGCGGCAGGCGAAGCGGTGGTCGCGGGCTCCAAGTCGCTTTTCGCGCTCGGCGTCGTCGTTGCCGTCGCGGTGCTGCGCGAAGGATCCGAGGTCGTGCTGTTTCTCTACGGCGTTGCGGCAGCGCAGGGCGGCGCCAGCTGGGCGATGGCTGGCGGCGGAATCGTCGGGCTCGTGCTCGGCTGCGCGGTATGTCTTCTGACCTATCTCGGCCTGATCACCATCCCGACCCGTTATTTGTTCAGCGTAACCAGCGCGCTGATCGCTTTGCTCGCAGCGGGCATGGCGGCGCAGGCGATTGCCTTCCTCGAACAGGCCAATATCCTCACCGCGCTCGATCAGACGGTATGGGACACATCCTGGATCCTTTCGGATTCAAGCTTGCTCGGCAAAGCGCTGCACACCTTGGTGGGCTATGTCGATCAGCCCACCGCGATGCAGCTCGTGGTCTATACGACGACGCTTGCGGTGATTATCGTGCTGATGAAGCTGTTTTCCGCCCCCGCGCAGCAGCGTCCGCGTACGGCGTGAAATCGTCGTTCCAGCGTAACTGTCACATGTGCGGGCGGCGGCGTGCGCAATGACGATCTGGAAAACCGGTACCCGCTTTTCCGGAAGATGGCCTAGAGCGCGTTCCGTTTCCACGGAATCGGAAAGCGCTCCGGAAGCTTTTGTTTTGTCGCATTTCCTTACGGAAAACCGGTACCCACTTTTCCGGAAAATGCTCTAGGCCGTCGCCGAACCTGTCGCAAAATGATCCGGGCAGATGGCGACCGGGGCGACTTCGCCGAGGTCGGCGAGCTCGGCTTCCAGGCATTCGACCTCGAGTCGGATCACGCCGCCGCCCGAGAAGATCAGCGACACAGTGCCCGCCGGCGCATCGGTTTCGGCGAATTCCACCGCGAGCAGATTGAGCCGCGCCTCCTTGTTGGTGCAGTCGATATTGCGGCACTTGCAGCTGGCCACTCGCTCGAAGCGCAAAGCCGTCCGGCAGCGCCGGTAATCCGCCTTGCTGTCGGGCCTGGCCTCGACGGCGGCCATCCAGTCGAAGCGGTTCATGGCCATCACAAAGCGGTGTTCGCGCGGCTTCCAGAAAATGTCGGCAACCTTGACCAGCGCATCCTGCACATGGGCCGACACGACCTCGACGTCGTCCCTATCGAGGGCGACCAGCTTCAGCTCTTCACACGAATCCATGGCATCCTGTCCCCGGCGCGCCGTTGCTTCTATGCGGAAATTAGGAAGGCGGTGTTTGCGCCGCAAGCCCCTGAAAACGGGCCTGGAGGCTCGATGCGCTAAAACGAAACGCAGGCCGATCGCACGATCACCGTCACCGAGTGCTGGTGGAATTTGCGCTTATAGGCCTTGACCACCGCATCAAGCCGCGCCTGATCGTCGGGCGTACCTGACAGCACGATTTCGACGCGCTTGGTCGGCTCGTGCACGATCGCGCCGCCGGCACCGCTGCGCCATTGGCCCCTGGCATCACTGACGGTGAGGCCATCGGGAAAACGGGGCGTGATTTCGCGCGCCAGAAAACGGGCGAAGGCGCTTTCGCTCACGCCGACTTTGCGACCAATGTCGCGTCCAAACAGAAGCTCGGCGACCTGCCGCGACCTTTGTTTGCCGGTGCAGACGAGCCCGGCCTCTTGCGCCTGCGCGCGCGCCTCCGACATTGCCAGGCCGGCCAGGATCAGCAAGCACAGCGCGCACCCGCGCATCGACATTGCCGGATTAGATGTCCTCGGACCGCATCATAGCGCGGCCAAGCTGCATGAGAATCCGATCGCGCATGAGGGCGGCTGAGCCAGCGGCCCAAAGCACCATGCTGCACACGGCACCGAACAGGAAGCTCAGGAGAATGGTCTGCATAACGCCCCTTGCCTGTGCTGGACGCTAACGGGTCGACCTTTCGCAAAGGTTAGCTAGCCGATGGCGCTCCAGAACTTGCCAAACAGCTTGTAAACGTACGGGCCGGCGAACGACCTTCGCCGGCCCCGCGGTGTAGCGGATACTCCGCTTTCTCTCAGGCTATTTGCAGCCCTGCGGTGTCGCCGTTTTGCCGGCCGGGCAGCCGGCATTTGGTTTCTGCGGCGGAGGCGGTGTGGGCTTTGCCGCCGTTGGCGCCGGTCCGCTCTGATGCGGCGGCGGTGGCGGCGGCGGCTTCTCGAAAGCCGGCGTCGGCTGCATCGGATGCGGCGGCGGGGTGGCCGGCTTTTCCAACGCCGAATTCGACCCCGGATGTGGCGGCGGCGCCGGCTTTTCAAAGGCTGGCGTCGGCTGTGTGGAATGTGGCGGTGGCGTCGCGGGCTTCTCCAGCGCGGGGTTCGGTCCCGTCGGATGCGGCGGCGG
>JAJPJB010000021.1 GCA_021324465.1 Hyphomicrobiaceae bacterium
CTCGATCTGAAAGCCCTCGCGCGGGCCTTCTTCATTGATATGCACGGCTGCCGGCAGATCGCTCATGATTGGCTCTTTGCTTTGTCCGCGCCGGCAATGACGCCGCGCCGATCGAGTTCCGCAATCTCGTCCGGTGCAAGGCCAAGCGCGGTGAGAATTTCGGCGGTGTGCTCGCCGATCGCGGGCGGCTGGCGGCGCAGCGCGAAATCGTGTTCGCCGATCTCCACTGGTAGACGCGGCACCTTGGTCTGCGCGCCGCTCTGCAGCGCCAGTTTGAGCATGCGGCCGCCCGCATTGAGCTGTGGATCGTCGAATAGATCGCCGGGCCTAGCCACGGGCGAATAGGGAATGGCAATGCGGTCGAACACCTCGATGAGTTCGACAAGCTTGTGCTGTTTCAGGATGTCGGCAACGAGCGGCAGCAGCACCGGCCGCGCGCGCACGCGATCTTCATTGCTCTTGTAGGCGGGATCCCGCAACAGATCGGCGCGCCCAAAATGCTCGCAGAAGCGGCGCCAGTGCCGGTCACTGGTGATGCCGAGGAAAATCTGTTGCCCATCGGCGGTGGCGAATGGCTCGTAAACCGCCCAGGCGCCTTCGCGCGCCGGCATCGGCGGCGGCGGCCGTCCGGTGACCGCCTGGCCAACCATGTGCTGCATCATCAGAAAGCTCGTCGATTCGAACAGAGCGGTCTTCACCATCTGGCCACGCCCGGTGCGGTCGCGCTCGCGCAGCGCCGCTTGTACCGCGATCACCGCGAACATGCCGCCCATGATGTCGACGACCGACGAGCCGGCGCGCAGCGGTTGGCCGGGCGGCCCGGTCATGTAAGCCAGCCCGGACATGAATTGCACGACTTCGTCGAGCGCCGGGCGGTGCTCGTAAGGCCCGCTCAGGAACCCTTTTAGCGCGCAGAAGATCAGTCGCGGATTTTTTGGCGACAGGTCATCGTAGCCGCAGCCCAGCCGGTCCATCGTGCCCGGCGCATAGTTTTCCAGCACCACGTCGGACTTCGCCACGAGCCGGTGCAGCAGCGCGCGACCATCCTCGCATTTCAGATCGATCGCCAGGCTGCGTTTGTTGCGGTTGAAGGCCGGAAAAAATCCGGCGGCAAAGCCGGGCAGGCGCCGCGTGGTGTCGCCCGACGCCGGCTCGATCTTGATCACGTCGGCACCGAGATCGGCCAAAATGAGTCCCGCCGTCGGCCCCATGATGGTGTGGCAGAACTCGAGCACGCGCAGGCCGGCGAGCGGGAGGGGAGCCTTACTCTGGACGGTCATGATCGCTAATCTAGGCTGCCATGGCCGGGCTTGCACCGGCCATCCACGTCTATGCCGCGCCGCATGGCATAACGACGCGGATGTCTGCAAGAGGTGCGGGCCTGACGCAGGGGAGGCGTTATGCAGAAATCATTCGTGCGCGGCGCGCGGGCGCAGACGCGCGCATATTCGCCGGCTGTTATCACGGAAGGCGCGGGCAAGATCGTCTGGCTCGCCGGCCATACCGGCGCCGTGGACGATGCCGGACAGTCGCTCGCCGGCGATTTCGACGCGCAGTGCCGGCAGACCTTCCGCAATATCGAGAAGACACTGGCCGAGGCCGGCGCCAAGCTTGCCGACCTCGTCACCATGACGGTATTTCTGATCGACGCGCGGCACACGACGCGCATGACCGAGCTGCGCACTGAGATTCTCGGCAAGGATTTTCCGGCGAGCGCCGCCATCACGGTGGCCGGCTTCGCGCAGCCCGAGATGATGATCGAGATTCAGGCGGTGGCGGTGGTGGGCCGGTAGCGGCATCCGCTGATTCCGGTGCAAGCGCGTGCGGGCGGGGATCGAGGAGCGCGGCGCGGACATCCCATTGGGTCCCCGCTTTATTGCGGGCGAGCGGTACTCCGATCACGCGCTCTTCGTCCGCGCATCCTTGATCGCGCGCCACAGCACTTCGGGCGTCGCCGGCATCGGCACATGCTTGATGCCGAGCACCGAGAGCGCGTCGACCAGCGCATTGGCCACGGCCGGCATGGCCCCGACGCAGCCGGCTTCGCCGGCCCCTTTGATGCCGAGCGGATTGGTCTTGGTAGGCACCGGATTTGAGTCGACATGAAAGGCGGTGAGATCAGCGGCGCGCGGCATGGCATAGTCCATGAACGAGCCGGTGAGCATTTGGCCGGACGAATCGAATTTGATGTCTTCCATCAGGATCTGGCCGACGCCCATGGCGATGCCGCCGTCGATCTGGCCGTGCAGCAATAATGGATTGAGCACAGTCCCGACATCGTCGACGACATTATAATTCACGATCTCGACCGTGCCGGTCTCCTCGTCGATTTCGAGCTCGCAGACATGCACGCCATTGGGATAGCTTGCGACCGAGCCGCTATAGATCGCTTTCTCGATCAGGCCGGGCTCCATGCCCTTGGGCAGGTTGTTCGGGTCAAGTGAAGCCTTCGCCACTTCTTTGATCGTCAGCGTGCGATTGCTCTTCGGGCTCGAGAAGATGCCTTCGTGGAAATTGATGTCGGCGACATCCACCTTGAGCATATGCGCGGCGATGGCCTTGCCTTTCGCTTCGATCTTCTCCGCCGCCAGCGTGAAGGCCGAGCCGGAAAACGCCGCCGAGCGTGAGCCGCCGGTGCCCTCGGCGAAGAAGACCTGGTCGGTGTCGCCTTGGATATAGGTCACTTCATGCGGGTCGAGCCCGAGCCGGTCGCAGACGACCTGCTTGAACGCCGTCTCATGCCCCTGGCCCTGGTTGATGCTGCCGGAGAAGATCGAAACCGAGCCGGTGCGGTCGAAGCGGATTTCGGCGCCTTCGAGGCCGGCCGCTGCCGAACGCTCGATGGTGTTGGAGAAACCGAAGCCGCGCAGCTTGCCGTTCTTGCGCGCGGCCGCGCGCCGCGCCTCAAAGCCCTTCTTGTCGGCGGCTTGCAGCGCCAGATCAAGATTCTTTTCAAACTCGCCGCAATCGTAGGTGAAGGTCACGCTGGTCTTGAACGGCATGGCGCTCGGCGGAATGGTGTTGCGCTTGCGCAGTTCCGCCGGGTCGATGCCGAGCTGATCGGCGGCGAGATCGACCATGCGCTCGATCACATAGCCGGCCTCCGGCCTGCCATTGCCGCGATAGGGCCGCACCGGCTGGGTATTGGTGAACACGGCGGTGACATCGATATGCGAAGCCGGTGTGCGATAGACACCGGCAAGCGTACCGAGATTGCCAGTAAACGCCGGCATGCCGGTCTGCATATAGGCACCGATCGCGGCGATGATTTTTGCACGGAAGCCAAGAAAATTTCCATCCTTGTCGAGCGCAAGCTCGGCGGTCGTGACATTATCGCGCGCCTGCGCGTCGCAGAGAAAAGATTCCGAACGCGTTGCCGTCCATTTCACCGGCCGCCCGATCAGCTTCGCCGCGCAGAGCACCAGCGCGACTTCGTTGTAGACAGCCGACTTCATGCCAAAGCTGCCGCCGATGTCGCCGCAGACGACGCGGATCTTGCTGTCAGGCACTTTCAGGACATGCTGCGACAGCTCGGTCTGAAACACGTTGGTGCGCTGCAGCGTCGTATAGATCGTGAACCGCCCTTCGATCGGCTCGAATAGGCCGATGCAGCCGCGCGGCTCCATGGTCGCCGCCGTGACGCGGTTGATCACGAAATCATGTTTGACCACATGCGCCGCCTTCGCAAAGGCGGCATCAGTTGCCTCTTTGTTGCCTTCGACCTGCACGAAGCCGATATTGTTCGGGCAATCGTCCCACACCAGCGGCGCGCCCGGCTTGATCGCCTCGCCGGTCGACACGATCGCGGGCAGCGGTTCGTAATCCACCTCGATCAGCTCCGACGCGTCGATCGCCTGATAGAGCGTCTCGCCAACGACAAATGCGACATAGTCGCCGATCATGCGCACGCGATCTTCGGCGAGCGCCGGATAGCGCGGCCGGTAGCCCGGCGCGCCGTCGCGGCGCTTGAGCCCGCCCGGCACCGGCAGATCGCCGAAGCCGGCCATCTTGTAGTCGGCCGCGGTAATCACCGCGAGCACGCCGGGTGCGGCTCTGGCTTTCGACGTGTCGATCGAGCGGATGCGCGCATGGGCGTGCGGCGAGCGCAGCACGTAGCCGTAGACCATGCCGGGAAACACCATGTCGGCGATGTAGCGGCCGTGGCCCTTGACCAGCCGCGGATCCTCAAAGCGCGGGACTGGCTGCCCGATGGCGAATTCCCCCATGAATTCCTCGTCTGTCTGCGAAGCCGGATTGGTAAAGGCGCATACCAAAGACATGCCCGGCGAGCGGCCGGGCAGGAATGCGCGGTCTTACATCGACTATGCAGGGCCTTCAATGTGCGGGTTGCTCAGGGCATGGGCGGCGACAAGGCAGACTTCCGCCGCCGGGGCCTGACGGGAAAAATGGCCGCCCTGCAGCAATGAAGGTTTCGCGCTGCAGCGCCGCCGTCGTGACCGGGCGATGCCCCCTTCAAGACACCCCTACTCGGCGCTACCTTAACGACATGACCGCCGCCGCACCCGAGACATTCGAATCTGCTCTGCGCGCCCGCGCGCAGGCCATGGCCGATGCCTGCACGCGCTGCGGCAAATGCGTCGAAGCCTGCCCGACGACCGAAGCTGCGGGCCTTACGCCTGAGGAGCGCGCCAATCCGGTCGAAGTGATCTCCGGTATCGTCGATCTGGTGCGGCAGGGCCAAGAGAGCAACAGCAGGGCCAACGACGCCGCGCGCAAATGGGCAAGCGGCTGCCTCCTGTCCGGCGAATGCATCAAGGCCTGCGATTACGGCGTCAATCCACGCTTCCTGCTCTATATGGCGCGCATCGCCATGGCGCATGCCAAGGATGCGCCGGCCGAACAGCGTCGCGCCGGCGTCAACGGCTTCCGTCTGGTCGCCCGCGACGTGTCGCATCTGTCGCAGATACAGCTCGACGATGCGCTGCTCGCGCGGCTTGGTCAGGGGCCCAACCGGCCCGCCCGCGATCCCAACGCCAAGCCCGACTTCGTCTTCTATACCGGCTGCAATGTGCTCAAGACGCCACACATCGCTCTGCTCGCGCTCGACATTATGGATGCGCTCGGCGTGACCTATGAGGTGATGGGCGGCCCGACCCATTGCTGCGGCATCGTCCACATGCGCGCCGGCGATGTCGCGGCCTCAGGCCGTCTGGCCGAGAATACGATCGACAAACTATCGCAGAGCAGGACGGGGCAGGTCCTCTCCTGGTGTCCGTCCTGCCAGGTGCAGTTCACCGAGACCACGCTGCCGACGGTTGAGAAGCTGCGCGGCACAAGGCCGTTCGAGATGACGCCGTTCACGCTGTTCGTGCACAAGCATCTTGAACGCTTGCGGCCGCTGCTGCGCCGGCCGGTGCCGATGCGCATCGCGTTGCACCGCCATCCGGGCGTGCGCGGCGTGGTCGAGGCCGCACAGGACATTTTGCGCGCGGTGCCGGGCGTTGAACTGGTCGATCTGCGGCAGCCCGCGGTTGGGCTCCAGAGCAACAATCTGCGCGTGCTGCCGGAGTTTCGCAAGCAGCTGCAACTTGCCGAGCTTGATGCCGCGCAGGCCGCTGCGGTCGATGCACTGGTGGCCGTGTATCATTCCGATCACCGTGAGCTGTGCGCGCACGAGCGCGAGCGGCCGTTCCGCATCATGAATCTCTACGAAATCGTCGGGATGAGCATGGGCCTGCACCGCGACGATCACTACAAGCGGCTGAAGATCATGCAGGACGCCGACGCGATCCTCGCCGATTGCCGGGACCTCGTGCAGAAACATGGCCTCGATGCTGCGACCACACGCCTCGCAGTCCAGGCGATGCTCGACGAACAACCCGCGCCGCTGCGGGAAAGCAGAAACGTGTAAGTGAGATGGCCGCGAAAGCGGCATAGCCCACCACGGCATGCAGGGAAGCCGAAGGGTTCGGCTATCGTTCAGTCTCTCTGCTGTGCCGAGGCGTGGCCGGACGCCTTTTTCGGCGCCCCGCCAATCCGTGAGAGGCAAAACTATCGATCTGATCGGCGAGCAGGCGCCAGCCCTGGGCGAGTTCGAGATAAGCCTGCTTGATCGCCGCATCCTTGGCGGTCTGGGCCGCCGCATAGCATTCGGCGGCATGCTTGCGGAAAAAATCAGAACGCGCAACCAGCATAGCGCCTTCCGTCACCCGGCCAACAAGGGCAACGGCAAGGACTGTTATTTGGTTCCAAGGAATGGACGCGTAGGGTCGGCGCCGCGCGGTCAAGTGCTGCGCGCGATCTTGCCGAGCCGAGCGTTCAGACCCTTATTTCATGTACCTATCGACAAGCATCTGCGCGCTCTGCCGATCCTTTTTCAGAAACGTCGCGAAGTCCGCCGTAGAGCCGGCAACCGGCTCAAGAAAATTCTGGTGGGCGAAGTCGGTGAATCTCGGGCTCTGGAAAATTTTGAGCAATTCATCATGCAGGCGCATGACGATCGGTGTTGGTGTGCCGGTAGGGACCACCACGCCCCAATAGATCGGTCCGGCCGGATAGGCGCCAAAGCCCGCTTCGGCAAAGGTCGGGATGTCGGGCCATTGCGGCGAACGATGCGAGGCGGTGATTGCCAGCACCTTGACCTTGTCGCCCTTGATCTGGCTGACCATGTTGCCAACGCCGATCTTGGTGACATCGATCGTATTACCTAGCAGCGCGCTTGTGATCTCACTACCCCCTTTGTAGGGGATCGCCACGAATTTTGTGTTCCAGTGCTCGCCGAGCCATTGGCGAAAGGCGTCAGTCGTCGTGCGCTCGCCGAGGGTGCCGTAATTGAGTTTGCCGGGCTCGGCCACCGCTTTGGCCCGCAACTGGTCAAGGGAGCCGATGGCGGAGCCGCCGGGCACCATCAGGCCTTCCGTCACATTGTACATATGGATGACCGGGACGAAATCTTTCTCAGGATCGTAGGGCAGGTTTGGGATGGTCAGCGGATTAAAGGACATCGTATCCGGGCTAACGAGACAGAGCGTATAGCCGTCGGGCGCCGCTTTGGCGCAGTCGGTGCCGCCCAGAACCATGGCGGCGCCCGGCCGATTCACTACGACGACAGGTTGGCCGAGCCGCTCCTGCAACTCTTGCGCCGTCAAGCGTGCCGCGACATCGGTGACCGAGCCGACCGAAATCGGCACGATCAGCTTGATCGAATGGTCCGGATAAGTCTGCGCGCTGGCCGGCCGAGCCAACGCTGCCAGCCCCACAATCACAATACCCCACAGCCAATGTCTCATGTTGCCCTCCCTGTCTCGTCTGCGCCCGCTCCAGGCTTATTTTCCGGCGATCCGCCCTTCGAAGGCATCGCTGATGAACTCTTCGATGAGGCGATAGGTCTGCCGCGCGGCGGCTTCGTTGTATTCGGCGACGCCGGGCACGTTCGCTTCCGGCTCGCAGAAGGAATGGACGAGATGACCAAAGGTCAGCATCTGCCAGCTCGCTTTGGCGGCTTCCATCTCTTGCTCGAAGGCGTCGCGCTGCGCTTTGGGCGAGACCGGATCGGCCGCGCCGTGCACCACGAGCAGCGCTGCCTTGACGTCGCCCGGCTTCGCCGCGATCGAGGTTGTGAGGTCGCCGTGCAATGAGATCGCCGCCTGCAGGTCGGCGCCGCTGCGCGCCAGTTCGAGCACATTGCCGCCGCCAAAACAGAAGCCGACCGCTGCTTTGCGGGAGATATCGGCGATGCCACGCTTTTCGCTCTCGCTCAGGAGCGTTGCGAGCGCCGCGGCAATGCGCAATCGCCGCTCCTTGGCGTCGGCGCGCAGCGCATCGGCAAGCTGCGCGGATTCCGGCGGCCCCGCGCTCACCTTGCCGTCGCCATACATGTCGGCAACGAAGCCGATGAAGCGCGAGCCCGCCAGCATTTGGGTGCGCTCGATCGCCTCCTCGGTGACACCCAGCCAATTGGGCGCCACCAGAAGGAGCGGACGCTTGCTGCGCACGCGCTCGTTATAGACCAGCGCGCCGCTAAAGCGTCTGCCGCCAGCCTCATAGGTGACCCGTTCGACTGCCATTTTTTGCTCGCTGCGGATAAGATCGCTCTATTGCGGGATGACTTCGCCGATCAGGCCGGCATCGAAGGCGGTGAAGAACAGCCGCCCGTCCGTCCAGGCGCAGATGCAGCGCGCGCCCGCATTCGCCGCCGGAATTGAATATTCGCCGACCACGCGGCCGTCGGGTTTCATGCGCCCGATTTTGTTGGCGGCATTCGCGGTGAACCAGAGATCGCCATCCGGGGCGACGCAGACGCCACGCAGCGACGAGTTCGGCGTCTCGACCGGATGCTCGGTGATCTTACCGTTGCGATCCATGCAGCCCAGCGAATTTGCGCCGGTTTGCACGAACCAAAGCGTGCCGTTGCAATGCGCGGTCATGGCGCGCGGCTGGCTGTCCGGACTCGGGATCGAAAACTCCGTGACCGCGCCGTCGACAGTGATACGCGCGATACGATTGCCGGCAGCCTCGCTGAACCAGAGTGCGCCGTCGCGTTCGGCAATGGACAGCGGGCGACTGCCCGGCGTGATGCCGTTCTTGAATTCGGTAATGTCGCCCTGCGGCGTGATGCGGCCGATCGCGCTCGCCTCGCTCTCCGAGAACCATACGTTCCCGTCGGGCCCGAGCAGCGTGCCGTCGGGTCCGGCATTCGACGTCGGCAGCGCGAACAGCGCGATTTCGCCGCCCGGCGTCACGCGGCCAATCTTGTTCGCCTTCTTGGCGCAGAACCAGAGATTACCGTCGGAGCCGGGCGTGATGCCGATCGGCATCGCGTGGGGTTCCGGCACGGCAAATTCATCGATAGCGCCGCTATCGACATCAAGCCGCCCGATCTTCGAGGCGCCGCTTTCGCAAAACCACAGCCGGCGATCTGGCCCGGCGATGCAGATATAGGGTTCGCTGTTCGGGCTGGGAATTTTGTGCAGTCGAAAGAGGGGGCCGGCTGTTGAACGGCTCATTCCGCTCACCCTGTTGTACCGTATTGCGATACATGCTGTTCGCTATGTGGCACATGGTAGGCACTGCCGCTTTGGACGAGTCAAGCGGGTTTCTCATCTCGATGCTTTCCTCATTCGAAAAGGTCACGTGCGCCCATCGCGTTTAACGGAACCCTGCCCTGCAGCGGAACCCTGCCCTGAAGCGGCACGTTGGACCGGTACTGCGATGCGCGCGTTGAAAGCTTTCTGGTCGCTGATCAAGCAGACCGCGGCATGCTGGATCGATCACCAGGACTGGTCGCGACGCCTCGCGGCGTTCGCTCATTCCGGTTGAATGCCGGCGTCCTGCACCATCTTCTGCCATTTGCCGAGCTGCAGCTTGATGTAGTCGCCGAGCTCGTCGGGCGTGGAGGAAAAGCCCTCGAAGCCGACATTGCGGAACTTCGCTCTGGTCGCCGGATCGTCGATGACCTGACGCAACGCGGCATTGAGCTTGGTGATTACCGCCGGCGGCGTCCTGGCCGGCGCAACGAATCCAGCCCAGGCATCGAGCTCGAAACCCTCGATGCCGGCTTCATCGAGCGTCGGCAGGTCCGGAAACAGCGCCGAGCGCTTGAGCCGTGTCATCGCAAGTGCGCGCACTTGCCCCGCCGCGACATGCGGCATGGCGACCGTGAAGTCGACGATCATCATCGACACGCGGCCGGCGATCACGTCTTCGATGGCCTGCGGCGAGCTCTTATAGGGCACATGCAGCAGTTCGAGCCCGGCCCAATGCGCAAAGGTCTTGCCGCCGACGATGCCCGCGGTATTGCCGCTGGCAAACGACAGCTTGCCGGGATTGGCCTTGGCATAATCGACCAGTTCCTTGACTGAATGCACCGGCAGGCTCGGATTGACCACGAGCATCAGGGTGAAGCTGCCGACGCGCGTCACCGGGGCGAAATCTTTCACAGGATCATAGCTGACCTGCCGCAGCAGAAACGGATCGGCCGAGAGCGGCGAATTGGTCGCGAGCATCAGCGTATAGCCGTCCGGATTGGCATGCTGCACATATTGCGCGGCAACCGCGCCGTCGGCGCCTGGACGATCTTCCACGATGACCGGCTGCTTCAAAGCGGCGCCAAGCGGGTCGGCGATGATGCGACAGAGCGTGTCGCTGGCGCTGCCAGGACCGAAGACCGCAACAAAAGTGATCGGTCGCGACGGAAAATCATCGGCGAAGAGCGGGGCAGAAAACAGAACGGCCGCCGCGGCCACGACAATGCAATGCAGCTTTTTCATGCGCGGATCCTCCCTGGCTTTGTCGGTTTTTTCTTATTTGTTGTGCGACGGATCGAGCGATCCGCCGCTTATCGTCGGGGGAGGATAGCAGATTTTGCGCCCTGTGGGTGCCCCATTTACGGAAAGCACCGACCCCGCTCATTCGCGCCAAAGCGGGAGCCCCCGGCACCCGCATTCGCGTGGCCGGAGTGTTTGTTCACTCAGCGAATGAACGTGCCGTCGCGCAGTTCGGCGAAAGCCTGCTGCAACTCGGCTTGCGTGTTCATCACGATCGGCCCGTGCCAGGCGACCGGCTCTTCGATCGGCTTACCCGAGACCAGGAGGAAACGTACGCCCGCGTCGCCCGCCTGCACGGTGACCTCGTCGCCGCGGTCGAACAGGATCAGCGAACGATTGCCGGTCTGCTCGCGAACCAGAATTTCGTTGACGCCATCGGTCTTCTCGGTGAGTACGCCGAAAGGTTTTGACGCCGAGCGGAAATCGCCTAAGCCTTCGAATATGTAGGCGAAGGCATGGCGATCGACCTCGACCGGCAACGTCCTGCGTCTGCCGGGCGGCACAAAGACGTCGAGATAGCGCGGATCCGCAGCGACGCCTTCGACCGGACCGCGCCGGCCCCAAAAATCGCCGCAAACCACACGCACGCGGGTGCCGTCGTCGTCGATGATCTCGGGGATATCCGCCGCTTTGATGTCCTGATAACGCGGCGCAGTCATCTTCAGCGAAGACGGCAAATTCGCCCAAAGCTGAAAGCCATGCATGCGGCCACGCGCGTCGCCCTGCGGCATTTCCTGATGCAGGATGCCGCGGCCGGCGGTCATCCACTGCACGTCGCCCGCACCGAGATTGCCGCGATTGCCCAGGCTGTCGCCGTGCTCGACCGTGCCTGCCAAAACGTAAGTGATGGTCTCAATGCCACGGTGCGGATGCCAGGGAAAGCCGGCGCGATAATCCTCCGGCCGGTCGTTGCGGAAATCGTCGAGCAAGAGGAAGGGGTCGAATTCGGAAGTATTGCCGAAGCCGAAGGCGCGGTTGAGCTTGACGCCGGCGCCCTCAATCACGGGCTTGGATGTGACGATGCTCTTCACGGGGCGGATGGACATATGCCTCTCCAGCGGATCGGTTGATTGCGATGAAAAATGGGTGACAAGAGCGCGGCTGCAAGAAGGCACACGGCTGATACCGGTGCGCCTTTGTCGTCGCTGCTGGAATAGCGCGGCAGCCGCACAGCTGTGTTGCGCCCCGCTTCGATTTCTGCGCGCTGACTGAGCGCGAGAGGCAAGTTCCGTCGCGACGCAGGAACGGAGCCTCTGCGCCTGATTTGCTGCCGTGCAGGCAATGAAAGAGAAGCTTTGTGTCTGCAATCAAGTATGGCAACAGCAACAGGACCGCAGGATGGCGGCTTCAGGAAGAGCACCGGAAGCGGCGTGGACACGGATCAGCAGCAAAAAATCCGGACGGCAAAACGGCCCGGCTTGGCATCAGCCAAGCCGGGCGTTCGTTTGTCTCCTGCGCGTCATGGCAGCGTAACCATGCCGCTCCAAAATTGCTGGGCGCCGCCAACATCGACGTCGTATTTGCGGACAAAGGTCAGCTTGCCGTCGCCGCCCATACGGAACACGGTGAGGCCTGCCGCGATCACGCTGCCGTCCGGCCGCGCCACCGGCAGGATGCTCGCCGCAACGAGGAGGCGTCCGCCCGGATCGATGCTGAAGGTGCGCAGCTGCACGCCATGCCCGTCGATGTTCTGGATCCGCGTCGGCTCGCCGGTATTGGCGTCGATTGCATAGACCGCAACGCTGTTTTCGCCCTCGGTCGACATTTTTCGCCCGCCGCTGGGCGACGCCGGAAAAGTGCGATTGGTCAGATAGAGGTACTTGCCGTTGGGGTGGACATGGATCGCACCGGCGCCTTGCTCAGCCTTGCCATGCGGATCAACAAGCGTGTCCTTGATGTAGAGTGGATCGCGCGACAGCCCGGTCGCCGCATCCAGCCGGTAGACGAACAGTTTGTTCTGCCGCTCGATCGAGACAAAAGCCCACGGTTTTTCGGGATGGAAATCGAGATGGCGCGGGCCGAAGCCCAGGCCATTGCCGGGCGCGATCGAGGCGAGGCCTTTCAGAACCCCGTCGGTGAAGCTGAAAGCCTTGATGGCGCCCGGGTCCTCAGGCTTGCCGCTTTCGGCATTGTTGCCGCGCGTCACCAGCAGAACGGTGCGGTTTCCCGGCGCGACCATCACTTGATGCGCGAAGATTCCGGTATCGAGTTTCTCCGGCTGCACGACGGCCGCGCCGATCGTGCCATCGGCATTGAGCCGATGCACAGTGATATTGCTTGGAATGTTGAACGCGGTCAGGAGAAATTGCCCGGTGGCGTCGACGGTGGTGTGAATCGGGCGCGACGGCAGCAGGGCCGGCTCACCATGCGGCTTGAGCGCGCCGGTTGCCTGATCGATGGCCAGTGCATTGGCGAAATGGGCATCGCCGGCGACGCCCGGGCCGCCGGTCGAGGACACGACGTAGAGAAAGCGCCGCGCCGGATGCGGCCAGGCATATTGAATGTTTGCGGGCAGCCCGATCGCGCCGCGCTTGATCAGCGCGGCGCCCTCGATATCGAGATCATACAGCGTCAGCAGCGGCCCGACGCTGGCGTAAAAGACCGTCTTTGGCATGTGGAGCGAACTCTGTGTGAAGCCTCAGGGCGGACATGCGGGCCCAAGTCGCGAGCTCGAAGTCGTCCCCTCCAGGCATCATCTCACTGCGCATGGCGATCTGCCAGTAGGGCATTCGCTGTTCGCGCGCTTAGGCGGCCAGCAGCCTTTCGACCAGCGCATCGATCCGCGCGACGGTGCGGAAATTTGACGGCGTCATATCGCCGTCCGGAATCTTGATCTCAAACTCGGCTTCGATCGCGAGCATGAGATTGACCAGGTCGAGCGAAGAGATGCCGCTGTCGCCTAAATCGTCGTTGCGGCCAATGCTGCGGTCGATCGACCGCTTTTTCAGGATGCTCTGCACAAGGCTTGTGATGCGATCGGATATGGACGAAGTGACGCGGTCCAGCACGGTGAACGGTTCCCGAATTTCGATGCGAAAAATCGGCTCCTTTTCGCAACTTCTGGCGCAGTTCTGGCGCAGCGAAGGCTTATCACACAATAGGTTTTCGATTGGTAACCTTTACGCCAAAGAAGCGCGCTAATTGCGCGCAAAAAGCCGCGGGGAATTGTAAGTTTTGCGCTATTTGGTGCGGTAGCGAACTCATCCGGCGGGGCAGCCGCTCTGGAGCGTGAACTTACTCATGAATCCCCGAACCGCGACGATTCTCGAATCGGATCAGGACATCGGCGCGGCGGCGCGACATGCCGCACGCGGAATTTTGGCGGCGACTGATAATCCGGCCCTCGTCAAAGCCAGCCTGACGTCGCGGGCCGAGCGCGTCGCCGCTATTGCTTCGACACAGGCTGCCGCGGTCGATCGACATTCGCGCTTTCCGGCCGAAGCGATCGCGGCGCTCCGCGCCGAGAAGCTGCTCGGCCTCGCGGTGCCGCGCGAGCTTGGCGGTGAAGGCGCCGGCATCGCGAATATTGCCGAAATCTGTTACCTGCTCGGCCGCGCCTGCGCTTCGACGGCCATGATCTATGCGATGCATCAGACCAAGGTGGCCTGCATCGTGCGGCACGGATCGGCAAGCGCCTGGCATCAGCTATTGCTGCGTCGACTGGTCAACGAGCAATTGCTGCTGGCCTCCTCAACCACCGAAGGCCAAAGCGGTGGCGATATCCGCAACAGTGCTGCACCGATTGAGCGCGATGGCGGGCGCGTTCGCCTGGTGCGGCAGGCGGCGGTGATCTCCTATGGGGCTGCCGCGGACGGCATCGTCACCACAGCGCGCCGCACGCCCGACGCGGCGAGTTCGGACCAGGTGCTGGTCGCCTTTCTCAAAGACGACTACACGCTGACGCCTGTATCCGGCTGGGATGCTTTCGGCATGCGCGGCACGTGCAGCGAAGGTTTCAGGCTCGTCGCCTCCGGTACGAGCGAGCAGATACTGCCGGTCGCCTATGGCAAGATCCATGCACAGACCATGATGCCGGTCGCGCATTTGCTGTGGAGCTCCGTCTGGGCCGGAATCGCGGCGGCTGCGACGGAACGCGCGCGTGCATTCGTGCGCCAGGCCGCACGGCGTTCCGGCGGTGCGCTGCCGCCCGCGGCCGCGCACCTGACGCGGGCGGATGCCTCACTGCGTTCACTGCGCAGTCTGATCGCCGGCGCGTTGCGCCGTTTTGAGGCGGCCGATCCGGCCGCCATCGAGGCCATCGATTTTCAGACCGGTATGAACCTGCTCAAGGTCAATGCATCGGAGCTTGCCGTCGCTGCGGTGATTGGCGCCATGCAGACCTGCGGCCTCGCCGGCTATCGCAACGACAGCGCGTTCGGCATCGGCCGGCACCTGCGCGATATTTTGTCGGCGCCGATCATGATCAGCAATGATCGCATTCTTGCCAATATCGCCGGTGCAGCACTGCTGTCCGGCACGCCAGCCTCGCTGTGCGATTAGAGCTTCGCCGCACAAAAGGAAGCATCGAACAAGGGGCACAAACAGATGAACCTGGCATTCAAGAAGCCGGCCCAAGCGCTGCGTTCGCTGGATTCGATCGCCGAGGCGCTGCTGCTGCCAAGCGGCATCGATGGTGTTTACGCGCGTACCGCGATTTTTGAGAAGGTGATCGACGGGCTTGCCGATCTGATTTCGTCCTATCGCGAGGACAAAACCGAGGTGCTGCGCTTTCCGCCGGTCATGAGCCGCCGGCAGATCGAGAAATCCGGCTACTTGAAGAGCTTCCCGCATTTTCTCGGCTGTATATGCTGCTTGCACGGCGACGAGCGCGAAATTCAGGCCAATGTCGAGCGCTACGAAGCGGGCGGCGATTGGACCGGCGGGCTTTCCGCCGCCGATCTCGTGCTCAGCCCCGCCGCCTGCTATCCGGTCTATCCGCTGGCAGCAAGCCGCGGCCACGTGCCCGCTGAAGGCCTTATCTTCGACGTCGCTTGCGACTGTTTCCGACGCGAGCCGTCAAAGATGCTCGACCGCTTGCAGTCGTTTCGCATGCGCGAATATGTCCGCATCGGCACGCCCGCACAGGTCCAGAACTTCCGCTCGCGTTGGATCAAGCGCGGTGAACGTCTCGCGGCTCAATTGGGACTCAATTACCGCATCGATCAGGCGAGCGATCCGTTCTTCGGTCGCGGCGGCAAGCTGATGGCGATGAGCCAGGTCGAACAGGCGTTGAAATTCGAGCTGCTGGTGCCGATCCATTCCGAGCAGGAGCCGACCGCCTGCGTAAGCTTCAACTATCATCGCGAGCATTTCGGCGCGACCTGGAATCTGTGCAATGCCTCGGGTCAGATCGCGCATACCGGGTGCGTCGCCTTTGGCATGGATCGGCTCGCGCTCGCTTTGTTTGCAACGCACGGCGTCGAGTTCGCGCAATGGCCGACGCGGGTGCGCCAGGCGCTGATGGTGTGATCGGCTAAACGCCCAGAATCGCGTATTCGGTATAAGCGAGATCGCCGAGGCGCGGTCGTTGCGGGCCCTTGAAATATTTCGGCTTGCTGCCGCGGCGGAAGATGCCGACCAGCCCGGGAACAGGCCTATTGGCGTCGAGGATCACAAAAGGCCGGCCGCGCCGCAGCAGATATTTGCCGATCGGACCGGCAAAGCGCGCGAGGTCGGCAATGTCGCGGCAATAGATCAGCTGTGCGCAGGGCACGAAGCCTTTGACCAGGCGCAGCCGAAAGACGAAGGGATAGGCGCGCTCGGACGTCGCACACCAAAGGCTGATGCAGTCATAGGCCGAATGCTCGACAAGCACCGCGCGATCGAAAGCATCGAAGGTGACCGAGGGCTGTCGTCTCACGTCGAATACTTCGGCTTTGCCAGCCGCAAAGACATTCAGCGCCGGCATCGCGATGAACAGGCCGTCGCTGTACCGGCGAAACCCCTGGGCCTCGATAATAGGCCAGGTGTGCGGTGCCGCCGAGATATCGGTATAGGTGACCTCTTTGTGGCGCATCGCTTGCGCCACCAGGAGTGACGCATAGGCGCGAAAGGCGGGTTCGACATACCAGCTGGACAGATTGCAGCGCGCCGAGAGCGCGCCGCCGACCGGCATCGCCGCGCAAATCAGCAAGATCACGCCGACCGGCGCGCCGGCGGTCTCGAGAAGGTAACCATAGCGCGGCAGACCGGGCGGCGGGTTATGCCGCGCGAGCTGCTGCAGCGCATTGACCCAGAAGGCGCGGCCGCGGCTCGGAAAGCCGCGCGTCAAGAGATCGGCGATGGCGGGCGTGTCGCCGTGCTCGATTTGGCGGCAGCGGATTTCTGCAGGCGGCGAAGCCATTCGCGTTGACCACGAAACGGTCGTGAACTTGATCGTAATCGTTCCGCGACTATAGAGGCAGCGAATGAACAAACAGTAGGTCTGGCGGCAATGTCGATAAAATTAACCATAATGGACCAGATGACGCAGATTGCGCGCGAGCACGGCAAGGCGCTTGCGCCGCTGCACGACGATCTGGTGCTTTTGGAGTCCGGACTGGATTCGCTTGGCTTCGCTGTGCTGGTTGCCCGTCTCGAGGATCGGCTCGGCATCGATCCGTTCACGGCGGCCGAAGACGCGGTGTTCCCGGTCACGTTCGGCGATTTCGTGAAGGTTTATGAGAATGGCGCGCGCTGAGGCGCCGTCGCTGCGCCGGCGCGCTGCCCACCATTCGGCAGAGCGCTTCTTCTTCGATCGCTTTGCGAGCGCGCGCTTTACCTCGCTTGCGAGCGCAACCTCGCTCGGCGGTCGACTCGGTGATTTGGCGGGAAGGTCGGTTTTGCTTGCGGCGTCGAGCCAGCTCACGGCGGCACTGGCCCTGATCGAACTCGACGGCGTCGCGCGGCGGATCACGATCCTGCCGCCGGACGTCGCGCCGGATCATTTGGCTGCCTTGATCCGCGGCGCCGAGATCGACGCCGTCGTGACCGATCTTGATCCTCCGCCGGAGGCGTTACGCGGAATTCCGATCCGCGTCGCGTGTGCCCCCACACTGGCAACGGCTTGCGATCTTCCCGCCGCTTTTGCCCAAACCGAATGGGTGATGTTGACGTCGGGCACCACGGGCGTGCCGAAAATGGTCGTGCACGATCTGGCCGGGCTTACCGCGGCCTTCGTCGCGCGCAAGCCGGAAGCCGGCGTCATATGGGGAACGTATTACGACATTCGCCGCTATGGCGGCCTGCAAATTTTCCTGCGCGCGGTGCTTGGCGGCACCTCGCTGATCTTATCGAGCCCCGGTGAGCCGGTCAGCGAGCACCTTGAGCGGCTGGCGCGGCATGGCGTCACCCATCTGCTCGGCACGCCCACGCACTGGCGTCGCGCCTTGATGTCGCCAGAGATCAAAAAAATAGCGCCACGTTACGTTCGCCTCTCCGGCGAGATCGCCGATCAGACAATTTTGGATGCGTTACGCGCAACATTTCCGCAAGCGATCGTCAGCCACGCTTTCGCCTCGACCGAAGCGGGAGTGGCCTTCGAGGTCCGCGACGGGCTTGCCGGCTTCCCCGCACGCTGGATCGGGCAAGCACGGGGCGGCGTCGAGATGAAAGTGAAAAACGGCTCGCTCTGCATTCGCTCGCCGCGCACCGCGTCGCGCTATGTCGGCACCGATATGGCGCTGCGCGATGAGGGCGGCTTTGTCGATACCGGCGATATGGTGGAGCTGCGCGGTGATCGCTATGTGTTCGCCGGACGCCGCGGCGGCATCATCAATGTCGGCGGTCTAAAAGTCCATCCGGAGGAGATCGAGGCGGTGATCAACCGCCATCCGCAGGTGCGCATGTCACTGGTGCGGGGCAAGCGCAGCCCGGTCACGGGCGCGCTCGTGATCGCCGATGTGGTCTTGAAATCGAGCGGTGAAAGCAACGACAGCGCGAGCAGGCAAATCGGTGCGCGAGATCACGCGCTGGTCGAGGGCGACATTCTCAAATTGTGCCGCGATGCGCTGCCGCGCCACAAAGTGCCCGCCGCGATCAGCATCGTGCCGTCGCTCGATGTCGCGGCAACCGGCAAATTGGCGCGGCGCGAAAGCTGAAGCTGAAGCAAGCATGGCCACAGCCGGCACAGCGAAATCCATTCTGGTCACCGGCGGGAGCCGTGGTCTTGGCCTGGGCATCGCGCGCAAGCTCGCGGCGAGCGGTCATCGTGTCGTCGTGGTCGCTCGCAGCGACAGCAAGGAGCTCAACGCAGCAATCGCCGCGGCCAGGCGTGCCAAGCGAGGCGCGCTGCATTTTGCGCCATTCGACCTCGGCGAGGTCGACAAGATCCCCGCCTTCGTGCGCGATCTGCGCAAGCAGTTTGGCCCGCTATTCGGCCTCGTCAACAATGCCGCAATCGGCTTCGATGGCGCGCTGTCATTGATGCACAATTCGCAGATCGAGCAGCTCGTCCGCATCAACACGCTCGCGCCGATCATGCTCACCAAATATGTCGTGCGCGGCATGATGTCGGACAATGCCGGCCGCATCATCAATATTGGCTCGATCATCGGCTTTACCGGCTATAGTGGCCTGTCGGTCTATGGCGCGACTAAGGCCGCGATGCTTGGCTTCACCCGTTCGCTGGCGCGCGAAGTCGGCCGGCTCGGCATTACCGTCAATGCCGTCGCGCCGGGCTTCCTCGACACCGACATGACGCATGGGCTTGCCGGCGAGCAGCGCGAGCAGGTGGTGCGGCGCAGCGCCTTGCGCCGTCTCGCCAGCGTCGACGATGTGGCGAATGCCGTCGAGTTTCTGCTCAGCGACAAGGCACAGAGCGTAACCGGCACCGTCTTGACCATCGATGCCGGGGCAACGGCTTAGCAAGACCGCTAGCGCGCCTCGGTATGTGTCTTGGTCAGCCCGGTTGGCGGACCGTCGATCGCGGTCCAACCGCCATCAACCAGCAGTGCCGTGCCGGTTATGTAGCTCGCCGCGTCCGAAGCGAGGAAGGCAACGGCGGCGCCGACTTCGCTCGGCCGTGCCCATCTGTTGAAGACGGTATGCGCGCCGAGCGCACTCCAGATCTCCGGGCGCGCCCGCAGCGGCCCGACCAGCGCAGTTTCTACGATACTCGGCACGATGGCATTGACCCGCACGCCATACTGGCCCACTTCGGAGGCCAGCCCGCGCACCATCTGTATGATGCCGGCTTTGGTCGCGCCATAAATTGCAAGGCCCGGCTCGAGCGTCGTAGCGCGCACCGAGGAACTCGCGATCAGGCTGCCGCCGCCTTGCTTGACCATCATGCGACCGAAGGCGCGCAGGAAGAAAAACGTGCCGCGCAAATTGAGGTCAGCGACCCGGTCGTATTCGTCATCGGTATAATCCAGCATCAGCTTGCGCACATGGATCGCCGGTGTCGTCACTGCTATGTCGAGTCTTCCGTGCGTGTTGGCGATCGCCGCCGCCATGGCATTGACAGCCCCGCCATCGCCGGCATCGAGCATGTGAACTTCGGCGCGTCCGTTCATTCCAATCTCGGCTGCCGTCGCCTCGGCGCCGGCGCGGTTCTTGTCGGCGCAAATGACGGTTGCACCGAGCGCGGCAAGCGCCTCAGCTGACGCTTTGCCGATACCGGAGGCCGCGCCCAGCACCAGTGCAATCTTGCCGTCGAGCCGAAACAGCCTGCGATACGCCTCAAGGCGTGCTTCCACCGGCACCATCGGGCGCACTCCGGACGCTGCGGCACTCAGCCGGTGCGGCCCTGTTCGGCCATTTGCTGAAACTTCTCCACGTTATCAACGCCGGCGTAATTGGCAATTCGCTCGTTTGCCGGACCCATCAGTGCGCGGAACGGCGCGAGATTCGGCCGCGTTACGGTCATCCCGGCGGCTTCGATCTTCTTGATTTGATCTTCCTCCTGGTCGGCGATCATTTTGCGCATCAGATCGCCGGCGGCGGCGCTCTCCTCGTGGAAGATCGCCTGCTGCGTCGGATCGAGCTTCTTCCAGGTCACGGCGCTCACCGTATGGATCATGTTGTTGTAGATGTGTCGGGTAAGCGCCAGATATTTCTGCACTTCATAGAACTTGTTGAAATAGATTACCGCGATCGGATTCTCTTCACCGTCGACGACATGCTGCGAGAGCGCGAGATACAGCTCCGGGAACGCGATAGCCTGCACTGTGGCGCCGAGCGCTTCGAGCGACGCCTGGATCTGAAGTTCCGGCGGCGTGCGCAGCTTTAGGCCTTTGACATCTTCCGGCACATTGATTGGACGCACTGTGTTGGTCACGTTGCGGAAGCCATATTCCCAGTTGCGCAGCAAGATGAAACCTTGCTTTTCGGCGAGCGGGGCAAGCCAATCCATGGCCGGCCCGTCGAGCACGCGAAACGCATGCTGCGGGCTGTCCCAGATGAACGGCAGCATTACCGCCGCGAAGGCGGTGTCATATTTGTCGAGCTGACCTTGCGTCGGCAGTCCCATATCGATGGTGCCGAGCTTGATCTGCTGCGCCTGTTCGGGCGGACCGCCCAGCACGTTGTTGGGAAAGATATTGATTTTGATCGCGCCATTGGTGCGGGTCTCGACCCGCTCCGCGAATTGCTTGGCGGCGATATTGCCCGGGTGATCCTCCGCGGCGAAATGAGCAAAGCGCAACGTGAGCGGCGCCGCGTGCAGCGAGACATAAGGCGCCGAGATCGAGAATGCCGCGCCCGCCGCGCCGGCCTTGAGCATTATCCTGCGACTCATTGCAAAGGTCATGACGTCCTCCCGGCTTCTCTTTCTCAGACGCGAAAACCGATATAGCGCGGCAGCGCCAGTGCGAACCACGGAACAAAGGCTACCACCAACAATCCGATCAGCACTATGATCAGATAAGGCAGCATTGCGCGCGACGCCTTTTCGATGTCGCAGCGCATGATAACACAGCAGACATAAAAGCCGACGCCGGCCAGCGGCATGAAGCCGCCGACGCCCATGGCGATGATCAGAACCAGCGCGTAGTGCATTTGGCTCAAGCCAAGCTTGCCGGCGATCGGGATCAAAAGCGGTGCCACGACATTGAGTGACGGAAGGCCTTCGAGCAGCACGCCGACCGCGATAAGCAGCACGATCGAGCCAAGCATGAAAATTGCGGTCGAGCCGCCGAGCATATGCAAAAGCGCGACCAGCCGCTGCGGCAGATAGGCGACGGTAAGCGTCCATTGGAAGCAAGTTGCCGCGGCAAAGATGAATAGCAGCACGCCGGTAAGCGCCGCGGTGTCGAGCACCGTGCGCATAAACTCACCAAAATTCATTTCGCGATAGAACAGCATCGACAGTGCAAGCCCATAGATCACGGCAAAGCCCGCGACTTCGGTCGGCGTGGCGATGCCGAGCAGAATGCCACCGAGCAGCATCGCCGGCATTAACAGCGGCATGATCGCAGTGATTCCGGCCCGCGCCATGGTCGCAATTGGGGCGCGCGGTGATGGCGGCATGCCGGCCCGGCGCGCGCGCAGATAGATCAACGCCATCAGGCAGAGCGCCAGCACGGCGGCCGGAATGAGCCCGCCGATGAACATGGCGCCGACCGACACACTGGTGATCGAGCCGACGATCAGCATGGCGATGCTTGGTGGCACGGTCTCGCCCATAATGGCGGATGCCGCGAGCACGGCCGCGCCTTCGGCCGAGCCGTGGCGCTCGCGCAATTCGTCGCGCATCACCGTGCCGACAGCGGCGACGTCGGCCGGCTTCGAGCCCGACAGACCGGAGACTACATACATGCTCGCCACCGTGACCTGTAAGAGCCCGCCGCGCCAATGGCCGACCAGGGTGTGAATGAAGCGAACCAGCCGCACGCTGATGCCGCCGCGTTCCATGATCAGTCCGGCAAGAATAAAGAACGGGATCGCGAGCAGAATGAAATTGCCGGTGCCGTTCGCCATGGTCTGCGGCAGGATGACGAAAGAGCCGGCATCGGCCGCCCACAGATAGGCGGCGGTGGCGAGAAGAAGGACAAAGCCGACCGGTACGCCGGCGAGGATCGTGACAAAGAACAGCGACAGCGTCACGATAATCGCTGCATCGCCGCGGAGGTAGGGCAGCCACAGATCGCGCGTCGCCGCGGCAAGCACGAGCACGGCGATGAAGGCGATGCCGACGGAGCAGGCGAGCCGCCGGTTCTGCCGGGACAGATTGTCCAGCGCATAGAGCGCCAAAAGCACCATGCCGAGCGGCAGCGGCAGGGCGATCAGCGCCGCCGGCAATTGCAGGACCGGCGTGAGCTCGCCCCAGCTTGAAGCGACGAATTGTGAGGAAGCAAAGCCGGTCAAGCCGACAACGAACACAACAATAATATCGGAAAACACGACGCAGGCTCGCTCGGCGGAAACCGGCAGCAGATTGAGCACGATGCGGACGAAAGCGTGCTCGCGCCGGCGATAGGCCACCGCGCCGCCGATGAAAGCCAATATCGACAGCGCCAGCCGCGCCGCTTCGTCGGACCACAGAAACGAGTGACGGAAATAGACGCGCGCAAAGACATTGGCGAGGACAAGCGCGAGCTCGGCAAGCAGCGCGATGGCAACAACGGCTTCCGCCACCATTTCGAGCGGCCGCAGCAGCGAGTTTTTGCGCCCTACCGCCGTCTCATCGGAAGGCGCAGTCGCCTGATCAGCAAGATCAACAGAACTCTGCATCGACGCATCCACCCCGCGCGCCGGCATGGCCCCGCCGATCGCTGCGCCGATCCTAGCTGCTGAAATTAGTAAGTGCCAGCCGCAGCTGCGTTGCGTTCAACAATCGAGACAATAACCGCCTTAAAGGCGATATCAACAGCCCTAAAGCCGGATATCGCCCGCGGTGATCTTGCCATAGAGGGCTGCATCCAGCGGCTCATAGGCTTGGCTTTGCGGGTGATCGAAATAGATTTCGCACTCGGGGCGACGTGGATCAAAGCCCTCGCGTGCGAGCGCGGCCTTCCTGTGCCTGAAAGTCCCCGTGACGCCGATCGCATTTTGGATGCGCAGAAACAGCGGCCGCGCGTAAGGCGGCAGGCGCTGTATTAGGTGCTGCCGCAGCGAGGCGAGATCGAGCGTGCCGTGGGTGACGAGCGCCGCCATGCCAGCGGCGCCGTCGGTGCCGGGAATTTTGACGCCGTAGACGCACGCCTCTTTGACGCCGGGAAAAGCCATGAGCGCGTCGAGGACTTCCGAGGTCGCGACGTTCTCGCCTTTCCAGCGAAACGTGTCGCCGATCCGGTCGACAAAATAATAGAAGCCGGCCGCGTCCATGCGCATCAGATCGCCGCTGCGGTACCAGGCATCGCCTGGCTCGAACACGTCGCGGAGGATTTTGCGCTTGGTGTCGTCGGCACTGGTATAGCCCTCGAATGCGCGACCGGGCCGGGCTCTGCCGTCGCGAATTCTGCCGATCGCCTCGCCGGCTTCACCCGGCGCGCAACGCACACAGCGACCGTTGGCGTCCCGCGCCGGCGCGCCGGTCGCCGCATCGAATTTCACCAGCTCCAGCGCGAAGCGATGTTTTAGGAACGGCGGCACGCGGCCGATCGCACCGACTTTGCCCTCGACGTTATAGAGCGACACATTGCCTTCGGTCGCCGCGTAGAATTCCAGAATTTTCGGGATGGCAAAGCGCGATTGAAATGTCTCCCAGATATCGGCGCGCAGCCCGTTGCCTGCGCAGAGGCGCAGGCGGTGCTCGCGCTCGCGCGGATGCTTTGCAGCGTTGACCAAGTAGCGGCATAGTTCGCCGATATATTGGAACAGCGTGCAATCATAATCGGCGATATCGTCCCAGAATCGCTGCGCGGAAAATTTCTCGGCGATCACCACCGTGCCGCCGCGCGCCAGAATCGCGCCCACCGCTACCACGCCACCGACCGAATGATAGAGCGGCAGACAGTCATACATGCGGTCGTGCGGCCCCGCTTTCATCATGCCGGCAAACCAAAGACTCCATTCCAGGAGCCGGCGGTGGCTGACATTGGCGGCTTTGGGGAGGCCCGTCGTGCCCGACGTGTAGATCGTCAGCGCACGATCGCCGATCGTGACCGCGCGCCGCTCCATCGGGCCGAGCGCCGTGTCGGAGAACCGTTCGATATCGCGGTCAATGCGCGAGAAGTCATCGCTACCATGCGACCACAGATCGGGTCGGCTCGTCAGGGGCGCGGAGCGAAACTCATCGATCAGCTCGTCGGCCACGATTACGTGCTTGGGCGCCACGAGGTCGATGCAATGGGCCAGCGACTGGCCTCGCAACTGCGTGTTGATCAGTGACACGACGCCACCCATGCTGGTGACGCCGAGCCAGATCGCCAGATATTCCGGCCGGTTCGGCATCATCAGGCAGACAGTGTCGCCGTTACCCAGTTTTTGCGCGAGCGCCCAGCGCGCATAGCGGTTGGCGCGCGCGACAAGGCCCTGGTAAGTCAATGTCTCGCGCCCGGAAATCAGCGCGGGCGCAGCACCGTGTTGTTCTGCGCTCTCGGCGATGAGCGCCGGCAAGATGCGCTGCGGCGTCTGCGCAATAGGCGCGATAGCTTCGAGCGCGCGCAGCCAGGCGCGCGATGCGCTCTCGTCGCTGGCGCCGGCAAGCGCGGCCGGCTCGTTCTCGATCAAGGCCATGCCGGAGCATGGCGCAACAACGTGAATCTTTCGCTTCAAGATCGGATAAAACTCTAATGATCCGGAACCTGCGGCTGGACGGTAGCGCCGCCGCACCGAATCGAAGTAGCAACATGGCAAAAGATTAAGGTTATTCGCTCGAATTCGTGTTGCTTACGTTCTTTTGCCTACACAGCCACTGATAAGAAACGCAATCTCCGTAGCATTGCGTTCCCAAGCGCATTCAAAGAATTGCGCGATTGTGGGCAGGCGGTGGCAACATGAAGAGCGAAACAATAGCCATTCACGGCGGCTATGAAACCGATCCCACGACCAAGGCCGTGGCGGTGCCGATCTATCAGACCGTCGCCTATGAGTTCGACAGCGCCGATCACGGCGCCGCCCTGTTCAATCTCGAAATCGGAGGTTTTCGCTATAGCCGCATCAGCAATCCGACCACGGCCGTGCTCGAGCGTCGTATCGCCCAGCTCGAAGGCGGCGTCGACGCGCTGTGCGTCGCGTCGGGTCAAGCGGCGTTGAGCTATGCGATCCTCAACCTCGCCGGCATGGGGCACAATATCGTTTCGGTGCCGCAGCTCTACGGCACGACCTATACGCTGTTCGGCCACATTCTGCCGAGCCAGGGCATTTCGGTGCGCTTTGCCGCATCCGATAGCGCTGACGCGATCGAGAAGCTGATCGACGACAATACGCGCGCGGTCTTCTGCGAAAGCGTCGGTAATCCGGCCGGCAATATTTGCGATATCGAGTCGTTGGCGCAGGTCGCCGAACGCAATGGCGTCCCGCTGGTCGTCGACAATACCGTGGCGACGCCGATCCTGCTGCGGCCGATCGATTACGGCGCGCATATCGTCGTGCACTCGCTGACCAAATTCCTGGGCGGCCATGGCACCACGCTCGGCGGCGCCGTCGTCGATTCCGGACGTTTCGCGTGGAAGGATCATGCGCGCCGCTTCCGCCAATTCAACGAGCCGGACGCGTCCTATCACGGCCTGGTTTATACTGATCATTTCGGCGCGCACGCCTATATTGCGCGGGCCCGCAGCGTCTTTCAGCGCACCACCGGCGCTATTCTTTCGCCGCTGTCGTCTTTCCTGTTGCTGCAAGGCATCGAAACGGTGGCGCTGCGGGTCGAGCGGCATGTCCACAATGCGCGGCGCGTGGCCGAATTTCTGCGCGACGATCCGCGCGTCGAATGGGTCAACTATGCCGGCTTCCCCGATCATCCGCATCATGCGCTGGCGCAAAAATATCTCGGCGGCCGCGCCTGCTCGCTGCTCACATTCGGCGTATTCGGCGGTCTGGAAGCCGGCAAGGCATTTTACGACGCGCTCAGGCTGATCAAGCGGCTGGTCAATATGGGCGACGCCAAGTCGCTCGCCTGCCACCCCGCTTCGACCACGCATCGACAGATGTCGGCCGAGGAACACGCCAGGGCCGGCGTAAAGCCGGAAATGATCCGCCTGTCGATCGGCATCGAGCATGTCGACGACATCATTGCCGATCTCGATCAGGCGCTGGCGGCCTCGCAGGCGCGGCCCGCCGCGCTGCGGGCGGCGGAATAGGGAGGCGGCTGGAAACGAGCCATGCCGCTGTTCCTCGATACCGGCGCGCCTGCTTCCGAGCTGAGTGCTGCGAGCTGCATCACCGTCGGGCTCGTCAACAACATGCCCGATGCTGCGTTCGACACGACGGAGCGGCAGTTCGCCGAGCTCATCCGCGCGGCGGCGCCGGACCGCGTGGTGCTGCTAAAGCTGTTCGTCATTCCGGAGCTGCCGCGCAGCGAGGCCATCCGGCGGGCGCTCGCCGCAAAATATCGCAGCGTCACGGCGCTGTGGGATGCGCCGCTCGATGGCTTGATCGTCACCGGCACCGAGCCGCGCGCCAAAAAACTATCCGACGAGCCGTATTGGCATAGCTTGAGCACGCTCGTTGATTGGGCGCGGGTTCACACCTTCTCGACCATCTGGTCGTGCCTTGCCGCGCATGCGGCGGTATTTCATGCCGATGGCATTGAGCGCTGCGCGCTGCCGCAAAAACAGTTTGGCGTGTTCGATTGCCGGCTCGCCAATGACCACCCGATGACGCAGCACTTTCCCGAGCCGCTTTGGGTGCCGCATTCGCGTTATAACGGCCTGTCGGAAGCCGCCCTTGCGTCATGCAATTATAGAATCCTCACGCGCTCCGACACCGCGGGTGTCGACGCCTTCGCCAAGCAGGACGGCAGCTTCTTTCTGTATTTCCAGGGCCATCCGGAATACGACGCCGACACTTTGTTGCGCGAATACCGCCGCGACGTGGCACGCTTTCTCAAAGGCGAGCGCGCGGTCTATCCGGCGCTGCCGCTCAACTATCTCGAAGCGGATGCCGCGGCGCAGGCGGAGGCGTTTCGGGCGCGCGCGGTTGCCTGCCGCGCCAGCGGCCTGATTAGTGACTTTCCGGAGCGTGCTCTGGCTGCAGGCTTGAAAAATCCCTGGCGCGCCGCAGCGCTTGGTTTCTACGCGAAATGGATCGCTTTTTTGGATGCGCGCAAGGCGGAGCGGCGGGAAACCGGCGCGGCAGCCCGGCATGTCCGGCTGCGGCGAACCTGGCGCGACTGGCCGCTGCCTTTGCGGCGGCCGGCGCAGAGCCGGGCGGGTTAACGGTTCGGTAGTCAATTTTCTGTCGCTTTACGTTCTTTTTGCGAGTGCTGCGGCCTAATGCAGGCCTTTCCCCTGGGAGAATCCTGTGTCGAACCCCGTCGTCTTTGCCACACCCGCTGATGTCGATCTCGATCCGGCGCCGATCCCGCCGCACTGGATCATCGAAGGCAATCCGACAGCGCGCTCCAAGCGGCTCGTGACAAGCGCTGACGGGACGTCGAGCGTCATGGCCTGGTCCTGTACGGCCGGCCGCTTCAAATGGAATTACGCGGTCGACGAGACAATTCATCTCATCTCCGGCGAAGTCTTCGTCACCGACGAGAACGGCAAGGTGCGCCGCGTCGGCCCTGGCGACATGGTGTTCTTCCCGGCCGGCAGCGTGAGTACCTGGTATATTCCCGATCATGTGCGCAAGCTTGCGGTGTGCCGGCAGAGCATGCCGCGCCCGCTCGGCTTTGCGCTGCGCGCCGTCAACAAGATCATCAGCCTCATCACCGGCTTCGGCGGCGGCAGCGCTCTCGATGCCGTGCCGGTTGCTGCCGACGCCGCAAATGGCAAGCCGGCCCACAAGGCGGCCTAGCGGCGGCGCATGGTGCGCTCAGCAATCGTTAGGAGCGGGCCGTTGCAAAAACCGGTCGACAATCCACGTGATCGCCGCGTCAGCGCCTCTGTAGCCGGCGAAGCCGTGGCTGACGCGCGGCATCATCAGCATTTTCACGTGACTGCCGGCGTGGCAAAGCTCTCCCATGTAGGCGCGAGTCACGTCCGGCCGCACCAGGTCGTCTTTTGTGCCCTGCGCCAGAAAGACCGGAAGCTCGGAAGGTAGGGCGCGCGGCGTGTTGCGCGCGAGCAGCGATCGCCAAGGCTCAATGGTCGCCGGATTGCCGACGGTGAGGAACACCTTTTCCAGCGGGCCCGATATTTTCTCTCGGATAAAAATATCGAACATGCCTTCGATACATTGCTCGGCAAGCTGGTCGACGATCGGGATCGCCGCGGGCGCGATGATGCTGTCGATTGGTGCACCATAAAAACGCGCCCAGGACCACGCCGTCATTGCCGTCAAATTTCGACCGCCTGACGTGTTGAGGTCATCTGTCATGAGCGTAGCGAGATCGGTCGCCGGCGCTGCGGCCGCAATGCCGAGAAGCTGCAGCTCCGGCGCGTAAGACTTTGCGATCATTCCGGTGAACAAAGCGGCTTGGCCCCCCTGCGAATGGCCCCAGACGGCAAAGCGGCTGGAATTCTCCAGGCCCGGGAATGAACGGGCAACGCGCACCGAATCGATCACCGCGCGCGCTTCGCTGTCTCCCACCAGATAAGGATGCGGCCCTGGCGTGCCGAGGCCCGGATAGTCGGTCGCGGCGATCGCGTAACCTCGTTCGAGCAATGCTCGGCTGCCGGCAATCTGCTGGAACAAAAATATTGCCAGTGACGGCGCGCAGCGGGATACGAGGCCGGTGGTCGGATGCGCCCAGGCGACAATGGGCCAGCCTGCCGGCGGCGGCGAGCCGCGCGGAACGATCACGATACCGGACACGGCGATCGGTTTGCCGTCGGGATCAGTGGAGCGATAGAGCACTCGGTGCGCTGTAGCGCCGGCCGGAGCACCGGTCCGGATTTCTTCACGGATCAGGCTGCCGGGCGATCCGCTGATCTCGGCGCTGGAGGCTCGGTAAAAGGCGCTCTGAGCCTGCAAGCCGCCGATCGTGCATCCGAGAATGCCGAGAGCGATCATCGCAGCGCGTAGCGGCGCCGCTAAGCATTTTGGACGGGCTGGCATGATCATGCCTTATAGCATGTTCTAAATCTCGATCGGCCCGTCCATGGTCACGCGCGCCGGCGCCAGCGCGCGTGCGAGAGCGGACAATTGCGCGCGATCACAGAAGGCCGGGACCACAGTGTTTGCGTGTACGGTCCGCGCCACCGTCACCACATCGGGCAGCAGCGGATGCACGTTCCAGCGCATGGTCTGGGCGCGCCCGCTCTTGGTAAGCCGCTCCGCCGGCGTGTTCGGATTGATGTAGCCGGTGAACAGGATGGTGACTTCGGACACATTTTCCATTTGCGCAATCAGTTGCGCGCTCGCGCCCGATGCGCCATCGGCGGCGCCCGCGAGCATGATGCCGCGCGCGCCGTCGATCGGTCTCACGATGTCGGCGAGGCGCTCGATCTCGTCGGACAGGCCGGGGCGCAACGAGCTGCTATCATTGCCGCAGAGGCGCCGCAGCGCGTTGCGCATTGCGTCATCGACATGGATCTCGTCGATGCCGTGGCGCATCAGTTCAAGCGCGATTTCCGGCCCGCGGCCGTTCGGCGGTATGGGCAAGAGCAGGGGAGGGCGGGCGACGAATGGCGCGAGCACGTTCCAGCACTCCGCCAGCGGCATTTGATAATCGCCATAGGAGCAATCGAGGAGCGCGACGGCGGCGGGCTGTTGCGGCGGGTCGTAGTGGTAAAGGATCGATTCCGCCGAAAAGTCGCCGGTATAGAGCAGGCCGCCATTGGTCGAAAAATGCAGCCAGATGCCGCCGGGCGCGTGCCCGTTGCGGCCGGTCTCGACCGCAATGCCGAAGAGTTCAGTCCGGCCCGCGACCGGCAGGGTCCGCGTCGTCACGGTAACGGGCAAGGCGCGCGCGACGCTCTCGGTGGCATAGACCGGCGGGCTCCCAAGCCTTTCGAGCAGCTGGAGGCCACCGACATGGTCCTTATGGCCGTGACTCAAAATGAGCGCGTCGACCCTGCCGATACCGTTCAGATCCGGCAGGCGGCCGGGCGGCGGCCCCTCGCCGAGATCAAGCAGGAATTTTCGTCCGTGCGCCTCGACCAGAAAGCAGGCCGGCGCCTTGGCGCCGACGCCGGAAATGAGCCGCAGCGAGCCAAAATCCCTCGAATTCATCGTTGTTTCGACCCTGTCTGACGGCAAAGCCTCGTAACGTTGACAAGCGGCACCCGCCTCCTTAATCAACGCGCCAAGTTGAAGGAACAAGCCATGAAAGTCCGCAATTCATTGAAATCGCTGCGAGGCCGCCACCGCGACAATCGCATCGTGCGGCGCAAAGGCCGCGTCTATGTCATCAACAAGACGCAGCGCCGCTTCAAGGCCCGCCAGGGCTGATGTGTCGGGCGGGTTGCCGCGCGGGGCGTAACCCGTTCAGCTGCTTCATTGCATCGCATTCCTCGCGCGCATTTGAGCGTTTTTCCGGCTTGCCGCTTGGCGGCGGCGGAATAGATTGTCGGATATGGAGCTGCGATTCCCGGTCGTTTCTGCTGTCGGCGCAATCGGCCTGTTGCTGACGGTGTCGGCAACGACGCCGGCCTCTGCCCAAAGTGTCGAACAATGGCTGTCGCCGCCCGCCGAGCCGCCGGAGCATGCGCATAGCGGGCCGAAATACAATCTCGACACGCTGTTCGGCGCGCTGAAAGTCGCGCCTGACGAAGCCAGCGCCAAGGCGATCGAGGATCGCATCTGGGCGCTGTGGATCGCCTCAGGCAGCGACACCTGCACGCTGTTGATGAGCCGGGTCAAAGCGGCCACCGATGAGAAGGACTATGATCTCGCGATCCGGCTTCTCAATGCGGTGGTTGCGATCAAGCCCGATTATGTCGAGGCCTGGAATCGCCGCGCCACGATCTATTATCTCAAGCAGGATTACGCGCACGCCATCGCCGATATTCGCCAGGTCCTGGCGCGTGAGCCGCGTCACTTCGGCGCCCTTTCCGGCCTGGGTCTCATCCTGCAGGATATCGGCGACGACAAGGACGCGCTGGAAGCCTACCGCAAGGCGCTGTCAATCGATCCGCATCTCGAGAACATCCCGGACGTGGTCAAGACGCTGACCGAAAAGGTCGAAGGCCGGGATATTTAATGGCATTGTCGCCCGGATAACGTGAGAGCGTTATCCGGGAGAATTGTGCTCCCGGATCGAGCGCAGGCTCGATCCGGGCTACGGTTGTTTGGGGGAAGCAATGACGGTTGTCGATGCCGATAAGCTGACAATCCGCGAACTCGTGGAAAACTGGGCGGTGTGGCGCGACGCGCGGCTGTGGGAGCAGTTCCGCACGGTCTGGCATCCGGACGGCCGCATGTGGGCGACCTGGTTTCAGGGCACGTTCGAGGAATTCATCAAAGCCAATCAAGACGGCTGGGCGCGCGGCGTGCGCATTCTGCATTTTCTCGGCGGCAGCGCGATCGAGATCGCGGGCGCGCGTTCCATCGCGCAGACCAAAATGACCATCTCACAGCGCGCCGATGTCGACGGCGTGCTCTGCGACGTGGTCTGCACCGGCCGCTTCTATGATTTCTTCGAGAAGCGCGACGGCCGCTGGGGCCTGGTGCTGCGCCGGCTCGTCTATGAAAAGGACCGGCTCGATCCGGTCGACCCGTCCGCCAAGCTCATGCTCGACCAGGATCTGCTCAACAGCTTTCCCGAAGGCTACCGGCACTTGGCCTACCTGCAGACCAGGATCGGCTACAAGGTGAAGCCGGATATGCCCGGCCTGGAAGGCCCCGATCTCGATGCGCTCTATGCCCAAGGGGCGCGCTGGCTCAAGGGCGGGCCGCTGTGATCAGTGCGCAAAGATTGCGAACCTGCGCCGGCATGTCGCAAGATATTGCCCGCGCTCGAACGGGCCGGAAATATCGCGCGGATTGGGCGGCCATTGCACGCGTTCTCGATTGCGGTTGAAATTCTTGCCGGTGGCGCGGTCATCACCGCGTTCGGCGCGGGGCTGATCGAGCGCGCCTATCCGCCGCGCGGGCGCTTTGTCGAGATCGACGGCTTGCCTCAGCATGTCGTCGAGGTGGGGCCGGCTGTTGCGGCCGACAAGACGCCACCGATCGTTCTCATTCACGGCGCCGGCTGCAATCTGGAAGACATGCGGCTCTCGCTCGGCGACCGCCTCGCCGCCCATCGCCGCATCATTTTGGTCGATCGGCCGGGGCACGGCTGGAGCCGGCGCGGCGAGCAGGGAAGCTCACCCCGGTGTCAGGCGGCCATGGTGCGGGCGGTGCTGGAGCGGCTCGGTATTAGCCGCGCCGTCGTGGTCGGCCATTCCTGGGGCGGCGCGCTCGCGACGCGGCTTGCGCTTGACGATCCGCAGCGCGTTTGCGGTCTCGTCCTGCTGGCGCCGCCGCTTTATCCCCTTCGGCGCCGCACGACCTGGTTCTACGAGATCATGGCGATGCCGTTCCTCGGCTGGCTGATCGCGCACACCGTGCTGCTGCCGATCGGCCTCGTATTCATCGGCATTGGCTTCCGGGGCGCGTTTTTGCCGCAAATGCCGCCGCGGCATTACCTCAAGCGCGCCGGCACGCTGCTGTCGCTGCGACCGAAGACGTTTCTCGCAAGCGCGCGCGACATCGCGCATCTGAAAAGGAATTTGCCGTCGCAGGCGGAACGCTATGCGACGCTCAAAATGCCCACGGTGATCATGACCGGCGATTGCGATTTGATCGTCGCGCCGCAGCGGCATGCGCTTGCCTTCGCCAAGGCGGTACCGGGTGCAAAGCTTGTCGTGTTGCCGCACATCGGCCATATGCTGCATCACGTTGCCGCCGACCGCGTGATTGCGGAGATCGAGGCGCTGGCGACGACTTAATCGCCGGCCGCGCCGTCGCCGACATACGCAATGCGCATGAAATTCGTCGCGCCCGGGGTGCCGAGCGGCACGCCGGCCACCACGATCACGCGCTGGCCGGCTTTCGCAAAGCGCTCCTTGAAGGCGATGCGGCAGGCGCGCTCGACCATGTCGTCCTGGTCGTGGGCGTCCTCGTCGATGACGCAGTGGATGCCCCAGACCACCGACAATTTTCGGCCCGCGGCATCGATCGGCGAGATCGCGATGATCGGGCAGTTCGGCCGCTCGCGCGAAACGCGCATGCCGGTCGAGCCGGAGCAGGTCCAGCAGACGATGGCCGACAGGTCGAGCGTCTCGGCCACCTGACGTGCCGCCGCTGCGATCGCGTCGGCGCCGGTCGCTTCGGGCTCGGTGTGCAGCACGTGGACTGACGGCAGGTAAGCCGCATCGTCCTCGACCTCCTCGGCGATGCGGTTCATGGTTGCCACCGCTTCCACCGGATATTGCCCCGACGCCGATTCCGCCGACAGCATGACCGCGTCGGCGCCGTCATAGATGGCGGTGGCGACGTCGGAGACCTCGGCGCGCGTCGGCACCGGGCTTGCGATCATCGATTCCAGCATTTGCGTTGCCACCACCACCGGCTTGCCGGCGCGACGGCAAGCGCGGGTCATCTCCTTCTGTACGCCGGGAACGCGCTCCAGCGGCATCTCGACGCCGAGATCGCCGCGCGCCACCATCAGTGCGTCGGCAAGTTCGAGAATGTCGGACAGTCGCGCGACGGCTTGCGGCTTCTCGATCTTCGCCATCACCGCGGCCCGGCCGCGCGTCAGCTTCTTGGCCTCGGCGACATCTTCCGGCCGCTGGATGAAAGACAGCGCGATCCAATCAACCCCGGCATCCAGTGCCGCTTCGAGATCGGCGATGTCCTTGGTCGCAAGAGCCGCAAGCGGAATGACCGTATCCGGCAGGCTGACGCCTTTGCGATTCGATATTTTGCCGCCGATTTCGACCTCCGCGACGATGCGGTCGGGGGTCACCTCGGCGGCGACCAAGCGCAATTTGCCGTCATCGATGAGCAGCGAGTCACCGGGCTTGATGGCGGCGAAGATTTCCGGGTGCGGCAGCTGCACGCGCGTGGGGTCGCCGGGCGCCGGATCGGTGTCGAGCGTGAAGTGCTGGCCCTGATCGATGGTGACCGGGCCGTCCTTGAACGTACCGACACGCAGCTTTGGGCCCTGCAGGTCGACCAGAACGCCGATCGGCCGATTGTGCTCCGCTTCCACCGAGCGGATCATCCCGACCAGTTCGCGCATGCGGTCCGGATGGGTGTGGCTCATATTGATGCGGAAGACGTCGGCGCCGGCTTCAAACATTCGGTTGATCATGACGCGGTCGCCGGAGGCGGGGCCGAGCGTCGCCACGACCTTCGTGCGCCGCTGTCGCCTCATTGGCTCCGGCTCCCCGAGGGCTTGGGAGCCGGCGGCACGCCGGGCGGCGACGTCGTCGCAGCCGGCATGGCGCCGGCGGGATTGACGATGGCCGGCGGCGCGGTACTGGCTGGCGCCGTGCTCATTGGCGCGGTGCTCATGGCATTCCCCGGCGGCGCCTGCTTCGGCTGCTCGCCCGATTCGGTGAGCTGCACCGTCCAGGCACGCTGCTCGCCGGTATCGACCTCGAAAAACCCGGTGCGGTCGTAGCCGCGTGCCAGACAATCGCCGATGCCGCGAATGGTGAACTCCTTGTCGCGGGTGCACATATAGGCCTGTCCCATCCATTCACCGCCGCGATCATAATCAATGGCATAGACGTAATAATAACGCGCGACGAGATTGCCCTTGAGCACGGTCTCGCAGGTGCGCGCCGGCAGGTTCCACCACCCTTCCGTAGTCCAACCTTCGGCGTCCTTGTAGCCGATCGCGACGCCGACACGGCTCGACGTGTTGTTGCACAGCCGGAAATCCGCCGCAGCCGGCTGCGCTGAACCGACCACAAGAACGAGGGCGAGGAGCGCCAGGGCGCCCTTTCCGCCCATTGCCGCGAAAGCGCGAATCCAACTCCTCGCACCCAACCGCAAAGGCCGGGTCCCCGCCTTCGCCGCGACGAGCGAGGGTCTGCATCTTTGACGGAAAGTCGCTGGCCTCATCTCTGGTTCAGGTTTCACGTCGCTTGTCCGCGCATGACCTTGTCCGAAAATCCGTACTCACTTTCGCGGGATCATGCTCGGGGCCCGTCAACGACAATGGCACGGAAATCCGTGACGTTTGTGAACGTCGGACCGGGCCTGTACAAATCGCCGATGCCGTTGAAAAACCCCGTGGAATCGTTGTCAGCGAGAAACGCGGCAGGAACGAGGCCGGCCGCGCGGGCCCGTGCCAGGGTTGTGTCGTCGATAAAGGCGCCGGCCGGGTCGTCCGGCCGGCCCTGGCCGCCGTCGGTTCCGTCGGTGTCGCCGGCCATCGCGGCAATGCCCTTGGCGCCGTCAAGATGAATGGCAAGCGCCAGGGCATATTCCTGATTGGGCCCGCCGCGGCCTTTGCCGCGCAGCGTGACCGTGAGCTCGCCGCCGGACAGGATGGCAATCCGACGGCCCTGGCGCGCGTAATCGCGGGCGAGGCGGGCGTGCGCGGCGGCGACCTCGCGCGCCTCGCCTTGCAGGCGATCGCCGAGCACCACGCATTCATAGCCGGCCGCCTCCGCCCGCGCCCGCGCCGCGGCGAGCGCGTCGGCCGGGCGGGCGATGATGCGGAACTGCATATCGTTAAACACCGGATCGTCGGGCTTGGGCGATTCGTTGGCCGGATCATCGAGCGCGCGGACCACCGCCGTCGGCAGATCGAGCCGGTACTTGGCAATGATGGCGCGCGCGTCGGCAAGCGTCGTCGGATCCGGCACCGTAGGGCCCGAGCCGATCACGGCCGGATCATCGCCGGGCACGTCGGAGATGGCGAGCGTGACGACCTTGGCGGGATGGGCGCGCTTGGCGAGGCGACCGCCTTTGATGCGCGAGAGATGCTTGCGAATGCAGTTGAACTCGCCGATCGCGGCGCCGCTGCGGAGGATTGCACGCGTCGCCGTTTGCTTGTCGGCAAAGCTGACGCCGGCGGCCGGCGCGATCCAATTGGCCGAAGCGCCGCCTGATAGCAGCACCAGGACAAGATCATCGGCGGTGGCGCCGTCGGCGATCCTGAGCGTCCGCTCGGCGGCGGCCAGCCCGGCCTCATCCGGCACCGGATGACCGGCCTCGACCACCGGAATACACCGGGTCGGTCGGCCGTAGCCATGCCGGGTGACGGCAACGCCGTCGAGCCGCTCCGCCGGCATGCGGGCGAGATAATGCGCTTCCGCAGCCTGCGTGAGGGAGCCGGCGGCCTTGCCGGCCGCCAGCACAATCAGCCGGCCGCGGGCCGGCGGCTGCGGCAGATGCGGCGGCAGGCAGCGCGAGGGGTGGGCGGCTGCGACCGCGGTCAAGTACAGCGATTCGAGCAGTTCGCGCGATTGCGTGGCCAAGAGCTGATCCCGGGCGACTCGGGAGAGGATGGAAACGGCGCAATGAGTCGCTATCTTTCTTCCTACCTAACCCGCGGAGAAGATCATGGCTACAGACCCGGCTAGCGACGAGAAAACCCGCACGGAACTCGAGGCCGCCGTCTACCGCCGCCTGGTCGAGCACCTGCGCGCCCGCACCGATGTACAGAACATCGATCTGATGAACCTCGCCGGCTTTTGCCGCAACTGTCTCTCCAACTGGATGAAAGAGGCGGCAGACGCCAGGGGCGTGCCGATGACCAAGGAGGAGAGCCGCGAGATCGTCTACGGCATGCCTTACGAGCAGTGGCGGGCGCTGCATCAGAAGGAGGCTACGCCTGAGCAGAAGGCCGCCTTCGAAAAAGCAAGCCAAAAGCACTGACGCGGCAAGCTTTGCCACGCCCTCCTGTGCAGAGCGTGGATGAACGCGCGCTTGCCTTGACCCAAAGGCCTTCGCCCTTGAAACCTCTCGCACGCTTTTCGGCGCGACCCTTGGCGGTTCGCGCCGCAAGTCAAGGAGTGCGCAATGGCCACCGCTGCCGCCGTCAAGGACGAGCCGACCGCTCACCGTTTTGCGAAGGACCAGCTGAAATCCTTTGTCGAGCGGGTGGAAAAACTCGAAGAAGAGAAGAAGGCGATCTCGGACGACATCCGTGACGTCTATGCCGAGGCCAAGGGCAATGGTTTTGACGTCAAGGCGCTGCGCGTCGTCGTGCGCATGCGCAAACAGGATGTCAACGAGCGCAAGGAGCACGAGGCCATTCTCGAGACCTATCTGCACGCGCTCGGGATGCTGTGACTGGCGCGTCGTTGCCAGGAGCGACGCGCCGAAACGATCAGGCGCTGCGCGGCCGAACTGATGCTTCGCCACCGCTTGCAATGACGGTAGCTACCGCAGCAATGCCGTGCGCGATGGATAGGTCACAGTCGAGACAAACACGATCGCGGCGCCGCTGAAGTGATCGTAGGCCAGGCCCGGATTCGGGTCGGCGGCGAAGCTCATCATCACGGCGCTTGTCGGCTTGACCATCAGTGGCGCGAGCATGCGAAAGTCGCGGGCGCCGAGCGCGATCGTCGTCAAGAATTGGTGCACGCTTGGCGACAGCACGATCGCGCGCAGCCACGGATTTGCAAAATGCGGGCCGGACTTCACGACGGTGACCGAGCTTGAGCTCGCCGCCATGATCACCGAGACCGGCTGATTGACGGCGCGCTTGACGGCGACCGTCGTGTCGCTTGCGACCGGCAGGTCTGCCGGCACTGCATTCACAGCAGGCTGCTGCGCCGGCATTGCGGCGGCGCGCAGCGCGGCGATGCCCATCGGCGCTGAGTTTGATATTGTGGCAGCGGTCGCCGCGAGGCCGCCGGACGGATCGGCATAAGCCAGCAATCCGGGCGCGCCACTATCGCCGTTCGGATTGGCAAACGGGCCGATTGCACCGGTCGCCTCGGCGGCTGCGCCCGAGGCGGGGCTGGCACTGCCTTTGGCACCCGGCGCGGTGGATTGCGCGCTGCGCTGCGGCCTTGGATTGGCGACGATCGTTCCGTCGGCCGGGCCCTGCCAGAAACCGCGCGCGGCAATGACCTGGCTGACCGGCGGTGATGTATTTGCTGCGGGCGAGACCGTCGCGCCCGCCGCCGGCGCCGCGGGCGCCGGCGGCTGTGTCGGCTGGGCCGGCTTGGAGCTCGGCGGCTGCAGCGGCGCTGCATCGGCAGTGCGGATCAACTTCACCTCCGACGCCGCATTCGCGACCTTGATCGCCACCGCCGCCGTGGTCTTTTCGGCAATTTGCGCGCCAAATTTGGCATCACGCGCGATCACCGCGAGCAGGGGATGCTGGGCCGGCATCGGCACTTGCGCCACCGCCGGCATTATCGTCGGTGCCACGGTTGGCGCGTTCGCCGCCACCGCCGGCGCCGGGCCCGCGTCCTCGTCATCATCCTCGTCTTTGGATGCCAGGCCCAAGAGCTTGGCGAAAGGGTTGGCGCGCGGGCGGTCGGTGCTGGCGACCAGCGTATCGACATCGACGCCGGCGGCGCGGGCGGCGTCGAGCGAATTGGCCGACGGCAGGCTACCGCCGCGTTTCTGAATATCCGCCAGCGCCAGCGCATAGCCGGCAAGCGGCTTGCCATCGGTCGGAATATGCACGGTGCGGCCATCCGGGAAAACGCGCGACAGCTCCCCGCGGGTCATGCGCGGCCACATCCGGATACCGGCAGTGTCCATGTGCACGAAGGGCGAGCCGGAGGTCGGATAGAAGCCGACGCCGCCCCGCTGCAGGCGCAGGCCGATCTCGCGCAGCTGCTCGAGCGAAATGCCGGGAATATAAAAATCCATGGCGTGGCCGAGCATGTGCTGACTGAAGCGCGCCACGCCCGAGGAGCGGTGGCGCAGCATTGCGTTGGTCTGCGGCGAGCGGTAGCCACAAACGACCTGGATCGGCTGCCCGGTATCGGCCTCGCGCTGCACCTCCCACACCAGATCGATCAGATGCGGATCCATCCGGGTCGCTTCGTTGCGCCGCCAATCGCGCAAGAACCAGTTGAGCTTCTCGAGCGCGGCCTCGTCGTATTGGCCGTCGCGCTTATAGGTGATGGTAATATCCTCGCCGGTGTGCAGGTGGTGCATGGATATTGTCCGCGTGTCGCCTTCGGCGACCGCGTTCTGCAGGGATTTTGCACCGATCAGAAAGAAGACGAGGGCGAGACCGCAGGTACAGCCGGCGCGAACGGACAAGCCACGAGTATTCAAGCGCGCGCGATGAACGTGCACTGGCAATCTCGCTGTGAAGCGCTCAGGCAAATCACCCGCCACGGCCGCGCGCCGTGCCGAATAACCCTAACGCATTGTTAATTTGGGAAGGGTTAACGAGACGTTACTGTCACCCCACCCCCGACCCGATTAGGGCTAACGTCCTAGTGTGGCAAAAAATGGCCATTGTTCCAGGCCGGCTGGTATCAGGCTCCGCTCGGCGCGCAACAGGTTAATGATGCAGGTCATCTTGCGGCCGCGCCCGGGGTCCCGGCCGGCACACTAACCATTTGCAAACCATTGCCTTTGCGCGACTGCGCCGACTCCGGCGCAGTTTTCCACAAGCCTAACGCCAGACCGTCTGGCCGCTGGAGCGGGTGACCTTGCGGGTGTGCGGTATCGGCCGCCGTGGCACCGGCGGAGGCTCTGCGCCGAAGCCGCCGAACAGTCGCGAGAAGAAATTGTCGCCGGACGAGTAGCCGTCCCCGCCGAACAGGCCACGCCGATTGCCGCCGCCGAAGAAGCTTGGCTGATCGGGCATGGCCAGGACCTCGCGGTGCGATATGTCCTCTTTGTGCTCGACCGGAATGTCGGCGATCTTGCGTTCGTCGCCCTTGAGAAGCGCAATCAGCGCACGGTCGCGGCCATAGATGTCGTCGCGGAACTGCAGTTTGCCGTCATCGTCGACGAAGGCGGTCTGATAGGTCAGGTTGACCTGGATATAGGTCGGAAACTGGATGTCGGTTTCGCCGCCTTCGGCAATCATCCGTTTGATGCGCTCTTCGCTATAGCCGTCATTGGGCCGCACCAGCGACAACAGCACTTCGGCGTAATGCTGCGGATTCTGCACCCGCATGCAGCCGTGACTGAACGCCCGCTTGTCGTAGGCGAACATGTATTTGTCCGGCGTGTCGTGCTGGTAGACCAAAAATTTATTGGGGAAGTTGAAGCGGATGCGGCCGAGCGCGTTCTTGTCGCCCGGCGGCTGCCAGATATGCACGCTGCCATCGCGATTATAGTCGACCCGCAGTCCCATCCGCTCGAGCACGGTCGGATCCTGCGCCAGCGCCGGCAGATATTCGTGATTGACAATCGACGGCGGTACATTCCAGGTGGGATTGATGGTGATGTATTTCATCTCCGCGGTCATGATCGGCGTCGGCATGTCCGGCTTGCCGATCACGATGCGCGTGGTCCAGATCGGCTTGCCGTCATGCATCACGCGCAGCGTGAAGTCCGGCAGATTCACGATCACATAGTTTTCCGGGAAATGATGCGGCATCCAGCGCCAGCGTTCCATATTGGCGATGACGACGTCGGTGATGTGATCCGGGCGCTTGCCGTTGAGCGCCTCGACCGTCGCTGAGGTGAGCGTTCCGGTTGCCGCGATCTGGTGCTGCTGCTGGAATTTCTTCACCGCGTCCGCAAGCGGCTTGTCATAGGCGGTGCCGCCGTCGCCGAGCACGCCGAGCCGCTCGCGCAGCGCCGGCACGCGATCGTCCTGCATGCCGACCTTGAGCACCGGGCCGGTCGCGATGCGCGCCGCGGTCTTTTCGGTTTTCCCGGCGCGAATGTCGGCGAGCTTGGCCTTGAGCGCGAGGTAGCCCGGCGTCTTCGGCTCGTAGGCATCGAGCGCCGCACCGACATCGCTGGCGTTGAGCACGCCGGCGAGGACGTCAGCCGGCTCGGGCGCTTTTTCCTCATAAAGAATGTCGGCGCTCACCCGCGACCAGTGCACCCGGCCGACGGCGGCATGATGCGCGTAAGCGATGACTGAGGTCGTCAGTTGAACCTCCGCATTGGCCAGCGCGGCTGGATCGGTGATCGCGGCGAAATTTGGCACCGGATAGTCGGCCGGATCGAGGCCGTCGGCATCGACATGGCTGAGATAACTGATCGCCGCGGCGGCGCGGGCATTGCTCTTGCCGTCGGTGATCCACAGCGGCGCGTAATTGCGCCCGGAATAGAAGGCGTCGATCTGCGCGCGGTTCTTCTTGTCGCCGATGATCTGGTCGAACTTGCCGCTCGCAAGGTTATGCAGCGCGTCGGCGATCGGCTGATCGGCTGCCGATAGGCTGGGCCCGGCAGGCGGCGCGCTCGTGGCTGCCGTCGGGGCTGGCGCCGCAGGTGCATTTGCGGTCGCGGCCGGCGCCGGGCCGGCGGCCGGCGTTGCCGCGGGTGGGACGGCGGCAGCGGGTGCCGTGCTCGCGTTCGAGGCGGGCGCGGTCGCACTTGCAGGCTCGGGCGTGGCGAGAGGTGTCGCGGCCGTCGCTGTCGGGCTCGCGGCCGGCGTGGACTCGGCGGGAGCCGGCGCGGCAGCGGCAGGGGCGGCAGCGGGCATAGGATTGTCGCCGGAATGAGGCTTTTGCGCCGAAGCCGCCGGTGCAGCGAGGGTTGTGGCAGGCGTCGTTGCGTCCGAGGCTGGGCCTGCCGTCGCCGCGCTGTCGACTGTTGCGGCATCCGTCGGATCGGCCAAAGCGCCGTCGGCGGCTGCCGTGACGCACAAAAGAACGGCCGTCGAGGCAAAAAGGTGATGAAACCGCTTGGCACGAATCCCGGCCATTGCAAATTCTCCTCAATCGAACCTGCGTGATTTCGGCGAAAACCCCCGGCCCCTTGAGGGTTTTGTCCGCAATACGGTCGAAGCCACAAACGAAACGGGCGTTCACCTTACGTGAGCCGCCACACATTGTCCCGTGAAGAACAAGGTAATATTCGGGCGCATCACGCGATTTTCCGGCCGTGTCGCTCCGCGGCCACGCCAGCCGTGCCGATCTCGCCATCCGCTTCAGGACGCTCGCTATTTAGCCCCAGTGCTTCGAGCTTGCGGTACAGCGTCGAGCGACCGATCTGCAGCCGCCTTGCCACTTCCGACATCTGTCCCCGGTAATGGCTTATGGCGTAGCGGATCAGCTCGGCCTCGATTTCCTCAAGCGGCCGCACCTCGCCCTGCGCATCGAGAAGCGGCAGCGCGTCGGCCGGCGCGAGGGAGGGGCCCAAAGCGGCGGCCAACGACTGCTCTTCCGCATAGGCGGCCGGGATCAGAGCCGGCTCGAATTCCTCGGCATCGCGCGCCGCCGGCGTTCCCGCGGTTTCCGGGTGTGCGGACTCGCCCGCATTGGCGGTTTGGGCGGCGATTTGCGGGAATTCGGCGACCCCGATTTCGTCGCTCTCGGCAAGCACGACCGCGCGAAACACCGCATTTTCGAGCTGCCGGATATTGCCGGGCCAGCGAAAGGCGGTGAGCACGCGCAATGCTTCGGGCGTGATCAGACGAATGCGCTTGCCTTCTTCGGCGGCAAAGCGCGCCAGAAAATGGCGGGCAAGCGGCGGAATGTCGGCTGCACGCTCGCGCAGCGGCGGCACGGCGATCGGGAAAACATGCAGCCGATAGAACAGATCTTCGCGAAAGCGGCCGGCTTTCACGTCCGCAATCAGATCGCGATTGGTCGCAGAGATAAGCCGCACATCGACCTTGCTCGGCTTGCGCGCGCCGACCGGCTCGACTTCGCCTTCCTGAATAGCGCGCAGGAGCTTCACCTGGGCGGCCGGCGGCAATTCGCCGATTTCGTCGAGAAACAGTGTGCCGCCGGACGCCTCAACGAATTTGCCGACATGGCGCTCGGTGGCGCCGGTGAACGCGCCTTTCTCATGGCCGAACAGAATCGACTCGACCAGGTTCTCCGGCAGCGCACCGCAATTCACCGCGATGAAAGGCTTTGTGCGCCGCTCGCCCGAGCCGTGGATGGCGCGGGCGATCATCTCTTTGCCGACGCCCGATTCGCCGGAGATCAGCACCGGAATGGTCGAGGCGGCGGCCTTCTCGGCGATGCGGATCACCGCCTGCATCGAGGCGCTTTTGGTGATGATGTCGGAAAGGCCGAGCGTGCCGGAGCGGCTCTTCTTCATGCGCGCGATTTCACCTTCGAGCGCGCTGGCGTTGAGCGCGTTGCGCAGGCTGACCTGCAACCGCTCGGCGCCGACCGGCTTGACCACGAAATCGGCGGCGCCGGCGCGCATCGCCGAGACGACATTATCGATGCCGCCATGGGCGGTCTGCACGATCACCGGCACATTGATCGCGTTCTGCCGCATCTTGGCGAGGACACCCAGCCCGTCGAGATTGGGCATCACCAGATCGAGGATCACGCAATCGATCTGCGCGCCGTCAGGTCCGCAGAGCAGGTCAAGTGCCGCCTCACCCGAGTCACGCGTGACCGTCTCGTAGGCAAATTTGTGCAGCATCCCTTCGAGGAGCCGGCACTGCACCGGATCGTCGTCGACAATGAGAATGGTCATGCAGTCCTGCCGGCCTGTTGCTGTCCCGTTTCGGGGCACTCTGGCGCAGCAGGCTTAACGGGGTGTTAAAGTGAGCCGTCTTCCGTCGCTGTATTGCGGCGAGCATGGGCGCCCGTCGCAGGACGTATTTGACTTAAAGGACGCCCGGCTCCCTACAATGTCGGCAAGCTCGCCATGTCTGCTCCGAATGCAAACACCGTTCTTGCCGCCTTGTGGCGCGCCGCGCTTCTGGACGATGCGGCGCTGAACTATGCCGACCTGACTGGCGCCGAGCCGGCTTTGCCGTCTTCGTTCGCCGTCGGCACGGCGGCGCAGGCGACCATTGCGGCGTCAGCGCTTGCTGCCGCCGAGCTTTATCATCTGCGCACCGGCCGCCGCCAGCGCGTCGGTGTCGATATGCGGCGTGCGGCGATCGAATTTCGCAGCGAACATTACCTGCGGGTCGACGGCAAGGAGCCAGATGATGTTTGGGACAAGGTTGCCGGTCTTTATCGTTGCGGCGATGGTCGTTGGGTGAGGGTGCACGCCAATCTGCCCCACCATCGCGACGGCTTTCTGAAATTGCTCGGGGTTCCGCACGACAGAGCGGCCGTGCAGCGTGCCCTGGATGACTGGCAGGGTGAAGCGCTCGAAACAGCAGCCGCGGAAGCGGGGCTCGTTGTCACCGCATGCCGCTCTTTCGCCGAATGGGATGCGCATGCGCAAGGCCGGGCGCTGGCGGGACTTCCCTTGTTCAGTATCGACAAGATCGGCGAGGCGCCACCGCAAAAATTGGCTCCCGCGGCACGACCGCTCGCCGGCATCAAAGTCCTCGATCTCACGCGCATCATCGCCGGGCCGGTCTGCGGCCGCACGCTCGCGGCGCACGGCGCCGACGTTCTGCTCATCACGGCCAGGCATCTGCCGTCGATGCTGCCGCTCGTCATTGATACCGGCCGAGGAAAATTGTCGGCATCACTCGATCTGCGCGAGGGAAGCGCCCGAGAAGCATTGAGATCGCTGCTGCGCGAGGCTGACATTTTCGTCCAGGGCTATCGCCCCGGCGCCGTTGCCGGCCACGGCTTTTCGCCGCACCAGGCCGCGCGGGTGCGTCCCGGCATCATTTATGTCTCGCTCTGCGCGTACGGCCATGCGGGCCCGTGGGCGGACCGCCGCGGCTTCGATTCGCTCGTACAGACCGCAAGCGGCATGAATGACGCCGAGGCGCAAGCGTTCGGTTCACGCGAGCCGCGGGCGCTCCCGGCGCAGGCGCTCGATCACGCAACCGGTTATTTGCTCGCCTTCGCGGCGATGGCGGCGCTCGCGCGTCGCGCGCGCGAAGGCGGCTCCTGGCATGTGCGCCTGTCGCTGGCGCAAACCGGCCATTGGTTGCGCCGGCTCGGCCGCATCGATGGCATGCAATGCCCGCTTCCTACCTTTTACGACGTGCGCGATTGTTTGGAGGAAACACGTTCCGGCTTCGGCCGTATCACCGCCGTGCGCCATTCCGCCGCGATGGCCGCGACGCCGCCGCATTGGGCACGACCGAGCGTCCCGCTCGGCACCCATCCGCCGGCGTGGCCGGATTGACACAGAGTTATTCACGCATATTGACGACATGCACTGCAGCCTTGCGGGCGCCGCGCGGCTGCGCCACATGAAATGACATTCATCCGCCAAATGACATTCATCCGCTTTCGCCACCCGTCTTCGCACATGTCCCGGTCCCGCAAGATGTCTACAGCCATTGCCGCGAAAAGAGCCGGCAAAGCGCCGCTCCCGGCGGCTAAATCCGCGCTCGGCCGCTTGCCGGAGTGGAATCTCGACGACCTTTATTCCGGTCTCGATGATCCGGCGATCAAGCGCGACCTCGACCGTGCCGATACCGAATGCCTCGCCTTCGAGGAGGCCTATAAGGGCAGGCTTGCCCAGATGGCGGCGGCGGCAGACGGCGGCGCACAGCTTGCCGCGGCGGTGCGGCGCTATGAGGAAATCGACGATCTGATGGGCCGGGTCGGCTCTTATGCCGGCCTCGTCCATGCCGGCAATACGGTCGATCCCGCGCGCACCAAATTCTATGGCGACGTGCAGGAGCGCATGACGTCGGCGTCAACGCATCTGCTGTTCTTCACGCTCGAACTTAATCGCATCGATGACGACGTGCTGGAAAAGGCGATGGCCGATCCGGCGCTCGGTCATTATCGGCCGTGGCTCGAAGATGTGCGCCGCTACAAGCCCTATCAGCTCGAAGATCGCGTTGAGCAATTGTTTCATGAAAAATCGGTAACGGCTTATTCGGCCTGGAACCGGCAATTCGACGCCGCCATTGCCGGCTTGCGCTTCAAGGTCGCCGGCAGGTCGCTCGCCATCGAGCCGACATTAAACCTTCTCGTCGATCGATCCGGCGCCAAACGCAAGGCGGCGGCCGAAGCGCTCGCGCGCACGTTCAAGGAACATGTGAACGCGTTCGCGCTGATCACCAACACGCTCGCCAAAGATAAGGAGATCTCCGACCGCTGGCGCGGCTTTGCCGACATTGCCGACGATCGCCATTTGTCCAATCGCGTCGAGCGTGAAGTGGTCGATGCGCTGGTGGCGGCCGTGCGCGCGGCCTATCCGCGGCTGTCGCACCGCTATTATGCGCTCAAGGCCAAATGGTTCGGCAAAAAGAAGCTGCCGCATTGGGATCGCAACGCGCCGCTGCCGCAGGTGCCCACGCGCACCGTCGGCTGGGCCGAGGCAAAGGAAACCGTGCTCGCGGCCTATGCAGCCTTCTCGCCGAAAATGGCGGCGATTGCCGAGCGCTTCTTTGCCGATCGCTGGATCGACGCGCCGGTCCGGCCGGGCAAGGCGCCGGGCGCCTTTGCCCATCCGACTACGCCGTCGGTGCATCCTTATGTGCTGCTCAACTACCAGGGCAAGCCGCGCGACGTGATGACGCTCGCGCACGAACTCGGCCACGGCGTGCATCAAGTGCTCGCCGCACCCAACGGCGCACTGATGGCACCGACGCCGCTGACCTTGGCCGAGACCGCCAGCGTGTTCGGCGAGATGCTCACGTTCAAGAGACTTTTGGCGGCGACGCGCGACAAGAAGGAGCGCAAGGCCATGCTCGCCGCCAAGGTCGAGGACATGATCAACACGGTGGTGCGGCAGATCGCGTTCTATACCTTCGAGCGCGCCGTTCATACCGAGCGCAAGAATGGCGAACTAACCGCCGCGCGCATCGGTCAATTATGGCTGGAAGTGCAGCGCGAATCGCTCGGCCCGGCGATCGAGCTGAAGCCGGGCTATGAGACGTTCTGGGTCTATATCCCGCATTTCATCCATTCGCCGTTCTATGTCTATGCCTATGCGTTCGGCGACTGTCTGGTGAACTCCCTCTATGCGGTCTACGAGCACGCCGCCGATGGCTTTGCCGAGCGCTATCTCGCCATGCTGTCTGCCGGGGGCACCAAGCATCATTCCGAACTGCTCAAGCCGTTCGGCCTCGACGCCCGCGATCCCAAGTTCTGGGAGGGCGGGCTTGGCGTGATCGAGCGGATGATTGGAGAGCTGGAAACGCTCAATTGAGACGTGAAACAGCGTTGAACAACGCGAGAGTGTGTTATACAACATGTAATACACGCCAGCTTTGGTGAGACCTCGGTCGTGAAGATCGAAGTAAAGCGAATCGGAAATTCCGACGGCTTCATTCTGCCCCGAGAGCTTGTGCAGCGGCTCGATATCAAGCGCGGACAGGAATTTCATGTCACTGAGCTTCCGGGCGGCGGCCTGCAGCTGCTTCCATACGATCCCGATTTTGAGGCCACGATGGAAGCCGCGGAAGAAATCATGGATGAATATCGCGACACGCTGGCAACGCTTGCAAAATGACTGCGGCGTGGCATGGCGAAGGAACCCAGGTGGCTGACCTACGATCAGCTCGCCGCCATCCATAGTCGTCAGCTGCGTCGTTTCGGCGGAGGAGCGGGGCTACGCGATGACGGCTTGCTGCGCTCCGCAATCGGCCGTCCAGTAGACAAATGGCATTGCGAGCAAGCCGACCTTCCCGAACTCGCAGCCGCCTATGCGTTTGGATTGGCCAAAAATCATCCTTTCGTCGATGGCAATAAACGCATCGCATTCATGAGCACGATGACGTTCCTGCGTAAGAATAAAGCGAGGTTCGCTCCTGATCAGGCCCACGCCACAAAGATCATAATGGCGCTTGCGGCTGGTGAGGTGAGCGAGGAAAGTCTTACGCGCTGGATCCGCGACAACTGGCCCAAATAGCCGACGCACGTTATGGCGAACCGCGAAAAATCCGATCGCGAAAAGAATCGCTTTTCCGCCCGCGCCGCGCGCTATGCACGCGTCGGCGCCAATGTCGGCACGGTCGCGGCGCGCTATGCCGGGCGGCGGCTTCTTGGCGGCGAGGCCGACCGCGTCGCCGAAGCGAGCGCTTTGTCATTGGCGCTCGGGCGGCTCAAAGGGCCGCTGATGAAGGTCGCACAATTGATGGCGACCGTGCCCGATCTGTTGCCGCCGGAATATGCCGTCGAATTGCAGAAGCTGCAAAGCGAAGCTCCGCCAATGGGCTGGGCCTTCGTCAAGCGTCGCATGATGGCCGAGCTCGGCGCCGGCTGGGAAAAGAAGTTCGCCGCGTTCGAGCATCATCCGGCGGCCGCCGCCTCGCTCGGCCAGGTGCACCGGGCGCGCGCGCTCGACGGCAAGCCGCTTGCCTGCAAGCTGCAATATCCCGACATGCAGTCCGCCGTGGAAGCGGACTTGCACCAGTTGCAATGGCTGCTGGCGCTGCGCCGCCGCTTCGATTCGGCCATCGATACGACCGAGATCGCCAAGGAGATCGGCGCGCGGGTGCGCGAGGAGCTCGACTACCGGCGCGAGGCCATGCATGTCGCGCTCTATCGCGATATGCTCGCCGGCATCGATTGCGTGCGGGTGCCGCGCGCTTGGCCGGACTTATCGAGCGGCCGGCTGCTGACGCTGGACTGGCTCGATGGAACAAAAATGCTCACGCACAAGAACGATCCGCTCGATGCGCGCAACAGGCTCGCGACCGCCATGTTCACCGCATGGTGGTTTCCGTTCAGCCGCTTTGGCGTCATCCACGGCGATCCGCATCTCGGCAATTACTCGGTATTCACCGACCATGGCGCGCCGGCTGGCATCAACCTGCTCGACTATGGCTGCATCCGCATCTTTGCGCCGAAATTCGTGGGCGGCGTCGTCGATCTGTATCACGGCCTGTTGCACGGCAAGGACGATCTCATCGTCCATGCCTACGAAACCTGGGGCTTTCGAAACCTGTCGCGCGACCTGATCGATACGCTCAATATCTGGGCGCGCTTCATCTATGGGCCGCTGCTCGACGACCGGGTGCGCACCATCGCCGACGGCGTAAAACCCTCGGAATACGGCCGCCGCGAAGCCTTTCGCGTGCACCAGGCGCTGAAGCAAAAGGGCCCGGTCACGGTGCCGCGCGAATTCGTGTTCATGGATCGCGCCGCGATCGGGCTCGGCGCTGTGTTCCTGCATCTGCGCGCGGAGCTCAATTTCTACCGGCTGTTCAATGAGGCGATCGAGAAGTTTTCGCTGGATCGTGTGAGCAGGAGCCAACAGGCCGCGCTGAAGAAGGCGGGGCTGTAGAGCACGAAAATCTCTGACGGCTAGCAGCAGTCGCAATCGGCGCCGTCGAGCGCGATCAGCGCGTTCTTCATGAAGGCCGGCGGCAGGTCGTCTCCGGTGACTTCGGCAAGCGGCTTGAAAATCTTGTAGTGGTGCCGCCCGCGCGCGGTCCAGAACACGATATGCGTCTCGATCGGCGGGCAGCCCGGGACGCTGCAGGACACCTCCGACACCATGACGGTCTCGTCTTCGGCCAACTCAAACCGTGCACGGGTCCATTCGCGGACCTGATCAAGCGCCGCGGTGTCTTCGATCTTCTTCCTGGCAAAGCCGAGCTTCATCCTGGCGACTTTGATGCCCGGGCTTGTCCCGGGCGTCGACGTCCTTATACACCTCAGCGCATTAAAGGGGTGGACGCCGGGACAAGCTCGGCATCACCAAGCAGGAGAGGTTTCGAAGTGGCCGAGACAGTATTGGCGGCGGTGCGAACCGGGCCGAGCCAGACGGAATTTCGCGAATTTCCCATGCCGGAGGTTCCGGAAGATGCCGCGCTGATGAAAATGGAGGTGGGCGGCATCTGCGGAACCGATGTGAAGCTCTACAAGCATCCGCCGTCGAGCGCACCGGTGATCATGGGGCATGAGAATATCGGCGTCATCGCCAAGGCCGGCCGCGAATTCACCCGCCGCAAGGGATTTAAGGAAGGCGACCTGGTCTTTGTCGAGCATTATGTCTCCTGCGGCAAATGCGAATGGTGCCATGCCGGCCAATATCGCCATTGCGAGAATACCAACTGGCGCACCAATCCGGACGCCATACGCTATGGCTACACCTCGGCCGAGAAGGCGCCGCATCTGTGGGGCGGTTTCGCGCAATATGTCTATCTGCCCTGGAACGCGGTGGTGCACCACGTGCCCAAGGGCGTTTCCGCCGAGTTGGCCGGCCTGGTCACGCCGATGGCCAACGGCGTCGAATGGTCGCTGTTCGACGGCGGCGTCGGCTATAATTCAACCGTGCTGATCCAGGGTCCCGGCCAGCAGGGCCTGTCGCAGACCGTGATCTGCAAGCAGGCCGGCGCCTCGCTCATCATCGTCACCGGCACCAGCAAGGACAAAGCGCGCCTGGACGTCGCCAAAAAACTCGGCGCCGATTATGTCATCGACGTGCAGAAGGAAGACCCGCTCGAGCGCATCATGGCGATCACCGGCGGCAAAGGCGTGGATGTGTCGCTCGACTGCACGGCGGGCGCCGGCACCATCCCGATCCTGCTCGGCGTCGAGGCGCTCAAGCGCAAGGGCGGCGTCATCGTGGCACAGGGCGAGATGGCGCAATTTCCGAATTTCCCGCTCGAGAAATTCACGGTGAAATTCATCACCATGAAGAGCGCGCGCGGCCATAGCTATAAGGCCTGCGAGCTCGCGCTGGCCCAGCTCGCCTCAAAGCGCTTCCCGCTGGAACTGGTGACCACGCATCGTTTCGGGCTCAAGGATGTCGATCTTGCCATCCGTTCGGTGGGCGGGGAGGGCGTGCCGGACGTGATCCACGCTTCCCTGATGCCGTGGCTGTGAGACTGATGCGGCGCACCCCCGCCGCTTCACGTGATTGGGGGAGAGCGCCAGGCGTGCAACCAAAGCTGCGCTTGTTTGTTGTTGATTGCTGAGTGCGGTGGCTGCCTTGGAGGAGGACCGCCGTGCCCCAGTTTTGGGTGCGCAAATCGCTCGCCGCCTTGGAGGCCGAGGCGCAGGAGCCGGAAGTCCAGGCGCTCACGACACATGGGCGCGTGCCGCTCAAGCGCACGCTGTCGGCCACCAACCTCGTGGCGCTGGGTATCGGTGCTATCATTGGCGCCGGCATTTTTGTCCTGACCGGCCATGCGGCGGCCGCCAATGCCGGCCCGGCAATCACCTTGTCCTTCGTGCTCGGCGCCATCGCCTGCGCCTTTGCCGGATTGTGCTATGCCGAAATGGCCTCGACCGTTCCGGTCGCCGGCAGCGCCTATACTTACGCCTATGCCACGCTCGGCGAGCTCATTGCCTGGATCATCGGCTGGGATCTGATTCTTGAATATGCGGTCGGCGCCACCACGGTCGCCATCGGCTGGTCCGGCTATGTCGTGAGCTTTCTCAAAGACCTCGGCATCGTCATCCCGGCGGATTTGGCAAGCTCGCCGCTTGCCTATGATGCCGCCCAGCACGGCTGGACGACGACCGGTGCGGTTATCAATGCGCCCGCAATGGTGGTGATCGTGGCCATCACCGCGCTGCTCGTGATCGGCATTCATGAATCGGCGCGCGTCAATAATGTGATCGTTGCCGTCAAGCTCGTGATCATCTTCCTTTTCATTGCCACCGCCGCGCGCTTTGTCTCGACCTCGCATTGGGTCACGCCGCATAATCCGAGCGGCAATTTCATTCCCCCCAATCTCGGCGCCGGCCAATTCGGCTTGAGCGGGGTGCTGCGCGGCGCGGCCGTGGTATTCTTCGCCTATATTGGGTTCGACGCCGTTTCGACCGCGGCGCAGGAGGCCAAGAATCCGAAGCGCGACATGCCGATCGGCATTCTCGGCTCGCTTGCCATCTGCGCGCTGCTATATGTCGCGGTCGGTTTCGTGCTCACCGGCATCGTGCCCTATGACAAGCTCAACGTTCCCGATCCGATCGCGGTCGGGGTCGACGCGGTCGGCCTGACTTGGCTCTCGCCCTTCATCAAGCTCGGCATCGTGCTCGGGCTGACTTCGGTCATTCTGGTGATGATGCTCGGCCAGCCGCGCATCTTCTATTCCATGGCGCATGACGGATTGTTGCCGCCGGTCGCCGCCAAAGTGCACAGCCGCTTCCGCACGCCCTACATAACGACCATTGCCACCGGCGCGGTGGTCACAATCCTCGCGGGTCTTCTGCCGATTGGACTGGTCGGCGAACTGGTGAGCATCGGCACCTTGTTCGCTTTCACCATCGTCTGCATCGGCGTTCTTGTGCTGCGCATCAAGGAGCCGCAGTTCGAGCGCCCGTTCAAGACGCCGGCGGTCTATATCATCGCGCCGCTCGGGGCGCTGTTCTCGATCTTTCTGATGTTCGGGCTGCCGCTCGATACCTGGCTGCGGCTGGCGGTATGGCTCGCCATCGGCCTGATCATCTACCTGGTCTATGGCATGCGGCACAGCCGCGTGCAGACGGTGAGCGGCGCTCCGTCGCACGCTTAAGAGTAATAAGGACGTTATGTAGCCTGCCGTGCCCGCGCATAGTCGTGCGCGGAACGGTCTATGTCGCGGCGTCCATGTCTTGCGGCCAAAATCAAAGGACGTGGATGGTCGGAACAAGTCCGGCCATCACGGGCTGGGATGCTTGTTGCTTTGGCGAACCCCGCTCGGGGTGACGGAAATCGTATAGCGTGCTAGCAGGGCCGAGCGTCAATAGGCAGGCACGCAATGGACTCGATCTTCGTCACACACAAGGCGGCGGATGCGATCCCGATCTGGTTCGTCACCGCCGCGAACTACAAAGATGTGCGCAAAATGATCGGCGCGGCGGCGTCGTCCTTTGCCGACGCGGCGGGTTTCGAGCCGAAGTCCGGCCGCTATTTGCCGCTGCCGGGCAAGAGCGCAGAGGAGGCGCGCCTCGCCGGCGTGCTGTTCGGGCTCGAAGGCGGCGAGGAGGCGAGGGATCCGTTTCTGCCGGGGCGTCTGGCGCAGCAATTGCCGGACGGCGTGTATCGCTTCGCCAACGAGCCGCACGATACGCGGCTGGCCGCGCTTGCCTTTGCGCTCGGCACCTATCGCTTCACCCGCTACCGCAAGGCGGATGCGCATGCGGTAAAGCTCGATCTGCCGCAGGGTCTGGATCGCGACGAACTCACCCACATCGTCGAAGGCGTCACGCTCGCCCGCGATCTCATCAATACGCCGGCAAACGACATGGGCCCCGCCCAGCTCGAGCAGGCGGCGCGCAAAGTCGCGGCGCGCCACAATGCCAGCATCGCCGCAATCATCGGCGACGAGCTTCTCGAACAAAACTTTCCGCTCATTCACGCCGTCGGCCGTGCGGCTGCCGGCGCGCCGCGACTCATCGACATGTCCTGGGGCGAGAAAAAGCACCCACGCGTGACGCTGGTCGGCAAAGGCGTCTGCTTCGATACCGGCGGCCTCGACATCAAGCCGGATTCGTCCATGTTGAACATGAAGAAGGACATGGGCGGCGCTGCCACCGCGCTCGCGCTCGCGCATATGATCATGGCGCGCAAGCTGAAAGTGCGGCTGCGCGTGCTTGTTCCGGCGGTAGAGAATTCGATCGCCGGCGCGAGCTTTCGTCCGCGCGATATCTACACCTCGCGCAAAGGCATCACCGTCGAGATCGGCAATACGGATGCAGAAGGGCGGCTGATCCTCGCCGACGCGCTGGCGCTCGCCGATGAGGACAAGCCCGAGCTCATCGCCGATTTCGCCACTCTCACCGGTGCGGCGCGCGTCGCGCTCGGTCCCGACGTGCCGGCGTTTTTTACCGATGATGATGGCCTCGCACGTGATCTTATGAATTACGCATCGAGCGAAAACGATCCGCTCTGGCGCCTGCCGCTGTGGCGGCCTTATGAGTCGATGCTGGAGTCCAAAATTGCCGACACCAACAACGTGGGCGGCAGCCAGGCGGGAGCGATCACGGCCGCTTTGTTCATGCGTCGCTTCGTGACGACGAAATCCTGGCTGCATTTCGATGTGTTCGCGTGGAATGCCGCGGCCAAAGCCGCGCGGCCGGAAGGCGGCGAATTGCAGGCTGCGCGCGCACTCTACGCGCTCCTTGCGGCGCGCTATGGCTGAGTGCGGCAATTCAGAAACGTTTCATTGCGTGCCGAGCAATCGGCACGAAACTTGCGGCCCGATGACCGGCTCCGCGAAGCAATCCAAGCGGCGGCGTAGGCCGGATCGCTTCGTCGCTTCGCTTCCGGCAATGACCTATCATGCCCACTATGAGCCCGCATTGTAACCTCGATCCTCGCGTCACGCCGTTTCGTTCCGATCTCGCTGCCAGGCATCTGCAGGGCAAAGTCGAGGCGAAGCGCTTTGTCGAAGGACGCCTGATGGAAGTGATCGCGCCGCAGGCGCCGCTTCGCCGCGAGCCGCGGCCGGACGCGCCGCTTGATACCGAGGCGCTCAAAGGCGAGCGTGTGACGATCTATGAGAGCACCCCCGAAGGCTGGTCATGGGGCCAGCTTGCTGCCGATCATTACGTCGGTTGGTTGCCCTCAAGCGCGCTTGCGCCGCCCGGGGCTGCGCCGACGCACAAGGTCGCGGCGCTGCGCACGCTGGCGTTTCCCGGACCTTCAATCAAAGTGCCGCCGCTTGCGGCACTGCCGCTCGGTGCGGCGCTTGCGATCTCGCGCGTCGTGGAGCGCATGGCGGTAACGCAGGATGGCGCCTTCGTGCCGGCGATCCATCTCAAGCCGATCGAGGAGAATGAGCCCGATTTCGTCGCGGTCGCCGAGCGCTTTGTCGGCGCGCCATATCTGTGGGGCGGCAAGACCGCGCTCGGCCTCGATTGTTCCGGCCTGGTGCAGCTTGCGCTCGCCGCCTGCGGCATCGCCAGTCCGCGCGACAGCGACATGCAGGAGACCGCGCTCGGCGCGCCTGTCGGCCGCGGCACCGACAAGCTCGCAACTGTTCAGCGCGGCGATCTCATCTTCTGGAAAGGCCATGTCGCCATTATGCGCGATCGCGACACGCTTATTCACGCCAACGCGCATCACATGGCGGTTGCCATTGAGCCCGTCGCCCAAGCGCTCGCCCGCATCCGCGGTTCGGGCAGCGCCGTCACGAGCATCAAGCGCATCATTGCGGCGCTTTGAGACCGAGCAATTTGGCGAACTTGCCCAGTTGCAAGTTCTGATCGTCGATATTGGCGGCAAACTCCTTGGGTCCGCGCAGCGTCATGATCTGCCCGGTATCGATCAGGCGCTGGTTGATGACCGGATCGCTGTCGGCAATGTCGCGGAAGTCCGCAGCGATGCTTTCGCGCAGCCTTTCCGCCATGCCCTTGGGCCCGTAGAGGCCGCCGGCGGTTTCCATGGTGAGCTGCGGATAGCCGGCCTCTGCCGCCGTCGGAATGTCCGGCGCGATCTGCGCGCGTTTCCGGCTGGTGACGAGCAAAACCTTGATGCGGCCGGCGGCGCGCAGCGGCAGCGCCACCGCCAGCGAAGTGGACAGTACCTGGATGCGGTTCTCGGCGAGATCGTTCGGCGCCTGCATGATGTCACGATAGGGCACCTTGGTGATCTGCAGATTCATGTCCTTGATGAATCCGAAGATCAAAAAATCGGAATTGCCGGTCGCCGCCGCTGCATTGAGCTTGCCAGGCTCGGCACGCGCCAGCTTTATCAGATCGTCCATTGAGTTGAGGTGCAGCGCTTCGGGTACCGAGATCGCGAGCACGGTGACATAGACGCCGACGATCGGCGCGATGTCGCTCAGCGCATAGGGCGGTGCATCCGGATCATAAAGATGCACCAGGAAGATCGCGGCCGGCCCGAAGAACAGCGTGTGATCGTCGTGCGCATCAATGAAGGCCTTCATCGCGACCAGGCCGTCGCCGCCGGGCCGGTTCTCGACCACGATCGGCTTGCCCCAGCGCTTGGTCAGCCGGTCCGCGAACAGGCGTGCCGTCGTGTCGGTGGCGCTGCCCGGATTATACGGCAGAATGAGCCGCACCGCTCGTTGCGGGTAAGTCTGTTGCGCTTGTGCATCGCCGACGGATTGCAGAAGCGCCGCGATGGCGAGAGCGGCAAGCATGACGGGCCGGCGCATCGATGTCCTCCCCTTGCAAGAGTCGGTCTCTCCAAGGCCCCGCCTCTTGGCCCTATTCGAGCCGGGGACGGGTTTCAGTGCAAGGCCTGGTAGCCGGCGATCAGCAATTCCACGGCGATCAAGACGACGATGATCATTTCCAAGCGAAACGAGCGCTTGGTGTCGAGAATGTCGCCCAGCACCTGCGCCGAATCAGCGATCACAGTGAGCTTGCGGAACAATGCATCGGCGCGCTCCTTGAGCTCGTATTCGTCCTCAAGCCGCGCATAGAGCCGTTCGAGATCGGGTCGGTCCCACAACACGTCCGGCTTGTCGGTGACCGCGACGCGACCGGAAACGCGCTGCTGCACCAGAAGCGCATTGCCGATCTGTCTGAGAATGGTGTGGCGACTGGCATAGGCGGAGCCTTTTTCGGCAAGCTGTCGTGCGAACGGCTCGACCAGATCGAAGACCGCGGCGACTTCCCGTTCGTCGCGCGCCAGCACCACGCTTTTCGACAGCGCGTCGGCGATCACGATCAGGCAGGCGGGCGTGATCGCCTTCAGGCTGATCGGACCGCCCGGCAGTATTTGATCATCTTTGTCATGGTTGAGCTCGATGGATACCGTCTCTTCCTCGGACGGGCTGACGGGACGAACGAGCCGCGGCCGCAGGCTGCGCAGCACGTCATCCTCTTCCTCCGGCGCCAGCCCGATCATGACGGCGACGCCATAGCGGAACAGAACAATGAAGCCGTTTTTGCCGTACTGATAGGTCAGCGGAACCGTCGCGACGACGTGATCGTGTTCCAGCTGCGACGTATCGATGCGGTCACTCAAGAGAATCGCACGCACACGTTTGCGGCCGGCCGGCGATGCCTTGGCCGGGCTCGGAACCTCGATCAGCGGATAGGCCAAAGTATCAGTCATCGATAGCATGATGCGCCAACTTTGCCGTGCCGCCTAGCGCATGCGCGCAACCGCACCCGAAGGTGCATTGCGCGCGAGCTCGACACCTACCCCGCTCTTTGCAGCTAGGGATTCTCGGCGGCAATGTAAAGCGCCGGTGCGATCATTAAAGACGTTCAAAAATGCAACCACTCAAATGCGGATGATTTCACGATCGTGTAATGTTGTGCTTGCAACGCGGGACGCTGTTTGAGCCTCTACTTGGCTGTCTCGGCGATGCGCAGAATGTAGATGGGTACCTCGGCCACCGCGCGATAGAGCTCGACCGGGATCTCCTGATCGATCTCCAGACGCGAGAGCGCGAGCGCAAGCTCGGGCTTATCTGTGATCGGCACTTTGCCTGCCTGCGCAATCTCGACAATGCGGCGCGCCAGGTCGCCGCGGCCAATCGCGGTTATGCGCGGCGTGCCGGGGCTTGCATAGGCAAAGAGCGCGAGCACTGCAAACAACAGCCTGAGCATCAGCGCCTCCCCGCCGCCGTGCGGAAGGGTGATGGCAATATTGATCGCATGCCGCAGGAGCGGGGTTCAATGCGCCTCGCGTGCTGGTACGGCGCGACGTCCTCCTCTACCATGCGCGCGACTGTCAGGGAATTGGAGACGCGGATGCCGGGACGTGTCGAGGGGAAGGTCGCGCTGATTGTCGGCGCGGGCTGTGTCGGGCCGGGCTGGGGCAATGGCCGTGCCGCGGCCGTTTTGTTCGCGCGCGAGGGCGCGAAGGTCTTCGCCGTGGACAAAGATGCCGATTCGATGAGCGAAACCGTCGCGCGTGTCGGCAATGACGGCGAGATCGCGACCCATGTTTGCGACGTGCTCGACGATGCGCAGGTCACCGCGATGGCGCAAGCCTGCCAAAAAAAGTTCGGCCGCATCGATATCCTGGTCAACAATGTCGGTGGCTCGGCGGCGGGCGGCGCCGCTGAAATCTCCGAAGAGAATTTCGACAAGCAGATCGATTACAATCTCAAGAGCGTATTTTTAACCTGCCGGCACGTGATTCCGGTGATGGTCGAGCAGGGCGGCGGCGCGATCGTCAATACGGCATCGAGCTCCGGCATTCGCTATACCGGCTCGCCGCAGATCGGCTATGCCGCCGCAAAAGCCGCGGTGATCCAGTTCTCGCGCGTCACGGCCGTGCAATATGCCAGGAACGGTATCCGCGTGAACACCGTGATCCCGGGGCAGATGCACACGCCGATGGTCGAGGCGCGGCTTGCCAAGCAGCGCGCCGGCGGCGACGTCGAGGCGCTGTTGAAATCGCGCGTGGCGCGGATCCCGCTCGGCTTCATGGGCGACGGTCGCGACACCGCTGCCGCCGTTCTGTTTCTCGCCTCCGACGAAGCGCGTTTCATCACCGGCACCGAAATCGTGGTCGATGGCGGGATGACCGCGCGCTGCGACTGATTTTTGAGGACAAATCAAATGCCAATTCGCGCCGACGATCTCACGCCGACCATTGCGCCGCATGACCCCAATCCGAAGAAGCCGCGCATCACGCTGCCGCCGCTCGCCTGCGACTCGCATTTTCATGTCTTCGGGCCGCACAAGAAATTTCCCTATGCGCCGGACCGGCCGTTCACGCCGACCGATGCGCCGAAAGAGGATTTGTTTCGGCTGCACAGACTTTTGGGCTTCGAACGCGGCGTCTTCGTGCAGTCGACCTGTCACGGCAGCGATCATGCGGCGCTGGTCGATCTGTTAGCCACCGGCCAAGGCCGTTATCGCGGCGTCGCGCTGCTCGAGCCGACCACACCGCCAGCCGAAGTCGAGCGCCTCGACCAAGCCGGCGTGCGCGGCGCGCGGCTGCATTTTTATTTCGCGCATGGCGGCACGCCGATGCCGCGCGAGCAGCTGCGCCAGGTCATTGCCCTGGTCGAGCCGTATGGCTGGCATATCGCGATTCACTGCGGCGGCAACGGCGTCGTCGAGCTCTACGAGTTCATTCGTTCGATCAACGCGCCGGTGGTGATCGACCATATCGCGCGCATCGATATCGGCGAGGGCCGTAACGGCAAGGCGTTTTCGACGCTGCGCCGCCTGCTCGATACCGGCAATGTCTGGGTGAAGCTTTCGGGCACCGACCGCATCACCAAGCAGAAGTATCCCTATGCCGACGCTGTGCCGTTCGCGCGCGATCTCGCCGCGCATGCGCCCGAGCGCATCGTATGGGGCACCGACTGGCCGCATCCGAACCACAAGGCTGTGCCCAATGACGGCGACCTGGTTGATCTCATTGCGGAGATCGCACCCGACGAGCGCACTCGCCGTCTGATGCTGGTCGATAATCCGGCAAAGCTATTCGGATTCTAGCTTGCAATCAGCGCATCTTTGCGAGGCGAGGGGCAATAGCGACGCAGCGATCCAGCTCAGAGTCGCCTGGGATTGCTTCGTTTTGCTCGCAACGACGATGCAGTTCGCATCCACCTCATTTCGTCACGGCTTCGGAGTTGCACGATGACCAAAAGCACTCTGGGCAAGCTTCCCGATGCAGCCTTTGGGACGCTTGTGCTACCCCTCATGCCGCCGCAGATTATCGACGGCTTTCGCGCCTTGCCGGATCTCACTGGCATCGCCTCCGATGTCATGGACGAGCTCGGCATCGTCGGCGCCATTCCTGCCTCGATTCTGGTGCCGCGCGATCCAAGCGCGCGCCTGGTCGGCCGCGCGCTGACGGTGCGCAATGTCGCGGCCAGCACGCCCGTGCCAGACAGGGTCAAAGCCGGCATTTCCGGACTTGGCGAAATCGAAGCGCATAATCTCGCCGAGCCCGGCGATGTCATCGTGGTGCAGGGCGTCGAGCTGTGCTCCAATCTCGGCGGCATCTCCGCCAGCATCGGCCGCCGCCAGGGCGAGCTCGGCGCCATTGTCGACGGCGGCGTGCGCGACATCGATCATTCGCGCGGCATCGGTTACGCGGTGTGGTCGCGCAGCGTCAGCCCGATCACCGGCAAATGGCGCGTCGAGACGGTCGCGATCAACAGGGCCGTGTCGATCTGCGGCATCACGGTCGATCCTGGCGATCTCGTGCTGGCCGACGAGACCGGCGTGTGTTTCATTCCACACGGCCGCGCCGCCGAGGTGCTGCGGCGCGCGCAGCGCAATGTCGCCGCGGAGAAACTGCGCGAACAGAAGATTGCCTCCGGGGCGCCGGTGTCGGAATTGTTCGGCAAAGCGAGCCGGTAACGATGGTCGTCGCCCCGAGGTGCTCGACGCCAAGCGGCGAGCCTCGAAGGGCGCGTTCGGGGCGAGGCCTGGACAGCATCCTTGGAGGCCCGCGCTCGCGCACGGGCACCTGCGGATGACGAAGCAGAGGCTTTACTCCCCGGTAATCTCCAGCGCCTTTATCGTCTTCGGCCAGGTCGAAAAGTCCTTCGCGAGCCGCGCCTCAAAGGCCGTATGGCCGAGCGTGCCATGCATGCCGAGCTGGGCGAAACGCTGCTTGACCAGAGGCGTCGCCACCGCGGCGAACAGCGCCTGTTCGAGACGGTCGCGAATCGGCGCCGGCGTGCCCGCCGGCAAGAACGCGCCATACCAGCTTTCCATAACTACGCTTGGCAACCCGAGCTCCTTGGTCGTCGGCAGATCGGGCAGCAGCGGCGTGCGCTCGCCGGCGAACAGCGCGATCGGCTTCACCGTCCCGGCTTTCACCAGCGGCAGCAGCACTGGCAGGTCGGCATTGAGCATGTCGACATGGCCGCCGAGCAGATCGTTGATCGCCGGCGCCGCGCCGCGATAGGGCACATGCGTGATCTTCACATGGGCGGCCGCATTGAGCATCTCGACCGCGATATTCATGGTCGTGCCTGGCCCGGCCGAGCCATAAGTGAGCTTCTGCGCCTTCGCTTTGGCGAGCAGGCTCTTCATGTCGTCAACGCCCAGGTCGCGATTGACCACCAGGAGCGACGGCTGGCTGGCGACCAGCATGACCGGCTCGAAGGATTTGACCGGATCATAAGTCGTCGGCGGCCGCAGGATCGGGCCCAGGACTTGGCCGCCCATGCTGGCGAGCAGTATCGTATTGCCATCGGGCGCGGCGTGAGCGACGAATTCCGCGCCAATCGCGCCGCCTGCGCCGGCACGGTCGTCGACAATCACGTCGGCTTTCAACTGCGATCCAAGCTCCGGCGCAAGCAGGCGCGCCAATTGATCGATCGGCCCGCCGGCCGCAAACGGCACTACGATCTTGACGGTCTCGGCGAGAGCCGGCGTGGCGAGCAGTGCTGCGAGTGCTAATGACGCGAGCCGGCAGGAGCCCGCGCGCGAGCTGCATAGGCGCCGCATTTCCTTTCCCCACTATCGCACCGCCTCGTTGGGCGACGCTTCCTTATCTTACTGCGCGACGACGCCTTCCGGCGACGTTTCCAGCTTGAACGCGGCGGCGAACAGCGCGCGCGTATAATCGGATTTGGGATTGCGGAACAGCTCGGCGGCATCGCCGGCTTCGACCACCAGCCCCTGCTTCATCACCAACAGTCGGCTCGCCAGCGCGGCGACGACGCGCAGATCGTGCGAGATGAACAGATAAGTGAGATTGTGCCGCTTCTGCAGGTCGCGCAAGAGATCGACCATCTGCGCCTGGATCAGCATGTCGAGCGCGCTGGTCGGTTCGTCGAGCACGATGAAGCTCGGCTCGAGCACAAGCGCGCGTGCAATCGCGATGCGCTGGCGCTGTCCGCCGGAGAATTCGTGCGGAAAGCGGAAGCGCACGTCCGGGTTAAGGCCGACATCCTTGATCGCCTGCACGACGCGTTCGTCGCGCTGGCGATCGGTCAGATCGGGATGATGGACCTTAAGCCCCTCTTTGACGATGTCGGCAATCGACATGCGCGGCGACAGCGAGCCGTAAGGATCCTGGAACACGATCTGCATGTTGCGCCGGTACGGCCGCATCTGCTTGAACGTCAGGCCCTGCAGATTGTGGCCCATAAATGCGATGCCGCCTTCGGACGAGATCAGGCGCAGGATAGCGCGCCCCAGCGTAGACTTGCCCGAACCGGATTCGCCGACGACGCCGAGCGTCTCGCCTTGGCGCAGCGCGATGGTCAGTCCGTCGCAGGCTTTGACATGACCGACCGTCTTGCGCATCACGCCGCGCAGGATCGGAAACCAGACCTTCAGCTGCTCCGTCTCCAGCACGATCGGCGCGTTGGGCTGCGGCGGCGCCGGATCGGGCTTGGGCTCGGCGGCAAGAAGCGCCTTCGTATAGGGATGCTGCGGTGACGAAAACACCCGCTCGACCGTGCCCTTTTCCACGATCTTGCCGTCCTTCATCACGCAGACCTTCTGCGCGATCTTGCGCACGATGCCGAGATCGTGAGTGATGAACAGGAGCGACATGCCGAGCCGCGCCTGAATCTCCTTCAGAAGCGCGATGATCTGCGCCTGCACGGTGACATCGAGCGCGGTGGTGGGCTCATTGGCGATCAGCAGATCGGGCTCGTTGGCCAGCGCCATGGCGATCATCACGCGCTGGCGCTGGCCGCCGGAGAGCTGATGCGGATAGCTTTTCAGGCGCGTTTCGGGATCGCGAATGCCGACCTGGGTGAGCA
>JAJPJB010000045.1 GCA_021324465.1 Hyphomicrobiaceae bacterium
GATCGTCACAGGCTCCGCGCTCTTGGCACGCGCCACGCTTGCGCAGGCCCCGGATCAGCGGTGCACCGTTCCGCTTCGCTCCACGCTGCACCGCGTCCGGGGAACGTGATTTGAGCATGCAAGGGCTACCACCGCTCAGGCTTTCTTAATCCTTGCGCGCAACGATGCGGCGCCGCGTCGGGGTCAATGCGGCTTGAGCCGCGCAAAGCGCGAGCTTCCCAAGCAAAAGAGTGGCAGTCAATGCGTATGTTGGGTGTGTGTGGGTTCGCCTTTGCCACGGCGCTGATCGCCGGCGGCGCTTGGGCGCAGGAGGTGACCGGGACGATAAGCAAGACATCGGCGGACTGTGCAGGAAATCCAAATGCTCTGGGCGTGTCCCGCACCGTCGAAATTGACACCAGCGGCGGCCCCGACTTCGGCTCGCAACAATTCAAGGCCTATGATTTTCTGCAAGCGGGCGAGGCCGTCTTGACCTTCGACGACGGGCCGTGGCCGGGCAACACGCCAGCCGTGCTCAAGGCGCTTGCAGACCAATGCACCAACGCCATCTTCTTCCCGATCGGAAAGCATGCGCTGTGGCATCCCGAGCTGCTCAAGCAGGTGGCGGCGGCGGGGCATACGATCGGATCGCACACTTTCTCGCATGCCGACCTGGCAAAGCTTCCCGCCGACGCGGCTGAAGGCGAGGTCGAGAAAGGCGTCAGCGCGGTACGCGCGGCGCTCGGAGCGCCCGAGGCCCCGTTCTTTCGCTTTCCGGAATTGCGATATACGCCGGACCTGGTCGCGTATCTCGCAAGGCGCAATATCAGCGCCTTCTCCGCCGATTTCGATTCACAGGACTTTCGCCTGCACAAGCCCGAGCAGGTCATTGCGTCGGTCATGACCAAGCTCTCACAGTACGGCAAAGGCATCATCCTCATGCATGACTTCCAACACGCAACCGCGCTCGCGCTGCCGGAGCTGCTCACGCAGCTGAAAGCGAACAATTACCGGATCGTGCAGGTGCGGGCGAAAGCGCCGGTGATCACGCTCGCCCAATACGACGAACAGGTCGGCAGCCAACTCGGCGGCGCAGCCGCCGATGCGCGCCCGCTGGCGAGCGTGGTGCGTACGATCGACAGCGTCACGTTCGACGATCGCTTCTCGGCGATGCGCTAAAGCGTTTTTCCGATTCGATAGAAGCGGAAAATGCTCCAAAGTGTTTTGTTTGGTCGCAATTTCTTGCGAAAACCGTACCCGGTCTTCCGGAAAATGCTCCAAGTGCTCGGCCTGGGAGATGCAGACCGCGGCGCGGCCGTGATAGGCATTGGTCCGAGCGGCTGCGCCCGCAGCAGTGCTAGCCCGCGAGCTTGAAGCGGTCCGCTTTCGGCTCGAAGCGGGCGCGGAAGATTTCGGCGTCCATCGGGTCTTCGAAGCAGTAGCGCACGAAGGCGGCGTAATCGTCCTCGACATACATGTCGAACTTGCCGACATGATCGATCAGAAAGTTTAAGATCTCGCTGTCGTCGGAGAGCTGCCGGCGTGGCAGCACCACTTGATAGGGACATTCCTCGTCAAGCTTTTGCAGCCAGGCGCTGCGCGCGTCCGAATCCATCATGCGTCACCTCTTGATCCGAACTTATAATTGTTCTCTATTTGTTCTTCCCAGTCAAGCGCGGTCGCGGGCTGGGGGCTTGCGGGACGGAAAGCACAGTCAATCAAGGATTAAACGTCGCTTAGTCGACATCGAGCGGCGTCGTGCCGGTCGGCTTGCCGGCGGCGTCCAGCGTGATCTTTTCGACGCGCGCCTCGGCCTGCCGCAACAGGTCCTCGCAGCGCCGCTTGAGCGCTTCGCCCCGCTCGTAGATGGCGACCGATTCTTCGAGGGGCACCTTGCCCTCTTCGAGCCGTTTGACGATCGATTCCAGCTCCTCGATCGCCCGCTCGAATGGCAATTGGCTGACGTCTTCGTTGCTCGTCATCTTCGGTACTCGCTTGCGCGGCCCGCTCGTCGTCGCGAAAGCGGGACCGGACCGCCTGCAGCAATTCTCGCGTCCCGCTTGCGCGGGAACGCGCGCAATGTCAATGCGCGCGCACCAGTTACCCACGTCGCAACGCGCTGACATTGTCATCCGTGCATCGGCATCATCCGTGCATCAGCGCGATGACATGCGCCGCGACCGAATTGCCCAGCGCCTGCAGATCATAGCCGCCTTCGAGCAGTGAGACGAGGCGGCCGGAGGCATGGCGTTCGGCGACGTCCATGATCTTCTTTGTCGCCCAGGCGAAATCCTCTTCGGCAAGATTGATGTTGGCGAGCGGATCGCGGTAATGCGCATCAAAGCCCGCCGAGATGATGATCAGTTCCGGCTTGAAGTCCTCGAGCCGCGGCAGGATGCGCTCGACGAAGGCGGCTTTGAATTTCTCAGCGCCGTCGCCGGGACGCAGCGGCGCATTGACCACGGTGTTGAATTCGCCGCTCTCGCCGACCGCGCCGGTGCCCGGGAACAGCGGCATCTGATGTGTCGAGCAATACATCACGGTCTTGTCGGCCCAGAAAATCTCCTGCGAGCCGTTACCGTGATGCACGTCGAAATCGACGATGGCCGCGCGGGCGACGCCGTGATGATTTTGCGCGTGGCGGGCGGCGATGGCGGCATTGTCAAACAGGCAAAAACCCATCGGCCGCGCGGTCTCGGCGTGATGCCCGGGCGGCCGGGTGGCGACGAAAGCGTTCTGCGCCCTCTGTTCCAGCACCTCGTCGACGGCACGCACAGCGCCGCCGGCCGCGCGCAGGGCCGCCTCGAAAGTGCCCGGCGACATTGCGGTGTCGGCGTCGAGATGAATGAGGCCAGCGTCGGGCGCGGCGTCCCGCAGCGCGGTGATGTAGTCCATCGGATGACACAGCGCGATGGTTTCCAAGGCGGCAAGCGGGGCGGCCTCGCGCGCCAGCGTCTGGAATTTTTCCGCTTCCAGCGCCGCTTCGATCGCGCGCAGCCGATCCGGCCGTTCAGGATGGCCGCGCGGGGTGAGATGATCGAGACAGGCCGGATGCGTGATCAAAAGTGTGGGCATGGATAGCCGCCGCCATTTCGCTCCTCAGACACTTAGGCCGAAACGGGCGGTTGGGGAAGACGGAGAGGCCGGAGCGACACTCCCGCCCCACCGTGCCAAATACATCTGGAAATGCCTGCAAGAACGGACTTCTTCAATGATTGCACGCCCGCGATTTTGCCTGAGAAGAATTGGCGCTGCGAGCCCAATGGACCCTCATAATCTGCGCAAACACTGTGCCGCAGAAACGCGTGGCGCCGAAGCGCGCGCTGACTTCGCAGGCAACTATGCGGACAGCGCCGCATCCGCGTCCATGACGCCGGCGGCGCATTCGACCACGGTGCGCTCGATCGCACCGGCATGAACGGCGCAATTTTCGGCGAAGAACCGCGTCACCGCGACGCGCGCTGGCGCGTCGGCGCCGAGCCGCAGGGCGGCCAGCGCCTCCTTGGCGAGCAGGCAGCCGCCGGTCGCAAGGCCGAACAGCCGCAGATAGGGCGTGGCGCCGGCCAGTGCCGCATTCGGTTCCGTACCGAGGCGCTTCAGGAGCCAATGGGTCGCGCGCTCCAGGCTTGCCACCGCATCAGCGAGCCGCGCCGCCGCGCAGCCGAGGCCCGGATCGTTGCTTGCGGCGAGCGCGCGCGCGATGCCGCGCATCTCGTCGATATGCGCGGCGACCGCCGCGCCGCCGGCGAGCGGCAGCTTACGGGTGACGAGGTCGATCGCCTGGATGCCGTTGGTGCCCTCATAGATCGGCGCGATCCGCGCATCGCGAAAATGCTGCGCGGCGCCGGTCTCCTCGATGAAGCCCATACCGCCGTGCACCTGCACGCCGAGCGAAGCAACCTCGTTGCCGATATCGGTCGAGAACGCCTTGGCGACCGGTGTGAGCAGCGAAGCGCGCTGATGCGCCGCCTTGCGCGCCGCCTCGTCCCGGCCGCGCTCGCTGCAGTCGATCGCCATTGCGGTGGTGTAGCAGACGGCGCGCGCGGCCTGCGTCAGTGCGCGCATGGTGAGCAGCATGCGCCGCACATCGGGATGCGCGATGATCGGCGACATCTCGCCGGGCTTTGCGCCTTCGGCGCGGCCTTGCCGGCGCTCGCGCGCATAGGCCAGCGCCTGCTGCGTGGCGCGCTCGGCGAGACCAACGCCCTGCAGACCCACCGCAAGCCGGGCGCGGTTCATCATGGTGAACATGCAGGCCATGCCGGCATTTTCCGCCCCGATCAGATAGCCGGTGGCGCCGCCCTTGTCGCCGAAGATCATGGTGCAGGTCGGCGAGCCGTGAATGCCGAGCTTGTGCTCGACCGAATGCGCGCGCACGTCGTTGCGTGCGCCGAGCGAGCCGTCAGGATTGAGCAGAAATTTCGGCACCAGGAACAGCGAAATGCCGCGCGTGCCGGCGGGCGCATCGGGCAGCCGCGCGAGCACGAAATGGATTATATTGTCGGTGAGATCGTGCTCGCCATAAGTGATGAAGATTTTTTGTCCGGTGAGACGATAGGCGCCCGCGGCGGTGCGCTCGGCACGGGTGCGCAGCGCGCCGACGTCGGAGCCGGCCTGCGGTTCGGTCAGCTGCATCGTGCCCATCCATTCGCCGGACACGAGCTTCTCGAGATAGGTCTTTTTCAGCTCCGCGCTGCCATGCGCATTGAGCGCATCGATTGCCGCCATGGTCAGCATCGGCCCGTTGGCGAAGGCGACCGAGGCCGAATGCCACATCTCGGTGCAGGCGGCATTGACGATTTGCGGCAGCGCCTGGCCGCCCCATTCGAGCGGCGCGGCGAGGCTGTTCCAGCCGCCCTCGCGCCAGCCGCGATAAGCTTCCTTGTAGCCGGGCGGGGTGGTGACGGCGCCGTCCTTGAACGGCGTGCCAAAGGTGTCGCCGATGCGGTTGAGCGGCGCGATGACCTCGCCGGCGAAACGCCCGGCCTCGGCGAGCACGGCGTCGACATCGTCGAGCGTCAGTTCGCCGAACAGCCCTTCGGTAATGGCGGCTTGCAACGAAGCGCCGTGCCTGAGGGCGAAGCCGATCTCGGCGAGGGGGGCCTTGTAGGTCATGGGAAGCGACTCTGTTCGGCGCGCCGAACGGGGGCGCGATCGGAGACATTATTATAGGGGGCGGATGGATTATAGGGGGCGGATGGCCTTGCCTATCGCCTTCATTGATGCACGCCCGTCATTTTGCCTCTGAGGAACTCCAACTCAAGGGCGACTGCGAAGCAGTCGCCCCCGCGGCGTCCCCGACCGCAAACTCCTCAGGCGCCGTGCAGGCGTGCAACAATGGACACCGGCGCCGAACAGCGCGGCACCGGGGTCATTTTGACCGCGGCGCGGCCCGGCTTTGAGAGCGCTCTGCGCAACTCACGGCGGCGCAATGTCATCCGGCACGAAGAAGTCGTAGGCGAGCTCCTGGGTCGGATCGACACGGTAGCGCTCGAAGTCGGTGACGCCGTTTTGGCCGAGAAACGTGTCGTCGATCAGAAAATTTCCGGTAAATTCCCGAGCTGATTTTGAGAAGACGGCACAGGCCGCGTCGGCGACGATCTCCGGCTTGCGCGCGCGCCGCATCATGGCTTCGCCGCCGAGCAAATTCTGCACGGCGGCGGTAGCAATGAGCGTGCGCGGCCACAGCGCGTTCACCGCAACGCCCTGCGCGCGCAATTCGCCGGCGAGCCCGAGCACGACCATGCTCATGCCGAACTTGGCCATCGAATAGGCGGTGTGCGGCGCAAACCACTTTGCCTTCATGTCGAGCGGCGGCGACAGCATCAGGATGTGCGGATTGGCCGCCTTCGCCAGATAGGGAATCGCGAGCTTGGAGACGACAAAGGTGCCGCGCGCATTGACCTGATGCATCAGATCGAACCGCTTGATGTCGGTCTGCGCCACCGGCGTAAGCGAAATGGCGCTGGCATTGTTGACCACGATGTCGATGCCGCCGAAATGCGCCGCGGTCTTGGCGAGCGCCTCGGCGACCAAAACCTCATCGCGGATGTCGACGGCAAGCGGCAGCGCCCGGCCGCCGACGCGCCCGATCGCTTCGGCCGCGGTATGGATGGTGCCGGCGAGTTTCGGGTGCGGCGTCTCGGTTTTTGCGGCGATCGCGATATTGGCGCCGTCGCGCGCGGCGCGCAGCGCGATCGCAAGCCCGATGCCGCGCGAGGCGCCGGTGATGAACATCGTTTTTCCAGCAAGCGACATCGGCTTTCACTTTTTGCGCGTGAAAAACGCCGCGAAGGCGGCTTTTGCCGCATCGGACTTCAGGAGCTCCTTGAAATGGGCCGCTTCGATCTCGATCCGCTCGGCAACACCTTCATATTGGCCGCGCATCAGCTTGCGCGCGAGCTTGACGGCATGCGGCGGCAGCGCCGCGATCTCCTGCGCCGCCTCGAGCGCCGTCGCCTCGACCGCGGCGGCATCGACGACGGCGTTGACCAGCCCCGCTTCCTTCGCCTCCACGGCGGTCATTGGCCGGCCCATCACCAAAAGCGAGAAGGCGCGCGCATAGCCGAGCCGCAGCGGTGCCAACAGGCTCGACGCCGCTTCCGGAATGAGTCCGAGCTTCAGAAACGGCGTGGCGAAGCTTGCGCCGCTGGCAGCGACGACATGATCGCAGTGCAAGAGCATGGTCGTGCCGATGCCGACGGCGACACCGTTGACCGCGGCGACCAAGGGCTTCTCGTTGCGCGCCAGCGCATGCAGGAAATCGACGGTCACCGGCTCGAGACCGCCATCGGCGCGTTTCTGGAAATCGCCGATATCGCTGCCGGCACAGAACGCCTGCGGCGCGCCGGCGAGCATGATGCAGCGGATCACAGGGTCGGTCCCGGCCTCGCGCAGCGCGCATGTCATCGCCGCGTACATCGGTTGCGTCAACGCGTTCTTCTTGTCCGGCCGGTTCATGCGGATGATGCGCACGGTGCCTTGGTCCTGCACCGTGACCGTCGCACCTGGATTGTGCTCACGCATGTTTCGTCCTGTGGCGTCGCACCGAAGCGGGCCGGCTGATCTTACGCCGAAGACATTGTAATCGGGAACAGGCGCCATAACGGCATTAGACGCGGTGGGCGGGAACAGGCGCCGAGCCTGCCCGAACCGGGCCTAACGGCAGTTGCATGATAAGATTGATCCGCCGGAACTGTGTCGCTATGGTCCGGCCGCCGGCGGCGGCCTGGACAGCGCGGCCGCGACGGCCGCCTGACCGCGGTTAATCCGACGGCATATAATCCGACGGCGTTTGGGGCGTAGCCAAGTGGTAAGGCAGCGGATTTTGATTCCGCCATGCGGAGGTTCGAATCCTCCCGCCCCAGCCAGCGCTCAGATGCTGAATTGCCTACGGAAGCGGCTTTGGTTCGCACGTGTTCTTGGATGCATTTGGAAATGCGGATTCCACTGCCCTTAACAGCAATTGTGATCAATGGCGCCCCAACTACGGAAGTGAGCCGCTGTACTGCTATTTCAAAAACTAAGGGCGATTGGCTGCAAGCGCTGCGGACGCGTTTCGCCGAAGCGATTCTGTGGGCGTCTCCGAGGGACGAGTCGCTGATTGACAGGTTATGGAGCCGGTGACAGATGGCGCCACCACCGATTTCTATCCTTCGACATAAGTCTGCTCGGTGCGTTGGCGAGACGCATCATCAACGAGGTCAAAGGCATCAATCACGCCATCTATGACGAACAGGCCGCCCGGCGCAAACGAATGGGAGTGAGTGGAACCGGAAATACGCTGGAGGACTCTGTCGCCAGGGACATTTCTGAATGCTGCATCCGGACGTTGCTGAATCTGGCCACTCACTCTTGTCACGTTCTAATGGACCTTGCGGCGACCTGCACGATCGCGATCATGCGCTCGATGACATCGTCGACCACCGCCCCCGCAGGAAAAGTGATTGTCTGCTCTAGATCGTTTTTCCACGTTCCGTCAGATCGTTTTCTCTTGCCGACAATCTGGAAACGACCGGCTTCTTCCTCGATGCTCCAAGGCAGCATGCCGCGTTCAAATGCCGACCACGTTTTCACGCCTGCATATTTCAATACGACGGGAGCTGGCCATTCACGACGGCTCAACATTGGCACGTCTGGATTGCCACGCGTAATTGTCGCCCTCAATGCTTGGTGAAGCGCTTCGCCATTCCACGCTGATACGACAGCGACCGGCTCGATGGCGCGATAGAACCCTTTGCCCATTTTCCCCATCGTGGGTACGTAGACGGTCCCATTTCTGAGAAAGACCTGACAGTACATGATCGCTCCTAGAAAGGGGTCACTACGAGTTCGATATCAAATGCGTATGCCCGCAAACGCGCTGTTTCAATTGCGGCCCGTTGAGCTGCGGTCATGGAACCTTTAGGGATCGCCAAGCTCAGGACGCGCTGGCTTATGTCGGAGGAATTAATGATGATTGCGCCCGCATCATTGCCTTCATACAGAGCCAACTTGTCAGTGTAGTAATTGAGCCTGTACATCAAATTGGTCGTGTTTTGATACTGCTGCCGATCAGCAGGTCCGTCGACGGATCGCTCTCCGAACCGGATATTGAATAAGGTCCAATGCTGTCGAGGATCCGTTGACGATCCTTGTATGCGACGCTTGGCCCGAGGACGTTGCCTAAGGCGGCGCTGAGGGCATCACCGCCGCTGGTATCGCCAACGTCATAGTAGTGCCGTTTGATCTCGGCCCTGATGCCCTTTTCGTCGGCCGGTTTGGCATTGGCGATCCATTGCAGCAGGTCGGCCAGTTCGTCGTTGCGCTCTCCCGGTGGAAGCACCACTCGGTTTTCGCCAATGCTTTGCGCGGCATCTGACCGCGATGCCGGATTGTCGTTTTGTGCAATTTGGATCGGTGATGATTCGTCACCGGAAGCTCCCGTCGGCGCAAACCATCCGGGATTGGGCGGCGTCCCCGATGCGCGGATGCAGCGCGGGATTCCAGTCGCCCAACTTGATGAGACTGTCCTCAGCCTCCATGCTGTCGCGCGCCGCCCGATCGGGCAGGTCTGGAAGCTGCAAATGGACGGCGGCGATCCGTGCCAGGCATTGATCATCAGCCTCCAAAGCCGAGGCCACGCTTGCAAGTCCGGACATGAGCCGATCGACGGTCGCTTCGGTTCGATAGGCGCGGCTGAGCAAGCGTTGGATTTCGCCGCTATCGCGCACCACAAAATTCGAGCCGCGCCGCTCGATCAGCGGCGTGCGGCCGAGAGATAGGCCATCATCTGTGCAAGCGAGGCCGAGATTGTCCTCGCCCGCGTCGGTCAATCGCCACATGCGAATCATACTGCGCGATGTAACGTAAATGGAGACATATGTCAATATATCGGTGACGCCTTGAATTTGACTCCGCCAGGTAAGACGTTATCTTACATTCATGAAAACGATTGTTTCTTCCAAAGGCCAAATTGTCTTGCCGGCTGAGATACGCAAGCAAGACCGCATCGAGGCGGGCCAGGAGTTTGAAATCGAACGCCTCGACCGCGGCGACTACCGGCTAAGGCGCCGTTCGGCGGCGCCAAATGATGGTTTGGTCGATTGGCTTCTGTCCTGTCCGCATAAAGGCTTCTTTGTTCCGATTGAATCCGAGTCGACGGATGTGCTGTGAGGTTTCTGGTCGACGCCAATGTGCTGAGCGAACCGACCAAGCCGATACCGAATTCGAGGGTCGTCAACTGGCTGCGAGCCAATGAGAGCGATATCACCGTCGACCCGATTATTCTCGGTGAGTTGCGCTTCGGCATTCTCCTGCTGCGCAGGGGCAAAAAGCGTTCCGAGCTCGAGCATTGGTTTGATGCGATCGTTCGGCGATTGCATTGTCTATCGTGGGAGGGTGAAACGGGGCTGAGATGGGCGCAGCTGCTCGCCGAACTTCGCGGCTCTGGCCGCGCCATGCCAATAAAGGACAGCCTGATCGCCGCCACCGCTCTTGTCCACAACCTGATCATCGTGTCCCGCAACCGTGCCGATTTCGAAAAGGCCGGCGTCCGCATCGTTAATCCCTTCGCAGACTGAGCGGCGAGAATTTGCGTGCTGTGGCGCGCATGTCGAGCATCGGCGCCCGCCGCGGGTTTCCTGCGCGGCTGTCTCTCGTTTGGAAAAGACTGCCAAGTTATTGAATTTGCTTGAGCGGATTTTGACCGATTTTTTCCAAATGCACGTTGAAATGATTGGATAATAAAACTGATTTTGATTCCGCCATGCGGAGGTTCGAATCCTCCGCCCCAGCCAGCGCTAGCCTCAGCATTGGCGAGAGAAATCGGTATGTTCCGATCGCGCAATTCAGTTCATTTCGGAATGCAATTTCACCGTCCATTTCCAAATTCTGTGCGGCGTTTGTTCACGGCTTCGTCTTTCTCTCGGCGGCCTTCCTGTTGCTGTTCATAGATTTGCCGTTGCATCAGCAGATGGGCGTGACGCTTGCGCGTGACCGCGAGCGCGCGCTGCATCGCTTCTTTGGCGTAGCCCTTGTACGCTTGCACCGTCCTGTGACCCGAGAGCGCACAGCCCTGTCCATCAGTCAGTTCCGCCTCTTCGAGTTCAGTCATGCTGCCGTGCCGGGAACCGTGGAGGGTGAACAGCGATGAGACGCCCTCAATCTGCTTGCGACTAGTTGTGTTTCGGCGTGCAAATTTTGGATGAAAACTGGGGTCCCGCTTCAACGCTCATTGACACCCAGGTGACCATGGTGCGGCACGCGGCGCTTGGCCCGAATGCCCGGAATTTCAGCAATTGCCGCCTTTGTCGGTTCGCCGTAGAAAGTTCGCGGCGGTGGAGTTCGCCATCAATCGCCCCGACGGGCCAATGACTCCTGGCGAAGCTCTGGCTCCAGGAGGGCCGTCGCGCGCGCGCAATGGCCGAGGACCAAGGACTGAAGCTGCACACCCACGTGCTTGCCGGACACCCTGTCCGTGATATCGTCGAACTCGCAGCAGAATTGAAGGTTGACCTCCTCGTGATCGGTTCAGCAGGTCATTCAGAGCTTTACGAGCGCATGCTGGGCAGTCGAGCCGACCGGCTTGTTCATCTCGCTCCTTGCCCAGTCCTGGTTGTTCGATAGCCTCAGGTGCTCAGCATACCTCATTGCATTTTGTCGGAGGTTGCCGCACGATCTGTCCTCCCTGGCCTTTGCGCAAGGGCAAGAACAAGCAAGTCCGGTCAGCGGGAGGACGCCGCGATGTTCACGCGAATCCTGCATGCTAACGACGGTTCCGATCACGCCTTCAACGCTCTGAAACTGGCGCTGCAAATCGCAAAGAGCGATTCGGCCGAGCTGCATATGGTCTCTGTCGAAGAGCGAGGCCATATGCCGGAGCTTGCTGAAGAGAGCGGGCGCCAATCCGAGACGACAACTTTACGCTTCACCAAGATCCTTGAGCAGGCACGCGCTCTAGCCGAAGCGAATCAAGTCAAGTTGCACACACATGTTCTAGCTGGACACCCAGTGCGCGACATCGTCAAGCTCGCGACAGATCTGGAGTCGGACTTGATTGTCGTCGGCGCCAGTGGCCACTCGACGCTCTATGACCGCATGATTGGGAGTAGGGCGCAAAAAATTCTGCACCACGCAAGTTGTCCGGTGCTAGTTGTGAAATAGCAGGATCAGGGATCCGATGGGCGAGCGGACCGCCAATTCCTGGCAGCGGATCTGAATGGCGAAACCTACGAATTCGCAAGGGCACCCGTGCTTCCGGTTGCCGCAAAACGTCAACGTGCTGCCGAGGAAACTGCCGCAGCACCGGCATGGGCAATCAGATATTGAATCAGGACGCCGAAGCAGGCGACGACGATGAGCAAATCAAACAGGATGACGATCTCGATGAGTACTGGCATGCCTGGGACGAGAATCTGGGCGCCCAGGAAAATCCCGTTCTCCAATACGAGCAGGCCAAGGATCTGGCTGAGAGCTTCGTGGCGCACGGTGAGCATTAAGAAACCGATCAGCTTCATCGACAGCATGATCGTCAGCGCGAGTACAGCAACAGTTGCGGCAAGCCCGAGCGATTGGCCGACCCGGTATCCAACCATGAGCGAGAACACGACGCAAAATGCGCCGGCAACTAATAGATGTCTCCTCGGCTTTCCGCGCCAAGCTGATGACGCTGATCTGTATTAGCCGCAACTCGATCTGACAGCTGGTGCCTGGTTGAGCGGTCGGATTTTGTTGTCCGAGGTGATCAGGCTGCGATCATTTTCTCCTTTGCGACAGGCCTGGCGTCCAGGAAGGTTTGCATTGGCGTTTTGCCAAAGCACCAGCGTCCCTGATGTAGCCGCTGTTCATTGTACTCGCGGACCCACAGATCGAGGCGGTCTGCAACTCGTCGATCGAACGATACACCTTTTTGCGGAACGCGACACGGTAAAACTCGTTGAGCACCGTTCTGTGGAAGCGCTCGCAGATGCCGTTGGTTTGTGGACTCTTGGTCTTGGTGCGTGAGTGATCGACGTCCTCGACCGCAAGGTAAAGCTCGTATTCGTGTCGCTCCGGGTTGCCACAATACTCGCTGCCGCCCTGCTCGCGTTGGCCGCCTAGGATATTTTCGATGCGAGGATGAGCGCGTAGCTCATCATGCCGAGCACGATCAGCGAGGCAGACACTGCGAGTGTCACGCGAATACCAGTTCGGGCGACGACGCGTACATCGACACCTAAGCCGAGCCCGGCCATCGCGACGGTTGTGAGCAACGCCGCCGTGCGCGTCAGCGGCGCCAAAACGCTCGGAGGGATCAAGCCGAGCGAACGCGCCGCCATCAAGGCCAGGAAGCCGGCGATGAACCACGGCACTATTTCATGCAGTGCCGGCCGACGGTGGTTCGGCCGCAAATGCGCTGGACGCAAGCTGCTGGCGAACAGCGAAAATCCGAGCACGACCGGCCCCAGCATCAGGACCCGCACGAGCTTGATCACCGTGCCGACCTGATTGCTCAACGCGCCGATCGGCAAGGTCGCCGCCAACACTTGCGGCACGGCATATACGGTCAGACCTGCCAATACGCCGTATTGCGTGAGCGAAAGATGCAGGAGCGGCGCCAGAAGCGGCAGCGTGAGGACGACGATTACTCCGAGTACGGCGGTGAAAGAGATCGAAGAGGCGATATCGTCGCCGTCCGCGCCGATCACCGGCGCTACCGCCGCGATCGCTGAGTTCCCGCAAATCGAATTGCCGCAAGCGATCAGTACCGACAGCCGCGGCGGCAAGCCCAGGGCGCGGCAAATCATGTAACTGACCCCGATCGCGACCGCGACGATGCCGGCAATGCCAAAGATTAAACGCGGGCCAAGCGCCATCACGGTGCCGACGCTCACCGAAGCACCCAACATCACTATGGCGCATTCCAGCACGAATTTGGTGCTGACATAGATCCCTGGATTCCATCTCGCTCCCGGCTTCCATGCCGTGCGGACCGCAACACCAAGCACGATCGCAAGCACAATTGCCTCAAGATAGGGCTGTCCGGCCATATCTACCTCGATCGCCTCAACGAACAGTGCGGCGATCGTAATCGCGATACAGAGAAGAATTCCCGGCAAGAGCCTCCGCATAGGGTGGACCTCATTATATGTCTCTGACCATCTTCGGCGGCCAAGCAGTCGTCGGCGGTCATCAATCCATGAAGAATGGTTTGCTCAGTTCGAGCGTGCGCTCAGCGCGAGCATACCAGCCTTCAGGAGCATAACTGTCGTCGTGCAAATAGCATTGTACTCGCACCGGCGGCGACCCTACGGCAGATTATTTCCGTCGATACGCCCCGGCCCTCCGCGCGGACCGTTGCTGGGGTTGTCGCCGCCAGCCGGGCGGTCTTGTCGGCGCGCGACCAGGCGAGGACCGGCTTGTTCATGAGGTCCGGCTCGTGTACGTCGCCGTCGAGAAGTTCATCATTGACATCAGATCATCTCGCTCAGCGCGTGCCCATGGGTGTCGATGGTTAGACCCTGGAGCGCGTCGTCGTTCACCTCGCCGCTCATGGCTTTGAGGCTCTCCTCGCTGATCAAGGACATCAAACCGCGGCGCAGCGCGAGAAATTCCGAGGACATCATCATCGACTGTTGGCGTGGCCGCGGCAGCGGGATCGTGATTTCGGCTTTGATGGTGCCCGGGCGGGCCGTCATGCAATAGACCCGATCGGACAGGAAGATCGCCTCGTCAATATCATGGGTGACGAACAAGACAGAAATCTTCAAGCGCTGCCACATATTGGTGAGGATCTGTTGCATGATGATGCGCGTCTGTGCGTCGAGGGCACCGAACGGCTCATCGAGCAAAAGAACTTTCGGCCCGGTCGCAAGGGCGCGCACGATGCCAACGCGCTGCTTCATGCCACCCGACAGCCGATCCGGATATTGGTTCTCGAAAGCGAGGAGGCCGGCGAGTCCGAGAAGGGTGCGCGCCGCGCTTTCGCGCCGGCTGCGCTCCATGCCCTTCATCTTCAGGCCGAACTCGACATTTTCGCGCACTGTCTTCCAGGGAAACAGCGAATATTGCTGAAACACCATTCCGCGATCGGCACTGGGCCTGTTGACCGGCTCGTCATCCACCCGCACGGTGCCGCGCGTAGGCTTGAGGAAGCCGGCGACGGCGTTGAGCAACGTCGATTTCCCGCATCCCGACGGCCCAATAATCGAGACAAACTCTCCCGGCTCGACCACGATGCCGGCATCGGCGACGGCCTCAATCGGACCTTCGGCTGACGCGTAACTGAGCCCAAAGTGGCTGACCTCGATGCGGCCCTTACCACTTGCAACGCTGGCATCAGCAATGTTGTCGATTACGCCGGCAGTCTGCTCGCTCATGTATTGGTTTTCCACGGCATGACGATGCGCCCGATCCCCCGGATGATCGCGCTTGAGCTCAAGCCCAATACGCCGATGCAAATCATGCCGAGCGCAATGTCGGAATATTGGACCAGCGAATAAGCCTCCCATGTGAAGTAGCCGATGCCGAACTGGCCGGAGATCATTTCCGCGGCGATCAGCGAAACCCAGGCCACGCCCATGCCGACGGTGAGACCGGTGAAGATGCTCGGCAACGAAGCAGGGAAATAGACTTCTCGGAAGATTGCGAACTCATTGGCGCCGAGAGATTGGGAGGCGCGCACGAGTACCGGGTCGACGCTGGCCATGCCGTGAAGGGTGTTCAACAGGATTGGAAAGAACGAGCCGATGAACGTGATGAAAACGATGCTTTCTTCGTTCGATGGCCATAACATGATGGACATCGGCACCCAGGCGATCGCTGGTATCGGCCGCAGCACCTCGGAGATCGGAAAGATGACGTCACGCGCGAAGCGGAAGCGGCCCATCACAAGCCCCAGCGGCACCGCGATCAGTGTTGCGATGATGAAGCCGAGTGCGATGCGACGGCAACTCAGAACAACGTGCTGGAGCAGTCTTCCGTTATGCGCCGCGCGCGCAAGACTCTGAAAGACCTGGACCGGCGTAGGGACATTGGTAAACCGGACATGGAAGCTCACGCGATAAGTCGCCAAGAAATGCCAGCTCAACAGAAAGAGAGCCAGCGACACGGCGCCGATGGCGAGGGTACGTATTTGGTCGCGATGTTGTAAAAGCCAATGCCTGACGATGGCGTTTATGCGAAAGAGCGATTGCTCGGAAGCGACGTTTGGCGCAGGCGGTTGCATTTGCGGCGCCAGCACAGGGGAGGGAAGTGCTGCCGGAGCGGGCGCCGGTAGTGACCGCATCAGAACGGCACGTTTCACGTCTCAACCTCCGCTGCCGACGGCTTTCAGCGCCTCTTCGAAGCTCAGGACCTTGCCGCCGTTCTTGGCCGCAAAGTCCTCCGCGTCTTTCTTCAGCAGAAACGGCGCGATTGCATTACCGCCCGAGCCGGTGGCGTAGAAGGCAAGATTGGCGAACAGTTTTATGCCGCGTGCCGTATCAAACACGTAGGCCACATCGATCTTCTTGCCTTTGGCAACGAAGTCAGCATAGGCGCCAAGCGTGCAGGCAGCACTGGAGAACGGCATGATGCCTTCGCCATCCACCCACACCTCGCCGGCTTTGCGCGGCTCGGTGATCGGCTTTTTGCAGAATGCGTCGTGGCCCGTAACTTCATAGTTGTCCGTCTTCTTCAGCTCTGCATCGTAATCAAGCCTCAGTTCGCCATAGGCCTTGCGGATGTAGCTGTCGTCGACCCATTTGTTGACGTCGAAGTCCTGCATGCGGCCCAAATTCTGCAGAACCTTGGCGTCCCGCGCGGCAGCCTGGATCAAGACCGGCTTTATGGTCGGATCCATGGTCATGACGCCGCCAGGGCCGAGAAAGATGTAGACGACCTCTTTATTGATGCCGGTCCACTGCTCGATCTTTTCGGCCGCGGTCTTCGGATCCGAGCGCACCCACTTGTCGGCCGCAATGATCGCCTTGATATAGGCCACAACCACCTCTGGATACTTTTCCGCAAAATCGGTGCGGACCACGACGCCATGCCAGGTCGGCAGATTGGTCTCTGCGCCGTCGAAAATTTTGCGCGCGAAGCCGCGGAACGGCAGCAACTCCGCGAACGGCACGAAGTCCGCGTGAGCATCGATTTTTTGTTCTTGGAGATTGGTCGAACCGACTTCAGGACTCTGATTGACGAGCTGAAAGTAATCGGCCGGCCACCCGCGGTCCTGCATGGCCTTCAGCAGCATGCCGTGCGCAGCGGACCCGAAGGGGACGCTGACGACCTTTCCTTTGAGATCTGACAGCTGATAATAGGCTGAATCCTTGTGAACGACCACGCCATTGCCGGAGCCGAACAGATTATATGCGTCGACGGCAATCAAGCGGCTCTTGCTGTCCGGATTGTTCTGGAAGGTGAAGCCGTTCACGATAAGAGGATAATCGCCCATCGTGCCGAACTGCAGCTTGTTCGCCATCATGGCGTTGGTCACGGGCGGACCGGATGTGAAATTCTCCCAATCGAGCTGGAAACGAATGTTGGCGTATTTGCCGTCCTTCGGCAGATATTGATCAAAGAGATTCAGCTGACGAATGACGGCTCCCGTCGTCACGGTGTTGGTCGTCGTGTTCTGTATTCCCATGCCAACCGTGACGACCTGCTGCGCCCGCAAGGTGCCGGTGCTCAAGCCGCCAATCAGAGCAATAATTGGCAGGACGAAGAGGCGACGGTGTGAAAGGAGGTCCATTGCTGATCCCTTGCTGCTGTGTTGGCCCGGGCGCTTCTCCCGCGCGCATTCTCGGACATGTCGTCTCGTAAGCAATTTTGGCTCTGGTCGGTCGGTCGATTAGTTGCCGCAAAAGCTCGCCTGCCCACAAGTTGTGCAACGTCCTGTGCAATTGGCTTGGCATGAGCCGCCGTCTTAGGCAGAGATCAATTAATCGCCTTGTCCGCGCATCTCTTTCAGCACGTCCGGCCGGCGGATGATGATTCGCGACTTGTCGGAGATCAGCACATCTTTGTCTTGCAAGCGCTTAAGACTGATGGTGACCCATTGCCGGGTTGCACCGACCATGTGCGCGAGATCGGCATGGGTGAACGCACCGCTGATCAAAGCGCCCTTGTCATCCTCGACGCCATAGAGATCGACCAGGTGCAGCAGGAGCTGAGCAAGACGTTCAGTAACGGAGCGCGTGCCGAGCATCTGGGCCAGCGCCGAATAGCATTTGCCCTTGAAGGTCAGTCCCTCAATCAGACCGATGGCAAGGCGTGGCACTTCCACTACGAGTTGGCGCAAGGTCTTGCCTGGAAGATGCACGACGCTACTGTTGCTGCTGGCGACGCCGGACCATTGGTGCATGCCGCCGCCGAATATTTCGGGGCCGCCGACGAAATGCCCAGGAAGCCAATAGGCCAAGGTGATCTCGCGCTGCGACGGCGCGGTATAGAATACGCGGATACGTCCGGTTTCGATCAGAAAAATACCGTCGTGACGCGAGCCCTGACTGAATAGCGTCTGGCCACGATAGAATACGCGCCGACGCCCCTGCCGCAGCACAATTTCGCGCTCAACAGCAGACAGATGTTGAAGAAGCGATGGCGGTCCGCCAAGCGCGCGCGGGCTTTCCGTGAGCATCAGCGCGCGGCTGGCTTTGCCCGGGGATTCGGCAGATCGCCCTTGCGTGGTTCCCTTGAGATCGGACGCTGAAGCAGCCGTCAAGACCGTCATCCGGAACTCCGACGTGAGAAGGCGCCTTGAAAAATGCAAGCTCCGTGCCACCCCCCTTCGTAAATTGCTGATTGAGATCAAACGTTTACGGCTTCAACCGTGCGACGTCCGGATCAATGCGGTAAGTCGGCCGCAAGCTCTGCCAGATAGGACCACGGATAGATGCCGCGGGCGTGACCGTCGGAAAATTCAATATTCACGGCGTAATTTCCGATTGATGCGACACGCACAATGCTGACCGATCGAAATTCCGAGGTGAAGACGCCATCGATCTGCGCGCGCCGGCAATGCGCACAACGGCACGCCGCGCGCAGTTGCTCGGCGGGTAGGCTGCAGACGGCGCCCGTGTCGAGCTTCAAATGAAGCGTTGTGCCGTCAGGCGAAGGCGCGGCTTCATTTGCCGGCCCGTTGACGAAAGGACGTGGGTGAATCTGGTCTGACAGCAGACACTCCGAGCCGATTCGCGGCGATGGTTTTAGGCGCCCAATAAAGGAAAACGAATCCTCCGCGGCGCAATTAATTGCGCGCCTAGATCTGTTTGACGCGGAGCGAGGATAGATTTTGGAAACTAATCGACCAAGTGTTCGTGCTTTCGATTGGATCGGGCAATCGGCCAGTGCATCTCCGTGCCAACGTGGAATCGATCGGAGCACGGAAAGACGATGACGGCGTTCAACAAAGAACAAGTTCTGGAGGTGCGGCATTGGACGCCGACGCTGTTCAGCTTCAAGACGACGCGCGATGCCGGCTTTCGCTTTCAGTCCGGCCA
>JAJPJB010000002.1 GCA_021324465.1 Hyphomicrobiaceae bacterium
AAACGATCCCGCAACAGCGCTGCACCGCTGCGCGCTGCACCAAGTCCGCAAACGCTGTTATCGTAACCTTTCCAGAATGCTGACGTAATTCGCCACCGCGGCGCCGCCCATATTGAAAATGCCGCCGAGCCTGGCGTCCTTGATCTGCATGTCGCCCGCGTTGCCGGTGAGCTGCATCGCCGTGATCGCATGCATCGACACGCCGGTCGCGCCGATCGGATGGCCCTTGGCTTTCAGGCCGCCGGACGGGTTGATCGGCAGCTTGCCGTCCTTGGCGCTGATGCCGTCGGCAATCACCCGCGCGCCCTGGCCTTCGCCCGCAAGTCCCATCGCCTCATACTCGATCAACTCGGCGATGGTGAAGCAGTCGTGCACTTCGGCGAAGGAGAGATCGTTGAGCGTGGTGCCGGCTTGCGCCAACGCCCGCTGCCAGGCGACGGCGCAGCCCTCGAACTTGAGAATGTCGCGCTTCGACATCGGCAAAAAATCCTGCACATGCTGCGCGGCGCGGAACACCACGGCCTTGTGCATGGTCAGTGCGGTCTCCACATCGGTCAGCACCAAGGCCGCCGCCCCGTCCGAGACCAGCGAGCAATCGGTGCGCTTGAGCGGGCCCGCCACGATCGGGTTCTTGTCGCTCTCGGCGCGGCAGAACTCGTAGCCGAGATCCTTGCGGATCTGCGCATAGGGATTGCCGACGCCGTTCTTGTGGTTCTTAGCCGCGATGCGCGCGAGCGCGTCCGAATTATCGCCGTGGCGCTGGAAATAGAGACCGGCAATCTTGCCGAAAATGCCGGCAAAGCCGCCGTCGATATCGGCCTCTTCGCGCACATAGGACGCCTTGAGCAGATTGCGGCCGATCTCGGCCGGCGGCGTCGTGGTCATCTGTTCGACGCCGACCACGAGCACGATGCGCGCGCTCCTTGCCGCAATCGATTTGAGCCCCTGATGCACGGCGGCCGAGCCGGTCGCGCAGGCATTCTCCACCCGCGTGGCGCGCTTGAAGCGCAGATCGGGCGAGGCCTGCAGCACCAGCGAAGCGGTAAAATCCTGCGCCGAGAAGCCCGCGTTGAAATGTCCAAGGACGATTTCATCGACCTCTTTTGCGCCAATTCCCGCATCGGCCAAGGCCTCGCCGGCGACCCGCACCACAAGGCTTTCCACGGTCTCATCCGCCAGCTTGCCAAAGGGCGTATGCGCCCATCCCACGATGCAGGCTGTCATGATCGCTCCTTCGGTTGCATCCGCTCATATATGTAAGAAAGGACGCTGGTAAGCGCCAAATATCCATTGACCGCATGGCTGCAGACTGCGCGATCAGCGGACAAATCCGCCCGGGCGGCCGCTCTCTGTGTGTATGGACTGATCCACAGCATTGATGGTGTCGTTCGCTATGCGCTGCTGGCCCGTTGCCGAATTTTTGTCGTTTTACGTTGCTTTTCCTCGGCTTACCCGGATCGGCCGGCGCGCCGCCGATCCACAGAGCCAACGATACCGGTGTTCGCCTTTGCCTTCGAGCCCTGCTTCGGCTTAGATAGTGATGCGCCCCACGCCTCGTGAACCGAACAGCGGCCCGTTCTCTTCAGCCGGGCCCGGCCAACCGAACGGACCGCGACACGTGATTTGTAAAGCTTACCTCCGGGCGCGCCTGCTCGGCCTTGTGTTGGGTGCCTTCACGGCGGCCGCAGCCGCGGTCGGCGCGGTCTCGCCTGCCGATGCCATGGCCTTGATCCTGGTCGATGCGCAAAGCGGCAAAGTGCTGCGCGCTGAAAATGCCGCCTATCCCTGGTATCCGGCATCGACGACCAAGCTGATGACGCTGTACATGACGTTGAGCGCCATCCGCGACGGCCGCATCACGCCCGACACATTGTTTACGGTATCGCCCAATGCCGCCGCGCAGGCGCCGACCAAAATGGGCTTTCCGGTCGGCACGCAGGTCACCGTCGACAATGCGCTGAAGATGATGATGGTGAAGTCGGCAAACGACATGGCGGTGCTGCTCGCCGAAGGCATCGCCGGCTCGGTCGACAATTTCGCCGAAGCGATGACCGAGACCGCACATCGCCTCGGCATGACCGAATCGAATTTCGTCAATCCGAACGGGCTGCCGGCGGACGGGCAGATCATGTCGGCGCGCGATCTTGCCATTCTGGCGCGCGCGCTCATCCGCGAATTCCCGCAATACAGTTTCTATTGGCACGTGCCGGCGATCAAATTCGGCCGCCGCGTGGTACGCAATTACAACCCGCTGCTTGGCCGCTATCCGGGCGCGGACGGCATGAAGACCGGCTTCATCTGTGCCTCGGGCTTCAACCTGGTGGCGACCGCGACGCGCGACAACAAGCAGCTGATCGCGGTCGTGCTGGGCGCGCCATCGTCGACGGTGCGCGCCGTGAAGGCCGCCGAGCTTCTCGAAAGCGGCTTTACGCAAAATCCGCTGTCATGGCTGACCCCCTCGCTGGGCACCGTCGACCAGCTCGCCGCCATGGATGCGCCGCCGCCGAACCTGAAAGACGACATGTGCGGCCCGCATCGCAAACGTCCGGCAAGCGAAGAAGACGATCCCGATGCACCGGACGCCAACAGCGCGACGACGACCGACAGCGCCACGCCGCAATTCTCGGTCCTGCTGTCGGCATTGCGCGCGCCGACGCCGAAGAATCTGAGCCTGTTGCCCGATCCCGGGCCGGTGACGCCGGTCGTCGTCTATGCCGGGCCGACCAAGACAGAAGCGCAGATCGCGGCGCTGCAGGCCGCCGCCGAGGCCGCCCCGGTCAAGAAGAAGGCGAAGAAGAAGGAAGCGAGCAGGGAAGCGGCCAAACCCGACGGCAAAGCGGTGATCGCGCAACCCGCCGTCGACAACGGCAAGACCGACGGGCAAGGCAAGACCGGCAAGCCCACCGGCAGCAACGTCCATTATACGCCCTCGTCATCTTCGGCGCTCGCGGCCACGCCGCAGCCTATCGCCGCGGCGCAAAAGAAGCCGGCGAAACCGGTGGCGCAGACCTCGCACTGAATGCAAGCGGGGAACCCGATCCGGCCAAGTCGGGTTTGTCTTGCGCTGCAATTGCTCGGAGGCAATCACCGTGGCACTGAAACGCCGCGCCAAATTGCTGATCGGTCTGCTCAAGCGGCGCAAGAAAGCGCAGCCGGACGTCTTTGCGCTCGGCCTTGCCGCGCGCGAAGTGATCGCCGCACGCCTCCTGCTCGCCGCGACCGGCAGGCTGACCGCAGCCGAAGCGCGCCGCATGATCGAGGAAAAGCGCGCGGCCGCCGTGCGCGCGCAGTTCGCTTGCACCGAGGCGATCCTGCGCGGCGACGCCGCAGCCGCGCCGCAAGCCTATTTCGATGTCTATCGCAGCGCGGTGGACTCCAATCGCAGGCGGCTCGGCATCGCGCGCCAGCCCTGGCCGCAAGCGCTCGCGCAGTACCTCAGGTCAGCCGTTCGACAAGCCCGGCAATGGCGGTGAGTGTCACCACAAGCGTGAACAGCATCGCCGCATAGGCGGTGATTGTGAAGGCTTGATCCGTCATGGCGGGCTCGCGGAAAGCGCCGTCGCCCTGGGAGCACAACGAACAGCGCCTGCGCATGTTCCCGAGTTGATGCGGCAGGCCGGCTGCCGAATGTCAGAAAAGCTGCCAGAGCAGAAAGATCGCCAAGAGAACCGCGCCAAGAACACAGGTAAGAAACAAATCGCTTTCCCATTCGGGCGCTGCGACCGGCTGCGCCGGTTCCGTAGCCTCGGCCTGCGGCGCCGTGACGCCACTCGCCTTTCCTTTGATTGTCGCACGCATGCCAAGACACTCCCGGACGTGTCGAAGCCGATTGCGCAGCTTAAAACATGAGGCGCGATAGGTCTTGCGCTAAATCGGCCCGCGCGTTGCACCCCACTCGGTGCCACACACGACGTTCCGCGGACGCAGTTGCAGCGCCACCGGCGCGCTCACGCGCGCCTTCGACCCGCTGCGGCGCCTCGCTGCGCCCGGGAAACAAACAACGTGACGTTCCCCGGATGCGGTGCAGCGTGGAGCGAAGCGGAACGGTGCACCGCTGATCCGGGGCCTTCCCAAGCATGGCGCGTGCCAAGAGCGCGGAGCCTGTGACGATCCCGGGTCGGCAGCGCACCGCTCCACTTCGTTCCGCGCTGCGCTGCGCCCGGGAAACGCAGATACGACGCCGCGCGTACGGCGCCGCGCCCGGGAAACAAACAACGTGACGTTCCCCGGATGCGGTGCAGCACGAAGTGGTGCACCGCTGATCCGGGGCCTTCCCAAGCGTGGCGCGTGCCAAGAGCGCGGAGCCTGTGACGATCCCGGGTCGGCAGCGCACCGCTCCACTTCGTTCCGCGCTGCGCTGCGCCCGGGAAACGCAGATACGG
>JAJPJB010000040.1 GCA_021324465.1 Hyphomicrobiaceae bacterium
ATCGCCAGCGCCGAGGCTTGGATCCTCATCGCCCACATCCGCTTGATCTGCCAACGCCTCGCCAGAGCCTGAAAATACGCATATCATTTTTGAGTCAGACTCTGAGGTGCGAGCGAAGCGAGCCGCGAAGGGCGCTCGTGGATGACGGAATTAGGAGCGTATCTTCTCCCTTAAGCCCATGCGCTCCAGCCGCCCGATCACTTCGTCGGCGAAATAGGGCAGCTCGTCGGCGTAGTTCACCAGCGAAAGGCCGATGCCGGTGAGGCCGGCCTTTGCCAGATCGGCGATCTGGGCTGCGACAAAATCGGGATCGCCGACGATCGGCAAGCCGCCCATGCCCTGCGCATAATGGCGGCGCTGGGTGAGGAATTCTTCCATCGGCACGGTCTGCGGCGAGATGTTTTTCATCGCCAAAATGCTGTCGACCGCCGACCAGTCGGCATGCTCGACGATGCAGTGGTGGAAATAGTCTTCCGCCGCCTTCCTGGTCGGTCGGCAGCTGACGACGCCGACCGTATAGCAGCCGATCTCGCGACCTTGCGCGCGCGCTGCGTTTTGCGCGTTCTTGACCTTCTGCGCGGTGTCCGCAAGCGAGGTGCGCGAGGCTTGCAGAAAAAACGCATCGCAATTCCTCACCGCGAAAGCCTGGCCGACGGCGGACGCCCCGGCATTCATGATCAGCGGCCGCGTGCCGCCATAAGGCTTCGGCTTGCCGCGGACGCCTTTCATGTTGAGATATTTGCCCCGGAAGTCGAAATCCTCCCGGTCGGACTAGATCATCTTGATCACGTCGATCCATTCCTGCGCATAGTCGTAGCGCGCGTCGTGCTCGCGCTGCGCGACGCCGAACATGTCGAACTCGCCTTCGTTCCAGCCGACCACGATATTGAGGCCGAAGCGGCCCTCGCCGACATGGTCGGCGGTGACCATCTGCTTGGCGGCGACGATCGGGTTGAAGATCGGCGCATGCACGGTGCCGAACACGGTGATGCGCTTGGTGAGCGCAAGGAGCGCAGTGGCCCAGGTGATCGTCTCAAGCGTCTCGCCCTGATAATCGGTGTCGCCGCCATAGCCCTTCCAGCGGCCGATCGGCAGCATGAAATCGATGCCGATCTCATCCGCCAGCTGAGCGAGCCTTTTGTTGTCGGCCCAAGTGCCCGACCAACGCTCGCGCACCAGTGTCACCGCGCGACCCGACGAGCAATTGGCGCCGAACAGGCCGATCTGGATCTTATTGTTGTTGTACATCGCGCGGCGCGCGGCAAGCGACGGGGCGGGAGCATGCATGGCGGATACCTTCGAATGACGCTGAGGCACGCAAAGTCTAGACCGTCAACGTGGCGGGCGGATAGCCCGGGTAGGGATGCGGCTTGCCCGTTCCCAAATGGCTGTGTTCTGCAGCCGTCCTTTCATCGACAGTCCCATGACAGCGGCGAGGAATTGAACTCAACGAACCGCCGCCCCTTGCTCGCAACCGGCATTGTTCGAACGCCTACAGGACCATCCCGCCGGCTGGCGATCATTGCTATTGACGCGGTATATGTTGACTTGTCCACCGCAATGCCCGCGAATGAACCTCAACCATCCGGGAGGCGCACAATGAGCAAAGCCTGGTTCGCCGTCGCAACGATGTTCGCCGCCATCATTCTTCCGGCCCACGCCGCCGAATCCGTGAAGATCGGCGTCATCTTCCCGCTCACCGGAAATTCGGCGAGCGCCGGCCAGTCGGCGAAGGAGGCGGTCGAACTCGGCGCCGAGATCATCAACACGGCGCATCCGGAGCTCAAGGCCATGCCGCTTGCGGCAACCGCCGGCCTGCCCAAGCTCGGCGGCGCCAAGATCGTGCTCGACGAGGCCGATCATCAGGGCAATCCGCAAGTCGCCCAGCAGCAGACGCTGCGGCTGATCTCGGAAGATCATGTCGCCGCCATGCTCGGCTCATACCAGTCCTCGGTGTCGCTGGTTGCCACCGCCGTCGCGGAGCGGCAGGCGGTACCGTTTCTGGTCGCCGATTCGGTTGCTGCCAATATCACCGGCCGCGGCTTCAAATTCACCTTCCGCACCACGCCGATCGCGCCGGATTTCGGCAAGGCCTATACGCAATTTCTCAACGACGTGAAGAAATCCGGCCGCAAGCTCGATTCGATCGCGATCGTCAACGAGAACACCGACTACGGCACTTCGGTTGCCGCGAGCCTGTTGGAAGCGGCCAAGAACGCCAATATCAACGTGTCGGCGCATATCAGCTACAACGCCAATAGTCCCGACGTTTCGGCGCAGGTGCTCCAGCTCAAATCGGCCAATCCGGATGCGGTAATCTTTGTCAGCTATACCGCCGACAGCATCCTCTATTTCAGGACGATGAAGAATCTCGACTACTTGCCGCCGATCATCATTGGCGATGATTCCGGCTTCTCGGATCCGAGCTTCATTCCCGCCGTCGGCGATCTGGCGCAGGGCGCGATCAACCGCAGCGCCTTCGATATCGGCAAGCCCGGCAGCAACAGCTACATCGTCAATCAGATGTTTCGCGCCAAATATAACCGCGATCTCGACGATACCAGCGCGCGGTGGATGCAGGGCCTGTTCGTGCTTGCAGACGCGATCAATCGCGCCGGCTCGACGGACGCTGAACAGATCCGCGAGGCGCTCAACGCCACCGACCTCAAAGCCGATCAGCTGATGATCGGCTATAACGGCGTGAAGTTCGACGGCACCGGGCAGAACACGCTGGCCTCGACCTTCCTGATCCAGCTGCAGGGCAAGCAATATGTCTCGGTCTGGCCGGAAGACCGCGCCACCGGCAAGCTCGAATTACCGATGAAGGGCTGGCGGTAAGCGTCGTAGCGGCCGTTCAACCCGGCGAAATCGGGCATCGACAACCTGGATTCCCGCGTCGCTTGCGCAAGAACGGGCGGACGCTGCCGCAACCTTCGCGCATCGTCCCAAATCTTAGACCGCCGGTACAGCACAACAAGCGCAACAAGGCTCAGGAGCGCCGTTGCGATCATGTAATAGCTCGGCGCGAGCTTTGAGCCGGTGAGATCGATCAGCGACTGCGCGAAGAACGGCGCGAAGCCGCCGAAGATCGGCACGCCGATATTGTAAGAGAGCGACATTCCGGTCACCCGCGTCGAGACCGGAAAGATCTTCGCCATCAAAGATGGCAGCGCGCCGGAGAACAGCGGGCCCGGGCTTGGGACAGCCGGGACGCCCTGATTGAACGGTAACGGCACGGCCCCTGGTTCGACCGGGACCGGGACAACCGGCATGAACGGAACCGGAATGGGCAATACCAATACCCGATAGGCCTTAGCTCTCCGGCGCAATGTCAGGCTCAATGGAGCGTCAATTCGCTGGAGAGCTTCTCATGCGCCGCATCGGCCGGGCCGCTTTTGTGCTCATCGCTGGACTCATCGCCACACCGACACTCGCACAAGACAATTATCCCAATCGGCCAATCCATATCGTCGTGCCGTTTCCGACCGGCGGGCCGTCCGACGTGATGGCGCGACTGATTGGCGACAAGATGAGCGCCGATTTCGGCCAGGGCGTCGTGATCGACAACCGCCCGGGCGCCAACACGGTCATCGGCGCCGAGCTGGTCGCCAAAAGCGCGCCTGACGGCTACACGCTGTTGATGGCGATCGATTCCACTCTGGTGATGAACCAATATCTCTACAGCAAGCTGCCCTATGATCCAGCCAAAGATTTTGCGCCGATCACCCTCGTTGCGAAGACCATCGGCCTGCTCGTTGTCAATGCCGCGAGCGACATCAAAACGGCGAAAGACCTGATCGCCATGGCCAAAGCCGCGCCCGGAAAGATCAATTGCGGCGCCGGCACGATTACGACCAAGCTCACCTGTGTTCTGTTCAACGACAAAGCCGGGATCGATACCGTGCTGTTGCCCTATAATGGCAGCGCCGAAGTCGCCCATGCGATCCTCACGCGCAGCGTCGATTTCGTCTTCGATGGACCGTCGGCCGTACTGCCGCTGATCAAGTCCGGCGATCTGCGTGCGCTCGCGAAACTTGACGCCCGCCCCTTTCCGGCGATTCCTGATCTGCCGACGCTGCCGCAAGCCGCCGGCGTCGATCTCGGTGACGTGACGGTGTGGCTCGGTCTCGTCGCCCCGCGTAACACGCCGGCGCCGATCATCGACAAGCTTTCGCGGGAGGTCGCAAAAATCCTCAGCGATCCGGATGTGAAGGCGCGCGCCGATGCGGTCGGCCTCGGCCCCGCCACCAGCACGCCAGCCGAGCTCGCGTCATTCATCCAGCAGCAAGCCGCGCGCTGGCCCGACGTGGTCAAGAAGAGCGGCCTGCATTTCGACTAACGCAGAATCCAACACGCGCCTGATTCGACAGCCGCGTTGAGAAGCGGTTACCGTTCGCCCGGCGCGGTAAAAAACTTTTCGCCATAGGCGAAGCGATTGGGCCTGAGAAAAAAGCCGAGCAGCACGGCGCCGTTGGGCGCAACCGCCTCGTGCTGATTGCCGGCGGGGCGCCAGACGAATTGACCGGGTCCGCATTTGCCTTCGTGGTCCTCCAGCGAGCCCTCGATGACATAGGTCTGTTCGAGCGCGGTGTGCTCGTGCAGCGGCACGACGGCACCCGGATCGAGCTTGAACAAAGCCGTCGTGATCCCGCTATCGTCCGTATAGAGGACCTTGATCTTTATGCCGGGAAACTTCGTTGCCTCCCAGGGCATGTTGGGCACGTCAAGATAATGCGCCGCGCGTTCCGGCGGGTTTTCCGGCTTGATGTCGGAATGCACGAGCTTGCGTTCCTGCATGGACATGACGGACTCCTCGGCCATCTGCCTTGGCCTTCCCGGCCCCGGTATCAGAGAATACTGCCCGCAGCGCGTGACCGAAAGTGAAAACCAAGAGGCCGCAGCCGCTCGGCGCGCCCCAGCTGAAAAATCAGCTTTGCCACAGACGCGCCGATCACAAGTACCGTTCGATCGGATCGTCGCCGACGGTCGCGTAAACCAGGGCTTCGTCTTGCAGCCGCGTGACCAGCTGATTGTTTTCCACCGGATCGACGGTGATGCAGTTGTTGCTCCTGCCCAGCGGAGGCCGGGCATTAATTGCACCGTCGCAGGTCATCAGCATTGGGTCAGCTTACGCGTTTTCTCAGACGCAGCAGAACGTAATCGTATTTGACGCGCTCACTGTTCTCACCGAGCGCCTGGATCTTGAATTCGCCGTCGGTTTGGAAAACCCGCACGCCGGTGCCGTGCATGACGGTGCTTTGCGGCGCACCGCCATCGAGCGGCTTCCAATAGACCCTGGCGTCGGTATCGGAATCCCAGATGGTCAGGAATACCGCGTGCTGCTCGTCGTCATCAACCAGTGTCTTAGGCGGCGAGCCGCCGCGAACGGTTCCCGCGCCCATGGATTCGAACGCGCCGATGCGGCTGAAATCGATTTCCTGCGCCTGCGCCCCGGGAATTGCAGCGAGGACGGTCGCCCCCAGCATAACTGCGCGCAATGTTTGTCCTAACGGGCTTCCAAAGCTCATTCTTTCCTCATACGGGAGTGTCGCCTCCGCGACCTAAACGAGCGGAGCCCCGCCGGGTTCCCGCCGCTGCCGCGGCCCATCGCAACATCCGGTGCCGGTGCCTGTGCCGCGTGTCGCAGCGAAGGATGCGCTTTGACTAATGGCCGACGCGGCACAGAGCATGATCGGCGTCTCGCGATCGAGCGCGCCATGGCAGGGCTGCAGATTATCCCCTATACGTGCTGCCTGATCGCAAACGCGGCAACGGAGTGACGATGAGCGGTACGGATATTCTTTCCCCGTTCGCCCTGGGTCCCCTCACCTTGCCCAATCGCGTGGTGATGGCGCCGATGACGCGCAATCGTGCCGGGCCGGGCAATGTGCCGACGGCGATGAATGCGACGTATTATGCGCAACGCGCCGGCGCCGGCCTGATCGTGAGCGAAGCGACGCAAGTCTCGCCGCAAGGGCTCGGCTATCCGGGCACGCCGGGCATTCACAGCGCCGAACAGGTCGAAGGCTGGAAACTCGTGACCGAGGCGGTGCATCGGGCCGGCGGGAGGATGTTTTTGCAGCTCTGGCATGTCGGGCGGATCTCGCATCCGGTGCTGCAGCCCGGCGGCGCGCTCCCGGTCGCGCCGTCGGCGATCGCGCCGAAGGGACAGGCGTGGACGCTCGAGGGCATGAAGGACTATGTGACGCCGCGCGCGCTCGAGGCGGCGGAGATCGCAAGCGTGGTCGAGGACTACCGGCGCGGTGCACACCATGCGCGCGCGGCCGGCTTCGACGGCGTCGAGGTGCACGGCGCCAACGGCTATCTGATCGATCAGTTCTTGCGCGATGGCAGCAACAAGCGCACCGATCGTTACGGCGGCTCGCCGCTCAATCGCGCGCGCTTTCTGTTCGAGGTCATGGAGGCCGTTGTCGCCGAATGGGGCGCGGCGCGCGTCGGCGTGCGGCTGTCGCCGACCAATCCGTTCAACGACATGCGCGATAGCAATCCGGCAGCGACATTCGCGACAGCGGTCAACGAGCTCAACCGGCTCGAGCTCGCTTATCTGCACATCGTCGAGCCGGCGCCCGGCGACCCTGTTCCGGCGGGCGAGGTGCCGGACATCCGCTTCTTCCGAAAGATCTGGGGTGGCGCGCTGATCGCCAACAAGGGCTATGACCTTGCGCGCGCCAATGCGGTGATCCGCGAGGGTGCCGCCGACCTCGTCTCGTTTGCCGCTCTGTTCCTTGCCAATCCGGATCTGCCCGAACGTTTCCGCCGCGGCGGCCCGTTCAACGTGCCCGACCGCAAGACCTTCTATGGCGGCGGGGCGGCGGGTTACACCGACTATCCCGCGCTGGCGGCAGGACAGCCGCCGTCATTCCGGGGCGCCACACGGTGACCAGGCCGTTATCCAAAGGCCCGGCGCCGAGAGCATTGATCGCGGCTCGGCGTGCAGGAATGGCAAGCAATTTCAGTTATTTACATCAAAGCGCAATGCTGTGACGCCTGTCACTTCGGCCAATGGCCGACCGGCCTAATGTTGCAGTAATGGTTAATGAAGTTGAAACAGGGACTTCAGATGACCGCCGCGCTCGCCTTCCTCACCCGCAAGACCAACGAGATTTTCGAGGCTCGCATGCAGCGCGCCGCGCAGCAAATCTGCGAGCGTCAGCGCGTGTTCCGCCGGGCTTGATATCGTCGCCACCGGACGTGACCCGGCGGCGCCGTGCCGAGCATCAGCCTCCTAAAATTGCAATGCAGTGCTTGAGGCAATTCAGCAGCTGTGCGCGGGCCAAGCCCGCGCATGACAATTGTGGAAGCGTGGAGCACGCGACGTAAGCTTCACACCCCGAGCTTATCCGCCAACTCGCCGAGACTCGTCACCGCAAAGTCAACCGGCACGCGCGGCGCGACTTCGCCGCGGCCCGGACCATGTTCGTTCGGGCGCGCGATATGCGCGGTACGCAGGCCAAGCGCCGCAGCGGCCGACAAGTCGTTGGAATGTGCAGCCACCATCATGCAGTCAGCGGGCCGCAGATCAAAAGCGTCGGCGGCGGCGAGATAGACGCGCGGCTTTGGCTTGTAATCGCCGGCGATCTCGGCGCCGAGGATTGCATCCCAGGGGAAGCCGTTGCGGCGCGCCAGATCGACCATCAGCGATATATTGCCGTTCGACACCGGCGCCAAAAGAAATTTGCGCTTGAGGCGGACGAGCGCCGGCCTCACATCGGGCCAGGCGTCGAGCCGATGCCAGGCGAGATTGAGCTCATGCTTTTCCGCGTCGCCCAAGCCGGTGACGGCGAAGCGCCTGAGCGTGATTTCGAGATTGCGCAAATGCAGCCCGTCGAGCTTGCAGAACGGCCTGCGGCCGGAACGCACCTCTTCCAGCGCGTCCTGATACTCACCGCGCCAGGCGTCGGCGAAGGCGCCGAAGTCGAGCGCAAAGCCTTTCGGCTTGAGCACGGCCTCGGCCGCCCGCGCGACGCCCGAGCGCCAGTCGGTCAACGTGCCGAACACATCGTAGAACAGGGCTTTTACGGTAAGTGGCATGCGCAAACTCCCTAGCTCAATTCGCAACGAGATGCCAAAAAGTTTTGTTTTGCGTCAGCCGAGGAGGAAATAATGCCCGACGGGATTGCCGAGATTTTGCAGCAGCTGATTCTGACCACGCGCATATTGGCCAACGAAAAAGTGCTCGACGCTTTCGGCCATGTCAGCGTGCGTCATCCGCGCGATCCGCAGCGCTACTTCATTCCGCGGCATCGCGCGCCGGAATTGGCGGAAATCGCCGACATCGTCGAGCTCAATCTCGACTCCGAGCCGGTGCGGCCGACGCAGTTTCGACTCTACAGCGAGCGCGTGATCCATGGCGAGATCTACAAGGCGCGGCCGGACGTCAACGCGGTGGTGCATCACCATGCGCACGCAGTGCTGCCCTTTGCGATCTCGGGCCGCGAATTGGTGCCGGTGTTTCACCTCGGCGCAGTGATCGGCAAGGTGCCGTTCTGGGACCAGCGCGATGAGTTCGGCGACACGAATATGCTGGTGGTGAAACCGGAAGAAGGCGCCTCGCTGGCGCGTGCGCTGGGGCCGCACTGGATGGTGCTGATGCGCCGCCACGGCGCCACGGTCGCCGGCACCGATCTGCGCCAGCTCGCCTTCCGCACAGTGTTCGGCTGCCACAACGCGGCGCTGCAGAGCGCGGCGATCGCGCATGATACCGGCCGCGTCGATCAGCTTTCCGCCGGTGAACAGGAGTTGACCGAAGCCGGGCAGTTGAGCCCGCGCCCGATCGAACGTGCATGGGACTATTGGGTGCGCCAGGTGGAGAAGGCGGGGCTCATGCCCGCCAAGGCGAAACGCCGAGCGGCAACAGCAGCCAAAATCTCGCGAACGACTGCGCCAAAGCGAAAGCCGAAGAAGCGCCGCTAGGGCGCGCTCCGATTCGATGGAATCGGAAACGCTCCAGGGTTTCTTGTCTTGTCGCATTTTCTTGCGGAAAGCCGGTACCCATTTTTCCGGAAAATGCTCGCCAGGGGCGAAGCGAACCAGTGGCGCCGGCGGCCTCACGGCGCGCGGGCGAGGACAAGTCACCAAAACGGCCGGGGATGGATGGCGCCGCGCGCAATCCAGGCTACTATTCGACCGATCTTTTTTCACAATCCCGTTGCAAGAGGAGAATATGCCCAAGAGCCTGCAATCGCCCCGCCTGCCCGAGTTGTCGCCGGAAACCTTTACGCACGAGCAGAAGGCGCTCGCCGAATCGATCGCGGCCGGCCCGCGCGGTGTGTTCAAACTCGCAGGTCCCTTTGCGATCTACCTGCATGCACCGGCCTTTGGCGAGCTTGCGCAAAAGCTCGGCGGCCATCTGCGCTTTAAGACCAGCGTGCCGCCGCGGCTGTCGGAATTCGCGATCCTGGTCACCGCGCAGCACTGGAAGGCGCAATATGAATGGGCGATGCATGAGCCGCAGGCCGCCAAAGCCGGGGTGAAGCCGGAGACGATCAGAGCGCTGCAAGCGGGACGCAAGCCGACCACAGCGCCGCGTGACGAGCTCGCGATCTACGATTTCGTCAAGGAGCTTTACGCCAAGAAGCGTGTCGGCAATGCCAATTTCAATCGCGTGAAGAAATTGCTCGGCGACGCCGGCACGGTCGAGCTCGTCGGCATTCTCGGCTATTACGCCATGGTGTCGATGACGCTCAACACATTTCGTGCGCCGCTGCCGGAAGGCACGCCGACGCCGTTCGTCGAGCCGAACTAATTCACCCGCCTCGCTGCGACCTAAACGACAAGCAATTCAAGGCCGCGGCGCCGATTGGATTGCCTCGCTGCGCCCGCAACGACCGAGCGCCTGCTATTTGTTCTGCTGCATCATGCCGCCGCCCGGGCCCATCATGGGGCCGCCGTGGCCGCCCATCATCATGTTGCCGCCGGTATCGGCGCCCGGCGCCGGCGCGCCGATGGCGACAACCGGATAATCGACATCCACCGTTCCGGCGTGCTCGAATTTCAACGTGACTTTGACCGACTGGCCGGCCTGCAGCGGATGTTTGAGATCCTCCATCATCAGATGATAGCCGCCCGGCTTGAGCGTCACTGTTTCGCCCGGCTTGATTTCCAGGCCTGCGACCGGACGCATCTTCATGACGCCGTTTTCCGTGCTCATGCTGTGGATCTGGCACTGCGCGCTGGCGTCGCTTGACACACACGTGACCTTGTCCGGCGTCGCGCCCTTGTTGGTGATGGTCATATATCCGGCGGCCGAGCTTGCGCCTTTGGGCGTTGCCCGTGCCCAGGTCTGAGTGATGTGGATCGGGCCGACATCATAGTCGGCCGCTTGGGCCGGCGGCGCCACTGCCAGCGGAATCGCGAGTGCGGCGATTGCGCTCATGCCGCACCGAAGAAAATGTGAATGACGACTTTTCATGGCCTTGCTCCATCTTGAATGCCTGCCGCAACAAAAATCCCACCCGTGATCGGTCAGGCACGCGGCGGAGCACGGGAGCGGTGTGCGTTGAGGCTGCGGATGAGGGCGGCCGCCCTGACCTCGGTCGCAAGCGCCATCGTTCGCGGCCGCGCCGGCGCGTGCGTTGCCGCGGGCGCGGCCCCGATCGCGGCGCCGGCGCAGCAGCCGGTCAGACAGGCCCCAAAGCAGGCCTTATCGTGATCATGGTGGCCATGGCCGCGACCGGCGGGCGTGGAATCACCGGCAATCGCCCCGGTGCAGAGCGGAAATAGGGCACGGCCGTGCGCATCGGCGGCCACTGCGCCGAGCGCGAGCAATATGGCTTGCAAAGCAATGGCGTAGGCTGAAGCCAGCGCAACGCCGGCGCGAACATGCTGCCGCAATCTCATGGCGCGGAGTCTAGGCCAGTTTGCCCGCTGTTGGAATGACGCCGCGCGGCGGCAATTTGGAACGCGCAATTTGGTCACGAATTATCTGTATCGGATGGACGAATTTTGCCCTTAGCGCGGGGCCCGCGAAGGCGTATCTTATCCTTGCCGCTGGTTTGCAAGTGATAAAGCCGTGACGCAAAATCGACCCGCTGCGCGCGACGCCGAAAAATTCGGACAGGTGCTGCAATTTCGGCCCCGTTCGAAGTTCGCTCCGCGGCGCGTGCTTACGCCGCTGGCGGAACAGCCGGAGCACGCCGATGAGGATTTTGCCCGTTTTGAAGAGGAGCGGGACGAGCCGATCAATTATCGCCAGCGCATGCTGATGAATATCATCGCGATCGCTGTCGTGACCATGTTGGTCACCGCGGGCGTATGGATCGCTGATACGATTGCAGTGATGCAGAAGACCCAGGACTGCGCACTGCAGGGCCGAGGCAATTGCGCGCCGATCGAGACGCCGGTGCAGCCGTAAGTTTCGACCACTCGTCACCGCGACCCGCCTGCGCTCGCGCGGTGAGCCATGGCGCGTTGATGTCCGTCCAAGCGCGGAGCGCGTAGGCGGAAAGCGGGGACCCAGTGCCATAAGAGCGTTTACACCAGGCAACCGCCGGAATTTCCGCTTGCGCGCGATTAAGCGGACGACTTTCGCAAAGAATCAGTTCGGGACTTGCGCCGCAGCCGCATTCACGGGTGCGGCCGGCGCAAGCGGCTTGTGCGCCGCGGGCGGCGCTTCGGCGGCCGGCGTGCTGTGATGCTCGGGCAGGGCAATGATCGGCGTGCCGCTATCGGCGATCGGTTTCACATCCGCGCCGCTCGACGCTGCGCCGGTTCGCGACGGCACCGGCGCGGCCGGTGCGGGCGCCGCTTCCGGCCTGGCCGGTGCAGGCGCCGCTTCCGGCTTGGCCGGTGCAGGCGCAGCGCTAGCGGGCGCCGGCGTGCCATTTCCGGCCGGCGCGTTGACCGGAAGCGGATGGGGCGTCGTGCTGCCGGGCGCCGGCGGAACGCCGCGGTGCGAGCCGACCACGGCGAGAACCTCGCTGATCACGCGGGCGTGCAGCCGCGGCGATTTGTCGATGTTGAGATGATCGATGCTCGGATCGGAGCTGACATCGAGATTGACCAGCGTGCCTTTGAAGCCGGGCCCCCTGCGCATATAGGCGTAGTCGCGCTGAGTCAGATTGAGCACGCGCTGAATATTGGCGGAGGCGGCGAAAGATTGCGTACCGTCGAACGGCACGGCAAGCGCCACCGGCACCCCCTTCCGGTCAAGATAGGCCGACATTTCCATGACTGCATCGGCGCCGAGCGAATGGCCGATGATAATGATCGGCCCTTCCTGGCCGGCCTTGTAACGGGCGGCGGCCTGATCGGCGAGCGCCTGCCATTGAGTATGATTATAGACGGTGGCATAGACGCCACGGCGCGTAAGCTCTTCGGCTAGCGTGTCCATGCCGAGCGAGAAAATGTTCATCAGACCGCGCAACAGATAAACATGCGCGCGCGGCTCGGCCACGCTCGACTTTGAGCCGAGCGCCAGCGTCATGCTGGCGGCCAACAGCCCTACAGCTGCAAATCGCCACAAGCCGGTCACGCGACCGCGCTTGCCTGTGTTGGTAGCGATCCTGGCACCTGTGATGCCACCTTTCATGGCCCTCATGGCCTCCTCACCGCTTGCCGCATCCTACACAACGCGTCACCAAACCGTTCACTCAACCAGTAATCCGGTCCGCCACCGGCATTCTATGCGATCCATACCGCACGGCCAGACGAAGTGGCCGAATTTCTCGCCGATTTTGCCGCTGTGTCGCAAAGCGGCGCGGACCTGTAGCAAAAATGCCACTGATGGCAAGCCGATCGGCCGCAGACCTCGTCTTGTGAGTTCGGCAACACCCTCCTCGTCAATAGATCCACGGCACCACGCGTGCCGTGCGGCGCATATAGGTACGATAGTCCTCTCCGAATGCACGCATCATCATCGCTTCTTCGCGACCCACGCGACCGAAAAACAGAATGCCAAAGCCGACCAGTCCGGCAGGACCCGCGATCCAATTCGGCAAGAGCAGCAATTGCGCAAGCGCCATCAGCCAGAATGCCGAATACATCGGATGCCGAACGCGTGCGTAGACGCCGGTTGTGACGAGCGTGTGGCGCTCCCGCAGATCGAGGCTGACCGACCAGTTTTTGCCGAGATCGTGATGGGTGCGATAGAACAGCCATAGGCTTGCCGCATCGACCAGGACGCCCAGATAGGTCAAAGCCGGAACATAGGGATAATCGGCAAAGCGCGGAAAATGGGTGATGGCGTAGACCGCAGGCACGATGCCCAACCCGGTGAACGAGGCCGCCATCAGCACGCGCTCGCGAAGGTCGCGCCCGGAATAGCTGACCGGCGTCCTGCGTGAGTGCCGGCCGGGCTGCTGGCGCAGCGCGGCCCAGGCCAGCATGAACGCGAACCAGATGATTTTTGAAATCGTCGGCGTCACGTGCTCGGCTCCGCCGCGCTCACGGCCATTGGCACCGCATCGGCTGCGGCGCACGCAATCAGCGCCCCATCCGGGCCAAAGGCCGCGACCGCCTCGTCGGGACTATTTACGCGATCGGTCAGCGCGATCGGGCCGCAGCAAAGCATGTAATAGTCGTAGAAATAGCGCCGCTCATTGCCCATCACTGCCTGGCGGTGGATGCGCAGGAAACTCAGCCGGAAGCGGCGATAAGTGTGCTCTTCCAGCATCAGACGGATGCGGATGATTTTCACGACCGGCCTTCCGGTCGCGGCGAAGCCGAGCGCCACGACCGGATCGACCTTATAGACGTTGATGACGTCGACCAGTGCCTGATATTCGACCCAGAAAATATCGGCCTTGGCGATGCGCTGTACGACCTCGCGCAGCCAGCCGGCGGCCGGGTGCAGCGCAAGCTTAAGCAGCGACGAGCCGCTTGAGACCAAATGCAGTTGCTTGCCGCGACCTGTCAGCTGCGGATCGAGCTTGAGCGCTCGGTCAAGCACGATGATCGACAGCGGCGCACCCAGGCTGTGGCCGTCAATGACGATCTCCTCGGCATCAGTCGCACGCACGATGCGCACGAGTTCATGCGCCAGCCTGTCGAGGCGCGCTTCAAGCCCCGGCCGCACGCGGTGAATGAGATCGCGCGCAAAATACCAATCATCCAGCGCGTAGCGGATGTGCCAGACGCGCCCAAAGGTCCAGCGGAAGACGACAAATAGCGCGAACCACAGCGGCGGCGCGAGCAGCATGTGATGCGGCAGGCCGAGATGGATGACGGCAAAGCGCGTCAGCGCAATCGAAGCCCACATCATGCCGAGGATAAAGACGACCGGCGACAGAAAGAAACCGGCATAACGCCATGCCACCATGAAATATTTGGCGACTGTTCCATTGAGGATGAATTCCATGAGCGCCGCGACGCCGAGCGGAAAGCGCAACCAGTCGCTCTGCGCCGCGTCGGCCCGGACGAAATCGTCCCAACGGAACCAGTGAAACTCGGTGGCAACGCGCCAATTTGGCCCGCGCGTCTCGATCGCCCAGCTCGCGACCGCGCCGTCGGCCGACAGAATTGGCGGCGCGACGCTGCCCTGTACGTTCCAGGCTTTTTGAAACCGCGCCATTTCGCGGATGAAGCGGCGATGCTGCTGCTCCACGCCGACCGGCTCATAGCCGGTCATCTGCACAAAGCAGCGCTTGCGCACAGCTCGATAGACCGCATTCGGCATAGCGCCCCCTCCAGCCCGGCTTCAACCGGTTCATTAGGTAACAAGGCCATTACGATCAAGCGCGCCAGGATAACTGCTGCAACTTGAAGGCCCCGCGATAAGCCTTTGCGCTACACGTGCAATTGGCCGCTTTGGCGGCAGATGTTTCGGGCGTCCGCCGGCGCCGGCGCCGTTGAACTTAGCGGCGTCCTTCGCTATAGGGGGCATTCACATTGAGGGGCCCGAACCACGGGCTTGCTCGCGCCGGGCTGGGCCGGCGCCTAGCTTCGGATCAATGAGCACGCCCGATGTCCACTACGTTCGATAAAGTGGCTGAAATCATTGCGGAAACCTGCGACATTCCGCGTGAAAACATCAAGCCGGAGTCGCACGCCATCAACGATCTCGAGATCGACAGTCTCGACTTCCTCGACATTGCCTTCGCCATCGACAAGGCCTTCGGCATCAAGCTGCCGCTGGAGCAATGGACCCAGGAGGTCAATGACGGCAAGGCGACCACTGATCAGTATTTCGTGCTGAAGAACTTGTGCGAGCGGATCGACGAATTGATCGATGCCAAGGGCGCCTGAGGCGCCATTCATGCGTCTTGAATATTTTCAGATGATCGACCGCTTCACTGCCGTCGATGTCGGCGCGCGCGTGGCGCGCGCGGTGTGCAAAGTGCCGATGGAGTCGCCGGTCTTCGTCGGCCACTTCCCGGGCTATCCGCTGATGCCCGGCGTGCTTTTGATCGAATGCATGGCGCAGACAACCGGCTGGCTGGTAAGCGCACTCACCGGGTTCACCGGATTGCCGGCGCTCGCCGGCGTCAAGGAAGGCAAGATCCGCAACGCCGTGTTTCCCGGCGACGAGCTCGAATTCGAGGGCCGCGTCATCCATGAAGGCTCGGGCTATGCGATCGGTGAAGCCAAGGGCTGGAGCAAAGGCGCGCCGATCTGCGATGCTACGCTGACCTATCGCATCGTGCCCTATCCGAGCAAAGAACTGCGCGACGGCCTGTGGCAATGGGCCGACCGCATCAACTTCCCGGCACGGGAGTACGCCAAGTGAGTGAACGCCGGGAGGTGTGGATCACCGGCATCGGTCTCCTCACCTGTCTGGGCGAGGGATTGGATGCGGCGTGGGAGCAGCTGATGCGGGGCGACCCGCACACCTACGACGCCACGAGCTTTGCGCCTTACATCGTGCATCAGCTGCCGGCGATGAGCTTCGACAGGCAAATCCCGAAAAAGAGCGATCAGCGACAGATGGAGACCTGGCAGCGGGTCGGCGTCTATTCCGCCGGCCTTGCGCTCGCCGATGCCGGCATTGCCGGGAACGCTGAAATTCTCGATCGCGCCGACATGATCGTCGCCGCCGGCGGCGGTGAACGCGACATCGCGGTCGATACCGCGATCATGGCGGGGCTGCGCAAGACCAATACGCCCGAAGCCTTTCTCAACGAACGGCTGATGAACGATCTGCGCCCCACGCTGTTCCTGGCGCAGCTGCCGAACTTGCTTGCCGGCAACATCTCGCTGGTGCATGGCGTGGTCGGCTCGTCGCGCACCTTCATGGGCGAAGAGTCGGCCGGCGTCGACGCGGTGCGCGTCGCGCAGGCCCGCATTGCCGCGGGCCAGAGTGACCTGACGCTGGTCGGCGGCGCCTATCACGGCACGCGCTGGGACGTGCTGCTCACCTTCGAGCTCGGCCGCGTGGCGCTGAAGGACAAGTTCGCCTCGGTGTGGGACCGCGGTCCGCATGGCGGCATCGCCTTCGGTACGATGGGCGGCTTCCTGGTGCTGGAAAGCAAGGACCACGCGCTCGCGCGCGGCGCCAAGCCGCGCGCGCGCATCGCGCCGGTCTATTCCGACCGCAATGCACGCAAGCAAGGTGACACCGAGGCCAGCCTGCGCCGGCAGTGGGAAAAGCTAAAGCCGCGCGTCGACCCTGCGCATGCGGTCGTGATTTCCGGCGCGTCGGGCCTCGAGCCGGCGACTGCGGCGGAGCTCACTGTGCTCAAGGAGATCGGGCTTCCGGTGCGCAATACCGGCTCGTATATCGGGCACGGCGTCGACAGCCAGTTCACCGCCAACCTTGCCATTGGCTGCGCGGTGCTCGAACATGGCAAGCTGTTCGCGCCGACCGGAAGCGGCGACGCCGGCGATACGCCGCCCGGCCTGTCGCAGGTCGTCGTCACCGGCGTGGGGAATTGGCGCGGCGAAGGACTCGCGCTGATCGAACGCGTGAATTGAAGGAGGACGTTATGGCCGTTTCGTCCCGTCCCACCGCAAGCGCGCATCGCGACAAAGCCGGCCGTCCGATCATCGCCATCACCGGCATGGGCGTGGTCACTTCGCTCGGCATCGGCAAAGAAGACAATTGGGCCAAGCTAGTGGCCGGCATTTCCGGCATCCGCCGCATTTCGCGTTTTCCGCTCGACAGCCTGCGCACCACCATCGCCGGCACTGTCGACGACGTCTACAAGGACTACATGCCGCCGGCGCATTTGTCGGAACAGATCGCGACGCTCGCCTGCGAGGAAGCGATCGGCCAGTCCGCCATCGGCTCGAAGGGCTACTTCCCGGGCCCGCTGTTCCTGGCGCTGCCGCCGCTTGAGATCGAGTGGCATTATCGCAACGAATTGGCGGCACATACCGGGTCCGACCACGATCCGACCTATCCCGATCTAGTGCGAGTGGCGCGCGAGCCGCAATTCGCGCCGGTGCTCGACACCTTGAAATACGGCATTATCGGTGAGCACCTGGCCGAGCGTTTTGGCACCCAAGGCTCGCCGATCTCGCTGACCACAGCCTGCGCCTCGGGCGGCACTGCGATCCAGCTCGGCGTCGAAGCGATCCGTCGCGGCGAATGCGAGGCCGTGCTTGCGGTCGGCGCCGACGGCTCGTTGACGCTGGAGTCGCTGGTACGCTTCTCGCTGCTCTCGGCGCTGTCGACGCAGAACGATCCGCCGGAGCAGGCGTCAAAGCCATTCTCGAAGAACCGCGACGGCTTTGTGCTCGCCGAAGGCGCGGCCGCGCTGGTGCTCGAAGACTATGATCATGCGCTCGCGCGCGGCGCAGAAATTCTGGGCATTGTCGAAGGTTGCGGCGAGAAATCCGATTCGTTTCATCGCACGCGGTCGAGCCCGGACGGCAAGCCGGTGATCGCCTGCATGCGCATTGCGCTGGCGGATGCCGGCGTCGGGCCGCAGGACATCGACTATATCAATGCGCACGGCACTTCGACGCCGGAGAATGACAAGATGGAATGCCTCGGCGTCACCACCGTATTCGGTGATCGCATCCGTTCAATTCCGATGTCCTCGAACAAGTCGATGATCGGGCACACATTGACCGCAGCCGGCGCAGTGGAAGCGGTGTTCACCGCGCTCACGCTCGAGCATCAGCGCATTCCGCCGACCATCAACTACCGCGTGCCAGACCCGGCGATCACGCTGGATGTCGTGCCGAACGAGGCGCGCGATGCGAAGATCAAGCGCGCGATCTCCAATTCCTTCGGCTTCGGCGGCCAGAACATTTCGCTCGTGCTGACCCGGGAGCCGGCGTGAGCCGTGTCAACACCACGAATTGCCTGGTCGCGCCATGCCGTCGATCGCAACGGCGGCAGATGCGTTCGAGCAAATCACGGCGTCAAGGGCGCTTTCGGCGCCGAGAGGCGGTTTTCACCCTTGACACCCTGATTTGTTCGGAAACAGGGTCGCCGTTGCGATCGACAGCTCTCTGCGGTCATTGACTGTCATCCGCCGCCTCCCTGCTGTCAATGTTCTCGGTCGAGTTACGTTATGGGTATTGAGCAAACCATCGCAGCACCCGCCGTTGATCAGCGCACTGGCACCGCGCCGGCGAGGGCCATGCGCGCGCTCACGCTGGTCGCCGACCGCAAGATCGAGCTCGTCGAGACCGCGGCGCCGCCTGCGCCGGGCCCCGGTGAAGTGCAAATCGGCATCAAGGCGATCGGCCTCAACCATATCGACGTATGGGGCTGGCGCGGCATGGCCTTCGCCAAACGCAAGCTGCCGCTGATCGTCGGCGTCGAGGCGGCGGGCGAAGTCGCTGCTGTAGGGCCGGATGTCACCATGTCCAAGGTCGGCGACCGCGTCGTCGCCTATGGCGCGCTGACCTGCGGCCAGTGCAAAGCCTGCCGCGAAGGCCGCGACAATCTCTGCGAGAATGTCGCGAGCATCATGGGCTTTCACATCGACGGCTTTGCCCGTGATTTCGTCAACATGCCGGCGCGCCTCGTCGTGAAGGTCCCGGACAATGTGAGCATGCGCGACGCGGTCTGCGCGCCGGTCGCGTTCGGCACGGTTCAGCACATGCTGTTCGACAATGCCAGGCTCGAACCCGGCGAGACCATTCTGGTCCAGGCCGGCGGCTCCGGCATCGGCACGAGCGCGATCAAGATGGCCAAGGCCATCGGCGCCACCGTGTTCACCACGGTCGGGGACGATGCCAAGGCGGAAAAGGCGAAGGCGCTCGGCGCCGATCATGTGATCAACTATCGCACCGAACGCTTCGAAAGCGTGGTGCGCAAGCTGACCGGCAAGAAGGGCGTCGATGTCGCCTTCGAGCATGTCGGCCCCGACACGTTCAACGGCTCCCTGCTCTGTCTCAAGCGCGGCGGGCGGCTGGTGACCTGCGGCTCTACGACCGGACAGTCGATTCAATTCAACCTGTTCCAGCTCTATCTGCAGCAGTATCGCATCTTCGGCTCGTTCGGCTGCTCGATCCGCAATATTCGCGAAAGCCTTGCCAAGATGGCCGCGGGCCTGCTGCCGGTGATCGACACCGAGGTGCCGCTGTCAGAATTCGAGCGCGGGCTGAACCGGCTGGAAAGCCGGCAGGTGTTCGGCAAGATCGTCGTCATGTTCTGATCATCGGGCGTAGGGCATGATCCTCACTGCGATCCGCCATCCCGAGATGCCCGCGCGCAGCGCGGGGCTCGAAGGATGCTCATGGAGGCGGAATGAAAATCGGCATGCCGATTTCGAAAACGTCAATGACCAGGTCGCCGGCAGCGACTTGGGCGGCCGCCGCCCTTTGAAGCTCGCTTCGCTCGCACCTCAGGGTGACGGAACGCACCCCGCGACCGTCCTTATTTCACTCGTTGTCTAATGAAGCGCTCGCGCTTCAAGCCGCTTGTCGACAAAATCGTCGGCACACTGACCGTCGGCCTGCTCAACGCGATCAAGCACACTGACCGCAAGCGCATGGCTAATTTCGCCGGCGCGCTGATGCGCAGGATTGGCCCGCTCTTCAAGGAACATCGGATCGGCCGCGAGCAATTGCGCTTGGCCTTTCCGGAAAAATCCGACGTCGAGATCGAAAAAATTCTCGGCGGAGTGTGGGATAATCTCGGCCGCATCGCCATCGAATTCGCCCATCTCGACGACTTTTGCGTTGACGGTTTTGGCCCGCAAAAACCGGATGTCATCACGTTTGCGCAGGACTCGCATGATCGCTACGTGAAAGTGATGGAAAGCGGCAGGCCGACGCTGGTCTTTGCCGCTCATCTCGCCAATTGGGAACTGCCCGCGGTCGGCACGACGGCACTCGGCGTACGCACGGCCGTGCTGTTTCGGCGCCCGAATATCGACGCAGTGGCCGAGGTGATCGTAAAACTGCGCACGCCGCTGATGGGCGAACTGGTTCAGACCGGGCTCGACGCGCCGGTGCGACTGGCCCGGCTTGTTGAATCCGGCGTGCATATCGGCATGCTCGCCGATCAGCATTATACGCGCGGCGTCGATGTCACTTTTTTCGGCCGCACCTGCAAAGCCAATCCGCTGATCGCGATGCTGGCGCGGCAGACCGGTGCACCGATCTATGGCACGCGCGTGGTGCGGCTGCCCGACGGCAACAGTTTTTGGGGCGAAATGTCCGACGAAGTGAAGCCGGTCCGAGATGCGCAGGGCCGCGTCGACATAAGGGGCACCATGCAGGCCATCACCAATGTGATCGAGGGCTGGGTGCGCGAGCATCCGGAACAATGGCTCTGGCTGCATCGCCGCTGGCGATAAGGTCGCGGGTCGCGCCGTTAAGTCGTTTTCGCGAAAGGGGGAATCCAAGTCGTCCGTGTCACAGGAGGTCCTGCGCCGGAGCATGGGTTCCCAGTTTTGCGGGGACGACGTGGCGAGAACCCTCGTGTCCGACCTGTTGCGGAAAGCCGGTACCCACTCTTGCGGACAATGCTCGAGTGTCGCAATTCAGCCACAGGTTGGGTTAGTTCTTCATGTCCTCCGCGCCCGGCTGGATTGAAACGCCCAAAACGGGTAAGTAGGCTCGGGTTGCTGGGACTTCGCGAGCTGGCCAACGGGGGCTGGCGGGAGGGGGTTATGGCCGGATCCGCGACACGGGTCCTGATGGTCTACCCGGCTTTTTTCGGCGAGACCTTCTGGAACTACTCGGAAGTTTGCAAGCTTCTTGGCGCGCGTTACACCGCAGCCCCGCTCGGGCTGATCACGGTGGCGGCGATGCTGCCGGACACCTGGGACGTTCGGCTCATCAATCGCAACACCGAAGAGCTGACCGAGGACGATGTCGCCTGGGCCGACATGGTCATGACCGGCGGCATGCTGCTACAGCAGCAAGACACGCTGCACATAATCCGACTCGCCCATAAGCATGGCAAATTCACCGTGGTCGGCGGGCCGGACGCCACGTCGAGTCCCCATATCTATGCCGAATCCGATTTCCGGGTGCTGGGCGAAGCCGAAGGCGTCATCGACCAATTCATCGCCGCCTGGGAAAAGGGCGAGCGGCGCGGCACCTTCACCGCGGAGAAGTTCGCCATCGACGTCACCAAGACGCCTATCCCGCGCTTCGATCTGCTGAAATTCGATCACTATCTCTATATCGGCGTGCAGTATTCGCGCGGCTGCCCGTTCACCTGCGAATTCTGCGATATCATCGAGCTCTACGGCCGCGCGCCGCGCGCCAAGACGCACGAGCAGATGCTGGCCGAGCTCGACCGGCTCTATGAGCTCGGCTATCGCGGCCATGTCGATTTCGTCGACGACAATCTGATCGGCAACAAGAAGGCGGTGAAGGCTTTTCTTCCCCATCTCGCGAAATGGGTGAAGGAAAAGGACTATCCGTTCGAGTTTTCGACCGAAGCCTCGATCAACCTATCCGACGATGCCGAGCTGATGGGACTGATGCGGGACGCGAACTTCTTCGCCGTCTTCGTCGGCATCGAAAGCCCGGACCCGGAAACGCTGCGGCAGATGCGCAAGAAGCAGAACACCCGCCGCAATATCGCCGAGAGCATCCACAAGATCTATTCCTACGGCATGTTCGTGAATGCCGGATTCATCTTGGGCTTCGACAGCGAAAAGGAATCGGTGGCCGATGCCATGGTCGACCTGATCACGGATGCCGCGATCCCGCTCTGCATCGTCGGCCTGCTCTATGCGCTGCCCGGCACGCAGCTGACGCGGCGGCTGGAGAAGGAAGGCAGGTTGCATCCCAACCATGACGTATTCTCACCGGGCGACCAGTGCACGCACGGCATCAACTTCGATCCGGCGCGGCCGATGCGCGACATTCTCCTGGACTACAAGAGCATCCTCGAACGGGTCTTCGACCCGATCGTCTATGCCAAACGGCTCGATCGCCTGGTGTCGATGCTCGACCGTTCCGGCCGGCCGAACAAGCTGCCGCAAGGCGATCTGCGTGCTTCGTTCAGCTCTCTGGAAAAGGTGCACCGGATCATGAGCGGGCTGCCGGAGCGCGACGCGTTCTGGAAGGTTTTCACCAATTGCGTGAAGAACAATCCGTCGGTGGTGAGTTCGCTGCTGTTGCTGACGGCGGTGTACCACCATCTCGGCCCCTATTCGCGGCACATCATCAAGAGCATCGACGAGCGGCTTACCGCGCTCGGCGTCAATGACCTTGTGCCGGCGGTCGCGGCGGAGTAGCGACGGCGGATCATTCCGCGTGTTTTTATGCATTCACGCACCACGTGTCGACGTGGTCGCTTGGCGGTTGCCCACCCCCTCTGGCGATTTTCAATTCGGGGGCTACGGCTTCGCCGGGCAGCGCTGATATGGCTTGAGATCCGCAAATGACCTGCCGATCGACATCTGATCGGCGCCTTCCGGCCGCATGATCACATTGACGACATGCGGCCGGTCCTGCGGGCTGGCGCTGCAGCGCCCGCGCACCGAGTAATTTGTCCCGTGCGAACCCGCCGTCTCGACAATGACCTCGACGGCGCAGGCGCCGTCGGGGCCGATGTAATTGGCCGCCGAGATGGCAAAATTGGATTTGTCGTTCTTGGCGCAAAACTCCGCGCTCTGCGCCCAGGTGCCGATGAGCGGCGTCGCGAACGAGGTGTGCCTTATCTCATCGGCCATGATTGGGTCGGTCATGGCGGCCTGCAGCATCAGCCCGAAGCCTGTTGCGGCCAGAACAATCATCCGCGTCATGTGAGCCCCCTGCGTTATGCGCGTCATGTCTTGCGATCGGCCGGCGGACTTGCGCGCGGCCACTCGCCTGACGCCGTAGAGAGACAAATTAACGGAGCAATAATAGACCGCTTGGACGGTGCAAGTGGTTGAATTTCACCATGCCTCCCGCAATCGTCATTCCCGGCCGCCGCGTAGCGACGAGCCGGAAATCTATAATCCCAGCTCAGGGATTATGATTCCGGACTCCTTGCCCTGCCGGGCCCCCGGAATGACGTTTTCGGGGCCGGATTGCGTCGCTTTGCTCGCCGTGATGGCGGCTTACAGCTTCGCAATCCCTGCCTGATCAATGATTTGCCTGAAGGTGTCCATTTCTTTGGTCACGCGCGCCCAGCACGCATCCGCCCCTTTGGCGCGGACCAGAAAACCGTTCTGGAACATCTTGTCCTTCATCGCAGGCGTATTGAGAACCTTTAACGTCTCCGTCTCGAGCCATTTGATGCTTTCAGCAGGCGTCCGGGCCGGCGCCAGCAGCATCGCGTCGGTGGCGAAGACGAAATCCGGATATCCGGATTCGATCATGGTAGGCGTGTCCGGCAGATCGGGCCAGCGCTGTTCGGAACAGACGGCAAGACCGCGCAGCGCGCCCGCCTTAATATGCGCCACCGACGGCGCGACCGACCCGGAGCAGATTTGCACCGTGCCGGCGAGCAGCGCCGCGACCGCATCGCCACCGCCCTTGAACACGACCTCCTCGAGGTTCGGCAGCTTTTCCTTGACCTTCAAGAGCGCCATCTGCAGTTGCGGCGTGGTGCCAATCGGCGGCACCGAGGCGTTGAATTTTTCCGGGCGCGAACGCGCCAGCGCGACAAAATCCTTCATTGTCTTGGCCGGCAAATCGGGCTTGACCAGAAAGATGTTGGGCGAGCCGCCGAGTTCGCTCACCGCCACGAAGTCTCTCAGCGGATCATAAGGCAGCGACTTGTAAAGCCCGGGATTGACGGAAAAGGCCGTGGTGCCGAGCAGGATGGTGTAGCCGTCCGGATCGGCATGGGCGACATATTCCATCCCGATATTGCCTCCGGCACCACCGCGGTTCTCGATGACGAAGGTCTTGCCGGTCGACTGCTGCAGCGCCGCGGTGACGATGCGGCCGACGATGTCCGACGGCCCGCCCGGCGTATTGGCGACGACGAACTTGATCGGGCGGTCGGGATAGGCGGCATAGGCGGAGCGGACGCGCAGAATCGCGGGCGCGGCGATGCCAGCGGCTGCGGCGACCGCGGCTTTGATGAGACTGCGTCGTGATGGCGTCGACCCTCGGCTCGATTTATTCATGGCCCTCCCCGCCTCTCCAAGATCATCTGTGGACTCTATTAAAACAGCTCGTACGGTTGCTTACCAGCGTCCGCAGGCCCGCCGCCATTCCGGGGCCGAGCCAACGGGTCCGCGCGGAGCGCGCAGCCCAATGACAGGCCTCCTGCGGAGGCCGGAATCCGCAGTCCCAGCGCCGCAAGCCGGGATTGCGGACTCCCGCTTCGCGGCAGTCCGGAATGGCGGGGCTATTCCCCCGTCTTGATCTTCGTCCACAGGCGATTGATCAGCCGCTGCGTTTTCGCATCGTGGGCGACGATGGTGTAAAACTTCGCCATCGTGGCGGCGTCCGGATAGACAGTGCGATCGTCGCGAATAGCCTTGTCGATGAAGTCGGTCGGCGTGTCGCCATTGGCGTAAGAGATGTAATTGGTGTTCTTCGCCGCAACTTCCGGCTTGATCAGATAATTGATCAGCTCCAGCGCCTCCTGCGGGTCGGGCGCATCGCGCGGAATGGCGAGCGTGTCGAACCACACTTGCGCGCCCTCCTTCGGAATCGAATAGCCGATTTCGACCCCGCCTTTGGCCTGTGCGGCGCGCGTCTGCGCCTGCTTAATGTCGCCGGAGAAGCCGACCACGAAGCAGATCTCACCGGTGGCGAGCGCGTTGAGATACTCCGAGGAATGGAATTTGCGCACATAGGGCCTGATCTTCAAGAGAAGATCGGTGACCTTCTCCAGGTCTTCCGGATTGCCGGTGTTGGGATCGAGATGCAGATAATGCAGCCCCGCCGACATGATGTCATCGGATGAATCGAGCAGGTGAATGCCGCAATCCTTGAATTTCGAGATTTTCTGCGGATCGAACACGTAGTCCCAGGAATCGATCACCGCGTCGGGACCGAGGATTTGCTTCACCTTCTTGACGTTATAGCCGATGCCGGTGGTGCCCCACATGTAATCGACCGCATATTGATTGCCCGGATCGTAGAAGGCCAGCCGCTTGCTGATCTCGGGCCACAGCGCCGACAGATTGGGCAGCTTCGACTTGTCGAGCTTCTGAAAAATTCCGGCATTGATCTGGCGGCCGAGAAAATAGGCGCTTGGCACCACGACATCATAGCCGGAGCCGCCGGCCAAGAGCTTGGCCTCGAGCGTATCATTGGAGTCGTAGGTGTCGAAGCGGACTTTGATGCCGGTCTGTCTGGTGAAATCGTCCAGCACGGTCGGATCCTGATAGTCCGACCAATTATAGTAATTGACGACCCGATCCTTTGTGGCGGCAGGCGGCGTAAACAAGAAAACTATCGCGATCGCAAGCACAGGCAGCGCAAGCAGCCCGCTCGTCCCCGCGATAGCGGGGGCCCAGTATCCGCGCGGCGACGACGACCGAACTCCCGCTGTCGCGAGAATGGGCGGCGATTTGTCGATAGCACTCATGTCTCGGTGGGCAAACCCGCAGCCTTCCAGGCCAGGATGCCGCCGGCGAGATGCGAGCTGTAGGCATAGCCCTGTTCCTGCGCGGCAAGCGAGGCGGTGACCGAGCGGCGACCGGAACGGCAGGCGAAGACCACGTCGCGCCCTTTCGGGTCTGGAATGGCCGCCGGATCAAACGCCGACAGCGGCACCAGGACGGCGTCGGGAAAGCGTTCGACCGCGGTCTCGTTCGGCTCGCGCACATCGACCAGTACCATGCGGCCCTCGCGCAGGCCGGCGGCGACCTCTTGCGGCGTCAGATCGCGGACACTGGGATTTTCCGACATCGCGATACTCCTTCACTCATTTAGGACACGACATTGAATGCTGGCAATGGGTTCGCGAAGCGCTTGCCTCCCGAACAAGTCGAGCGAGGGTCACAACCCATAAATGACAGCCGCTGGCCGCTTAGCGCCCTCAATCACGACGGCCGGTTCTGGCCGCAGCCAGCGCGATCAGTCGATCCTCGAAGTCTGCGTTGGTCTGTCATTTCATGAGCTTTGGCCCTGAACTAATACGGATGTCCGAAGCATCTGCTCTCCATGCCGCCGCCCAGCCGGGCGAATTCAAGCTCCCTCAGATCGTCACTTGCGTGCCGACCTCGACGACGCGATCCGTCGGTATCTGGAAATAGTCGGTCGCGTCATTGGCGGAGCGTGCCAAAGTGATGAACAACCGGTCCTGCCACAGCGGCATTCCCGGGCGCGGCGCCGGCCGCAGCGTGCGGCGCGACAGGAAGAAGGACGTCGACATGATGTCGAAATGCCAGCCAAGCTTGCGCGCGATCGCAAGGGCGCGCGGAATGTTCGGCGTTTCCATATAGCCGAAGCGCAGGAGGACGCGCATGAAGGTCGAGCCGACCGGCTCGATGCGCACCCGCTTGTCCGGCCCGACGCGCGGGGTGTGCGTGGTCTCGACGGACAGGATCACGTTCTTTTCGTGCAGCACCTTATAGTGCTTGAGGCTGTGCAACAGCGCGGTCGGCGCGCTTTTCGGATCGCTGGTGAGGAACACGGCAGTACCGGGCACGCGCTGCGGCGGCTTCTTCTCGAGAATGCGGACCAGATCATCGAGTGGCGTCTCAAGCCGGCGCGTCTTGGCGAACAGAATGCGCGTGCCGCGCCGCCACGTATACATCACCAGCATCACCAGCCCGCCGAGCGCAAGCGGCACCCAGCCGCCCTGTACGACTTTGAGCATGTTCGCCGACAGGAAGGTGAGGTCGATCAGAAGGAACGGCGCGATCAGCGCCGCCGCTGCAACCGGCGACCAGCGCCACATGCGCCAGATGACGATGAAGGCCATCATGGCGGTGACGACCATGGTACCGGTTACGGCTATGCCATAGGCTGAGGCCAGCGCGCTCGACGAGCGGAACAGAGCGACCAGAAGCAGCACGCCAATCAGCAAGAGCTTGTTGACGCGCGGCATAAAAATCTGGCCGGCCTGTTGCGCCGAGGTGTGGCGAATCTCGAACCGCGGCAAAAGTCCGAGCTGGATCGCCTGGCTGGTCAGCGAATAGGCGCCGGTGATGACGGCTTGGCTCGCGATTACGGTCGCCGCCGTCGCCAGGACCACCATCGGAATGAGCGCCCAGTCGGGATAAAGGAGATAAAACGGATTTTCGAGCGCCTTGGGCTGCGCGAAAACCAGAGCGCCCTGACCCAAGTAATTCACCGCCAGCGAGGGCAGCACCAGTCCAAGCCAAGCGAACTGGATCGGGCCGCGTCCGAAATGACCGAGATCGGCATAAAGCGCTTCCGCACCGGTGACGGCGAGAAACACTGCACCGAGCGTATAAAGCCCGATCATGCCGTGATGGGCGAGGAAGGACAGGCCATGCAGCGGATTGAGCGCCCACAGAATGCCCGGATCGGACGCAATCCATCCAATGCCCGGCAGCGCGATGGAAACGAACCAGATAGTCGTGATCGGACCGAACAGGGCGGCCACCTTCGCAGTTCCCGATGCTTGTGCCGCGAACAACGCAAGCAAAATAATGACGGTCAGCGGCACCACATATTCGTGCAAGGCGGGAGTGGCGACGTCGATGCCTTCGACCGCAGAGAGAACCGACAGCGCCGGCGTGATCACTGCATCGCCGTAGAACAAGGCGGCGCTGATAATCCCAAGCAGCGTGACAATCGCAGCCGCGCGACCGATCCGGTTGACCGCGCGCGACGCCAAGGCCATCAAGGTCAGCGTACCGCCCTCGCCGTTGTTGTCGGCGCGCAGCAGGATGACGACGTATTTCAGAGTGACGACGATCAGTAGCGCCCAAAGGATGAGCGACACCACACCAAGAACAGTGCCGCGGTCGATCGCGCCATGCTGCCCGTCGGTGGCGGCGCTCACCGCTTCGCGCAGCGCATAGAGCGGGCTCGTGCCGATGTCGCCATAGACGACACCGATACTGCCGAGCGTGAGCGCCAGGAATCCAGCACGCGAACGCGGCTCAGCGCTGCCGTTTACCGGCACGTCGCTCCCGGCCGGGGCGCTTACCCTGTCTGTCATGAATTATGAAACAGGCCCGTGCCTGCTCCTGGTCGGGCATCTGAAGGACGATGCAGGGCCGCGCCTATACACCCTTCGCGATCCGGAGTCATGAGTAACATCGTGACAACGCGGCGCCTCACGTCTGCGCCCTGCTCAGAAGCGGCCAACCGGCTGCCGGCGGGCCGCGCTGGCGCCGCTCGCCGCGGAGCGCTATAATTTCCTTCTCTGGATCAAATACTTAGGTTTTCAGTCCGAGGCCCGCCTGCGGCAAGGCACCGCGGGCCCCTTCATTGATCCTATTGGCTGCGCATCGGAACCCGCCGTCAGGGCTTCAGGTTCGGCGGCACCGGCGGCGCTTCGCGCATCAAGGTGATGGTCACGCGGCGATTGGCGGCAATATAGGGATCGTCCGGGAACAGTGGATCGGTGTCGGCCTTGCCGGCCACCTGGTAGATATTTGTCGCAGGCAGACCCTGCTCTTCCAGGATCTGGCGCACCGCATTGGCCCGGTCGGCGGAAAGGTTCCAGGGCCCATAATCCGCAGAGGCCGGGGTCTGCGAGGCCGAGGTGTGACCAGTGATTGAGATTCGATACGGCAGCGCCTTCAGCGGGATGGCGATCTTCTCGATGATCCGCCGCGTGCGCTCATAAGGCTCCTTGGAGCCTTCCGGAAACATCGATCGGCCCTCCTGGTCGACAATGTCGATGTCGAGCCCCTCCTTGGTTTCCTCGACCATGATGTGCTTGCTGGCCTCCGCAAGCTCCGGCATGTCCTGCAGGGCCTGACGCAGCGAGGCTGAGGCCAGCGCGAAGGCCTGATCCTGCTCGAATTTGCCGCCATATTGCTGATTGCGATTGTTCTGATCGGGCGTTGGCGTGGCGGAGGCGTCTTCAGGCTGGATATGCGCGGCGTTCTTGAGCTTGGGCCGGGTCGGCAGGCCGTCGACTTCGATAATGCCGGAATAGCGCACATTGGTTTGCACGCCGAAGGCGTCCCGCATCGAGCCGGCAACGATCTGCAGCTTCTGCTGGTCCTGGTTGGAGAACGCCACCAGCATGACGAAGAAGCTGACGAGCAGTCCCATCAGGTCGGCGAAAGTGACGAACCAGCCATGACCGCCCTTATGCGCTTCCTTGTGGCGCGCCATCGCTTAGCCTCGCTGGCTCTGGCTCATTATGCGGGGACCGGCTCGGGCTCGGGATCGCGGTGCTTCTCCGGCAGATAGGCGATCAGCATTTCGCGCACGAGCGTCGGGCTCTTTGATTCTCGGATCATGAGAACACCGTCGATGATCAGCGTGCGGTTGATCTCTTCGTCGGCCAATTTCAGGTGGAGCTTATCGGCGATTGGCAGGCAGATGATGTTGGCGACGACAGCGCCGTAAAGCGTCGCGAGCAGCGCGGTGGCCATGAACGGACCAAGCTTCGAGGGATCGGTCATGTTGGCGAACATCTGCACCATGCCGATCAGCGTGCCGATCATGCCGAAGGCCGGCGCGCAGTCGCCGACTGCGCGATAGATCTTTTGGCCTTCGTCCAGATGGCTCAGAAAATTGTCGCGGTCGCGCTCGAGATTGTCGCGGATGAATTCGGCATCGTAGCCGTCGGCCACGAAACGAATGCCCTTTGCGAGAAACGGATCCTCGATCTCGACCTTTTCCAGGCCGATCGGGCCCTGCTTGCGTGCAATCTCGGCGAGCCCTGCGATCTCATCGACCAGTTCGCGCTGGGTGATACGGCGCATCGAGAATACGAATTTGGCGCCGAGCGGCAGGCCGTGAAAGATCGATGACAGCGGGAAGCGGATTAACGTCGCCGCGAACGAGCCGCCAAAGATGATGATGATGGCGTGGTCGCTCACGAACATGCCGAGCCCGCCACCCATGAGCATCAAGGTGACGACTACGGTTGCCCCGGCGAGCAGGCCCAGGCCCGTTGCAATATCCATGAAACCGCACCCAACCCGCGACGGCGGGCGCTGCTACGCCCGGACGCCCAAGAACCTGCGCAATGGCCTATAGGTACGGTCACGCGCTTAAGGGACGGTTACCGGTGGAACTCTGGCGGTTACGGCGGGCGGAATGCCTAACGAATCCCGGCGGGGCGCTTACCCGCGTCCGCTGGCCCACCCTTGTCACCGCCGCGACTTTCCCGCCCCGTGACATGGCGGCAAAACGCGTCACAATAGGCTCTCTTTAACGGCCAGACCCGATCGGCTCGGTGGCCGCCTAATCAATATTCAGGGAGATAAGTCCATGCGCGAGATCGGCCATTTCATCGGCGGCAAGGAGGTGAAAGGGGCATCCGGGCGCTTCGGCGACGTCTTCAATCCGGCAACCGGCGAAGTGCAGGCCAAGGTCGCGCTGGCGTCCAAGGCCGAGGTCGAAAAGGCCATCGTCAATGCGCAGGCCGCGTTTCCGGCCTGGGCCGCCGTCAATCCGCAGCGCCGCGCCCGGGTGATGTTCAAGTTCCTCGAACTGATCCAGGACGAATACGACGACCTGGCACGATTGCTGTCGTCCGAGCACGGCAAGACCTTTGCCGACTCCAAAGGCGACATTCAGCGCGGGCTCGAAGTCGTCGAGTTCGCCTGCGGCATTCCGCATCTGATGAAGGGCGAGTTCAGCGAAGGCGCCGGTCCCGGCATCGACCTCTATTCGTTTCGCCAGCCGCTCGGCGTCGTCGCCGGCATCACGCCGTTCAATTTTCCGGCCATGATCCCGCTCTTGAAATGCGCGCCGGCCATCGCCTGCGGCAATACTTTCATCCTAAAGCCGTCGGAACGCGATCCTTCGGTGCCCATGCGGATCGCCGAGCTGTTCATCAAGGCCGGCCTGCCCGAAGGCGTCCTCAATGTGGTCAACGGTGACAAGGAAGCGGTCGATGCGCAGCTCACCGATGCGCGCGTCAAGGCGATCGGCTTTGTTGGCTCCTCCGCGATCGCCGAATACATCTATGCGACCGGCACCGCGCACGGCAAACGCGTGCAATGCTTCGGCGGCGCCAAGAACCACATGATCGTGATGCCGGACGCCGACATGGATCAGGCGGTGGATGCGCTGATCGGCGCCGGTTACGGCTCGGCTGGCGAACGCTGCATGGCGGTGTCGGTCGCTGTTCCGGTCGGCAAGAAGACGGCCGACACGCTGGTGCAAAAGCTCATCCCGCGCGTCGAAGGACTCAAGATCGGACCTGCGACGGACCCGCAAATCGATTACGGTCCGCTGGTGACGCGCGAACTGCTCAACAAGGTGCGCGACTATATCGATTCCGGCGTCAAAGAAGGCGCCAAGCTTGTCGTCGACGGTCGCGATTTCAAGCTTCAGGGCTTTGAGAACGGCAATTTCATCGGCGGCTGTCTGTTCGATGAGGTGAAGCCCGACATGAAAATCTACAAGGAGGAGATTTTCGGCCCTGTTCTCTCTGTCGTGCGCGCCAAGGATTACGAGGAGGCGGTGCGGCTGCCGTCGGAACACGACTACGGCAACGGCGTCGCCATCTTCACGCGCGACGGCGACACCGCGCGCGATTTCACGAGCCGCGTCCAGGTCGGGATGGTTGGCGTCAATTTCGCGATCCCCGTGCCGCTGTCCTATTACACGTTCGGCGGCTGGAAGCGCTCGGGCTTCGGCGACCTCAATCAGCACGGTCCGGATGCGATCCGCTTCTACACCAAGACCAAGACCGTGACCGCGCGCTGGCCGTCCGGCACCAAGGAAGGCGCGGAATTCGTCATCCCGACGATGCGGTGACGGCGGCAGTCGGCACTTGGTGCGGCGCTTTAAGATAAGGCCGACGTTCGGCGATCTTCTTGTTCGCGATCCACCAGATTCCGCGGAACTCCATCCTCGTGCCGTTTGTGGAATCGAATTGCGGGTCCTTGCCGGCGCGCCGCCTCCGGCATGACGGTTCAACTCACGCACAGACGGTTGGCCGTATCGCCGCCGGCATTGAGTCGGCAGACGCAGCGTGGCGGGCGCTCAAGCAGCGAAACTGTCACCGTCGTGATGCGATCCTTTTTCACCTCGATCTGACAGAGCGGCACGAGGTTGTTGCCGAACACCTCGCCCCGCAGCGTGAGCGTGCCGACGCTTTGGCGAAGGAGCGCCGTGCCGTTGCGTACCGGCGCGAGCCGCACCTTGTCGAGATAGAGCGGCGCCTGGCTGGCCGTTGTCACCGGCACGGTGTTGAGCTGGACGTAGCCGACATCACCCGACGGCCGCCAGGCCACAATCGCGGCACCGACAATGGCGGCGCTGGCCAGCACATAGGCCGCGCGCTGGATCATTGCGCCGCGCTTCATTTTTGCGCTCCCGGGCCGAACGCCGATCGGGCTCGCAATCAAGCTCCCGGCGGCTTGATGCTGCCGATCAGCCTGTTGAGCTGTGTCGAGGCATTGCGGATATCCTGCGTCAACCCGCGAATGACATCGAGCGCTTTTTCGGCCTGCCTGATCTCCACCAGTTCAGCGATGAAGTCCTCATTGGACTGTAGCGTCTGCAGCAGGCCGACGAATTGCGAGCGCGCATCCTCGAGCTCCTTGGTTGCGCTCTGGGTCTGCGCATCGAGCCGCTGCCACTGCTCGATCAGATATTGGCGCTCTTCGGGCTTGAAACGGCCGTCCTGCGCGAGCGCCTTCAGCTTCGCATGGATATGCGCGAGCGCCTTGGCGCCAAGCTGGGCGATCGGGCCGTTGTCCGACACCGCTCCCAGGAGCGTCGAGACTTCGCCACGCAGATCATCGATCTCGGCGCGGGCCTGGTCGATATTGGTCACGCTGTCGATGCTCGACGCGCTGTCCTGGATCTTCTTGGTCAGGTCGGGAACGGTCTTCTGAAAGTCCTCGAGCTGCTGCGAAAACTCGTCGACCGGCGATGCCGGCGTGCTGCTCTGGCTGCTTTGAGAACCGCCGATGATCTTGTTGCTCAGTGCGCCGATGCCGCTAGTGGATAACGGGTCGCTACCGTCCGCCCGCGCAAAGCCGGAAAGCGCGAAAGCAGCGAGAACGAGCGCGGTCGCAAAGGCCGGCGAACGACCTTTCGTCGATAGCCTTGTCATGATGGAATGCCTCCCGCTAAACGGGTCCGACTGCTATTGTCGAGCGGAAATGTTGGCGCAAGTGGGGCGCTCTTGCCTGCACAAGAGCCTGGATTCACCTTCCGACAATGGCTTGCGGCAGTGTGGCAATTGGCCTTTGTTGTGGCATTGCAGATGGGTCAACGGGTTGCGGCGGCGCTTGCTTGAATGATCGGTTCGGAGCAGGTCAGCTATTGGGGTACCGGAAAACAGGCGGCCATGACACAGGCGGCCATGACACAGGCGGCCATCACACAGGCGGCCATCAGTGCCGCGCTTGTCCTGGTCATGGTCGGCCTGAGCGGCTGTACCAGCACCGGTCAGCCGGGTGGACAGCCGGAGCCGACGAGCGCGCCGGCACCGCCTGCGCCCTCCCCGCCCCCGGTCGATCTCGCCGGCAAATGGAAGCTTTCGGTCTCGGGCGGCGGCGCCTGCATGATGACATTTGGCGGCTCGACCGGCGCCGCAGACGGATCGATCGCGCCGGCGGGCGGCTGCCCGGGCAATTTCTTCACCAGCCGAAAATGGACTTACGAGCATAACAATCTGATCATCCGCAACCATAAGGGCGAAGTGCTGGTCGAGTTGTCATTCGCCAACGGGCATTTCGAAGGACAGCCGATCGCTGGCGGCGGAGCGGTTTCGCTGACGCGGTAGATGATCTTCTTTCGCTCGCGCATATGAGAGCCCGACCGAGGCAGACATGCAATAATGACCATGTGGCGCCGAGCAGCGCAGCGTTTGAAGGTCGTTCAGGTGGAATAAAAGGGGGAAATCTCCTATGCCGGAATACCAACTCTATTGCTTCGCGCAATCGGGCAACGCCTATCGCGCGGCGCTGATGCTCAATCTGATCGGCGCCGACTGGAAGCCGATCTTCGTCGATTTTTTCAAAGGCGGCGAGACGCGCACGCCGCATTATCGCGCCGAAATCAATGAAATGGGCGAAGTGCCGGTGCTAGCGCACGGCGGCAGGATGCTCAGCCAGTCCGGCGTGATCCTGACCTATCTCGCCAAGCGCAGCGGCAAGTTCAAGCCGCAAGGCGAAGATGAAGAGCTTGAAGCGCTGCGCTGGATCATTTTTGACAATCAGAAGGTCAACGGCTTCCTTGGCCCGTTTCGCTTTCTGAAAAATTTTGTGCGTCCGGCCGGCGATCCTACCGTGCTCGCGTTTTTGAAGGGGCGCATCGACGGCAATCTCGCCATTCTCGACAAAAGGCTCGGCAAGGCTCCCTTTGTCCTCGGCGACCGGCCGACCATCGCGGATATTTCGTTCTGCGGCTATCTGTACTATCCGGCCGAGGAATTCGGCTTCGATATCGCCGCCGAGCACAAGAATATTGGCAGCTGGCTCAATCGGATGAAGGCATTGCCGGGCTGGGCGCATCCGTACGACCTGATGCCGGGTCATCCGCTGAAGCTTTAGCCTGTCAGGTCGGCGTTAGTGCGAGGCGGCAAAGGGTTCGCGCGAGGCGCGTGCCCGGTGCCCGACATCGGCATCGCCCTAAAGCGGAATATCGAGCGTCTTGGGAACGGGTTTTGGCGCCGGCGCGGGGGGCGGCGGCGGGGCGGCGGCAACACTCGGCGGCGCGGGCGCGGTCGCCGGCGCAAGGGTGGGCGCAATCGCGGATTTCGCCGCAGGTGCCACCGTTGTCGGCGCGGGTGCCGGCGCCGGCAGCGGCGCAGGTACGGGCGCGGACGGCGCCGCGACATGCGGTGCGGGCGTGGTCGGCGCAATAGCTGCGACCGGCGGAGCAGGTTTCGCGACGGATGCGGGCGCGGGTGCTGACGGCGCCGGCGGCGCAAGATGCGGGGGCGAAGGCTGCAACGGCGGCGGAGCGAGGGGCTTGGCTACGGACGCGGGCGGCGCGGCAGCTGGGGCGGGCGATGGCGGCGAGACGGCAGGTTGCGACTGCACGGTTGCCTGCTGCTGCGATGGCGCGGGCCGCACAGTCAGTGCCGGCTGCGGCTCCGGCTCGCCGGCATATTTTGCAAGCAAAGCGCGCGCGCCAGCGAGCAATTTGGCGCCGTCGATTTTCTGCGCTTTCATCTCCTTCAGCCACTGCTCGACCACCGGCTCGGTCGCCTTGCGCCAATGCGCGACGGCTTCCGGCAGCAGCGTGATAATGGAATCGCCGCCCTGCACGACCGAGTCGGCGACGCTTGCGGCTTCGAGGTCCCACATCGCGCCGGCCAGGCTGGCTGCGCCCTGGCCGGAATTGCTGTCGATCACCACTTTCAGATCGCGCGGCAAGCGGCCATAGGCCGCGCTGTTCATGGCCAGCACGAAGCTTGTGCTGCTCGGCGATAACTCGGAGAACTCGGTATGCGACTTCAAAAGATCGTTGAGCCGCAGCCCGGGCACCATATGCCAGGGATCAAGGCAGCCGTCGACCACATGTTGCGTGATCGCCGGCGGCAATTGCCCCGGCGGCATCGGTACCGGCTGTCCGCCGAGCACGCGCATCGCCTCGGCGGCAAAGCGCGTTTGCACATGCAGTTTGGCGCCCCTGACATCCTCGACGGTGCGGATCGGCCGGCTGGCATGCAGAACGCCGCGATCGCTGCAGGAAAAGCAAATGGGATGGACATCGCGGAATTCGTCTTTCAGATTGATCGTTGCGAAATCCTGCAGCGCCTTGGAGCCGACCAAAGCGCGGCGCGAGACGACAAACGGCAGATCGAACATTTCGATCTTGGCAAAACGGCCGGGCGTGAGGGCCGGCGCGGCAAAGACGATTTCGGCGTCGCCATTCTGCACCTGATCGAACAGACGCGCCGGCGTGCCGCCGAGCTGCATCGAAGGAAAAATGTCGATGCGGATACGTCCCTGCGAGTCGGCTTCGACCTTGCGCGCCCACGGCACGATAAACTTGTCATGGGCACTCGATACCGACGACATGAAGTGATGCAGCTTGAGAACGACCGGCGGCGCATCGGCGCGGGCCAGCCGCAGCACTGCCGGCGCGGCGAGCGAAGCAACGCAGGTCGCGAGGAATGTGCGCCGCCTAACTCGCATAATATCCTCGCAGCAGATCCGCGCAGCGACTGGACGAAAAATTTCAATTCAACCGTGACGGGCGATCAGCTTCATCATCGGGCCTGATCATATTCACGACCACGCCGCCGGCGGCAGACGATCCCGCTTCGGCCTTGACCTCGGTCTTGCCCCCGATCTTGGCTTCCGCTCTGGCCTCGGCTGAGCGCCGTTCGTGATTGCGATAGGACAGATACCCAAACGGCAGACTGACGAGATAGGCCACCGTGCCCGTCGTCAGCACGATCCACGGATAGGCGATCAAAAGCGCAACGCACAGAATCAAGAATACGATGAGCGGGCCGACCATTTCCGGCGGCACGCGAGTGCCGACGCGCTTGCCGGAAAAGACCGGAAGCCGCGACACCATCAGCGAGGCGACCACGAGCGTATAGGCGAGCGTCGCCCAGGTCAGAAAGGCCGCGCGCGGCAGGCCGAGAAAAGCGAGATAGATCGGCAGCAGCACGGTGATGGCGCCGGCCGGCGCCGGCATGCCGACAAAGAAATTCGCCGTCCAGGCCGGCCGATCCGGATCGTCGATCATCACATTGAAGCGGGCGAGCCGCAGACTGCCGCAAATCGCGAACACCATGGCGGCGATCCAGCCGGCAGATTTTAGATCGTGCAGGCCCCAGAAATAAAGGATCAGCGCCGGCGCCACGCCGAAATTGACGAAGTCGGAGAGGCTGTCGAGCTCGGCGCCGAAGCGCGAGGTGCCTTTCAAGAGACGCGCCAGCCGGCCGTCGATACCGTCGAGGATGGCCGCAAAGACCACGCCGGCGACCGCGAGGACAAAGCGGCCCTCGAACGCCATCCGGATCGCCGTCAGTCCGGCGCACATGGCAAGCAGCGTCACCATGTTAGGCGCCAGCGTGCGCACCGGAATGCGCCGGAACCGGCGCCGCCGCGGGTCGCGAAAGATGGACGGGTTAATGGCCACTGCCGTTACCTCCGCTCGCATGCAAATATAGCGCGCTTTTGGCGAGCTCGCCACGCGGCGGGCTATCATTGCCGGGCCGAGCGCCGGCGAGCCCGAAATCCATGCTCGCTGTTCTCGCCTTTCATGGTTGAGGCCGCGCAGGGGTTCTGCATGCGCCGCGATCGTGGATCGCTGGCTCACGGCTTTCGCGGCACCCCGGAATGATGGCAATCACGCCACCCTGAACGTGCGTCCCGGATCGCCCGCGGCAAGATCGGCGATGATGGTCTCGCCGGCGATCGCGGTCTGGCCCTCCGCAGCGAGCGCGCGGGTGCCGTCGGGGAGATAGACGTCGACACGGGAGCCGAAGCGGATCATGCCGATGCGCTGGCCGGCGCCGACGATCTCGCGCTCACGCGCAAAGCTTACGATACGGCGTGCCACAAGTCCGGCGATCTGAATGACGCCGATGCGCTGGCCATTGCTCATGGCGATGACAAAGGCATTCCGCTCATTGTCTTCGCTCGCTTTGTCGAGATCGGCGCTGACGAATTTCCCTGGGCGATAGACGATGCGTTCGATGCGGCCGGCGACCGGACTGCGATTCACATGGCAGTCGAACACGCTCATGAAAATGGAAATGCGCAGCAGCGGGCGATCGCCAAGATCGAGCTCCTTTGGCGGCGCAACATTGACGATCTGGCTGACGCGGCCGTCGGCCGGCGCCACCACGATGCCCTCGCGCACGGGCGTCACGCGCGCCGGATCGCGGAAGAAATAGGCGCACCACAGCGTCAGCACGGTCGCGATCCAGCCGAGCGGCGCCCACAGCCAGAACAGGACAATGCTGGCAGCCGCAAAGCCGCCCACAAAGGAATAGCCCTCGGGGTGGATCGGTACGAGCTGCTTGCGGATCGAGTCGATGGCGGACATGCGACCTTTAGCGATATGGAGATTTGCCGGCCTACTTAACCCGTCCTGCGTGCTCGGCGTGGAGCGCCGGCCGGGGTGCCGGTCGACGCATCGGGGCCGTTCCTCCTTCCACGCTCGCCGCGCCCGCACCTCAGGATGACGGAAACACGCTCGCTTTACTCTGCTGCATCGATAGCCGGCAAGAGTTCTTTCGCCGAATCGTCGTGTTTGGGCTGATCTGGCCCCGCGGGCGAACCGGTTCCCTCCTTCTCCGCCTCCGCGAGAATCTCGCGCGCCAACTGCGCTTCACGCTGACGGTTCCACATGCTGGCGTAGAGGCCGCCGTAGCCGAGCAGATCGCGATGCGTGCCGCGCTCGACAATTGCGCCATGGTCAAGCACCAAAATCTCGTCGGCATCGACGATGGTCGACAGCCGGTGCGCAATGACCAGCGTGGTGCGGTTCTTCGCGACCCGGTCAAGCTCGTCCTGAATATCCTTTTCGGTGTGACTGTCCAGCGCCGAGGTTGCTTCGTCGAGCAGCAGGATCGGCGGCCCCTTGAGAATAGTGCGCGCTATGGCAACCCGTTGCTTTTCGCCGCCGGACAATTTGAGGCCGCGCTCGCCAACCTCGGTATCATAGCCTTTGGGTGAACGGCGGATGAAGGCGTCGATCTGCGCCTGGCGCGCGGCCTCTTCCACCTCCGCATCGCTCGCGTCGCAGCGACCGTAGCGGATGTTGTAACGGATCGTATCATTGAACAGAACGGTGTCCTGCGGCACCATGCCGATGGCGGCGCGCAGTGACGCCTGTGTTACATCGCGGATGTCCTGCCCATCGATCAGGATGCGGCCGCCGGACACGTCATAGAAGCGAAACAGCAGTCGTGAAATCGTCGACTTGCCGGCGCCGGACGGCCCGACAATGGCCACGGTGTGTCCGGCCTTCACTTCGAAACTCAAGTTTCTGAGGATCGGCCGCGCCGGTTCATAGGCGAATGAGACATTCTCGAAGCGGATGTTGCCGGCCAGCACGCGCAGCGGCGGCGCACCGGGCTTGTCCTTGATCTCGGGCTCCTTGGCCAGGATCGAGAACATGATCTCGATATCGATCAGCGCCTGTTTGATCTCGCGATAGACCATGCCCATGAAATTCAGCGGCACATAGAGCTGGATCATCATGGCATTGATCATGACGAAGTCACCGACCGTATTGGCATGCTGCTCGATGCCGTAAGCGCAGAGCACCATGGTCGCCGCAAGACCGGCCGTGAAGATCACCGCCTGCCCGGCATTGAGCACGGCAAGCGACGTATAGGCTTTGACGCTTGCGTCCTCGTAGCGCGCCATCGAACGATCGTAGCGCTTGGCTTCGCGCGTCTCGGCGGAAAAATATTTGACGGTCTCGTAATTGAGCAGCGAGTCGATCGCCTTGGCATTGGCGTCGCTGTCGCTCTCGTTCATCTTACGACGGATATTGATGCGCCACTCGGTCGCGTAATAGGTGAACAGCATATAAACGATAACAGTGAGGCCAATCACGGCGACATAGCGCCAGTCGAAATGCCACAGCAGCACGGCCACGATCATCAAAAGCTCGACGATCGTGGGCGCAAGCTGCAGCAGGATCATGCGCACGATGGTTTCGATGGCGTTGCGGCCGCGTTCGAGCACGCGGGTGAGGCCCCCTGTCTTGCGCTCGAGATGAAAGCGCAGCGAGAGCAGATGCATGTGCTCGAAGGTGAGCATCGCCAGCCGACGCACCGCATTCATCGCCACCTTGGCGAAAATGCCATCGCGCCACTGCGTCAATAGCGCCATGACGATGCGCGTGCCGCCATAGGCGAGCGTCAGCACGACCGGCGCGGCGAACGCCCAGAGCAGCCAGTTGCCTGATGCCAGCGGAGCGGTGCCGCGGCCGGCCAGCGCATCGGTCGCCCATTTGAAGGTGAAGGGCACCGCCATGGTGGCGGCTTTGGCGAGAAACAGGAGCACGGTGGCGAAGACGACACGCGCCTTGAGGTCACGCCGATCAGTCGGCCAGATGTAAGGCCACAGGCGCACCAGTGTCGCCAGCAAGGCACCGCTGTCGGCATTGACCTGGCGCTCGCCCGTGAATCGTTGAATGTCGCTCATTGCAGGTCTTTTTGCCCCTCGCCGCGTCATCGGGCGCGGCCGCAAGTTCCCGTCTCTCCAGGAAACATCAGTTGGTTTCCCATCATATAGAAGATCTGGAGCCGCTCTGCACCGGCGCCTGGCTCGCCCTTGGCGCCCTCTTGGCCGGCGCGGTTGCGCGCCAAATTGCTTGCGGCGCGCGCAAATCGGCGCCACATCTAGCGTCGAACGAGTGATACTCCATGAGCAAAATCAATGCTGTGTGCGTTTATTGCGGATCGAGCGCGGGCACCGATCCGGCCTTTGTCAAAGCAGCCCAGGCTTTCGGCAAAATCCTCGCCGAAAATCGGGTCCGGCTCGTCTATGGCGGCGGCTCCGTCGGCATGATGGGCGCGCTGGCGCGTGCCGTGCTCGAGCATGGCGGCCAGGCCACCGGGATCATTCCGGAATTCCTGTTCCGCAGGGAGCGGCCGCAGACGCTGCGTGAGGAGCTCATCGTGACGCGCGATATGCATGAGCGCAAGCGCAAGATGTTCGACGAAGCCGACGCGTTCGTCGCCCTCCCCGGTGGGATCGGCACTTTGGAGGAGCTGGTCGAGCAGTTGACCTGGGTCCAGCTTGGCCACCACAAGAAGCCGATTCTGGTCGCCAATATCAACGACTTCTGGGAACCATTGCGCGAGCTTCTCGACCACATGGACAAGCTCGGCTTCATCTATGGCGGTCTCAATGCCGATCTGCTGATGGCCGAGAAGGTCGAGGACATTTTGCCAAAACTTCAGGAAGCGGCGCGGCGCGTTGCCGAGGCGGAGAAGACAATGGCGTTGCCGGCCGAACGGCTGTGAGTCGATTGCCGTCGTTTTCGGATTGGCGCGACGCGTCAAGTCCGGCATCGACAGATCCAGTGCAGGGAGGATGGACTCCGTGCTCGCGCGCTAACGCCAGCGCGCTCGGCAAAGACCAATTCACTTACCCTGAGCAAACGTCACGGCTTCGATGCGATTGCCGTCGGGATCGCGGATGAAAGCCGCGTAATAATTGTCGTGATATTTGGTGCGGCGCCCCGGCGCGCCGTCGGATGCGCCGCCGGCTTGCAGCGCCGCCGCGTGGAAGGCATCGACGGCAGCGGTATCGGCGGCGCGCAGGCAGATGTGCACCCCGGAATCGTCGGCGACGCGATCCATGGCGTGACGCAAGTTGATCCAGAAATCCGGGTATTTCTTGCCGTAGCCGATCGCGGCACCGGGCCATTCACGCAGCTTCGTCATGCCGAGCGGCGCGAGCAGCGCGGCGTAGAACGCTTCGGCCTTTTTCAGATCACGCACCGCGATAGAGACGTGGTCGATCATGATTGCCCCTCTTTTCCCTTCCTTCTTGTGCGGAGAGAAGCTGGATGAAAATGGCGACGCATTCACCTCACCTCGCGAGCCCCACCCTCCCCACCAGGGGGCCCATCTCACGCCGGCGCGCCCGATTTCAGGAGCTTGTAGACGATCGAGTCCATCAGCGCCTGGAACGATGCATCGATGATGTTGGCGGAGACACCGACCGTGGTCCAGTGATCGCCGGTCTCGTCGGTGCTTTCGATCAGCACGCGGGTGACGGCTTGCGTGCCCCCATTGAGAATGCGCACGCGATAATCGGTGAGCGTTAGCCCGGTGATGTAGCTCTGGTATCTGCCGAGATCCTTGCGCAGCGCGAGATCAAGCGCGTTGACCGGGCCGATGCCTTCCGCGACCGAGATCAACTCCTCCTCGCCGACTTTGATTTTCACGACCGCTTGACTGACCGTGACCGGCTCGCCCCTGCCGTTCCGGCGCTGCTCGACATTGACGTCGAATTTCTCGACGTCGAAATAATGCGGCACCTGACCGAGCATACGGCGGGCGAGCAGATCGAACGAAGCATCAGCGGCCTCGTAGGCATAGCCGATCGCTTCGCGCTCCTTGACCTCTTCCAGAAGCCGCGTCACGCGCGGATCGTCCTTGTCGATCGCAAGGCCGATGCGCTCCAGCTCGGCCAAGACATTGGAGCGGCCGGACTGATCCGAGACGAGAAGCTTTCGCTTGTTGCCGACGCGTTCCGGCGCGACATGCTCGTAAGTCGCCGGCTCCTTCACGATAGCGGACGCGTGAATGCCGGCTTTGGTGGCAAAGGCGCTCTCGCCGACATAGGGCGCGTGGCGATCCGGGGAGCGATTGAGCAGCTCGTCGAGCGCGTGCGAGACGCGCGACAGCCGCGCCAGCGCCGCATCCGTGACGCCGATCGCGAACCGTTCGGCATATTCCTTTTTCAACTTCAACGTCGGAATGATCGAGACCAGATTGGCATTGCCGCAGCGCTCGCCGAGCCCGTTGAGCGTGCCCTGAATCTGCCGCGCGCCGGCGCGCACCGCCGCAAACGAGTTCGCCACCGCCTGCTCGGTGTCGTTATGCGCATGAATGCCAACGTGGTCGCCCGGAATTTTCGCGCAGACTTCGCCGACAATGCGCTCGATCTCGTGCGGCAGCGTGCCGCCATTGGTATCGCATAAGACGACCCAGCGCGCGCCCTCCTCGTATGCAGCCCTGGCGCAGGCGAGCGCATAGGCGGGCTTGGCCTTGTAGCCGTCGAAAAAATGCTCACAGTCGAGCAGCACTTCGCGGCCCCTGGCTTTGGCGGCGCGTACACTGTCGCGGATCGACGCGAGATTTTCGTCCTCCGTGGTCTCGAGCGCCACGCGCACGTGATAGTCCCAGGACTTTGCCACGAAGCAGATCGCATCGGCCTGCGCGTCAAGCAGCGCAACCAGGCCCGGATCGTTGGACGCCGAGCGGCCGGGCCGCCGCGTCATGCCGAAGGCGGTGAGCTTTGCCCGCATCGGCCGCCGCTCGGAAAAAAAATTCGTGTCGATAGGATTGGCCCCCGGATAGCCGCCCTCGACGTAATCGAGGCCGAGCTCGTCAAGCATGCGAGCGATGGCGAGCTTGTCGGCCAGCGTGAAATCGACGCCGTTGGTCTGCGCGCCGTCGCGCAGCGTGGTATCGAACAAGTAGAGCCGCGATTTTTCGCTGTTAACGAGCGCCATGATCTCAACCGTGATAGAGCCGATAGACGGTGTAGAAGGTCACGGCGACGGCGGCCACGATCACCGCATATTTGAGGATCAGATAATACAGCCAATGCCGCGGGAACGGCGTTTCCGGACCTTTCATGACCCACCCCCGTCGCGTTTGCCGCCCGGCGCTGCGGCAAGCGTCTTGCTCATGGTCGTATTGGCGAGCCATTCATCGCCCAGCGCAATCGTATTGCGTTGTTGCGCCTTGAAGCCGCGCTTTTCGAAAAAGCTACGCGCATTGTCGCTGGCGTCGACCGAGAGCTGTTTCGTGCCGCGCGCGGCAGCAAGCTTCTCCAGCGCGTCAACGAGCATCGCGCCGGCGCCCTGCCCGGCCGCCGCCGGGTGCACATAGAGCATGTCAATGTGGCGATTGTCGGCGAGTGCCGCGAAGCCGACCGCCGCGCCATCGAACGTCGCGACCAGCGTCAATTCGCCGGCAAGCTTCCGGCCGAACGCCTCCTCGTCGTCGGCGGTCGCTACCCAGGCTTCCCGCTGCGCCTCGCTATAATCCTCCGACGTCAATTCCTCGATGCTCGAGCGAAAGATTTCGGCAAGGAACGGCACGTCGGTCGGCAGCATCGGCCGCATGGCAAGCTTTGGATTGGCGCGGGCGCTCATCGTGCGATCTCCCAGGTGGTGCCATCCTTGGTGTCCTTCAGCACGACGCCCATTTTGGCGAGCTCGTCACGGATGCGATCGGACTCCTTGAAGTTCTTTACCCTGCGCGCGGCATTGCGGGCCTCGATCAAACCGACAACCTTGCTTTCGTCGACCGCGAGCGAAGCGGGACGGAAGGCCGACCATTGTGCCGGCGTTTGCTGCAGCAGACCGATCAGCCGTGCGCTTGCTTTCAAACACGCGGCCGCAGGTCTGGCCCCTTTGGCCGCCTCGCCGCGCAGTTCGTGCAAGGCCGCAAGCGCCTTCGGCGTATTGAGATCGTCGGCAAGCGCCTCGATCGCATCGGCGCAAAGATATCCGGGCATCGTGTCAGCGGTGAGACCGTACCAGTGATCGAGCGTCTTCTGCGCCTCGCGCAGACCGGAAACGGTCCAATTGATCGGCTGGCGATAATGCGTTTGCAGCATCGCGAGACGGATCACCTCGCCCGGCCAGTCCTTCAGCAGGTCATGAATCGTCACGAAGTTGCCGAGCGACTTCGACATCTTCTCGCCTTCGACCTGAAGGAAGCCGTTGTGCATCCAGAAATTCGCCATCACCGGCGTATGGAAGACGCAGCGCGATTGTGCGATCTCGTTCTCGTGGTGCGGAAAGACGAGGTCGATGCCGCCGCCGTGGATGTCAAATGTCTCGCCGAGATGCTTCCATGACATCGCCGAGCATTCGATATGCCAGCCGGGCCGGCCGGGCGCCTTGATGCCGGCGGGCGACGGCCACGCCGGCTCGCCCGGCTTGGAGGGTTTCCACAAGACAAAATCCATCGGGTCGCGCTTATAGGGCGCGACATCGACACGGGCGCCGGCGATCATCTCGTCCAGCGGTCGCTTCGACAGCTTGCCGTAGTCCGGCATCGACGGCACGGAAAACAGCACGTTGTCCTCGGCGACATAGGCGTTGCCCGACGCGACCAGCCGCTCGATCAGGATGCGCATCTCGGCAATGTGCTCGGTGGCGCGCGGCTCGACGGTCGGCGGCAAAGCGCCGAGCGCCGCCACATCCTCGTGAAATTGCTTATCGGTCTGCTCGGTGACTTTGCGGATCGCTTCGTTCAGCGGCAGATCCGGATATTCCTCGGCGGCTCGCGCATTGATCTTGTCGTCGACGTCGGTGATGTTGCGCACATAGGTGACATGATCGGCGCCGTAGAGGTGGCGCAACAGGCGGAACAGCACGTCGAAGACGATGACGGGGCGCGCGTTGCCGATATGGGCGAAGTCATAGACGGTCGGTCCGCAGACATAGATGCGGACATTGTTCGGGTCGAGCGGCCTGAAGAGCCGCTTCTCGCGCGTGAGCGTATCGTAGAGCTTCAATTCCATCGCATCGAATCAGGTCGGATCGGAATCAAACAGTACACCTCGGGCCTGCTGGCCGGGCGTCTATCGCTCTCGATATATGAGAAAAGACGGCCGCAGCCAGCGTTGTCGCTAGCTGATAATCTCCCGGCAAATGCCGCAGATGATGTGAAGGCCGCACATTGCCGGCACAATGATGGGTCGAGGGCGCGGCGTCAAGGTCTATCGGTGCCGGCCTTCTGGACGCCATCCAGGGCGGGCGGTCTCTCCCTTGCATTGGACGATGTGCTGCGGCCGGCCGTGCAATATCAAAGTCATTTACCCGCCGCCGGCAGCTTTGCCGCGCGTGGCGGATGATCAAAAAATCCCCGGTCTGCATTTCACGTTCCTTATCCGAGCGATCTGTCACCGCGATGCCACGCGGCTCGGAAATGCGCCAACCGACCTGTGGAAACGCCGCCATCACTCTTCCCGATGCACCGCCTGCGCGCGCAAAACATGCTCACGCGAACGCACTGCTTCCGTGCAGCGGCACTTAACGAAAGCTTAACTCGGAAGCTGCATTCTCGGCCTGCATTTAATTTCCGGGGAATTGAGCGGGACCCGTCGGCGGCCCCGGTCGGACAATCTGATCGGATGACACGGCCGCGCACCACGTCCTGTTGAGGGCTGCGCAGGTAGTATGCGTAGTGGATGAATCATGCGGCTCGTGATCGCGGCAGCCGCCGCCGTGTTTGTTGTTACCGCCGCGCAGGCGGAAAGGCGTATCTTCATTATCGCCAATGACGGCGACGGTTATGGCGTTGACCGTTGCCTGGAATCGGGCAGCGGCTGCGGTCAGGCGGTGGCGAATTCCTACTGCCATTCCCGCGAATTTGCCCAGGCCGTGTCGTTCCGCAAAGTCGACCGTGACGACATCACCGGTGACATCCCCGCAAGCGGCGCGGGGTCCTGTCACGGCGCAAGTTGCGCCAATTTTGTCGCCATCGAGTGCTCGCGCTGACTGCGCCGATTAGACGATCTATCTGATCTATAAGTCCTATTTGAGCAAGGCAAGCCTCTCCATACGCCGTTGCGCGAGGCGCCGACTTCGTTCATCCTCATCGTGCCACGTCAAAAGCTCAACGGGCCGCAGGAGGAAACAACGCCCCCAACAACGCGACCAGAAGGTGGTCAATGGCCGGGCACGAAGCAACAAAACGCAATTTCGAAGAGGAGTTGCCTTCTTCGGCAGCGGCGGACGAGGAGCCGCCGCTGAAACTCGAACAATTCTTGCCGTATCAGCTCAATATCGCTGCAACGCTGGCGTCGCAGGCGATGTCGCGTGTCTATACCGGGCGCTATAAAATGGGCATTCCGGAATGGCGGGTGCTGGTGACGCTAGGCGAGCTGGGCTGGATGAACGGCAAGGCGATCTGCTCGCAGACGTTCATGCACAAGACCAAAGTGTCGCGAGCGATCGCGATGCTGGAACGGCGCAAGCTCGTCGTGCGACGCACCAATCACGCCGACATGCGCGAAACACTGGTGGCGCTCACCGCCGCCGGCCGCGCGATCTATGCCGACCTCGCGCCGCGCGCTGCCGCATTCAGCCGGCAGCTGACCGAAGTTTTGACGCCGAGCGATCGCGAGATTTTCCATCGTGCGCTTAAGCAGATCACCGACGGCTGCGCTCGGATCGTAGCCCAAGCCATCGCCCAAGACGGCAGGATCGAGGAACCGTGAAGCTTTATTCGTATTTTCGCTCGTCGGCCGCTTATCGCGTACGCATTGCGCTCAACATTAAAGGCATCGCCTACGAGACCGCGCCGGTTCATCTGGTCAAGGACGGCGGGCACAACAAGCGGCCGGAATTTCGCGCAATCAATCCGCAGATGCGCGTGCCGGTGCTGGTCACGCCGACGGGCGACACCCTGATCCAATCGCTCGCCATCATCGAATATCTGGACGAGATGCATCCGGAGCCGCCGCTTCTGCCGAAGGAGCCGTTGGCGCGCGCCAAGGCGCGGGGGCTTGCCGAGCTGATCGCTTGCGATATCCATCCGCTCAACAATATCGGCCCGCTGCGCTATCTGAAAAACACCATGGGCCACGACCAGAGCACGATCGACGCCTGGTACCACCACTGGGTCATCGCCGGCTTCGAGGCGCTCGAAGCCATGATCGAGCCAAGGCCGTATGTCTGCGGTAAGGACGTCACGCTGGCCGACATTTGTCTGGTGCCGCAGGTCTATAATGCGCGGCGGCTTAAAGTGCCGCTCGACAAGTTTCCGAAGATCGTCGCCGCGGATGCAGCCTGTCTCGCGCTCCCCGCATTCGAGAAAGCACGGCCGGAGAACCAGCCGGATGCGGAGTGAGCGCACTCGATGAGACGCTCAACGCGCCGCCGCGATTGACACCTGTGGCTTCACATTTTAGTCACCATTCCGGGGCTTGATCCGCAACCCCGATGCAACCGGGGGCCGGAACCCGAAATGCTGACAAAATCACGCGGCTACGGCCGAATCAGGCTGCAAGTCATGTCGCGTTGCGTGTTTGGGGCGGTTCTTGGCTTGCTCGGCTCGGGCGCGGCGGCGCTCGCGCAGTCGACCTATCACCCGCAGCAGCCGTATCAACAGCGGCCCTATCCGCCGGCAAATCAGCCGGCAGCGAGCCAGCCGGCGCCCGGCCAGACGTCGTCAAATCCGGTCTGCGTGCGGCTCCAGGCGCAACTCGCCACGCTCGATCAAGGCGCCACCGATCCGGCGCGCGCCGAGCAGATCAAGCGCGCCGACGAGGCGATCGCCAAGCAGCAGGCCGATCTCGACCGTGCGGTGGCGCAGGCCCACAGGCAGGGCTGCGCCGGTGAAGGGTTCTTTGCGTTGTTCTCGGCGCTGTCGCCGCAATGCGGACCGATCACATCATCGATTCAGCAGATGCGCGGTAGTCTCGATCGCATGATGAGCGAGGAGCAGCAGCTCAAGACCGGCGGTGACGCGCAGGCCGGCCAGCGCCGCGCGCTGATCGGCGCCTTGGCGCAAAACAATTGCGGCGCGCAATATGCGTCCGCCGCCTCCGCTTCCGGCCCCACCGGCTTTTTCGACGCGCTGTTCGGCATCGGCACCGTGGTCAATCCGAGCGGCGACGGCGCGCCGGAGGGCACGTACCACACGGTCTGCGTGCGCAGCTGCGACGGCTATTATTTTCCAATCTCCTATTCGACGGTGCCGAGCCGCTTCGCCGATGACGAGAAAGCATGCCTGCGGTTGTGCCCGGCGAGCGAGGTTGCGCTCTATTCGTTTCGCAATCCCGGCGAAGGCATGGACCAGGCAGTCTCGATCACCGGTCAGCTCTATACGGCGCTGCCCAATGCCTATCGCTACCGCAAGGAAATCATCCAGGGCTGCTCTTGCCGCCGGCCGGGCCAGAGCTGGGCCGAGGCGCTCAAAGGCGCCGATGATTCAAGCACGCTTGAACAAGGCGACATTGTCGTCACCGATCAAAACGCCAAAGCGCTGTCGACACCGAAGCAGACCGGCAAGCCGGCGACCATGCCTGCGGCAGGCCAGCCGGACGCAACCACGGCTTCGGCAAGCCCGGCGGCCGCGAGCAGCGGCGATCCCGCCAAGCGTACCGTGCGCACGGTCGGGCCGCCCTTCCTGTCGCAAGGGCAAATGCAGCAGCAGCAACAATCGCGCTGAAGCCGTCATTCCGGGACGCCGACGGCGTCGGCCCGGAGTCCGCAGTGCTGTCCGAACAGATTCTGGACCAACCGTGATGATGGATTCCAGGCTTGCCGCTTGCAGCGGCAATCCGGAATGACGCCTCAAAAATCTCCGGCGCTCGCCTTCGCCATGGCTGTGCCCTTGACCAGCGTGCGGTCCGGCTGCGGCACCGGCGTGCCGGGGTCGTTGAACCGATTGACGATCGGATAGCGGCGGTCGCGGCCAAAATTCTTCAGAGTGACCTTCACGCCGGGTGCCGCCTGCCGGCGCTTGTATTCGGCGAGATAGAGCATCCGCTCGACTTTCAACACCGTATCGCGATCGAATCCCGCTGCGACGATGGTTGCGGTCGATTCCTCGCGCTCGACCAGGCGCTCGAGAATTTGATCGAGGATGTCATAAGGCGGCAGCGTATCCTGGTCGGTCTGGTTCTCGCGCAGCTCGGCGCTCGGCGCCCGCGTGATGACGTTTTCCGGAATCACGCCGCCATCGGGGCCGCGTGCGCCAAAAGGTTTCCAGCGGTTGCGCAACTTGGCGAGCCGATAAACTTCGGTTTTGTACAGGTCCTTGATCGGATTGAAACCGCCGTTCATGTCGCCATAGAGCGTGGCGTAGCCGACCGACATTTCCGACTTGTTGCCGGTCGTCACCACCATGGACGCGAATTTATTTGAGATCGCCATCAGGATCGTGCCGCGGGCGCGCGCTTGCAAATTTTCTTCGGTCACATCCCGCGCCAAGTCTTTGAACAAGCCCGAGAGCGACGCTTCGAGCCCATGCACGGCACTCTCGATCGGAACGACGTCGTACCGTACGCCCAGCGCCTTGGCGATCGCTGCGGAATCGGCGATCGAGGCCTGCGAGGTGTAGCGGAACGGCAGCATCACGCAGCGTACCCGTTCGGGCCCGAGCGCGTCGGTTGCCATGGCCGCGCACAGCGCCGAGTCGATGCCGCCGGAGAGACCGATCACCACGCCCTTGAAGCGATTCTTTTCCACGTAGTCGCGCAGGCCCAGTACGCAGGCGGTGTAATCGGCTTTGTCCCGATCTTCGGCCGGCGCAATTGTCCCGCGCGCGCAGCACCACTTGCCGTCGATGCGCGACCACTGCGTGGTGACAACGTCTTCGCGGAAGGCCGGGAGCTGAAATGCGACGGAACGGTCGGCATTGAGCGCAAAGGAAGCGCCATCGAAGACGAGCTCGTCCTGACCGCCGATCTGATTGATATAGATGAGCGGCAGTGCGGCTTCTGTCACACGCGCGACGATGACATTGAGCCGCACCTCGCTCTTGTCCCGCCAATACGGCGAGCCGTTGGGCACGATGAGAATTTCGGCGCCGGTCTCGGCAAGACACTCGACGACATTTTCATAGTCGCCCCAGTCGGTCCATGCGTCTTCGCAGACCGGCAGGCCGAGTCGCACGCCCCGAAAATTGACCGGCCCGGGCACGGGCCCCGAGGCAAACACGCGCTTCTCGTCGAAGACGCCATAATTCGGCAGATTGACCTTGAAGCGGATCGCCTCGACGCGGCCGTTGGCGACCAGCGCATAGGCATTGTAGAGCTTGCCGTCCTCGACCCAAGGCGTGCCCATCAAGACGGCCGGCCCGCCATCGGCGGTGTCGCGCGCGAGCGCATCGACCGCGGCACGGCAGGCGGCCTGGAAAGCGGGCTTGAGCACCAGGTCCTCGGGCGGATAGCCGGCCATAAACAGCTCGGAAAAGGCGATGAGATCTGCCTGGTCGTGCGCCGCTTGTGCGCGCGCCTTGCGGGCACGCTCCAGATTGCCGGACACGTCGCCGACGATCGGATTGAGCTGCGCCACCGCGATAGCCAGACGGTCGGCGGGACGGTCGTTCATGACTCTGCTCTAGTGTCCATGATCAAACGATGTGAAGCCCGGGCTTCACATCGGTCTACTCCATCTCGACTCTAGCTCTTCGGCAAATTCGCGAAAGTGGCTCCAAGCCGCAAGGCTGGAAGGCCTTAATGGCCCGCCACCGGATAGGGACCGAATTTGAAGCTCGCCTGGACAAAGCCGCCATAGATGTCGGTCTTCCAACTCTCCGGCTGCGGCATGGCTCCGGGCACGACATCCTCGAAATGCGCACTGCCATTGGTTGCGATGTGCCAATAGCGGCCGCCGATGCCGACACTGGCATAAGACGTGACCTTGTAGGAGAGCAGCGCCTCCAGCTGAAAGCCCTGACCGGTGCCGTCTTCCGGAATTGGACCGCCAAGATCAGCGCGCAAAAGATGATCGTCATGGCCCTTTAGATTCACATAGGGCAGCCAGGCGCCCTCGGCCCAAAGTGTGAAATGATCGCCGAGCTGCACCGCGCCGTCGAGCCCGAGTCGCAGCGAGTTCCAGGTATTGTTCTGCGAGATCGCTTCGACGGTCGCCGGGATCGGCGGCTGACAGATCAGCGGATTGGCGGCGTTCTGGACGCAGCCAAAAGCATTCTCGGCTTGCTTAAGATAATGATAGCCGGCGAAAGCGCCGACGCGAAAATCGCCGCCGCGAACAACGTCATAGCCGACATCGACGCTGCCATAGCCCAAGAAGCCGCCCATTTCGTTGCTGGTGGTCGAGGAATACGGCGTCAGCGCCGGCGGAAAATCTTCGTCCTGGAGCTGTCCTTGGGTGGAGGCGCCGCCGCCAATGTAACCTTTGATGAACCAACCGCTCGAAAAAGCGACGCGCCAGTCGAATTCGCCGGCATTAATCAGCATCCCGCCGTAAGTGAGCCGCGACACCAGCCCGTTATAGACGCTCGGCACACCATAAAGGTTCTTGCTGGTCTTGCCTGTGCCGAACCAGTATCGCGCGCCAAATTCGGTCTGAAAGGCCGGTACCGGGTGCGGTACGAAATATTCAACATCCGGAACCGGCGCGGCCGCCGGCAGAGGCGCAAACAGGGGCAGATCGGCCGCAAAAGCCGGCCTCGCGATCATCACAGCGATCGCAATCGCGATCGGAAAATATTTCCGTAACGACACTGCACGCCCCGCGCCTGTTGCCGCTTGCCGTTCTGGCGCGGAAAAATTGAATCAAATTGCTTGTGCATTTATTGATCGGCCGGCCGCCGATGCGTTCAGGCTGAGCGCCTGGTAAAGCGTCTTGGTATACGAGACACAAACGAACTCGCCCCGTTGCCCGGGCCGAGCGCCCAGGCGGGCGAGGCCGTTAGCTCGTCAAAGCGGCCTTAGAGCGCCGCCACCTGCGGCAGCGGCTTGGCCTTGGCCTGGCGCTCCGATTTCAAGAGATCTGCGAGCAGGAACGCCAGATCGAGCGACTGCTCGGCATTGAGCCGCGGATCGCACACCGTGTGATAGCGGTCGTTGAGATCTTCCTCGCTGATGGCCCGGGCGCCGCCGGTGCATTCGGTGACGTTCTGCCCGGTCATTTCCAGATGCACGCCGCCGGCATGGGTGCCTTCGGCGGCATGAACCTGAAAGAACGTCCGCACCTCTTTGAGGATTTGATCGAATGGTCGCGTTTTATAGCCGGTTACCGATGTGATTGTGTTGCCGTGCATGGGATCGCATGACCACACCACGTTACGCCCCTCGCGCTTCACCGCGCGCACCAAGGGCGGCAATAGGTCGGCGGCCTTCTCGGCGCCGACCCGGCAGATCAGCGTCAGCCGGCCGGGCTCGTTATCCGGATCGAGAATGTCGATCAGCCGCAACAGCTCGTCCGCCTTCTGTGACGGCCCGGTCTTCAATCCGAGCGGATTTTTGATGCCACGGCAATATTCGACATGCGCGTGATCAGGCTGACGCGTGCGATCGCCGATCCACACCATGTGCCCCGACGTGCAGTACCAGTCGCCGGTCGTCGAATCGATGCGCGTAAAAGCCTGCTAACCGAGCAACAGCGCCTCGTGGCTGGTGAAGAAATCGGTCGTGCGCATTTCCGGATGGATCTCCGGATCGATGCCGCAGGCGCGCATGAAGTCGAGCGCCGCAGTCAGGTGATCGGCCAAGTCCTGGTAGCGCTTGGACTGCGGAGAGTCCTTGACGAAGGACAGCATCCATTGATGCGCATTCGACAGGTTCGCATAGCCGCCGGTCGAGAAAGCGCGCAAGAGATTGAGAGTCGCCGCCGACTGCCGGTAGGCTTCCAACTGCCGACGCGGATCGGGCGTGCGCGCTTCTGCGGTGAACTCGGTGCCATTGATGATATCGCCGCGATACACCGGCAATTCGACGCCGCCGCGCTTCTCGGTGGGCGACGTGCGCGGTTTGGCAAACTGCCCGGCGATGCGGCCGACTTTCACGACGGGGGATGCCGCCGCATAAGTCAGCACCACCGCCATCTGCAAAAACAGGCGGAAAAAATCGCGAATATTGTTGGCGCCATGCTCGGCGAAGCTCTCGGCGCAATCGCCGCCTTGCAGCAGAAAAGCATTGCCGGCCGCGACCTGCGCCAGCGCCCTTTTCAGATTGCGTGCCTCGCCGGCAAAAACCAGCGGCGGAAAGGTCGCAAGCTGCGCCTCGACTTCGGCCAGCAGCTGCGGATCCGGGTAATCCGGCATCTGCACCCTGGGCTTGCCGCGCCAGGAGTCCGGGCTCCATTTCGCATTCGATCGCGTCGACATAACCATCTCCAACTTCCGTCACCCTGAGCTGCTCGGCGCAAAGCGCCCAGCCTCGAAGAGCGGCGTCTGGTCTCGCTTCGTATCCCGCGGACTGCCTTCGACTGCCGGCTGAGGATGAGGCTGAACAGTTGGGCGGTCTTATACACGTCGGAGACCGGCTGCGACAGCCCGCGAAAAGCTGTCTATTCCGCGCCTTCCCGCGCGTAGCTAGCGCTCCTTTTGCGCATCGTGACGAGCTCTTCCGCCGCGGTCGGATGGAGTGCAATGGTGGCGTCGAAGTCAGCTTTGGTCGCACCCATCTTCACCGCAATCGCCGCGATCTGAGCCATTTCGGCCGCACCCTCCCCGATCACGTGAACACCGACGACCCGTTCGGACAGGCCGTCGACCACAAGCTTCATCAGCACGCTCGTGGCACGACCCGAGAGCGTCGCCTTCATCGGCTTGAACATGGCCTTGTAGATGTCGGTGCGGGCCAGCCGAGCGCGGGCCTGCGCCTCAGTCAGCCCGACGGTGCCAATCTCGGGATCGGAGAATACCGCGGTCGGCACATTGGTATGATCGACCGCCGTCGCCCGGCCGCCAAACACAGTATCGGCAAAGGCATGGCCTTCGCGAATGGCGACGGGGGTGAGATTGATCCGGTTGGTGACATCGCCAACGGCATAGATGTTCCCGACCGTGGTGCGCGAATATTCGTCGACCGCAATCCCGCCGTTTGCGGCGATTTGCACACCGGCTTGGGAGAGCCCGAGCTTTGCCACATTGGGCTTGCGGCCGGTCGCGAACATGACCCGATCGGCCGGCACATGATTGCCGCTCGAAAGCTCGACCAGGTAATGGGTGCCGGCATGTTCGATGCCGACGACCTTGCAGCCGGTCAGCACGCGAATGCCATGCGCCTCCATTTCGACGCGCAGATGCTGGCGCAGGTCGTCGTCGAAACCGCGCAAGATATTCTCGCCGCGATAGACCAGCGTCACGTGCGAACCGAGCCCGGCAAAGATGCCGGCAAATTCGACGGCGATGTAACCGCCGCCCTGGATCAGCACGCGGCGCGGAAGCTCGGTCAGATGAAAGGCGTCGTTCGAGGAGATCGCGTGTTCGAGGCCGCGGATCGGGTCGCCAAAGCTCGGCGTGGCTCCCGTCGCGATCAGGATGTAGCCGGCGCGCACGCGCTCGCCGCTGGCCAAGCGGACGGTATGCGCATCCTCGATCTCCGCGCGGGTCTTGACGACCTTGACGCCGGCTTTTGTCAGCGTCGCGTCATAGGCAGCCTCGAGGCGAGCAATCTCGCGATCCTTGTTGGCGATCAGTGTCGGCCAATCGAATGAGGTCTGCGATACGGTCCAGCCGTATCCGACTGCATCCTCGAATTCGGCGCGAAAGCGCGAGCTATAGACTAGAAGCTTCTTCGGCACGCAGCCGCGAATGACGCAGGTGCCGCCGAGCCGATATTCCTCGGCAACCATGACGCGCGCGCCGTGCTCGGCGGCAATCCGCGCAGCGCGCACACCGCCTGAACCGCCTCCAATGACAAAAAGATCAACGTCGTATTGCGCCATGCATCCCTGTTGTTGGTTGCCCGCGCGCCCCGTCACATGTCGTGGCCGCGTTTTTTCATCTCCGCACGCATTGAATTTATGACGTCTTGAGAGAGATTATCAGCCCAGGTGCCGGCATAGACCATGCTCTCGTCCAGCACCTTCGGCTCCTCGGCCAGCGCCTTTTTGCCGAGCGGCGATTGATAGAAAGCCAGCAGATCGCGCAATTCCTGTTCACTGAAATGGGTGGCATAGATGCGGGCGCTCTGGTCGATCAGCTCGCTCACGCGCGGTTCGTATTGCTTCTGCACCATCGCCGCCACTTCATTGAGATCCTTGCCCCACATGAAGTTTGTTTGCATGAACATGTCCTTGGTCTTCTGCACGACGCCGGCGATGATCGGGGCAAAGACATCTTTGACGTTCTTGATCTGAACGATCTGCTTGGCGAGCAAGAGGGCGCCGGGGCTCGGCTGTGCGGCCGCGCTTTGCGGCGCGGCGCCCTGAGCGGCGGCCGGCCCGGCAAGGCCGATCACGGCAAACGCAACGAGCGCGACCAAGGCGCGGCGCGCCGTCTCATGGCGTCGCCCGGCAAGACGCGTGAATAGAGTGGCAATCATTGGTGCACTCCCCTCTGTCATTGAGATCAAGATCACTTGAGATTTACGGCCGCTCAATCAGGCGCACCCCATCCGGACCGGCCACAATAGCAGTCTGGGCAAGGCCGATGAACAAGCCGTGTTCCACGACGCCCGGGATGGCGGAGAGCCGCACCGCAAGTGTTCTTGGATCGGCAATGCTCTGCAATTGGGCGTCGAGGAGCCAGTGCCCGCCATCCGTGACGAAAGGATGGCCGTTGGGCAAGCGCCGCGGCCGCGCCGGACCCGGGCAACCGGCCGCAGCGGTTGCCTGCTCGATCGCCCGACGGGTCGCCGTCGCGCCGAACGGCGCGATCTCGATCGGCAGTGGAAAGCGGCCCAGGACCTCGACCAGCTTCGACTGATCGGCGATCACGACCATTTTCGCCGAGGCCGAGGCCACGATCTTCTCGCGCAACAGCGCGCCCCCGCCGCCTTTGATCAGCGTCAGATCCGGCGCGATCTCGTCGGCACCATCGACGGTTAGATCCAGTTCGGGCGTCTCGTCGAGCGTGGTGAGTTTGATGCCGAGCCGGCCGGCCTGGGCGCGGGTTGCCTCCGAGGTCGGCACCGCGACGACATCAAGCCCGGCCTTGACCCGCTCCCCGAGCAGATCGACGAAATGCGCCGCGGTCGAGCCCGTGCCAAGCCCAAGCCGCATGCCCGGCCGTACGAAATCGAGCGCACGGGCCGCGGCAACCCGTTTTTGTGCGTCGGCGATCATCGCAACATTCATGGGCTGGTGTGTAGCCGTGATCCGGCGGGCAGCCTAGGGGGCACGAATGGCTTGCTTAAGACCGAACAGCCGTCTAGGCGTGGCCTATGCTGACCATCGTCTTCGATCTCGACGGCACGCTGATCGATACGGCCCCCGATCTCATCTCGACACTCAACCTCATTCTCGCCCGGGAGGGCATGGCGGCAATACCGTTCGAGGCCGCCCGGCGCATGATCGGCGGCGGCGCCCGCGCGATGATCGAAAAGGCCGTGGCGGCGGAAGGCCGCGACGGCTCGAAGGCCGAGATCGACCGCATGGTCGGCCATTTCATCGACCATTACGCAGCGCATATTGCCGACCACTCGCGGCCATTTCCACGCCTCGAGCCGGTGCTGGACCGTCTCGCCGACAAGGGTCACCGGCTCGCGGTCTGCACCAACAAGCTCGAATGGCTCTCCGTCAAACTTCTTAAGTCGCTCGATTTGGCGCGGCGCTTCGACGTGATTTGCGGTCAGGATACGTTCGGCGTGCAAAAGCCCAATCCGGAGGTGCTAAGGCGCACGATCCTGCAGGCCGGCGGCGCCCTCGACCGGGCCATCATGGTCGGCGATTCCGGCACGGACATACGCACCGCGCGCGCCGCTTGCGTGCCCGTGATCGCGGTCAATTTTGGCTATAGCGAAGTGCCGATCGAGACGTGGCAGCCTGACCGCATCATCGCCTCATACGACGAACTGGAGCGGGCGATCGGCGCGCTTGCCAGCGCCTTGGCCTGAACGCCCGCAAAGCGGGCCGAAAACGCCGGCAAAATGGGCCGAAGGCCTCGCCAAACTTCCTGGACTGTCAGGGGTTTATCCGGCAAAATTGGGACTTATCTAGACTGGGATGAACAGCGTGCGGCCCTCCGAATTTGACACTGCAGTGGCCCGGCCGGCTCTGGTCGATCCGTTCGGCCGTGCGATCAGCTATTTGCGCGTCTCGGTCACGGATCGCTGCGACTTCCGCTGCGTCTATTGCATGGCGGAGAACATGTCGTTTCTGCCAAAGGCGGACGTGCTCAGCCTCGAAGAGCTGGATCGGCTGTGCTCGGCCTTTGTTGCGCGCGGCGTGCGCAAGATGCGCCTCACCGGCGGCGAGCCGCTGGTGCGCCGCGGCATCATGACACTGGTCGCCTCATTGTCGCGCCTCCTGCAGTCGGGCGATCTCGACGAGTTGACGCTGACCACCAATGGTTCGCAGCTCACCAAATATGCTGCGGAGCTTGCGGCACATGGCGTGCGTCGCATCAACGTTTCGCTCGACACGCTCGATGCCGACAAATTCCGCGCCATCACCCGCTGGGGCGAGCTCGACAAGGTGCTGGCCGGCATCGATGCCGCGCAAGCGGCCGGATTGAAGATCAAAATCAATGCGGTCGCGCTTAAGGACGTCAATGAGGATGAAATTGCGAAGTTGATCGAATGGGCGCATGGGCGCGGCATGGACTTGACGCTGATCGAAGTCATGCCGTTGGGCGAGATCGGCGAAGGCCGACTTGAGCAGTATTTGCCGCTGTCGATGGTGCGGGCGCGGCTTGCCGAGCGCTACACGCTCGAAGACCTCGACTATCGCACCGGCGGGCCGGCGCGCTATGTGCGCGTCGCCGAGACGGGCGGCAAGCTCGGCTTCATCACGCCGATGACCCATAATTTCTGCGAGTCCTGCAACCGCGTGCGCGTGACCTGCACCGGCACGCTCTACATGTGTCTTGGGCAAGAAGACGCCGCCGATCTGCGCAAGCCGCTGCGCGCGTCCGAGAGCAACGAGCTTTTGTTTGCCGCGATCGACGAAGCGATCGGGCGAAAACCCAAGGGCCACGATTTCATCATCGATCGCCGCCACAAGCGGCCGGCACTCGCTCGGCATATGAGCGTAACGGGCGGCTGACTTTTGCAGGGCGGATTGGCAGAACCTAGTCCGCGACGCATTCCACTATCTGCGCGGCCGACGGATTACGGCCTCGGCGAATCCGGTCCACCCGTCGCTGCACGCGCACGCGCAGATCCGCCGCGCGCGTTTCTCTCGGAGCGGCTTGCGATGCGCTCGATGCCCGCCGCCAGGATTGCGGGCCTCGATCCTGTCGCCCATGCGATGCCGAAGGATTAACCGTCTCGGTGTAGCCGGATCGCCGCACCGACCCGGGCTCCTAGCGGCGTGTTCGACAGCCATTGAGAAACAGTCGCACCGCCGCGCGCAGACGCCGTTCTTCTTGCTGCGGCGTTTCGCGAATGCCGAACAGCGCCAGCCGCTGCGGGATGCCGGCCACCGAAATTGAGAACTGCTCGGCCATCAACTGCGGCTGTTTCAGCTCGATCTCGCCGCGCTCGGCATAAAAGGCAAGCACGCGCTCGACCTCGGCCACCCCGCGCCGGCGATTGCGGTCGTAAAACAGCTGGACGATGTCGGGAAATTTCGGCGCCGCAGAAATGAAGAGCCGCAGCAAGGCGATCCCGTCCGGCGCCGTGGCGGTATCCCTGAGCGTGCGACCGAATTCCAGGAGGCCGAATTCGACGCGCCGCCGTGCGGGTTGGAAGGCGTGCAGCGTCTGCAGCTTGGCGACGATCAATTGCTCGACGGCTGCAACGAACAGCTCGGATTTGCCGCGGTAGCGCGCGTAAATGAAGCGCTTGGCGACGCCCGCCTGCTTGGCGATTTCGTCGATCGACGCTGCATCCCACCCGCGCGCCAGAAATACCCGCATCGCCGTTTCCAGAAGCGCAACATGACGGCGCCTGGCTTCCGCGCGGGTCGGCCGGCCGCCGGGACCTCGCTTGAATTCGCCCGGTTCGAGCGACTGCTCGGGCATGCGATGCAAAGTCTCCATTGCCAGTTGCAGCGGTTTGAGATAATGCAACAGTATCGTTGCGTTGCAAAGAGGGAAATTCGCCGTGCGCGGCACGCGTCGACTTGGCTTTGGTTTGGGCCTCGGCCTGGCGCTGGCGATTGCGAGCGGCGCAGGTCTCTTCTGGTATCAGCGGCAGGCGCAGGCGCCGGAACGGTGGCAGGGCTATGCCGAAGCCGATTTCGTCAAGGTCGGGCCGACCCAGCAGGGCCTGCTGACCGAAGTCGACGTGGCGCGCGGCGATGCGGTGAAGGAAGGCACGCTCCTGTTCGCGCAGGATGAAGCTCCGGACCGCGCGGCGCGCGATCAGGCCGCCCGTCAGCTCAATCAGGCGCGCGAGCAGCTCGCCAATCTCGAGGCCGCCAGCAAGCCGACCGAGATCGAACAAGCCCAGGCCAATCTGGCCGAGGCGCGCGCCACGCTGGAGCGGGTCAAAAATGATCTCGACCGCGGCGAATTCCTGGTCAAGAGCGGCACCGTCACGCAGCAGACGCTGGATCAACGCCGCGCCGACTTCCGCTCGGCAAGCGCCCGTGTCACCGCGCTCGAAGCGGCGCTGGCGCAGGCGCGGGCGCCGATGGGACGGAGCCGCGAGATCGACGCGCAGAGAGCAGCGGTGCAGGCGGCGCAAGCCGCGCTCGATATGGCAGAGTGGCGTCTTTCGCAGCGGCGTGTGACCGCGCCGGTCGCCGCGCGCGTCGCTGACGTGTTGGCACGGCCCGGCGAGACCATGGCCGCCGGCGCGCCCGTCGTGTCGCTCTTGCCGCCGACAAATATTTTTGTGCGCTTTTTTGTTCCTGAGAGAGATTTTGCGAAACTGCATCTCGGCGATCGCGTCGCCATCGCCTGCGACAGCTGCCCGCCGGATCTGACCGGCACAGTGTCTTTTGTCTCGCCGCAAGCCGAATATACGCCGCCGGTCATCTATAGCGATGAGGCCCGGGCAAAACTCGTCTTCATGATCGAGGCGCGGCCGCCGGCGCATCGCGCGTCCACTCTCAATCCCGGTCAGCCGGTGACGGTGCAGACGCTCACGGCGGACCAAGCGTCAAACCAGGCGGCGACACCATGAACGATGCGACCATCGATGTGCATGGTCTTTCCAAGAGCTTCGGCGCGCGGCGCGTCGTCGACAATCTTTCGCTGCGCGTCGCCGAGCGCGAGGTCTGCGGATTTTTGGGCGCCAATGGCAGCGGTAAGACCACCACGCTGCGCATGCTATGCGGCCTACTCAAGCCCGACGCTGGTTCCGGAACCTGTCTCGGCCTGGACATTGTGCGCGACGCCGCGTCGATCCGCCGTCAGGTCGGCTACATGACGCAGCGCTTCTCCTATTATGAAGATCTCACCGTCGCCGAAAATCTCGAACTGGTCGCGGGCGTCTACGAAATGCCCGAAGCGAGGGCGGCGGTGCGCGACATCATCATGCGGATGGAGCTTGGCAGCTACGCCGAGGAGCTCGCCGGCAATCTGTCGGGCGTCTGGAAGCAGCGGCTCGCGCTCGCAGCCTGCGTCTTGCATCGGCCGAAACTCCTCCTGCTCGACGAGCCGACTGCGGGCGTCGACGCCAAGGCACGCCGCGAATTTTGGGATCTTATTCACGACCTGGCCGTCGAAGGCCTGACCGTGCTGGTCTCGACGCATTACATGGACAAAGCCGAGCGCTGCAACCGCATCGTCTACCTCGCCAATGGCCGCATCATGGTCGAAGGCGATGCGCTCGATGTGGCGCGACAGTCGGGGCTCATCACCTATGACGGCATAGGGGAGGATATCGAGGATATCGCGCAACGCATCCGCGCGATGCCCGGCGTCGAAGCTGCCGGCGTTTTTCGGCGCGCGGTCCATGTCGCCGGCATCGATCGTGCGCAACTCGAGCGCGCCATCGGCGCGTTTACACAGCTGCAATGGCGCGAGGTCGAGCCGCGCATCGAAGACGTGTTCATCCACGAGCTGAGCGCCAAAGACCGACAGGAGGCGGTGCGATGAGCGGCATTTCCTCCAAACGCGTGCGCTCGCTGCTGCGCAAGGAATGGCTGCAGGTGCGGCGTGATCCGTTCACCTTGCGGCTGATCATCGCGTTGCCAATCATGCAGCTCCTGTTGTTCGGCTATGCGATCAACACCAATCCCAAACATCTGCCGACGGGACTTCTGGCGGCCGAACCGTCGAAATATGAGCGCACCATCGTCGCCGGCCTGCAGAATACCGGCTATTACGACATCAAGACGCTCCGCTCTGAGCAGGAGGCCGAGAAAGGGCTGGCGCAAGGCGATTATTTGTTTGTCGTCAACATTCCTCCGAATTTCGACCGCTCGGTCGATCGCGGTGAATCGCCGTCGGTGCTGATCGATGCCGACGCTACCGATCCGACGGCCATCGGCTATGCCACGGCCGCGCTCGGCGGACTTGCCAATGTGCTCAACCGCGATCTGCCGCCGATCCGCCGCGTGCAGCCCTCGACGCCGGCGTTCCAGTTCATTGTGCACAGCCGCTACAACCCGGAACAGCTCAGTGTGCTCAATATCGTGCCGGGCTTGATCTGCGTGGTGCTGACCATGTCGACGCTGTTTCTCACCACGCTATCGATCACGCGCGAGCGCGAGCGCGGCACCATGGAAAATCTGATGGCGATGCCGGTGCGGCCGATCGAGATCATGCTGGCCAAGATCGCGCCATACATCCTGATCGGCTATATCCAGGTGATCGTCATCCTAGCGGTCTCGGCAGCGGTGTTTCGGCTGCCGGTGCACGGCTCGGTGATCGTGCTCCTGCTCGCGCTTGGCCTTTTCATCGCGAGCAATCTCGCGCTCGGACTCACTTTTTCGACGGTCGCCTCAAATCAGATGCAGGCAACACAAATGGCGCAGTTCGCCCTGATGCCCTCGATTCTGATGTCCGGTTTTTTCGCGCCCTTTGCCGGCATGCCGGTCTGGGCGCAATATGTCGGCGAGGCGCTGCCGACCACGCATGCGATCCGCATAGTTCGCGGCCTGTTGCTCAAGGGCAATGCCCCAACCGACATTCTGCCCGACCTCTGGCCGATCGCGGTGTTCACCGTGCTCGTAGTCGGGGTGGGCGCCTGGCTCTATCGCGAAACGCTGGATTAGAGGGGTTTCCGATTCGATGGAATCCGGAAGACGCGCTAGAGAAGTCGAAGCATTGCGACCGCCGCTTCGAATTCGGCGTGCCGGAAGGCGCGGCGTTCGAGCGCGATCGGGTCGTGGCCCCATTGCTCCCAGTTCCAGTCTTCGTCGACATGGGCTGCCTGCCAGGCGGCCTCGCTTGAGGCGGCGCCCCGCAACAGAGCAAGCGCAAGCAGCGCCGAACCGGTGAGCGTCGTGACCGCGTGCAGCGCCCCGAGCTGCCACGCGTGGTCGGGAATGGCGGCACGCGCCGCTTCCAGCGCAGCCCTCGGCTGACCGACGTGAATGACGCCCTCGCCCTGCCGGAAATCGGCACCGAGCGCCTGGCGCGCCCAGGCAAGGATCGGGTCCCAGTAGCGGGCCTGACGCTCGCGTAGCGCCTGCGGAGTAGCGGCAGGGTAAAATAAAAGGTCGGACGCGAGGTATTTTTCGATTTCCGCGCGCACCGGACCGCCCGCTTGGGCAACACCGTCGATGATGGTGTTGGCGAGCCGCGTGAGCGGCATAGTTGCGGGATCGATGTGCTCGCTTTGTGCCTGCCACTCTGCCGCGATGGCTTGCGCCAGCGCCGCCGTCGGCACCGTAAGCGGCCGATGCGCCGGCGTATGCGCGGGTTTCTTGTCGAGCCGCACGACGTGGCCTTCTTCCGCAGGAACCGCGTCTGCTTCGCCATAGAAGCGCCGTCGCAGCACCGGGCGGGCGGCGCGTCGAGCCGCCGCCATCGGATCTCCTGGCGCAAAATTCTCAAATCGCTCGCGCATCCGCGGATCTCGTCAATTTATCGTTTTAGTTGAGTAGGTTACGCCGTTTCGATGAAGCGATAGCGCGGCCGCCCCTGAGGCATTTCGCGCGAACTATACCGGTCGCAGCTTTGTTAACGTGCAAAAGGCACAAAAGCCTGTTGTTACAAGTAGAAACGGTAGAAATCCGGTTCCCCCTCGACTACTATCCGCCGCCGGATTCGACCAGTTTCGGTCAATGGGCCCCGTCCGGGAGGATGAAAGCCACGCAGCAGCGTCCATACCGCCGATCTCAAGAGCGGGCTGCGGGTTAAGAGGAGTCAATGAAACCAACCGACATTTCGGTCCCGGATTATTTCCACAAGGTGGTGGACTGCCAGTGGGCCTGCCCGGCGCATACGCCAGTCCCCGAATATATCCGTCTGATTGCTGCCGGCCGCTACAGCGACGCCTACATGATCAATTGGCAGTCGAACGTGTTTCCGGGCATTCTCGGACGCACCTGCGACCGCCCCTGCGAGCCCGCCTGCCGGCGCGGCCGCGTCGAGAAGGAGCCGGTTGCGATCTGTCGCTTGAAACGCGTCGCCGCCGATTTCAAGGACGATATCCGCGCCCGACTGCCGAAACCGGCCGAGAAAAAGAACGGCAAGCGCATCGCGCTGGTCGGCGGTGGTCCCGCTTCGCTGACGGTAGCGCGCGACCTCGCCCCGATGGGCTACGAATGCATCGTGTTCGACCAGGATCCAAAATCCGGCGGCATGATGCGCACGCAGATTCCGAAATTCCGCCTGCCGGAAAGCGTGATCGACGAGGAATGCGATTACATCCTGGGTCTTGGCATCCAGTTCGTCGGCAATAAGCGGATCGACAGCATGAAGGCGCTGCTGGCGGAGAATTACGATGCGATCTTCGTCGGCTGCGGCGCGCCGCGCGGCCGCGATCTCGACATTCCGGGCCGCAAGGAAGCAGGAAAGAACATTCACATCGGCATCGATTGGCTGTCGAATGTCTCATTCGGCCATATCGACAGAATCGGCAAGCGCGTGATCGTGCTCGGCGGCGGCAATACCGCGATGGACTGCTGCCGCTCCTCGCGCCGGCTTGGTGGCGAGGACGTCAAAGTCATCGTGCGTTCCGGCTTCGAAGAGATGAAGGCGTCGCCTTGGGAAAAGGAAGACGCCATGCACGAGGATATTCCGATCTTCAATTATCTCGTGCCGAAGGAATTTACGCATGCGAACGGCAAGCTGACCGGCGTGCTGTTCGAGAAGGTCAAGGCGGTGCGCGACGACAAGGGCCGGCGCAATCTCATCCCGACCGGCGAGCCGGATCAGCATTTCGCCTGCGACGATGTGCTGATTGCGGTCGGGCAGGAAAATGCCTTTCCCTGGATCGAGCGCGACATCGGCATCGCATTCGACAAATGGGATATGCCGCAGGTCGATCAGCGCACCATGGCATCGACCCATCCCAAAGTGTTCTTCGGCGGCGATGCCGCCTTCGGCCCAAAGAACATCATTTGGGCCGTGGCGCACGGTCATGAGGCGGCAATTTCGATCGACCGCTTCTGCCGCGGTGAAGATATCAATGTGCGGCCGGCGCCGCAGGTCGGAATCACCAGCCAAAAAATGGGCATCCACGAGTGGTCCTACGACAACGAGATCACGCCGGATAAGCGCTACAAGGTGCCGCATCGCGAGAAGGTCGTGGCGCTGCGGGACATCAGGGCCGAGGTCGAGCTCGGCTACGATCCGGACCTGGCGCTGAAAGAGGCGGAGCGCTGCCTCAATTGCGACGTGCAAACCGTCTTCACCGGGCAGCTCTGCATCGAATGCGATGCCTGCGTCGACATCTGCCCGATGGACTGCATCACGTTCACCACTAACGGTGAAGAGGCCGACCTGCGGCGGCGGCTGAAGGCGCCGGCGCGGAATCTCACGCAGGATCTGTACATCGGCAATGATCTCAAGACCGGCCGCGTCATGGTGAAGGACGAAGATGTCTGCCTGCACTGCGGGCTGTGCGCCGAGCGCTGCCCGACCGGCGCCTGGGATATGCAGAAATATCTGATTGAAATGACTTACGCGGAACAAGCATGCCTATCCAGAGCGTAAACGACTTCGTCGTTCGGTTCGCCAACGTCAACGGCTCGGGTTCGGCGAGCGCCAATGAGATGTTTGCTCGCGCCGTGCTGCGGATGGGCATTCCGGTCGCGCCGCGCAACATCTTTCCGTCGAATATCCAGGGGCTGCCGACCTGGTACGAGGTGCGCATCTCGGAGGCCGGCCATCTCGGCGCCCGCGGCGGCACCGATCTCATGGTGGCGATGAATCCGCAGACCTGGGACAAGGACGTCGCCGGCATCGAGCCGGGCGGCTATCTGCTCTACGATTCCACAAAGCCCCTGCCCGCCGCGAAATTCCGCGATGACATCACTGTCATCGGCGTGCCGCTCACAGCCATTGCCAATCGCGAATACAGCGAGCCACGGCAGCGGCAGCTGTTCAAGAACATCATCTATCTCGGCGCGCTCTCGGCGCTGCTCGACATGGATGTCGGCGAGATCGAGAAGCTGATCGACGAACAGTACAAGGGCAAGGAAAAGCTGTTCGACGCCAACAAGCATGCGCTGCATCTGGGCCGCGACTGGGCGACCATGAATCTGGACTGTCCGATCGGGCTGCGGCTCAAGCGCGCCAATGCGGTGGGCGACCGCATCTTCCTCGAAGGCAATTCGGCCGCTGCCTTGGGCGCGGTCTATGGCGGCGCCACGGTCTGCGCCTGGTATCCGATCACGCCGTCGTCCTCGCTGGCGGAAGCCTTTACGCGGCATTGCCAGCGCTATCGCGTCGATCCGCAGACAAAGCAGAACAAATTCGCCATCGTCCAGGCCGAGGACGAGCTTGCCTCGATCGGCATGGTGATCGGCGCCGGCTGGAACGGCGCACGCGCCTTTACCGCGACCTCCGGTCCGGGCATTTCGCTGATGCAGGAATTTTTGGGACTCGCCTATTTCGCCGAAATTCCTGCCGTCGTCTTCGACGTGCAGCGAGCCGGCCCCTCGACCGGCATGCCGACGCGAACGCAGCAGACCGATATTCTGATCTGCGCCTATGCCTCGCACGGCGACACCAAGCACATTCTGTTGTTTCCCGAGGATCCGGCTGAGACCTTCGACTTCGCTGCGGCCGCATTCGATCTTGCCGACCGGCTGCAGACGCCGGTCTTTGTGATGATGGATCTCGATATCGGCATGAACCATCGCCTCTGCCGGCCGCTGTCCTGGGACGACGCGCGGAAATATGACCGCGGCAAGGTGATGACGGCCGCCGCGCTCGAAGCCGGCAAGGAATTTGGCCGCTATCTCGATGTCGACGGCGACGGCATTCCCTACCGTACCTATCCCGGCACGCATCCGACCAAGGGCTCGTTCTTCACCCGCGGCACCTCGCGCGACCGCTACGCGCGCTATACCGAGGAAGGGGGCGCCTACGCGGACAACATGCAGCGGCTCCTGCGCAAATTCGAAACGGCCAAGGATCTCGTGCCACGGCCGCTGCTTGCCAATGCCGAGAAGCCGACCAAGTACGGCGTGATCTATTTCGGCTCGACCTCGCCGGCAATGGACGAGGCGATCGAGATGCTCGAAGCCAAGGGCCACCCGCTCGACCGCATGCGGGTGCGCGCGTTCCCGTTCCATTCCAGCGTGTCGAGCTTCATCGCCGATCACGATTTCGTTTTTGTCGTCGAGCAAAACCGCGACGCGCAATTGCGGTCGCTGATCGTCAATGAGCTCAGCATTGATCCGGTGCGGCTCGTGCCGATCCTGCATTACGACGGCACGCCAATCACCGCACGATTCATTGCACGCACCATCGGCGAGCATCTCGATGCCTTGAAAGTCACACCGCTCCGGAAGGTGGTATCATGACCTATCTCGCCAAGCCGCAATTTCATCATCCGGACCTGCCTAAGAACACGCTCGGCTATACGCGGCGCGATTACGAAGGGAAGATTTCGACGCTATGCGCGGGTTGCGGTCATGATTCGATCACGGCCTCGATCATCGAGGCGTGTTTCGAGCTTGCGATCGAGCCGCACAAGGTCGCGAAAATTTCCGGCATCGGCTGCTCGTCGAAGACGCCGGATTATTTCCTCAACGCCTCGCACGGCTTCAACTCGGTGCATGGTCGCATGCCGTCCGTGCTCACCGGCGCCAATCTCGCCAATCGCGATCTGATTTATCTCGGCGTCTCCGGTGACGGCGATTCCGCTTCGATCGGGCTCGGCCAGTTCGCCCACTGCATGCGCCGCGGCGTCAACATGGTCTATATCGTCGAGAACAACGGCGTCTACGGCCTGACCAAGGGCCAATTCTCGGCCACCGCCGACCGCGGCTCGAGGTCAAAGCGCGGCGTGATCAATACGGACAGCGCGATCGACATGGTCGGCCTTGCGCTGCAGCTCGGCGCGACCTTCGTTGCGCGTTCATTCTCCGGCGATAAGAACCAGCTCGTACCGATCATCAAAGCAGCGATCGAGCACAAAGGCGCGGCCCTGATCGATGTGATCTCGCCTTGCGTCGCCTTCAACAATCACGCCGGCTCGACCAAGAGCTTCGACTATGTGCGCGAGCACAACGAGGCGGTGAACCGGCTCGACGTCATCACCGGCCGTGCGCCGATCAAGATCGACTATGCCCCCGGCAGCGTCGAGCTGGTCGAGCAGCACGACGGCACGACGCTGGCGCTGCGCAAGCTCAATGACGAATACGACGTCCACGATCGCCTCGCAGCGATGAGCTTCATCCAGCAGCACGCAGCCAAGGGACAGATCGTCACCGGCCTCCTCTATGTCGAGCGCGAGCCGGACGATCTGCACGGCCATCTCAACACGGTGACCACGCCGCTCAACGCGCTCAATGAAAAGGAGCTGTGCCCCGGCGCGGCGGTGCTGGACAAAGTCAACGCTGGTTTGCGGTGATTCGCGGTATCGCCGGCCGGCGCAATCTCATAGGTGACATCGCATTCTTGGCGAATGCCGCCGGCCATTTGACGCCCCAGGTCACCGCGAACTTGCGCTGCGGGTTTCGGGCGATGACCTTGCCGCGCACATGCGCGGTGCCATCCGGCACCCCGTTCCGCCCTGCATCATGTGACCCGCTGCAGGCGCTACATCGCGCAATTGTGCATGTAGCTGCTCATCTGACTGCCTGGAATGCTGTTGATGCTTGACTGGAAGGCGCAGCGCGAAGCGCGGTCCTGAAACGTCTCCGTGCCGTGGAGCAGGTTCGGGATCGCCCGCCCGGTACCGGGAAGAATAGTCGGACCCTGCTCTTGCGGCAGATTGGGGATGGTCACGGTGCGCGGACCGGTCGGCGCATAATGTGTCGGACCCGGTAGCGGCCTCGGCGGGATCAAGCCGGAAGAGCCGCGCGCGGCATAGGCACGCCGGTTGCGCTTATAGGTTTCTATTTGCTCCGGAGTCTGCGCGGCGGGGGTCGCGCTTTGGATTGCCGTCTGCGATCGTAAGTGACGCGCCCGCGTTCGCCGGTTGCGGGCCATATGATGCGGAGCTGTACCTGGCTCGGGCGTCATGATGCTGTACGCGCTGTCGCCGCCCATTTCGAAATCGCGCGCCTGTGCCGCACATGTCATCGTCGCGGCTAGCGCGGCAGCGCCGAGCACGACGCACGAAGCGCGGAAATTCTCTCGACAATTCATGGGGCTATCTCCTGTTCCGCAAGCCCCGCCATGAGCGGTCAGTTGCGCTCCGCGGTCGGTTATATCAAGCCGCGGCGGCGCGGTCTTGGCGCAAGTTTTCGTGACCAATCCGCGTTGCGGCAGCGCCGCGCGCCACACCGCCTCATTCCTGCGGCGCGTCCTCGATCGGATCGTAGCGTTTGGCATCGAGGCCGAGCAGATTCCATGACTGCTGCATGTGCGGCGGTAACGGCGCCGTGACGTCGATGACGCCGCCGCGCGGGTGCGGCACGACGATGCGATGCGCCTGCAGGTGCAGGCGGTTCTGCATGCCGCCCGGCAGCTCCCAGTTCTCGCGCGCAAAATATTTTCGATCGCCGACGATCGGATGACCGATATGGGCCATATGCGCGCGCAATTGGTGAGTGCGGCCGGTTACCGGCTTGAGCGACAGCCAGGCGAGTTGCGGGCCTGCGGTCTCGACGACGGCGTAATAAGTAATCGCGTGGCTCGCACCCTCCTCGCCATGCCGCGCGACGCGCATGAAGGATTCTTCTTCGCGCTCCTCCTTGGCAAGAAAGGTCGAGATGCGACCCTGCCGCGGCTTCGGCACGCCTGCGACCAGAGCCCAATAGATCTTGCGCGCCGCGCGCGAGCGAAAAGTCTTTGCCAAGGCCGCCGCGGCGAAGCGCGTCTTCGCGACCAGCAGACAGCCGGCAGTGTCTTTGTCGAGCCGATGCACCAAGCGCGGGCGCCGGCCATGCGCGTCGCGCAGCACTTCGAGCATGCCGTCGATATGGCGCGTGGTGCCGGAGCCGCCCTGTACGGCAAGTCCCATCGGCTTGTTGAGCACAAGGACATCGGCATCCTCGTAGAGCGTGATCGATCTCAGGAAATCGAGCATGTTCCGATCGCTCTCGCCGCCGGCGGCGCGCGGCTTCGATGCCTCAAGCCGCAAGGGCGGAATGCGTACGGTCTGCCCGGCTTCGAGCCTGTTCTTGGGCTGCGTGCGCCCGCCATCGACCCGCACCTCGCCCTTACGGATGACGCGCTGAATGTGGGAGAAGCTCAGACCGGGAAATTTCGCTTCGAGGAAACGGTCAACGCGCATGCCGTTTTCGTCCGCCGTGACAGCGACGTTTTGCACGCCGGTCGAGGCCGCGCTCGGCGCCGCGGCCGGCACGCCTTTCAGTTCTGTGTCGTCCTGACGTGCGCGCTGAAGGCGCGCCTCGTAGGATGAATGGCCGGGACGCCCGGGACGTTCGCCCTTCGAGGCTTGCTGCGCTCGCGCCTCATGGTGACGGGACTTTCCGGAAATCAACGGCCGCGGCTGATGCCGCGGGCCCGCGATCTGCTTGCCGCCGCCCGGTTGGCGTGGTCCGCGCGAACCTCTCACGACCCGCTCCGGTCGCGGCGCAGCTTGGCCCAGTATTCGAGCCGCTTTCTGATCTCGCGCTCAAACCCGCGTTCGGGCGGGTCGTAGAATTGGCGGCGGCCAAGCGCTTCGGGGAAATAATCCTGGCCGGAAAACGCGTTCGGGGCGTCGTGATCGTACTCGTACCCGGCGGCGTAGCCTTCGGCTTTCATCAGCCGCGTCGGCGCGTTGAGGATATGCTTGGGCGGCAGCAGTGAGCCCGCCTCTTTCGCCGTGCGCATGGCCTCACCGAAGGCGACATAGGTCGCGTTGGATTTTGGTGCAGTGGCGACATAGATCACCGCTTGGGCGAGCGCGAGCTCGCCTTCCGGCGAGCCAAGAAAGTCGTAGGCGTCTTTGGCGGCATTAGCGATGAGCAGTGCCTGCGGATCAGCGAGACCGATATCTTCGACCGCCATGCGTACGATGCGGCGAGCGAGATAGAGCGGATCCTCGCCGGCATCGAGCATGCGGGCGAGATAATAGAGCGCCGCATCGACGTCGGAGCCGCGCACCGATTTGTGCAACGCGCTGATCAGATTGTAGTGGCCGTCCTGGCTCTTGTCATAGATCGGCGCGCGACGCTGCACCACCTGTTGCAGGGCCGCTGCATCAAAGGTCTCGCGTGATCGGGCGGCCCGCCAGACTTCCTCCGCCAGCGTGAGCGCGGCGCGTCCGTCGCCATCGGCCATGCGGATAAGGCATGCACGCGCTTCGCTATCAAGCGGCAGCTTTTTCTGTTCGATGTCCTCGGCGCGGCGCAGCAACTGTTCGATAGCGGCCGCGTCGAGCGGCTTGAACACGAGCACGCGCGCGCGCGACAAGAGCGGCGCGATCAGCTCGAAAGACGGGTTCTCAGTGGTGGCGCCGATCAGCACAATGGTGCCGTCTTCCATGACCGGAAGAAATGAATCCTGCTGCGCGCGATTGAATCGGTGAATCTCATCGACGAAGAGCAGCGTGCCCTGCCCGGTCTCGCGACGCAGCCGCGCCGCATCGAATACTTTTTTCAGATCGCCAACGCCGGAGAAAATCGCCGAAATCTGCTCATAATAAAGTGCGGTGGCGTTGGCAAGCAACCGCGCCACCGTGGTCTTGCCGGTCCCGGGCGGCCCCCAGAACACCAGCGAGCCGAGCGAGCGTGTTGCCAGCATGCGCGTTAGCGCGCCGTCGGGACCGAGCAGATGTTCTTGGCCGACGACGTCGGCGAGCTTCTGCGGACGCAGCTTATCGGCGAGCGGCCGCGGCGCGTCGTGCTCGAGGCCGGCGGCAGCAAAGAGATTTGGACCAGTGGCTTTTGGACGCGAAGGCATCCGTCGCCTCATAATTGGCCGGTCGCGGTCCCGGCCGTCCACGTCGCTAAAGGTAAAGTCGCGGATGACCGTGACAAGCCCGGCCATGCGCACAAAAGCTAGCCCGCGAACATCACGGAGATCTGCTGGCCGCCGCGCAAGATGGTGATGCGCCACTGATGGCCGCCCGCGGCCGTGGCGCGCTCGAGATCGGCCGATCGGAGGATCCTCTGATTGTTGACCGAGACGACGATGTCACCTTTCTGAAAGCCGATCGACTGCGCCGGCGAGCCGTCGGCGACGCCAGTGATCACCACGCCCTGGGTCTGCGGATCGAGCCGCAGCTCGTCCGCCAAAGCCGGCGACAGATTGGCCACCGTGGCGCCCTGGAACGGCGAGCGATTGCGAATCTCCATCTCGTCGCGCGGCGTGTCGGGCAAGGGTTCGAGAGCGATCGGCAAGACGAGCTCGCGGCCGTGCCGGATCAGACCGACCTGGGCAGCGCCACCCAACGGCTTGGTGGCAAAGCGGTAATCGAACGCGTTGGGGTCCTCGATGAGCGCGCCGTCAATGGTAAGCAAGACATCGCCGGGCTTGATGCCGGCGCGCGCGGCGGGGCCGCCGGGCGCGACGCTCGCCACCAAGGCGCCACTTGGGCTTTTCAGCCCGAGGCTGTCGGCGATTTCCGGCGTCACCTCCTGCAGCTTGGCGCCGAGCCAAGCGCGCTTCACCGCGCTCGAGCCGTGTTCCGCCGAAGCGACAACCACGCGCACCATATTTGCCGGGATCGCAAAGCCGATGCCCTGCGACCCTCCGGAGCGCGAATAGATCGCCGAATTGATGCCGACCAACCGACCGTTCATATCGACTAGCGCGCCGCCGGAATTGCCGGGATTGATCGCCGCGTCGGTCTGGATGAAGAATTGATAATCACTGATGCCGACCTGGGTGCGCGCCACCGCCGAGACGATTCCGTGCGTGACGGTCTGGCCGACGCCGAACGGATCGCCTATCGCGAGCACCACATCGCCGACCTGAAGGTCGTCGGAATTAGCGAATTGCAAGGTTGGAAAACGTTCATTGGCGCCCTTGATGCGCAGAATCGCGAGATCACTGCGCTGATCCTTCAGGACGATCTCGGCGGCGAATTCGCGCTTGTCGGCCAGCGCGATCTTCACTTCGCTGGCATCGGCGATGACATGATAATTGGTGACGACCAGGCCGGACGGATCGACGATCACGCCGGAACCGAGCGAACGCTGCACCAATTCGCGCGGCATGCCGCCGCCGAAGAACTGGCGGAAGAACGGATCGGATAAAAACGGATTCTGGTTCTCGACGACATGGGCGGCATAGACATTGACCACCGCCGGTGCGACGCGCTTGACGATCGGCGCGAAGGAAAGCTGCAGCTGGCCCATGGAGCTTGGGACCTGGCGATCCTGCGCCCACGCGGCCGGCGCAAAGAGGCCGAGCAGCATGGCGAACAGCGCAACAACGATCGGAATCGGCGGGCGCGGCATCAACGGTCTCGAATCAATGCGCCAGATCATAGGCATTCAATCGAGGCTTCGGAAATCCGGCGCGCCCCCGATGTGCAAACCTATGCCGGCGCCGCAGCCGCCTCTTCGGCCGCGCGCTCGGGCTTAGGCCCGGAATCGAGACCTCTGGCGTTGGCGTCGCGATCGACGAATTCGATCACCGCGACCGGGGCGGAATCGCCGTGCCGGAAGCCCGCCTTCATGACACGAGTATAGCCGCCGTTGCGCTCCTTGTAGCGCGGGCCGATCACATCAAACAGCTTCTTGACCATGGCTATATCGCGCATCTGCGCGATCGCCTGGCGGCGGGCATGCAGGTCGCCGCGCTTGCCGAGCGTGACCAGCTTCTCGACCACCGGCCGCAGGTCCTTGGCCTTCGGCAGCGTGGTGATGATCTGTTCGTGCTTGATCAGCGAGGCGGCGAGATTAGCCAGCATCGCGCGGCGATGATCCGAACGCCGATTGAATTTGCGGTGCGTCTTGCCGTGATTCATGTTTACTCAGACCGCGGACTTGGACGACGGACGACGGCTCTACTCCGATCATCTCTCGTCTGTCGTCCGTCCTCTCCTCAGTAATGGTCCTCGAAGCGTTTGGCCAATTCCTCGATATTCTCCGGCGGCCAGCCGGGCACTTCCATGCCGAGATGCAGACCCATCTGTACCAGCACCTCCTTGATCTCGTTGAGCGACTTGCGACCGAAGTTCGGGGTGCGCAGCATTTCCGCCTCAGTCTTCTGCACGAGGTCGCCGATATAGACGATATTGTCGTTCTTCAGGCAGTTGGCCGAACGCACCGACAATTCGAGCTCGTCGACCTTCTTGAGGAAGGCCGGGTTGAAAGCGAGATCGGGGATCGCCTCGTGGGCAGCCTCGCGCTTGGGCTCCTCGAAATTGACGAACACGTTAAGCTGGTCCTGCAGGATGCGTGCTGCATAGGCGAGCGCGTCCTCGGGGCTCACTGCGCCGTTGGTCTCGATGCTCAGCGTCAGCTTGTCATAATCGAGGATCTGGCCCTCGCGCGTGTTCTCGACCTTGTAGGAGACCTTGCGCACCGGCGAATACAGGCTGTCGACCGGAATGAGTCCGATCGGCGCGTCCTCGGGCCGATTGCGCTCGGCCGGCACATAGCCCTTGCCGGTATTGACGGTGAACTCCATGCGGATCTCGGCGCCCTCGTCGAGCGTGCACAGCACGAGCTCGGGGTTGAGCACGACGATGTCGCCCACGGTCTGGATGTCGGCGGCGGTGACCGTTCCCGGACCCTGCTTCTTCACCACCATGCGCTTGGGTCCATCGCCCTGCATCTTGATGGCGATGTCCTTGATGTTG
>JAJPJB010000103.1 GCA_021324465.1 Hyphomicrobiaceae bacterium
ACGCGACATTCTCGAGGCGACGCCGAAGAATATCGGCGCGCCCGAGCGTGCGGCACGGCAATGCATGCCGCTCGATTTTTACAAGCAGGGCGGCGGGACGCGCTGACGCGGCCGACGCTTGCGCCGCCGCCCCCTGCTTGCGCGGGGCAGCAGAAGAGTGCGCGTCGTGTCCGTGGCAGGTCCCGGCTCGGCTGCGCAAGGTGTAGGCTTCCGGCACGAATGAACAACAGGAGGCCCGACATGCCGGCCGAACGTTTCGACTTCCCTAATGCGCAGGGCGAAAATCTCGCCGCGCTGCTCGATCGGCCGGACGGGCCGGTGCGCGCGGTGGCGCTGTTCGCGCATTGCTTCACCTGCGGCAAGGACAACAAGGCGGCACGCTTCATCGCCGACGGCCTGAAGCAGCACGGCATCGCCGTGCTGCGCTTCGATTTCACCGGCCTCGGCGCGAGCGAAGGCGAATTTGCCAATACGACATTCTCCTCCAATGTCGATGATCTGGTCGCCGCCGCCGATCACTTGCGCCGCGTCGTGGCGGCGCCGGCCCTCCTGATCGGTCACAGCCTGGGCGGCGCCGCGGTGCTTGCGGCGGCACACCGCATCGCCGAGGCGCGCGCGGTGGTCACCATCGCCGCGCCGTTCGATCCGGCGCATGTCGCGGGCCTCCTTGGCGATCGCATCGACGACATCAGAAGCAAAGGTGAGGTGGCGGTGACGCTGGTCGGGCGGCAATTTCGCATCCGCCGCTCGTTCCTTGACGACATCGCCGAGCAGAATCTGACCGCGCGCATTGCGAGCCTGCACAAGGCGCTGCTGATCTTCCATTCGCCGACCGACGAGACGGTCGGCATAGACAATGCCAGCAAGATCTTTGTGGCGGCGAAGCACCCGAAGAGCTTCATTTCGCTCTCCGGCGCCGATCATCTGTTGCGCCTGCCGCGCGACGCCCGCTATGTCGCCCATGTCATCGCCGCCTGGGCCGAGCGCTATCTCGAGCTGGAGGAGCAGGCGCCGGCGAAGCCCGCAACCGGCGAGCCCGGCGAGGTCGTCGTGCGCGAGGCGCGCGCCGGCAATCTGCAGCAGGAGGTCGCGGCCGGCCCGCACCATTTCCTCGCCGATGAGCCCGTTGCCGTCGGCGGCCTCGACAGCGGGCCCAATCCCTACGATCTGTTGCTTGCCGCGCTCGGCGCCTGCACGTCGATGACGGTGCGGCTCTATGCCGACCGCAAGCGGCTGCCGCTCAAGCGCACCACGGTGCGGCTGCGCCACGGCCGCATCCACGCCAAGGACTGCGCCGAATGCGAAACCAAGGACGGCATGATCGACCACATCGACCGCGTCATTTCATTCGAGGGCGAGCTCGATGAAGCGCAGCGCAAGCGCCTGATGGAGATCGCCGAAAAATGCCCGGTGCATCGGACGCTGACCTCTGAGGTGGAGATCAAGAGTGTGGAGAAAGCGCAGACGTGAAAGGCGCCGTTTCCCCGGGCGAGCGGAGCGAAGTGATGCGCCGCAGACCCGGCATCTTCGCACCTACACCGCGTGGGAAGGTCCCGGATCAGCGGTGCCTCGCTTCGCGCTGCACCGCATCCGCGAAACATGCAGCAGAAAGCGCTAGCCCGCTCGTTGCACCCGCGCTTTGGCGAGCCTGATCACCTCCGGGATCGCGGCGTCATTGCCGGGCGCCATGATGTGGACGCCGGCGACGCCGGCAATGGTGGCGAGCTCGGCGATCAGGTCGACGCAGATGGCGAGCCCCTCGCGTGCGGGATCCGCGGCCTGTTCCAGCCGCGCGATGAAGGCATCGGGAATGATCGTGCCGTAGAGATGTTTTTTCATCCATCGTGCCGACTTGGCCGAGCGCAGCGGATTGACGCCGATGAGCAGGGACAGCTGTCGGGTGATGCCGGCCGCTTCCAGCGCGGCGACGTAGCGGCGCACGATGCCGATGTCCATGCAGAATTGCGTCTGCGCGAATTGCGCGCCGGACTCGATCTTGCCGAGCAGGCCTTTGGGCTGCCATCCCGGCGGCGGATCGATCGGCATGTCGGCCGCGCCGATGAAGAAGTCGCACTTGCCCTCGACCTTGCGCCCGCTGGGCAAGGTCCCCTCGTCGCGCAGCCGGCGCGCGGTCTCGATCAAGGTTTTCGAATCGATGTCGAAGACCGGCTTGGTGTCGGGCTGGTCGCCGGCCTTCGGATCGTCGCCGGTGAGCAGAAGCACGTTGCGGATGCCGAGGGCGGCGGCGCCCATCAGCTCGCTTTGCAGCGCGATGCGGTTCTTGTCGCGGCAGGTGATCTGCAGGATCGGCTCGACGCCGGCATTGATCAGCAGCGCGGCCGCCGCCAGCGCGCCCATATGGGCGCGGGCGCCGGCGCCGTCAGTGACATTGACCGCATCCGCCAGGCCCTTGAGCGCCGCGGCCCGGCGCAACAGCGGTCCCGCTTCGCTCGACGGCGGCGGGGTGAGTTCCGCGGTCATCACAAACCGGCCGTCGCGCAGCCTTTGGCGCAGATGATCTTGCAACGTGCCCGGAAGGGAATAATGGCTCTGTTCGTTCATTTTTCCTGTTCACTTTCGCGTCGAGCCTGCGGCACGCGCCGTGACAGCGCATATATCGTTTGGGGAAAGACGGCAAATCAGCCAAAAATCAGCGCCGCCAATTTCCCCGTTTCTGGACAGGGGGGCGGGGTCTGGCTAGAGAGTGGCCCTCAATGACTGGCGTCAACGATATCAGATCGGCGTTCCTCGACTATTTTGCCCGCGAGGGGCACGAAATCGTGCCGTCCTCGCCACTTGTGCCGCGCAACGATCCGACCCTGATGTTCACCAATGCCGGCATGGTGCAGTTCAAGAATGTCTTCACCGGCCTGGAGAAGCGCCCCTATTCGCGGGCGGTGACGGCGCAGAAATGCGTCCGCGCCGGCGGCAAGCACAACGACCTCGATAATGTCGGCTACACCGCGCGCCACCACACCTTTTTCGAGATGCTCGGCAATTTCTCGTTCGGCGACTACTTCAAGGAGCGCGCCATCGAGCTTGCCTGGAGGCTCATTACCAAGGAATACGGCGTGCCGGCCGAGCGCCTTCTGGCCACCGTCTACATCGACGACGACGAGGCGTTCAATCTCTGGAGGAGAATCTCGGGGCTGCCGGAAAAGAAGATTTTGCGCATCGCCGGCAGCGACAATTTTTGGGCGATGGGCGACACCGGTTCCTGCGGGCCGTGCTCGGAAATCTTTTACGACCACGGCGACCATGTTCCCGGCGGCCCGCCCGGCTCGCCCGACGCCGAAGGCGACCGCTTTGTCGAAATCTGGAATCTCGTCTTCATGCAGTACGAGCAGCTTGCCGACGGCAAGCGGCTCGACCTGCCGCGACCGTCGATCGACACCGGCATGGGCATTGAACGCATCGCCGCGGTGCTGCAGGGCACGCACGACAATTACAAGATCGATCTGTTCGGCGCGCTGATCGAGGCAGTCGCCGATCTCACTCATGTCGATCCGGACGGCGCGCGCAAGGCCTCGCACCGTGTCATCGCCGATCATCTGCGCGCCAGCTCGTTTCTGATTGCCGACGGCGTGCTGCCCTCGAACGAGGGGCGCGGCTATGTGCTCCGCCGCATCATGCGCCGTGCCATGCGCCACGCCGAGCTGCTTGGCGCCAAGGAGCCGCTGCTGTGGCGGCTCGTGCCCGCGCTCATTCGCGAGATGGGCCAGGCCTACCCGGAACTTCACCGCGCGGACGCGCTGATCACCGAGACGCTGAAGCTGGAGGAGCAGCGCTTCCGCCGCACCTTGGAGCGCGGGCTTGCGATCTTGGATGAAGCTGCAAAATCGCTCAAGCAGGGCGACATGTTCGATGGCGAAACCGCCTTTACGCTCTACGACACTTACGGTTTTCCGCTCGACCTGACGCAGGATGCGCTCAAGCCGCGCGGCATCGGTGTCGATCTCGCGGCCTTTGCCGATGCGATGGAGCGCCAGCGCGAGAAGGCGCGCGCCTCATGGGCCGGCTCGGGCGAGGCGGCGGACGAGGCGGTGTGGTTTTCGGTGCGCGAGAAGACCGGCGCCACCGAATTTCTGGGCTACGAGACCGAGAGCGCCGAGGGCGTCGTCGCGGCCTTGGTGAGGGACGGCAAGGAGGTCGCCTCGCTGAAAAAAGGCGAGAGCGGCGCGGTCGTGCTCAACCAGACGCCGTTCTATGGCGAGTCCGGCGGCCAGGTCGGCGACACCGGCGTGCTCAGTGCCGAGGGCGTGCGCTTCAAGGTCACCGACACGCAGAAATATGCCGGCGATCTGTTTGCGCATATCGGCACGGTCGAGGAGGGCGCATTGAAGCCGGGGCTTGCGCTCGCGCTCGAGGTCGATCATGCGCGAAGAAGCTCCATCCGCAAAAATCACTCGGCGACGCATCTGCTGCACGAAGCGCTGCGCCAGGTGCTCGGCGATCATGTCGCGCAGAAAGGCTCGCTGGTCGCGCCCGACCGGCTGCGCTTTGACTTCTCGCATCCTAAGCCCATGAGCGGCGAGGAGATCGAGCGCGTCGAAGACATCGCCAACGACATTGTTCTGCAGAATGCGCCCGTGCTGACGCGGCTGATGAGCCGCGACGATGCGGTCGCCTCCGGCGCCCGCGCGCTGTTTGGCGAGAAATACGGCGAGGAAGTCCGCGTCGTCGCCATGGGGAATACCGAAGGCGGCGGCAACACGATGGGCTGGTCGGTCGAATTGTGCGGCGGCACCCATGTCAGGCGGACCGGTGATATCGGCCTCATTTCGGTGATCGCCGAGTCGGCCGTCGGCTCCGGCGTGCGGCGCATCGAGGCGCTCACCGGCAAAGCCGCGCGCGCCAATGCCAATCATCTGAGCAAGCTCGCCAAGGCGACGGCCTCGGAGTTGCGCGTGCCGGTCGACGATATGCCCGCGCGCGTCACGGCGCTGCTCGACGAGCGCAGGCAGATCGAGCGCGAATTGTCAGACGTGAAGAAGAAGCTCGCCATGTCGGGTGGCATGTCGGGCGGGGCCGCCAAGGGCGACGGCGCCGACGGCGTGCGCAATGTCGGCGACATTAAACTCATGGCGCGGGCAGTCGAAGGCATCGACCTGAAGGACCTGCGCAGCCTCGCCGACGAGGGCAAGAGGAAGGTCGGCTCCGGTGTGGTCGCCATCGTCGGCGTCACCGGCGACGGCAAGGCCGGCATCGTGGTTGGCGTCACCAACGATCTCACCGGCCGCTTCAATGCAATCGATCTGGTGAAGAAGGGCGCCGAAGTGCTCGGCGGCAAAGGCGGCGGCGGCCGACCCGACCTGGCGCAAGCCGGCGGACCGGACGGCTCCAAGGCCGGCGCGGCGCTTGCCGCGATCGAGGCGGCGCTGGCCTCGTAGTCCGCGATGGCTTGGCGCCGAAACATGCTCCGCTCCCTCCCCGCGAAAGCGGGAATCCAGATTTTGGAGCGAGGCCTGGATCCCCCTTTTGGCGACGGTTTTGCCGGGACGAGCGAACTTGAACGTGCTGCCAATCGGGCCGTCAAAGTTCGACCGTCATGCCGTCTTCGGCGGTGTCGAACGGCAGCTCGGCGCGGCGCGCCAGCATGTCGTTGCTCATATGCGTGAGCACCAGACGTTTGGGCTTGATGCGGTCCAGATGCTTTTCCAAGGCGCTGAGCGCCATATGGGTGTGGATCGGCTTGTCGCGCGTATAGGCTTCGCAAATAAACAGGTCGGCGTTGCGGCCGACCTCGATCAAACTGTCCGTCCATTGCGTGTCGCCGGAATAGGCGATGATCTTGCCTTCGGCCTCGAAACGCAGGCCGAGGCAAGGGCCGGCGCGATCGTCGTGCACGACATGGAACGCCGTCACGCGCACGCCGCCGACTTCGTTGCGCTTGCCGATTTCGAGCTCGCGCAAGGTCAGCGGAAACGACAGTTGCAAGGTTTTGGTGCCGGGAAAGGCGGTCTCCATGATCTCGCCGTAGCGCGATTTGAGGCCCGGCGGCCCGGCAACGGTGAGTCCGCGCGTGCGCTTGAGAATGTAATTCGCTTCAAGAAGAAGAAACGGCAGGCCGCCGATATGGTCGGCGTGAAAATGCGAAATGAAAATGGTGCTGATATCGTTGCGGTTGATGGCAAGCTTGTTGAGTCCGACAAGCGAAGTGGCGCCGCAATCGATAAGCGCGTTGACCTCGCGTCCGACCAGATGAAAGCAGGTATTGAACCGCCCGCCGGTCCCGAACGCGTCGCCGCAGCCGACAAATTGCAGGTGCATGGATACTCCCGAACGATGAGCCGCGACCGGGACCGGCCGCCGATGATGTCGCGCAGACGACAGAACAGTTTCGCGTCAGACGAGAAAGCAGTCCGTGATCTGTGTCACAATGCGACGGTAAGGCGGAGGCAGCGTGACGAGGTCAAGCCACTGTATTATCGCCGATTTTTACCTTCTGCGCACACAATTTATGGGCCCCCGCCTGCGTTCTGCTATGATTATGATTGGTTAAACTTGCGCGCCCATGGCCGGGCCGAGATATGGTCGTGCTGGCGGGGAGCCTCGCGCCATGATCGCAACACAAATGGGCGGATGCTGCGGCGGTTAATCTTTTCCGGGGGTCGTCGGGTGCCGGTTCGCGCGAACTGTTGGGGTAGTTTGGCTGCACTGGCGGGAGCCGTCGCGCTTGCCGGCTGCGCCAATGTCGATTTCGACATCCGCCAGGCCTGGTTCGCCAAGCCGCTTGACGTCACCGGGCGCTCGAGCGGCTACACCTTTTCCGAGCTCACCGAGACCAAGCAGGCGCAGAAGCCGATCACGGCCAACGATCTGGTCGACGCCAATGGCGCCTGCCCGGCGCAGGCCGCCGCGGGTGCTCAGGCTGCCGCAACTGCCGAAGCTCCGCCGGCAAGCCAGCCCGGGGCTGCGCCGGCCGCAGCCGCTGCGAGCGCCGCGCCGTCGCCCGCGCCGGACACCGTATCATCGCTCCTTGGCGGCGGCATTGCGCTTGGCATGAGCGAATGTGATGTGGTGGCGCGCGCCGGCGCGCCGTCGAATGTTCAAATCGGCCAAAATCAAAATGGCGACCGCACCGCAGTGCTGACCTTCCAGAGCGGGCCGCGGCCCGGAATTTATCGCTTTGAGCGCGGCGCGCTGAAGGAAATGGATCGCACCGCCGAGCCGGCGCCGCCGCAGACGGCAAAGAAAAAGCCCGGCAAATCGCCGAAGGAAAAGAAGAGCGCGCAAAATTGACGCGCATTGCCGGAACGCCGTCTGGCCCCCGTTCATGACGTGTTCAGCGCGCGCTCATGCCGGGAGCCCGCACGCTTGCCGTCGCGCACGGGCAAAGCTATAAGCCCGGCGCGGTTTTCACGCCGCTTTTGTAATTCCCCAAAGGATGAATTGATGGCGATCGAGCGTACACTCTCGATCATCAAGCCGGATGCGACCGCCCGCAACCTGACGGGCGCAATCAACGCGATGATCGAAAAGGCGGGCTTGCGCATTATAGCGCAGAAGCGCGTGCGGATGAGCACCCGCGAGGCCGAGACATTCTATGCTGTTCATCGCGCGCGGCCGTTTTTTCGCGAATTGGTCGATTTCATGACCTCGGGCCCGGTGGTCGTGCAGGTGCTGGAAGGCGAGAACGCGGTTGCCGCCTATCGCGATCTCATGGGCGCAACCGATCCGGCCAAGGCGGCGCCGGGAACCATCCGCAAGGAATACGCCAAGTCGATCGGCGAGAATTCGGTGCATGGCTCGGATGCGCCGGACACGGCGGCTCAGGAAATCGCCCAGTTCTTCTCCGGCAATGAAATCGTCGGTTAGAGAACGTGGTGCTGGCTTGAACCGGTTCGGACTCCGCTGGTCCCAGCGCAGGCGGGGATCCAGGCCGCAATCCCGCTTGCGCGGGAATGAGCGGACTTTGTCGGCGTTGAAGTGGCAGCATTAGGTCCGGCCGCTTGGGCTTGATCGCGCAATATCTGCATTCCGCGCTTTGGCGCGATTGGCTCGATGGCGGTCTCGCCCAGCTCGACAGCCCGGCGTTCTGGTTTGCCGTGCTGCAGATCGTCTTTGCCGATCTCCTGTTGTCGGGCGACAATGCCGTGATCATCGCCATGGCCTGTCGCGGCCTGCCGATCGAAAAGCGGCGCTGGGGCATTGTCATGGGCGCCGGCGTCGCGGTGATCCTGCGGATCGCCTTCGTTGGCATCATCGCGCGGTTGATGCTGCTGCCCTACCTGAAGCTGATCGGCGGCGTCGCCCTGCTTGTCATTGCCGCCCGGTTGATCGTGCCGGAGCAGCCCGCGCGGCGAGAAGTGCAAGCCGCTGCGCAGCTGTGGCGCGCGGTGACGATCATCGCAGTGGCCGATACCGTCATGAGTCTCGACAATGTTGTCGCGATCGCCGCAATTGCCGAGGGGAGTCTCCTGCTGCTCGCGATCGGCCTTGGACTCTCGATTCCGCTGATCATGGCGGGCGCGGCTCTGGTCACAGGTTTGCTCGATCGTTTTCCGCTTCTGATTTGGGCCGGCGCCGCACTTTTGGGCTGGGTCGCCGGCGATGTTATGGCGACCGACCCAGCGGTCGTTGCGCATTTGACTGCGGCGTTCGGCGCGAGATTCGTGGCGAACGTCGATCTCGCGGCTGCAGCGGCGGCGGCATTGTTTGCTGTCGCTGCCGGCGGACTCTGGCGGCGCCTGCACGAAGCAAAACCGCGCGGCGATGCAGCGTATGACGAGAACAACGGCGCCTAGATCGCGGCAGCGAAGCGCGCGTGAGGAGTTTGGCGGCGGCGCAGCCATGCTTGCGCCGCATTTCTCAGGCTTGCTGGAACCGCAATGGGATTTTGGCCATCCGGCCGGTGCTGCCTTGCCGACACAATCGCCTGGGACTTCCCCGCTTCGGACTTTCCACCGCGTATCGCCTCGCTTGCACGCACCATGCAGCGGCGGCGATTGCGTCTTCGCCGACATCTGGAATGAACTAGGAGACAGACGATGCAAAAGGGCACCGTCAAATGGTTTAACCCGACCAAAGGCTACGGGTTCATCAAACCGTCGACCGGCGAAAAGGATGTGTTCGTTCACATCTCCGCGGTCGAGCGTGCCGGTTTGCGCACCCTCAACGAAGGTCAAGCGGTCGAATACGAGCTCGTCACCAATCGCGGCAGGACTTCGGCTGAGAACTTGAAGGTTGCGTGAGCCGAATCGGGAAGCGATCCTGAATCCTCTCGTAGCCCCCGGTTAAGCGCCGGGGGTTTTCGTTTTTTCAGCCGATCAAGCCGGGTCAGGCGGGACGGATTTGGCCCGCAGCGACCATGCGCAGCGCTTGCGGATAGAGCCGGTGCTCGACTTCAAGCACGCGCGCCGCAAGGCTCGCTTCCGTGTCGCCGGGCAGGACCGGGACCGCCTGTTGCGCAATGATCGGGCCATCATCCATTTCGACGCTGACGAAGTGAACAGTGGCGCCATGTTCCTTGACGCCGGCTGCAAGCGCGCGGCGATGGGTATCGAGACCCTTGAACTGCGGCAGCAAGGCCGGATGAATGTTGAGCATGCGCCCGCTCCAGCGATTGACGAACCACGGCGTCAACAGCCGCATGAAGCCGGCGAGGCAGACGAGCGCGATCCGATTCTTTTGCAGTTCCGCATCGAGTGCGCGCTCGAACGCCTGGCGGTCTTTGCCGAATACCATGTGATCGACGACCGCGGTCGCGATGCCCTCGGCACGCGCGCGGGCAAGCCCCAAGGCCTCGGGCCGGTTCGAGACGACAAGCGCGATTTCCGCCGGATAATCCTGCGCCTTGGCGGCCTCGATCAGCGCCATCATGTTCGAGCCGCGGCCCGAAATCAGCACGGCCACGCGCTTTTTCATGTGTTCGGAACCTTTGCAGGCGTTGCGAGCGACGGCGCCAAGCGATCAGAGGCTGTCATCCAAACTTATGAGTCTTGACCGTAGTCATGCCGCGTTGAAGCGCAAATCGAGCCGTCCGCGATAGTCGACGCGCGCACGGCCGGCGGCCGGAACGACCTCGCCCAGACGAACGGCGGTCTCGCCGTGCTTGGCAAAGCGCTCGCAGGCGTCATCGGCCATCGCGCGATCCAGCACCGCGATCATGCCCAGGCCGCAATTGAACGTGCGCAACATTTCGCTCTCGGCAATTTTTCCGGCTGTCGCCAGCCATTTGAAGACCGGCAGCACCGGGACGCGGTCGAGCTCCAAAGAAACCGCGAGATCGACCGGCAAAATGCGCGAAATGTTCTCCGTAAAGCCGCCGCCCGTGATGTGGGCGAGCGCTTTGACCGCCGTGGTCTCGCGCAGCACGGCCAGGCAGGAGCGCACATAAAGCCGGGTCGGCGTCAGCAAGGCTTCGCCCAGGCTGCGCGCCGGATCGAAGGGCGCCGGATTGCTCCAGTTCAGATCGGCGATTTCGACGACGCGCCGTACCAACGAGAATCCGTTCGAATGCACGCCGCTCGATGTCAGCCCGACGACTACATCACCGGCCTTGATGTCGCCGCGCGGCAGCAGCGCATTGCGTGCGACCGCGCCGACGGCAAAACCGGCGAGATCGTAGTCGCGCCCGCGATAGACGCCCGGCATTTCCGCCGTCTCGCCGCCGATCAGCGCGCAGCCGACTTCGCGGCAGGCTGCCGCAATGCCTTTGACGACATCGGCGCCGACCGCAGGATCGAGCTTGCCGCAGGCGAAATAGTCGAGAAAGAACAGCGGTTCCGCGCCCTGCACCACGAGGTCGTTGACCGACATGGCGACGAGGTCAATGCCGATCGTGTCATGTCGGGACGTTTCGACCGCGATCTTGACCTTGGTGCCGACGCCGTCGGTGGCGGCGACCAGGATCGGGTCGTCAATGCCCGCTGCCTTGAGGTCGAACAGGCCGCCGAAACCGCCGATTTCGGCGGCCGCGCCGGCGCGTGCCGTGGCGCGCACCAAGGGCTTGATCATTTCCACCAGGCGGTTGCCGGCATCGATGTCGACGCCAGCGTCCGCGTAGCGCGCCTCGTCCACGAAAACCACCAATTCGGACCGGATTCTCCCCGGCGGGGAGGCTGTTCCTGGCGCCTCCTACGTCACATTCGCAGGGTGCGCAAGCGCGCGGGCGCCGGTATATTGTGGGATTCGAGACCAATCCGCGAAAAGTCGGTCGAGACCCGGCCTTCGCGCAATCGAGCTTTATAAGCCGGGACGTATTTTGAGTATCCCAAATCTCATTACTTTGGGCCGTATTCTGTTGGTGCCGATCGTGGTCTGGGCGATCACTTCGGGCGAGATGCGCGGCGCCTTTCTCTTGTTCCTCGCCGCCGGCATCAGCGACGGCGTCGATGGGTTTCTTGCCAAGCGGTTTCATATGAAAAGCGAGCTTGGCGCTTATCTCGACCCTCTGGCCGACAAGGCGCTGATCGTGTCGATCTATGTCGCGCTTGGTATCGCCGGGGGGCTGCCGATCTTTCTGGTCATTCTCGTCGTCTCGCGCGACATAATGATCATCTCGGCTTTCATGCTGGCGTGGCTGGTGGGCAAGCCGATGCCGGTACGGCCGCTTTTGGTGTCGAAGGCGAACACCGCGGCGCAAATTCTGCTTGCCGCCTTGGTGCTGGCCGAGCAGGGCTTTAACTTCAATGCCGCGCTCGAGGCGAAGGTGCTGATGGGATTCGTCGCCGTCTTGACCTTGCTCTCGATCGCCTTCTATCTCGCGGAGTGGGTTCGCCATATGAACTCGTTTGGCGCCGTTCACTGAGTCTCGGCGCTTTAGGGGCGAGCAATGCAATTGGAACGCAATATCGTGTTCTGGCTTGCCGCGCTCGTCGTGTTCGTCGGCCTGCTTTGGCTGTTGAGCCCGATCCTCCTGCCTTTTGTCCTCGGCATGGCAATCGCCTATGTGCTCGATCCTCTCGCGGAGCGCCTCAGCAAGCGCGGCATGAGCCGGCTTATCGCCGCGCTGATCATTCTCGGCAGTTTCGTGCTCGCTTTCGTCGCGCTGCTGCTGGTGATCGCGCCGGTGCTGGCGCGGCAGTTTGCTGGCTTCATCGAGGACGCGCCCGGCTACGCGGCGCGGCTCCAAGCCTTCGTCAGCGATCCGCATTATCCGTGGATCAAGCGCTTGATCGGCGACAATCTCGTCGGCGCCGACAAATCGGTCGGCGATCTGATGAACCAGGCCGCGGGCTATCTGACCGGCCTTCTCGCCTCGGTCTGGGAGCGGGGCCAGGCGCTGATCTCGATCTTCTCTCTGATGATCATCACCCCGGTCGTTGCGTTTTATCTGATCTGCGACTGGAACAAGGTGGTCGCCGCGGTCGACCGTTTGATCCCGCTGCCGCAGCGCGACACCGTGCGCGGGCTGTTCAAGGAGATCGACAAGACAATCTCGGCCTATGTGCGCGGCCAGTCCGGCGTCTGCCTCATTCTCGGCTCATATTATGCGCTCGGCCTCACTCTCGCCGGCTTGAGCTACGGTCTGTTGATCGGCGTCGTTTCCGGCCTGATCAGCTTCATTCCCTATGTCGGCTCGCTCACCGCACTTGTGCTGTCGCTTGGGGTGGCGGTCGCGCAATTCTTCCCCGATTGGGGCGCCATTCTGATGGTCGCCGGCGTCGTTCTGCTCGGCCAGTTCCTCGAAGGCAATGTGCTGTCGCCGTTTCTGGTCGGTCATAGCGTCGGCCTGCACCCGGTCTGGCTGATGTTCGCGCTGATCGCGTTTGGTTATCTGTTCGGCTTCGTCGGGCTCTTGCTGGCGGTGCCGCTTGCCGCCGCTGCCGGCGTGCTGATCCGCTTTGCCATCCGCCGATATTTGGCCTCGCCGCTCTATACCGGAGACGGATCGGCTTAGCGCGAACCTCATAAATTCATGCCGCCGCCTTCCTCATCGCCTATATCTGCGCCCATGTCTGCGCCGATGTCGCCGCGTTCATCATCCTTGCCGCGCCAGCTTGCGCTCGCCCTCGACCATGACGAGAGCTATGCGCGCGAGGATTTTCTGTCCGGCCCGTGCAACGAAGCGGCGCTGGCGCTGATCGAGGCGTGGCCCGATTGGCCGGCGCGCACAGTGGCGGTCATCGGGCCCGAAGGCTCCGGCAAGACGCATCTCGCGACGGTCTGGGCGGCCGCGGCCGGTGCACGAGTCGTATCCGGGCGCCACCTCGCCGAGGCCGATCTTCCGGCAGCGCTGGCGACGGGGGCGCTCGTGATTGAGGACGCGCCGGCCATCGAGGACGAGCGGACGCTGTTTCATCTGATCAATCTGGCGCGTGAAGAAGGTGCATTCGCCCTGTTCACGGCGCGGCGTGCGCCCACGCTCTGGCCGGCGCGCCTGCCGGATCTGATCTCACGGCTGCGCGCCTTGCCGGTCGTGACACTGGCTGCGCCGGATGATGCGATGTTGCAGGGGGTGATGATGAAGCTCGCCGCCGACCGCCAGCTCGTGCTCGAGTCGGGCGTGCTGCGTTACATCTTGACCCATATCGAGCGCTCCTTCGCCGCCGCGCGCGCCGCGCTCATCGCGCTGGACAAGGAGGCGCTGCGGCAAGGCCGGCCGCCAAGCCGGGCGCTCGCTGCGGAACTGTTCCGCGACCGTCAGTAGCAGGCCCGCGCCGCGATTCAACCGCATTCCCTCGGTGATGGTGACGGGCTTGACGGCCGAGCCGGGCGCCGCGTTATCTCTGGGCAGGTTATTTTATTTTCATAGGATTGTTGCATAAGTGGCCAACGTCGCCCTCGGGGAACAGGAAAAGGCCATGGCCGATCGCGGCCAAGCCACTGCTTTTGCGCGAGAATCCGCTTCGCTGCAGCGGTTGGAGGAGCGCGCGGGCGAACCCGGCCCCCGCGCGGCAGCGAATCTTTTGGCGAGCCCGGACCGGTTCATCAACCGTGAATTGTCGTGGCTCAACTTCAACCGCCGGGTCCTGGAGGAATCCGCCAACCGCCGCAATCCGCTGCTGGAACGGCTTAAATTCCTCGCGATCTCCGCCAACAACCTTGACGAATTCTTCATGGTGCGCGTCGCCGGTCTCGGCGCGCAGTTCCGCGAGGGCATCACCACCAAAAGCCCGGAGGGACTGACGCCCGGCGAGCAGCTCGAGCGCATCGCCGAGTCCGTTGCGCTCGTGGTCGAGGACCAGCAGACCCAGTGGCGCGAGCTGCGCAAGGAACTCGGACAAGCCGGCATCGTCCTGATCGATGGTCCCGACGTGACGCGGTCGGAAAAAGCCTGGCTCGAGGACTACTTCCTCGCCCATATTTTTCCACTGCTGACGCCGCTTGCCATCGACCCGGCGCATCCGTTCCCGTTCATTCCCAATTTGGGCTTCACCATCGCCTTGCAGCTGGCGCGCGCCAAGGACGGCAAGGCGATGAACGCGCTGATCCGCATGCCCAACCGCATCGAGCGGTTCGTGCGCCTGCCGCAGACCGGTGAGAGCGGCGAGGCGCGGCTGATTTCGATCGAAGGCGTGACCAGCCTGTTCATCGGCAAGCTGTTTCCCGGTTATGCCGTGAAAGGGCTCGGCGCTTTCCGTGTCATTCGCGACTCCGAAGTTGAAATCCTCGAAGAGGCCGAAGATCTGATGCGGCTGTTCGAGACGGCGCTCAAGCGGCGTCGCCGCGGCACGGTGATCCGCGTCGATATCGAAGCTTCCATGCCGGAAGAGCTGCGCCGCTTCGTGCAGCAATTGCTCGGCGCTTCCGACGACGGCGTGTTCCTGGTCGATGGCGTGCTGGCGCTCAACGAGATGGGGCAGATCGCCAACCTCAACCGGCCCGATCTCGAATTCGTGCCCTATACGCCGCGCTATCCCGGCCGCGTCCGCGATCACGGCGGCGACTGCTTTGCCGCAATCCGGCAAAAGGACATGATCATTCACCACCCTTATGAGTCGTTCGATGTGGTGGTGCACTTTTTGCAGCAGGCGGCGCGCGACCCCGATGTCGTCGCCATCAAGCAGACGCTCTATCGGACCTCGGCCGATTCCCCGATCATCAGGGCGCTCGCCGAAGCGGCCGATGCCGGCAAGTCGGTCACCGCGCTGGTCGAGCTGAAAGCACGCTTCGACGAAGAGGCCAATATCCGCTGGGCGCGCGATCTCGAGCGCGCCGGCGTGCAGGTGGTGTTCGGCTTCATCGAGCTGAAAACCCATGCCAAGCTGTCGCTGGTGGTGCGCCGCGAAGGTGCAACGCTTGCGTCCTACGTGCATGTGGGCACCGGCAATTATCACCCGGTGACCGCGCGGATCTACACCGACCTGTCGTTCTTCACCTGCGATCCGATCGTCGCCCGCGACGTGGCGCGGATTTTCAATTTCGTCACCGGCTATGCCGAGCCCGCCGAGCTCGAGCGCATGGCGGTCTCGCCGCTGTCGCTGCGCAAGCGCATTTGCGAGCACATCGACGCGGAGATCGCGCATGTCAAAGCCGGCCGGCCGGCCGGCATCTGGATGAAGATGAATGCGCTGGTCGACCCGGACATCATCGACGCGCTCTATCGTGCGTCGAATGCCGGCGTGCCGATCGAGCTTGTGGTACGCGGCATCTGCTGCCTGCGGCCCGGCATTCCCGGCCTGTCCGCGAATATCCGTGTCAAGTCGATCGTCGGCCGCTTCCTCGAGCACGGCCGCATCTATTGCTTTGGTGCAGGCTACGGCCTGCCGCACCCGAAAGCGTCCGTCTATATCTCGTCGGCCGATATGATGCCGCGCAATCTCGATCGCCGCGTCGAAGCGCTGTGCCCGATCCTCAATCCGACGGTGCACGAGCAGGTGCTCGAGCAGATCATGGTTGCCAATCTGAAGGATAATCAGCAGAGCTGGCAATTGCTCGGCGACGGGTCCTCATCGCGCATCCAGCCGGCGCCGGGCGAAGAGGTATTCAACTGCACGACCTATTTCATGACCAATCCAAGCCTGTCCGGCCGTGGCAAGTCGCCCAAGGACGCGATCCCGCGCTTGCGGCACCGGCCGGAAGCCTTGTAATGCGGCCGCCGTGAGGCGATTGCGACTGCCGGAACACAGCGCTGGAATGTGGGGTCAAGCTCGATAGCGCGGCCGGGAAGAGCCGTCGATCGTAACGGCCCCTGGGGTCGGAAAAAGGGCAGTCGTTGCGTTCGACGGCGCGGCATGATCACGCGAATTCAGGTGACCAAAATTCAGGTGACCAATATGTGCGGTAACCCGGCTTGTTTTGCGCCAATTTTGATCAATGACGCTCGCTAAGCTCGACGCGCAAGGACGTCTCGATCACGGGCCGCCGATCGCCGTCATCGATATCGGCTCGAACTCGGTGCGGCTTGTCGCCTATGAAGGCCTCACCCGCAGCCCGACCGAGATTTTCAATGAAAAGGCACTTTGCGGTCTCGGCCGCGAAGTGCAGTCGACCAAGCTTCTCGCCGCTGACGCGGTGCAGCACGCGCTCGCAACGCTCAAACGCTTTCGCGCGCTGTGCCAGACCATGGGCGTCAAGAAGACGCTTGCCATCGCCACCGCGGCCTGTCGCGATGCCAAGAATGGCCCCGCTTTCATCAAGCTTGCCGAGGCTACGATCGGCGCCAAGATCGACGTGCTGTCGGGCAGGCGCGAAGCCGATCTCACCGCGCTCGGCGTCATTTCCGGCGTGCACAAGGCCGACGGCGTCGTCGGCGATCTCGGCGGCGGCTCGCTCGAACTGGTCGATGTTCGCGGCGCGCAGGCAAAACACGGCGTCACGCGTCCGCTCGGCGGCCTGGCGCTTGCTGATATTTCGTCGAAGTCGGTGAAGAAGGCGGCGAAATTCGTCTCTAAGACGCTGTTGAGGCTGCCGGTGCTCAAAACCTGCGAGGATCGCACCTTCTATGCGGTCGGCGGCACCTGGCGCTCGCTGGCGCGGCTGCACATGTGGCAGACCGGCTATCCGCTGCATGTGATGCATGGCTACGCGATCGACGCCGACGAGGCGCTCGAATTCGCAAGGCTGCTGCATCGCGTCGATGTCGAGACGTTATCGAATATCGAAGTGGTGGCGAATGCGCGCCGGCCGCTTCTACCCTATGCAGCGCTGGTGCTCGAGCACATCCTGCGCATCGGCAAGCCGCGGCAGATCGTGTTCTCGGCGCTCGGCATTCGCGAAGGGCTGCTTTATTCGCTGCTGAACAAAAAGGAAAGGGAGAAGGACGCGCTGCTGGAAGCGGCGCGACATCTCAATCAGCTGCGTTCGCGCTCGCCGCAGCACGGCGAGGAGCTGATCGGTTGGACCGATCGTTTCATGGCAACCTCGGGTCTCGATGAGACCGGCGAGGAGCGCCGGCTGCGCCATGCCGCCTGCCTTCTTGCCGATATCGGCTGGCGCGCGCATCCGGATTATCGCGGCGACCAGTCGCTCAATCTCATTGCCCATGGCAGCTTCATGGGCATCGATCATCCGGGCCGCGCCTATCTCGCGCTCTCGGTGTTCTTCCGTCATGTCGGTCTTGTCATGGACGACGAGCTGTCGCCGCGGCTGCGCGAACTGGTGTCCACCCGCATGCTCGATCGCGCCCGCGTGCTGGGCGCGGCGCTTCGGCTTGCTTACGTTGTCTCGGCGGCGATGCCCGGCGTCTTGCCGGCGACCTCGCTCGCCGTCGAGCGCCATCGCCTCGCGCTGCGGCTGCCCGGCGAATTCGCAGCGCTCGCCGGCGAGCGCATCGCCAATCGACTGCGCGCGCTCGCCCGCATCATCGGGCGGGAATCGGTTGTGCTGCTCGGGTGACTCGATATCTGAGTGGCGCCTGCGCAAGGAGCCGGCGCTATTTCGGTGGAGCGTGCCGGAAGGCAAGAACGGCCGAAGTGCAGTCAGTGGCCGGGAATGCTAGTTTGCGGGAGATCGAATCGAGGCCTGCATGCTCGGCTGGTTCCAGGCGCTTATGCCGAAGGAAGCGCGCTTCTTCACGCTGTTCGAGAAGCACGCCGCGATTGTTGTCGCCGGCGCCGAAGCCTTGCGCGGGCTATTACGGGGCGGGGAGACGGTCGAGGACTATTGCAAGCAAGTCTTCCAGCGTGAAGCCGAGGCCGACGACGTCACACGCGAAGTGCTGCTCGCGGTGCGCCGAACGTTCATCACGCCGTTCGACCGGCCTGATATCCAAGACCTTATCAGCTCGATGGACGATGCCATTGATCAGATGAACAAGACCGCCAAAACCATCATCTTGTTCGAGGTCAGGAGCTTTGAGCCGCAGATGCGGCAAATGGCCGAGTTCATCCTGCAGGCGGCGAAACTGATGCTGGAGGCCGTGCCGCTCCTGAGTTCGATCGGAACAAATGCGGGGCGCCTTAACGCAATCACCACGAAAATCATAACGATCGAAGAGCAGGCGGACGACGTCTGCAATCAAGGGCTCAAGGAGCTGTTTCTCGCCAGCCGGTCTGAAAGCGATCAGGGAGACGCCATGAAATTCGTCATTGGGTCCGAGCTATACGACCATCTGGAAAAGGTGGTCGACCGGCTCGAGGACGTCGCCAACGAGATAAATTCGATCGTTGTCGATCAGCTGTGATCGTTGTTGATCATGAGCGCCGGCCTCAATCTCCCGCTCTTGATCGGCCTCATTTTTGTTGCACTGGCTTTCGATTTCCTCAACGGTCTGCACGATACGGCCAACTCGATAGCTACGCTTGTGTCGACGCGCATGTTGCGGCCACGCTATGCCGTGGTCTGGGCGGCGTTCTTTAATTTCATCGCCTTTCTCGTTTTCGGCGTTCACGTCGCCCGCACCGTCTGCGTCGGCATCGTGTCCGCCAATGTGATCGACGCCCATGTCATCTTCGGGGCGCTGATGGGCGCCATTGTCTGGAATCTGATCACCTGGTGGGCGGGTATTCCCTCCAGCAGCTCGCATGCGCTGATCGGCGGCCTGGTCGGCGCCGGCATCGTAAAGGCCGGCATTGGCGCAATCGTCTGGCCGGGCCTGCTAACGACCGGCGCTTTCATCGTGCTGTCGCCGCTGCTTGGCTTTTTCCTCGCCTTGGCCTTGGTGCTGGCGGTCTCCTGGGCGTTCGTGCGCGCCAATCCGCGCACCGTCGAGCCGACATTCCAATGGCTGCAGTTCGCTGCCGCCTCGCTGATTTCGCTTGGTCACGGCGGCAATGACGCGCAGAAGACAATGGGCATTATCGCTGTGCTGCTGTTCTCGCAAGGTCATCTCGGCGGCGGCTTTTACGTCCCACTCTGGGTCGTGATCACCTGCCAGGCGGCCTTGGGTCTGGGCACGCTGGTCGGCGGCTGGCGCATCGTCAAGACGGTCGGCTCCAAGATCACGCGGATGACTCCCGTCCAGGGTTGCTGCGCCTCGGCGGGCGGCGCCGTCATGCTGTTCATGGCCACTTTCCTCGGAATACCGGTGTCGACGACGCATACGGTGACCGGCTCGGTAATTGGTGTCGGCGCGGCACGAAAGGCCTCCGCCGTGCGCTGGAACATTGCCGGCAACATCGTGATCGCATGGATCATTACCTTGCCGGCAGCGGCGCTGATGGCAGCGCTGTTTTATCTGCTATCGAAGCTGTTTGCTTGAGCGCTTCAACGCATTCAATGCGGCCAGGTCAAGCCGATAGCAGCCGCTTTGCGGGAGTCTTTTCGGCAAGCAGACCCGTCGACGGGCCGATTCCGGCAATCCTCGCAAGCGAACACTTGGTCCGCGACGCCTTGCTGGTGTAATGTCTGCGCGCTCCGCATAAAGCGCGACAAGCTGCAGCGCAGCGAAAAATGGACGACCGTGAAGACAGGCCTGTCATTGAGTTAGGGATGAAGGTGTCCGTGCGACGCAGCGGTCAAAATCGCATCGGCGTCGTGACCCGGCTTGAAGGCGACTATGTTGTCGTACGCTGGCTCAGTTCGGATCTGGCGGAGACCGCCGAATACGCAGCGCACCGCGATGATGTGACGGTGTTGGCCGGGTGGTTCTAGGCGGCGGCTATAAACAAAAACGGCCACCTGTTCTCGCAGGCCGCCTCGGTCATCACTCCGCCTTGGCGCCGGAGAATTTCACCACTTTCGCCCATTTCTCGGTTTCCGCTGCGATGAATTTCTGGAAATCGGCCGGCGACATCGGCGTCGGCGTGCCGCCAAGGTCGATGAGCCGCGCCTTGAAAGCCGGATCGGCCAGGCCAGCATTGATCTCGGCGTTGAGCTTATCGATCACGTCGTTCGGCGTATGCGCGGGCGCACCGATGCCGAACCAGGCCGTCGCTTCATAGCCCGGCAGGAATTCGCCAAGCGGCGGCGTGTCGGGCAGGGCATTGGAGCGCTTGGCGCTCGTCACCGCAAGCGCCCGCAGCTTGCCGGAACGGATGAAGTCGAGCGAGGAGGGCAGCGGATTGAACGTGATTTGCACCTGCCCGCTGAGCAGATCGGGAAATTGACTGCTGCGATAGGGCACATGCACCAATTTTACGCCGGCCATCATGTTGAAGAGTTCGCCGGCGACATGATTGATGCTGCCGATACCGGGTGACGACATGTTGATCTTGCCCGGATTGGCCTTGGCATAGGCGACGAACTCCGCAACGGTCTTGGCCGGAACGGAGGGGTGTACCATCATGACGGCCGGAACGCTGATGATGCTGGCGACCGGGGCGATGTCGCGCATGAAATTGAAGTCGAGATTGTCGTAAAGCGACGCATTGATCGCATTGGTTTGGGTGACCCAAAGCAGCGTGTAGCCGTCGGGCGATGAATGCACGACAGCGTCGGTTGCGACATTGGTGCCGGCGCCGGTGCGATTTTCCACGATGAATTGCTGGCCGAGCCGCCCCGACAGCCATTGCGCGATCAGCCGTCCGGTAATGTCGGAAGAGGTGCCGGCTGGGAAGCCGACGAAAAGATGCACTGGCCGCGCCGGATAGGCTTCGGCGCGCCCCAGGCGCACCAGCGCGGACAAAGCCGAGGCGGCCAGCGTGAGTTTCAGGAAGCCGCGGCGGGCGATCATGGCGATTTCCTCAAAATGCGTTGGACGCCTCGGCTGCCAGCGTCCTGTGCTTGTTGCGAATGATCCAATAACGTGCCGCTGCCTGACAAGCTCGTTTTTGCCGCAGCGAGGCAGTATCGGCGACGGCGCTCAAGGTAGTTGATTGCGGGCCGCACCTCCCGTCATTGCGAAGGGCGACGCGACGAAGCAACAAAGCGACGAAGCGATTCAGTTATTGCACGGCGCCGGATTACGTCGCTTCGCTCGCAATGACGATCCGCTTCTCAGCCCTTCTGCTGCGCCGTGATTTCGTTGAACTTCGTCAGCGCACGCCGGAATATGTCGTTGAACAGCCACATCGCATCGAGAATTTCGCGGTAGGTGGCAGACGTTTTGGCCCGGTCGGCCTTGCCGAACGTAAAGATGCTGTTGTTGCGCAGATAGCCCATGATACGCGGATCGGAGACTCTATATCCGCTCACATTGCCGGACTGGATTGCAGCCGTGGTAGGGCCGGGAATGATCTGGATGAGCTCGAACAATTTCATCTGGTCGATCGGATCCGGCAGCGCCTTGGCGATTGCCGGTATCTGCCGGAACAGCGCAGCATGCGCGTTCATCAGACCGTCGCGCACCGCGGTCCAATGGTTGAAGCGATGATCAAGATGAGCGGCGCGTGCCTCTTCTTTGGCGTCACGCGCGATCAGCGCCGGATCGAAAGCGGCGATTGCGCCTTTGACCGCGGCCCATTTGCGCTGACCGATCTGGTCCTCGGACTCGCCGGTCTGGAAGCTGCCCTTATAGGTGTTCGAGCGCGCATTGCCGATGTTTTGATGGCCATTGGTCTCGGCGAAGAACAGGCCGAGGCTGATGCGGCCGGCCGCTTGCGCTGTTGCCAGATCGAGGCCCTGCGCGCGGGCGATGGCCGTGCCAAGGCGGACCACGTCTTCAAATGGGGTCGGTGAATCCTGCGCGTTGGCCGGCGGCGCCTGCATGATCGTGAACAGGCGCGAATATTCGTCGAGCAAGGGCTCGTTATCGGCATCGAGATAGGCCGCAGGTATGCCGAACTTGTTCGGCCGGCCGATCTTCGAGGGCAGCACGTCGGTCAGGTCCTTGTAGGTGCTGATCATCGTGTTGCGCGCGAGATAAAGCGCCTGCCCGGGCAAATCCGGCAGCGGTTGATGCGCCGCGATCTGCGCGCTCCGCTCTTCCAGCACGGATTTGAATTGCTTCACCGCATTCTCGTACGCGGTCAGCGCCAGCGATTGCGCGCTCGTGAGCGTCTCTCCTGCGGCGGCCGCGAGACGGCCGGCGGCGCCGATGCTGATCGGAAGCATGAGGGCCATCGGCAACATGCGCGCGATGAGGGGCATTGATGAACGTGGCCAAGACATGGAAGTTCCTCACCTGAATTGATCTTGCCGGCGCGACACTGCCGCAGCATTCCCGCCTTGGCGAGGTCAAAGAGCAGGTCTAGATTTTACGGCAAGGACATTGGTGGGGATCGCCCGACCAGTCTTATGGAGGCTTACGAGCAGTCGGGTACCCCAAGAGGAAAAGCGAGGAGGGAACCCAATGCGCTATAAGGTCAGAAATGTTGCCGCGCTTCAGGTCGCTCTCGGCGGTTTGCCCGACAGCATGCATGTCGAGGCGGACCAGGACGTCGGGCTGTCGGCAAAGACGGTCGGCGAGCTTCGCAGCCTGACGACTTGGCCCGAGAATTTGGCGCTCACCACACCGCCGGAGCCTGGTCCCGACAGTGCAATAAGGATAGGGAAGGCGAGTGGCGGCAAACGGGCTACGCCCAAGCCGTGACCCGGCTTAGGTGGCCCGAGTGGTCCAAGTGGCGCGAGTGGTCCAGGTGGTTGAAGGGGCCAAGTGGCCAACTGGCCCAAGCGCATGTCTGCGCGCGTGCCCTAACCGAAGCTGAGACGGAGATTGTTCGTGCCGCACTCTGATCACGGTGACTCTGAGCCGGCGGGCACGGACGTCGTCCGGGCGCGCGCGAGCCTGCCCGGCGTCGACATCGAGATCACGCACCGGCCGGCGATCGAAGGCGAGGCGGAACAGCTTTCCATCCATTTGCGGGCGGCGCCATCCTTCGAGGCCTTCGGCCGCGCGCTCGGTGCCACGGATCCATTCACGCTCTGGGCGCACAGCGCGCAACTCGCCTGGTTCCCCTGGCTTGAGGCCGCGCGCACGCTCGCGTTGCCATGGGCGCTGGCCCTGCCGCGACCTCGCGAAGAGCCTGAGCGGCGCTAGCTGATCCGACCCGAGTGAACGTGCGCGCGGTGATCATCCGCGTTGCGCTATCGCCGAGAATGCCTGCATCAGCTCCATCGGGAAGGGGAACACGATCAGCGATGAGCGTTCGCTGGCGATGTCGAACAGTGTGCCGAGGTAGCGCAGCTGCATCGCCTGCGGCACGTCGGCGAGAATGCGCGCCGCATCGACGAGCTTCTGTGCGGCCTGCTGCTCGCCTTCCGCATTGATGATCTTGGCGCGGCGTTCGCGCTCGGCCTCGGCCTGCCGGGCAATGGCGCGGACCATGCTCTCGTCGAGATCAATGCGCTTGAGCTCGACGGTGGAAACTTTGATGCCCCAGCCTTCGGTCTGCTTGTCGAGCACATCCTGGATGTCGGCATTGAGCTTGTCGCGCTCTGACAGCATCTGGTCGAGATCGTGTTTGCCCAGAACCCAGCGCAGCGTAGTCTGCGCGAGCTGGCTCGTTGCCGCCAGATAATTGCTGACCTGGATGATCGCGCGCTCCGCATCGACCACGCGGAAATAGATGACGGCGCTGACCTTGACCGAGACGTTGTCGCGGGAGATCACGTCCTGCGGCGGAATCTCGTCGACGACCACGCGCAGATCGACACGCACCATCTGCTGCACGAACGGCACCAGCAGAAAGAGGCCGGGGCCCTTGGTGCCGGTATAGCGGCCGAGCGTGAACACGACGCCGCGCTCATATTCGCGCAGGATGCGGATCGAAGCGTAGATGAAGATCAAGACCAATACGGCAATGACGATGACAACCGTTAAAAACATGGCAGTGCTCCCTAGATCCGTTTGGCGTCCTCGACCTGAAGGACAAGGCCGTCGCGGCCGACGATCTTGACGCGACGTCCGGCGGCAAGCGACGCATTCGAGCGCGCCAGCCAGATCTCGCCGCTGACCCGCACGCGGCCTTCGGCCCCTTGCCAGGACACGATCTCGGCCTCTGCGCCGATGAGCGCCTCGCTTCCGGTCACCACCGGCTTGCGCCGCGAGCGCAGCAGCGCCGCGAGCACCACAACCAGCAGCAGTCCGCTCGCGATCGCGGCGCCGATGATCACACCGGCGGACAGCGTCAAACCCGGCACTTGCACGGGGAACATCATCAGTGCGCCGACCACAAAGGCGGCGATGCCGCCGACGCCGAGCGCACCGAAGGCGCCGATATGCGCTTCGGCGATCATCAGTGCGACGCCGAGCAGCACCAAGGCGGCGCCGGCGTAATTGATCGGGATGAAGGCAAGCCCGTAGAGCGCGACGAGAAGACTGATGGCGCCGATGGTCCCCGGCGCGACCGCGCCCGGATTGAGGAATTCGAAGATCAGCCCGTAAATGCCGATCAGCATCAGGATGAAGGCGACGTTTGGATCGGTCACGAGCGCAAGGAGTTCGGTGCGCCAGTCAGGCGGGACGGTGGTCACGACGAGGTCGACGGTCGCCAGCCGCTGTGGCTTGCCGGCGACCGTGACCGTGCGCCCGTCAACCTTGCGCAAAAGATCGGGGACGTCGTCGGCGATCACGTCGATGACATGAAGCGAAAGCGCCTCGGCGGCGGGCAGGCTCGCGGCAGAGCGCACTGCATCCGCCGCCCAGTCGGCGTTGCGACCGTTGACCGCCGCAAGGCCGCGAATATAGGCGATGGCGTCGTTGACGATCTTGCGAGTCTCGGTGTCGGCCGGCTCGGTCGATTTGTCCTGCTTTTGTTGTTGCTTTTGGTCGGATGGCAGCAGCGGGTTGCCGCCGAGCTGGACCGGCGTGGCGGCGCCGATATTGGTGCCGGGCGCCATGGCGGCGATTGCGCTGGCATAGGCGATATAGGTGCCGGCGCTGGCGGCGCGCGCGCCATTGGGCGCGACATAAGTGACGACCGGCACCCGCGAGGCCAGGATGGCGCTGATGATCTTGCGCATCGAGGAATCGAGACCGCCTGGCGTGTTCATGCGCAGGATGACAATCCCAACCTGGCCGGGCTTCGCCGCCTCCAGCTCGCGCACGACATAATCGGCAAGCGGTGGACCAATGGCGCCGTCGACTTCAAGCACAACCGCGCGCTCGCCGGCCGCGGCCGGCGTCGTTAGCACAAGCCCCGCCGAGGCGGCGGCCAAAGCCGCTGCTACGAGCATCCGAGCTGCGCGCAATCGCAACATGCCATCGACTTCCGGCCGGCCAGACCATGGCGATGGGTTGATTCTATGCCACGGCGGGCTTCACCGCTATCGCGGTGAAGCGTGGAGAAAAGCGCCTGTCGAACGAGCAAATAGTCGAAGGGAACGGCTATTATAGCCCCGGCATACAACCATTAGTCCCGCTCGATGGTCGCGACCCTGCCTCTCTCGATGGCAAGCGCAAGCTTGCCGCGCTTGAGCGCCAGCGCCTTCTCGCCGAAAAGTTCGCGGCGCCAGCCGCGCAGCGCCTGGACGTTGGCATTGTCGTCGGCGGCAATGCGCTCGAGATCCTCGACTGTGGCGATCACCTTGGCGGCGACGTGATGGCGTTCGGAGATCATGCGCAACAGCACTTTGAGAAGCTCGACCGTGGCCGCGCCGTTTGGCGCCGGCGGGATGCGCGTCTGGATCGGCAATGTTTTTGGATCGCGCTCCAAACCGCGCTTTACCGCTGCGATGATGGCTTCGCCCCAGCGCGAGCGTTCGAATCCTTTCGGCAGTGAGCGCAGGCTCTTGAGCTTCTCGATCGTGGTCGGCGCCTGTACGGCGATGTCGCCGATCACATCGTCCTTGAGCACGCGCGCGCGCGGCACGTCGCGCGACTGCGCCTCACGCTCGCGCCAGGCGGCGACCTCGATGAGCACGGCGAGCTCCTTGGGCTTGCGCACGCGCGTCTTCAGCCGCTGCCAAGCGCTTTCTGGATCGAGGCGGTAGGTCTCGGGCGAGGTCAGTACGCGCATCTCGTCCTGCACCCAATCGACGCGGCCACGGCGCTCGAGATCGTCGACCAGGGCGTGATAGACATCGCGCAGATGCGTCACGTCGGAGATCGCATAGCGCAATTGCGCCTCCGACAGCGGCCGGTGCGTCCAATCGGTGAATCGGTGCGACTTGTCGAGCGTGTCGCCGGTGATGCGCTGCACGAGCTGATCGTAGGAAATGGAATCGCCATAGCCCAGCACCATCGCGGCAACCTGGGTATCGAAGATCGGCCGCGGAATAAGCTTTGCCGCGTGCCAGACGATTTCGATGTCCTGACGCGCGGCGTGAAACACTTTCATGACCTTCTCGTTCGCCATCAGCGCATAGAAGGGCGCCAGATCGATGCCGGGCGCCAGCGCGTCGATGACGCAGGCCTCCTCTGCCGAGGCGATCTGCGCGACGCACAGCAGCGGGTAATAAGTGGTCTCGCGCAGGAATTCGGTATCCACCGTTACGAAAGGCTGCGCAGCCATCCGGCCGCAGACGGCCGCAAGGTCAGACGTCGTCGCAATCGGCTGCATGGAAACAGAAATGGAGGGATCGGAAAGCATTCAGAGCAGCAGTGTCGTTCATGTCCAACGGGCGTGGCAAGTCCGCCGGCAAACTGAAATTGCGGCTATTGGCCTCTGACCCGGCCCATCATGATGAATTCCCACGGGCTCGGCAGCTCCCCGACCGGCACTTCGATCAGGGTCGGGCCGTCGCGGCGCGCAAAGGCGCGGCGCAGCGTCTGCCGCAGCTGCTCGGGACTCTTGGCGCGGATCGCTTCGGCGCCAAAGCTCTTGGCGAAGGCGACAAAATCGGGATTGGCCAAATCGCTGCCGATCAACCGGTTGCCATAGACTTGCTGCTGGATGCGGCGGACATTGCCGTAGGCACCGTCGTTGAACACGACCGTCACCAGCGGAATGCGGTGGCGGATCGCGGTCGCCATTTCGCTTGCGGTGAACATGAAGCCGCCGTCGCCCGAGATGGAGAGAACCGGCACATCGGGGCGGGCATGTTGCGCGCCTAGCGCCGTGGCAAAGCCCCAGCCGAGATTGTCCTGATAGCCCGGCGAGAGAAATGTGCGCGGCTTATAGACTGGAAAAAGCAGCCGCGCCGCGAAGCCGAGTTGCGTGACCTCGTCCACATAGATGCCGTCCTCCGGCAATTCGGCGCGTATCGCCTCGAGATAGGCGACCTGTGGTGCGAGCTTTTCCTGCAGGCGCTTGCGCCAGGCGGCTTGGCGTTCGTTCATCTCCGCCTTGCGCAAAGGGCGCTTTGAGTTGCGCGCCGGCAGCTCCGCCAACAGGCGCTGCAGAATGGGCTTGGCATCGCCGATCAGCGCAACAGCCGCCCGATGGACACGATTCGGCTCGCTGGCGTCCGCATCGACGCGGACAATGGCGAGCTCGCGGTCGATGCCCCATTGGCTCATTTGCAGGTGCAGCCGGGTTCCAACCGCCAGCACGGCATCGGCCTCCCCCCACAGATCGCGGCCGAGGGGCAATGTGACGCTGAGCGGATCGCGGCTGTCGAGCACGCCGCGGCCGCGGCGGTAGCCGAGCACGGGCGCCTGCAGCATGGCGGAAAGTGCGGTGATTTCCTCGCTGGCGTCTTGCGCGCCGCCGCCGCAGACGATCATCGGCCGTCTGGCCGCGCCAAGCCGTTTTGCCGCCCGCCGGATTGCGTCCATGTCGATCTTTGCGGCCGGGACCGGCAGTGGCGCCTGCAGCTTGACCCGGCCCGATTTGCCCCACACGTCGATGGCGCATTCGAGCGCCGCCGGTCCGGGCCTGCCGATGCGCATCGCGCGTAACGCCACGGCCGTGGTGCGCGAGGCCTGCTCCGGCTTGCGAATGAGCGCGCAATGATCGACCAGGCGGGCGACAATGCCGGCCTGGTCGCGGATCTCGTGCAAATGGCCAAGCGACCTGTGGATGTCGGCTGCAGGAATCTGGCCGATCAGTGCCAAAACCGGAGCGTTCATGGAAAAGGCCGTGAGCAGCGCCGCCGATGAATTGAGCAGACCCGGGCCGGGGACGACCGCATAAGCTTGCGGCTTGCCGGTGGCGAGCGCGGCGCCAAGCGCCATATAGGCGGCGCCTTGCTCGTGCCGGGTATGCACGGTGCGCAGTCGATCGCTGAACTTGAACAGCGCTTCAAACAGCAGATCGTTCTGCACGCCCGGCAGCACATAGACCGTGTCGAGGCCATGGCCGATCAGGGTCGCGACGACCGCTTCGGCCGTCGTCATGGTATCTGCCGCCTCGGCAGGCTTGGGTATCCGCTGCATGCTCGTTCCTTGCGGCAGGGAATCAGCAGATTGGGACGCATCTGTCGAGGCTTGCTTGGCGGCGCTTGGCCGCCCCCGCAGTCGGCCCTTGGCCGAAAAATCGGCCCCGCTTGACAAGGCGGCACAACGCATGTGCTTGTGCGCCACCATTTCCCGGCATTGGCGGAATTTGAGGCATGCATCGCTACCGCACCCATACCTGCGGCGCGCTCCGCGAGGGCGACATCGGCATCGAGGCCCGGCTGTCCGGCTGGTGTCACCGCATCCGCGACCATGGCGGCGTGCTGTTCATCGATTTGCGCGATCATTATGGGCTCACGCAGGTGGTGGTCGATCCCGACAGCCCGGCGTTCAAGACCGCCGAGATGCTGCGCTCGGAATGGGTGATCCGCGCCGACGGCAAGGTGCGACGCCGCCCCGACGGCACTGAAAATCCCGATTTGCCGACCGGCGCGGTCGAGCTCTATGCGCGCGCAATCGAGGTGCTCGGTCCCGCCGCCGAATTGCCGATGCCGGTGTTCGGCGAGCAGGAATATCCGGAAGAGACCCGGCTCAAGTATCGCTTCCTCGATCTGCGCCGCGAGCATCTGCACAACAACATCATGAAGCGCGGCGCGATCATCGATTCGATCCGCCGCCGCATGAAGGCGCAGGGCTTTTTCGAGTTTCAAACGCCGATCCTGACCGCGTCGTCGCCCGAAGGCGCGCGCGACTATCTCGTGCCCTCGCGGCTGCATCCCGGAAAATTCTACGCGCTGCCGCAGGCGCCGCAGCAATTCAAGCAGCTGATCATGATTTCCGGCTTCGACCGCTATTTCCAGATCGCCCCGTGCTTCCGCGACGAGGACGCGCGCGCCGATCGCTCGCCCGGCGAATTCTATCAGCTCGATATCGAGATGAGCTTTGTCACCCAGGACGACGTGTTCGACGCCGTCGAGCCGGTGCTGCGCGGCGTGTTCGAGGAGTTTTCCGAGGGCAAGCCAGTGACGCAGAAATTTCCGCGCATCCCTTTCGGCGAGGCGCTGCGCAAATACGGCACCGACAAGCCGGATCTGCGCAATCCGATCGTGATGGAAGATGTCTCGGACATCTTTCGCGGCTCGGGCTTCAAGATTTTCGCGAGAATTATCGAGACCAGTCCGCAAGGGGCGGTGTGGGCGATCCCGGCGCCGGGCGGCGGCTCGCGCGCATTCTGCGACCGCATGAATTCCTGGGCGCAAGGCGAGGGCCAACCGGGGCTCGGCTATATCTTCTTCGTGCCTGAAGGCGGCAAGGTTCTCGGCCGCGGTCCGATCGCCAACAATCTCGGACCGGAGCGCACCGAAGCCCTGCGCACTCGGCTCCGCCTCAAGGACGGCGATGCGGTGTTCTTCGTTGCCGGCGAGCCGCAAAATTTCGTTAAGTTTGCGGGGCCGGCGCGCAACAAGATCGGCGACGAGCTCGGCCTCATTAAGAAGGATCGCTTCGAGCTGTGCTGGATCGTCGATTTTCCGATGTATGAATGGAACGACGAGGAGAAGAAGATCGACTTCTCGCACAACCCGTTCTCGATGCCGAATGCTTCGGTCGAGGAGTTTTTGGCGCTCGATCCGGCCGACAAGGACAAGATTCTCGCGCTCAAGGCCATTCAATACGACGTCGTCTGCAACGGCGTGGAACTTTCGTCGGGCGCCATCCGCAATCATCGCCCCGAGGTGATGAAGAAGGCCTTCGCCATTGCCGGCTATGACGAGAGTGTGCTGGAGCAGAAATTCGGCGGCATGCTGCATGCGCTTTCGCTCGGCGCGCCGCCGCACGGCGGGATTGCGCCCGGCATTGACCGCATCGTCATGCTCCTGTGCGGCGAGGAAAATCTGCGCGAGGTTGTGCTGTTTCCGATGAACCAGCGGGCCGAAGACCTGATGATGGGCGCCCCCTCCGAGGCGACGCCGAAGCAGCTGCGGGAGCTGCACATCCGCGTGGTCAAGCCTGGCCAAAGCGCATCATAAATGCGCGCGCGGCGGTGGATATGCGCCCGTCAGCGCCGTAGTGCTGACCGCACGTGATTAGGCCGTCACTGGGACGCCGTAGCCTCAGCGCCTGTCAGCGATTGCTTCGCTTCTTGGAAAATCGTCATCCGCTCCTCCTTGAAAACGGCGCAGCAATGAAGAGCCCCACGTGTCGACGTGGGGCTCTCGAACCATAAAACTCCGCCAGTACATCCGTGGTCAGAGCGGCATGGCTCTTAGCGCGACAGATCAGGCGGCGCGCGGACCGTTTGCCGACGACTTGCCGGAGCGGCGGTCGGCAACGCCGTCGAAAAACCGGCTGCCCTTCGTCAAGCGTATCCATGCCCGCGCGTTCGACCGCGCTGATATGAACGGGGGCGCACGATGCCTCGCCGCCAAGATTCCGATTGTCGATTTTAAATAAGTGTCTGAACGTGCGCGCCCGTAGCGACGCCAAGCGGCCCAGTTCGTTCGGCCGAGTATCGATGAGATCGTATATGGCAGTCCATGAGTTTATTTCAAGGCATAAGCCAAAAGTTGTGTTTTCTTGCACTCAAGAAGTGCCGATGCCGGCCGGCCTCTTTGCGCCGCATACTTACTCGGCATCGAATTTCGGCATCGCTGGAATAACAAGATCGCTTTCCGCGACGACTCGTTCGTAAGCTTCATCCTTGCTCTTGATTCGATATTGTGTAGTTCCGTCTTCGGTCGGCCGCAGGCTTACAATCTGGTAGGCGCCTTTGGTGCCCAATCGCAACGAAGGGACCAGGTCGACTGTTTGACCCACTTTGAATTTATGCACGCTGTCTGTCATCGCCGGTGCTCCCAATCAGTACAACCGCGCCATTTGCCGTCGGCCCACGATCCGTCTACTTCTCGGGTGCGCTTCTTCTTACGCGCCACAGCTGATAGCCATGCTCCCTGATCGCAGCCTCGATCGCTTCGCGAGATAGATTGTACGGGAATTTCCGGTCTGGGGCGATGGCGCCGGTGGCGCGCCACGGCTTGAACTGGGGCGGCAGCTTGAATCCGGCTAGATCGCCGGCGAATGCATGAAGCTCCTGATTGGTCTCGGACTTGAAGACGAATATCCGCATTCCGCCACTGGCGGCCGCTTCATCCTCTTTGCTCATGTCATCCTCGACAAAATCGCGGCCTAGCGCCGGCGGAATTGATTGCGTTGCGGGGGCCGTCGACTTACCGACCCGCCTCGCTCGTCTTTGTGGCGAAAGATCAGACGACCTTTTTCCAGATCATAGGGCGATACTTCGACCGTCACGCGATCGCCGGCAAGGGTCTTGATCCGGTTCTTCTTCATTTTACCGGCGGTGTAGGCGACAAGCGCATGACCGTTGTCGAGTTCTACGCGAAACCGCGCGTCGGGCAGAATCTCGACGACCAGACCCTCGAATTGCAGGAGTTCCTCTTTAGCCATGTGCAGTTTCCTTCGGAGGAGCGATCGGCCCCAGCTCAATAGCGGCGGTGTCGCGCGCCGGCACGTGGCGTCGCATGAACGCGACGGATGCCATCGCTGCAGTCGTTTCCGTCGAATGATCTCGTTTGCGCGCCGCGCCGCCGGGGCGTTGCCGCGTTCGCTTCGCTGGCGTGGCGGCTGCTGGACGGAGGCTCCTGGTGTTTGCGCCCAATGGTTCGTGTCCGTGCGTCGCCGCGCCAGCTTCGTTCGCCGTAATCGACATCCGGATGAGTCGCTCGATATCGCGAACGAACGCCAGCTCTTCTCTGTCGCATAGCGAAATGGCGGTCCCGTCCGCGCCGGCGCGCGCGGTCCGGCCAATGCGATGTACATAGGTTTCCGGCACATTCGGCACATCGAAATTGATGACGTGGCTGATGCCGTCGACATCGATGCCGCGCGCCGCGATATCCGTGGCAACGAGTATTCTGGTCGCGCCTTTACGGAAGGCGGCGAGCACGCGCTCACGCTGGTTTTGCGATTTGTTCCCGTGGATGGCATCTGCGGCTATTCCGGCGCGAACCAAGCCGCGCACGACCTTGTCAGCCCCGCGCTTGGTTCGGGTGAAGATCAACCCTCGATCGACCGTCTCACGCCGCAACAGCTCGATAAGGACGCCGGGCTTTGCGGCGCGCTCGACACGGATCAGACGCTGCCTAATTCGCTCGGCAGTCGATGCCGGCGGCGCGACCGCTACTCTCACCGGATCGCGAAGCATGGATGCCGCGAATTGTTCGATCGCGCGCGGCATCGTCGCGGAAAACATCAGCGTCTGGCGCACTGCCGGAAGCTTGGCGACGATTTTGCCGACGTCTTCGATGAAGCCCATGTCGAGCATGCGATCAGCCTCGTCGAGCACGAAACATTCGATACCGTCGAGGCGAAGGGCATTGCCCCTGACCAGATCAATGAGCCGGCCGGGCGTGGCGACCAGGACGTCAACGCCGCCAAGCAGGGCTCGGACCTGGCTGCCCATCGACACTCCGCCGATCGCCAGCGCGGTTCTCACGCGCAGATGCCGGCCGTAAGTGCGGAACCTGTCGCGGATTTGGCCGGACAATTCGCGCGTCGGACTCAGCACCAGGACGCGGCAGCTCTTGCGCGGCACGGGGCGCGCATATGCAGCGAGATGATGCAGGATAGGCAGCGCAAATGCCGCCGTCTTGCCTGTCCCGGTCTGGGCGATTCCGATCACATCGCGGCCGGCCATGACGGTCGGTATGGTCTGCGCTTGGATCGGTGTCGGGGCCAGATATTTTTCTTCCGCGAGCGCACGCGTGATTGCATTGTTAAGCCTGAAATCGTGAAAGGAGGTCAAAGAGAACACTTTCTTCTGCACGCACTGCGGCGGCCTGCGCATGATGCGCAGCGCCCGCATTGCGGGTGGGTGGGACACCCCGCGCGGTCTGGGCTGTCAGTGGATCTAAGAAATGCGAGCCAGAAACCGATAACGGCGTCTAAACGCGCGGCGCGCAACGAGCCCTTTCGGCTCCGTTATGCAATATGGGCCGAAGATGTGTTCGTTTCAAGGCACAATGGCGATCGCAGTCTGCTCACTTCCATTTTGGTCAAAAGTGACGGCCGGCCGCAGGAGGTCGTCTCGCCGCAAGAGCTTGTCGGGCAGATCAAATCAGAGCGCTAAATGCTGCTTCATCAAATCGAGGCGAGCCAAGGCACCATCATCCGATCGCGAAAACTTTATCAGGCGCGCGTTGGTGTCGCCGTCTGCACGTTCGATCATCGGTCCGTCAGCCTGTGCAGCATGGACGCAATTTCGGAATGCGTTGCGACGTAAGAGAAGACGATCCCAATAACGATGACGATAATGGCAATCGCCAACGCCGAAGACCAGCCGCTGTATCTGCCCTTATCCTGCCGACCGAACCGATCCTCGCTGGTGGTCGTGTTGTCATTGGGCGGTTGCGATTCAGTCATGGCTGCCGGCCATGCTTGAATTGCCGTCTTCTCGGCCGCCCATCGACCATTGAACGAACTTTCGCTTCTACCGTTTCACGGGTCCCGAAGATCTTCTTCTCGGATGATACAGCACCTGCCGGGCGAACGTGGTCCGGCTCGATAGCTAAACGTATCGCGTACCGGATGCCTCTATGCTCCACCGGGTCAGTCTGAACGCAAATCGATACTCATACAATGCCTTCTGTAACTCGTCCGTCAGTCTTCCGGCGGGAGACGTATAAGGCTCACCGTAAAAGCGAGCAGCTCCTACAGGAGATTTGTCGGGGACCCGTCTTCCTTGACGCCGGCTGGCAGCGGACCCTCCCAACCACGCAAGCCGGTTGCTATTTGTTTGCGATGGGCGCATGCTCGCAAGCAATCAAGGGACGGCCTCAAAGCCCCCGAGACATCAACTCCCGACCGGCACCACAATAGGCGACCGCTGCCACCCGTTAGAATTTGGAGGCAGTCATGCCCGCAACGCATTACGTAGCGTCTGCGCCGCTCTATGTTGATCGGCCAGCATGCGCGAAATGCTCCACCAGAATGAGCTTAGCACGCATAACGCCCGACCAGCGCGGATCTGAAATTCGCAGTTTCGAGTGCCCGAAGTGCAAGTATTCGAAAAGTGTTGTGACAAAGCCGCCCAAGATTGTCCTGAAACGCAGGATGTCTGCTTACTAAATACCGGGGCAGCACTCTCTCGCGGTGTCACATCAGTGCGATGGCTGCGCAGTGAGACAGTTTTCATCGGCTACTCATAATCGCCATGCTGTTGCACCATCTTGAGGTTGCCGAGGACCACGTGCGCAGCGGTGAACAGCCTCTCGCCGAGCAGCACAAAAGAATTGAGCGCCTTGAGGCAGGAACCCGCTCGCAGACACACTGGTGCGGGAGGGGACCATGCGGGTTTTTCTGACCGGCGCAAATGGCTTTATTGGCGGCGCGGTTGCCGTCGCGCTGATCGCGGCCGGCCACAGGGTTCGCGGCTTGGTCCGCAATGGCGCCAAGGCCGAAATGGTTGCCGGCCACGGCATTGAGCCGGTTATTGGCTCGCTTGACGAGACCGCCGTGCTGCAAGCTGAGGCACGGGCCGCCGACGCGGTGATCAATGCTGCATCGAGCGACCATCGCGGCGCCGTGGAAGCCTTCATCGCCGCACTGTCCGGCTCCGGCAAGCCGTTCATCCATTCCAGCGGCAGCAGCATCGTCGCCGATCTCGCCATGGGCGAGCCATCCGACCGCATCTTCGACGAGGCGACGCCGGTCGATCCGCTGCCCGAAAGAGCTGCGCGCGTCGCCATTGACCGGTTGGTGCTGGCGGCGTCCGGGATCCGCTCGGTAGTGCTCTGCAATTCGATGATCTATGGCGATGCGCTCGGGCCGCCGGCGCAGAGCGTGCAAATTCCCGCGCTGGTGCGGCAAGCCAAAACGTCAGGCGTGGTGCGTTTTATCGGGCGTGGATTGAATCGATGGTCCAATGTGCATATTGCCGACGTCGCGGCGCTTTATGTATTGGCACTCGCCAAGGCGCCGGCTCGCACATTTATGTATGTCGAAAGTGGCGAGACGACATTCGGAGAAATCGCCGGCGCCATCGCGGCCCGGCTTGATCTCGGCGCCGCGCAATCCTGGTCCGCGGAGGAAGCGATTGCAGCCTGGGGGCGGAATTTGGCCGTGCTGTCGCTCGGCTCCAACAGTCGCGTGCGCGGCAGAGCTGCGCTCGAGCTTGGCTGGTCGCCGAAGCGCCGATCCGCGACGCGGTGGATTGCCAACGAAATGGTTGGAGCAGGGTGAAATTAGGGTCATGTGTGGATGCCCCGGTTGATGCAAGAGCATCGCCCAGACCGAACGGGCCATCTTGTTGGCCAGGGCAATGGCCACCACCAGGCGCGGCTTCTTGGCCGGCATTCGGGCCAGCCACGACCCCTTGGCCGCGCCCTTGCGGACTGCCCATCTGACGACGGTCATCGCGCCGATGATCAGAAACCGGCAGATGTCGCGCTGCCCCATCTTTGATGTGCGCCCCAGCCTCGGCTTGCCGCCCGTCGTGTGTTGCCGCGGAACGAGACCGAGCCAGGCAGCAAAATCGCGGCCTCGCTTGAAGGTCGCCATCGGCGGCGAGCGAAGCGACGCCGCTTTTTCGAGGGGTTTTGTGTGCACATGACGATTTTGAGCAAATTTCATCCTGCTTTAGCGCGTTCGCAGCCGTCGCCTACTTCACAGCGCCTCCGGTTATCCCACTGATGAACCGATCGAGAAAAAGATTGTATGCGATCGCCACCGGGATGCTGGCGATCAAGGCGCCGGCCATGATCTCGCCCCAGTAGAAGATGTCGCCGCGAATGAGATCCGTCGCCACGCCAAGCGTGATCGGCTTTTGATCGGACGCGGAAATGAAGGTCAACGCGTAGACGAACTCCTGCAAGGTCAGCGTGAAGGTGAAGATCACCACGGTCAGGATGCCCGGCAGCGACAGCGGGATCGCCATCTTGACGAAGGCGCCGAACAGGCTGCAGCCGTCGACGATCGCCGCCTCTTCGATCTCGACCGGCAGCGCCTTGAAAAAGCCCATCAGCAGCCAGGTGCAGAACGGGATGGTGAAAGTCGGATAGATGACGACCAGCGACCACATCGAGTTCTTCAAGCCGAGCCCCGCGACCACCCGTGACAGAGGCAGGAACAGCAGCGTCGGCGGCACGAGATAGGTCAGGAAAATGCCAATGCCGAGGGCCTCGCCCTGGCGGCCGGTCATGCGCGCCAGGCTGTAGCCGGCGGGCACGGCGGTGACGAGGGTGATGCCGGTGACGCAGAGGCCGATGATCAACGAGTTCAGCAGCCAGGTCGTGAACAGCGTCTTGTCAAACAGGTAACGGAAGTGCTCGAGCGTGGGCGGGTCGTTGAACCAGAACGGAACATGCGTGACGTTGTAGAGGTCGGGGTTGGTCTTGAACGAGGTGATCACCATCCAATAAAACGGAAACGCCGCGAGGACCAGGAAAAACGCGACCGCGCCGTAGAATGGAGTTTCCCGCAGCATTTTTGTGAGGACGGCGCGCGGCATGTCAGATCTCCCGCCGACGGATGAAACGCAGCATCGCCACCACCACGACCAGCAGTACCGGCAGCATGAACAGCGAAATGGCGGCGCCGTGGGAAACATCGCCGGAATTGATGCCGGTCTGGAAGCCGGCAAAGCCGAGGACCGAGGTCGCGCCCACCGGACCGCCCATGGTCATCAGAAAGACGATGGAAAGATCGGTAAAGGTAAACACAAAGCCGAAGATGAGGCCGACGGCCACAATCGGCAGAATCATCGGCATGATGATCTGATAGTTGCGCCGCCAGAAACCGGCGCCGTCGATGGTCGCCGCGTCGAGCACGTCCTGTGGGATCGCGGTGATGCCGGCGAGAAAGATAACGATCGCGAACGGAAAGAAACGCCAGGCGTTGACGACGATCACGCACAGCATCGCCAGATGCGGCGTGCCAAGCCAGTTCGGTGCGTTCGAGCGGGTGACGATGCCAAGCGCGATCAGCGTCCAGTTGATGACGCTGTAAAGCGAATCGAACATCCACTCCCAGGCCACCGTCGCCAGCGCGATCGGAACGGCCCACGGCAATATGATCAGCGCCCTGACCAACTTGCGGCCGGGGAACGGGCGCAGCAGCAGCAGCGCACCGAACTTGCCGAGGACGAGGCCCAGGATCTGCGATCCGAAGGTGAAGATGAATGTGTTGTAAAGGGTCTGCCGGAACACCGGATTGTTGACGATGTCGATGAAATTCGACAGGCCGACGAAGCGCCATGAGGGATTGTAGATCGTGTAGGCGCTGAGCGAGTAATACACCGCCATCAAGAGCGGTACGCCGACCAGCAACAGCACGTAGAGGATCGCCGGAGCGACCATGAGCGAGCCGAACACGTCGCGCCGGTCCAGGATGAACCGGAAGCGCGCGGTCGGCTTTGGGACCGAATCAGCGATTGCGACCATTGGCGAAAATGCCCGCTTAAAGGCGGCTCCTCCGCTTGCCGTCATCGTCGAAATGGCGCAGTGCGCTGTTGCGCACCGCGAACAGATGCCACTCACCAGGCCGGATCCATTCGTCGGCGACGTGAGCCGGAGGAAGTTTTGCCGTGATCACCTGCTTCGGATCGAAGCCTTCCAGCGCGCCGTAAACGATCCGCTCGGAGCCGAGATATTCTGAACGGTCGACGCGGAACTTGAATTCTGTGAAAGCCGCGTCCTTGATCATGTCCTTGGGCAGGAAATTCTCGGGCCGGAAACCGAGATAGCCACCATTGCGCGCGACGATGTTCATCGGCGGGGCGCCGACGAAGGCGGCGACGAACCGATCGGCGGGGTTGTCGTAGATTTCCGACGGCGTTCCCACTTGGCGCACCTGCCCATGATCGATGACCGCGATGCGGTCGCCCATGCCCATGGCTTCGACCTGATCGTGCGTCACGTAGATGGTGGTGACGCCCACCCGCTGCTGAAACTGCTTGATCTCCTGGCGGGCAAAGGCGCGCAATTTGGCGTCGAGATTCGAAAGCGGTTCGTCAAGCAGCAGCGCAGTCGGCTCGCGCACCAGCGCGCGCGCGAGCGCAACCCGCTGGCGCTCGCCGCCCGAGAGCTGACGGGGCCGGCGGTCGAGCAGATGGTCGATGCCGAGCAGTTGCGCAGCCCATGCCACTTTCTTGTTGATCTCCGCCCCGGGTACGCGCTGGGTGCGCAGCGGAAAGGCGATGTTGTGGCGCACCGAGAAGTGCGGGTAGAGCCCGTAGCTCTGAAACATCATCGCCACGCCGCGGGCCCGCGGCGGAACGTCGTTGACGATGTCGCCGCCGATCAGGAGATCGCCGCTTGTCTGCTGTTCGAGCCCGCAGATGATGCGCAGAAACGTCGTCTTGCCGCAGCCGGAGGGGCCGAGCAACACCATGAATTCGCCGTTCGGCACGTCCAAGCTGATGCCGTTGACAGCGGCAAGTTCGCCAAATTTCTTGACGATGTTCCTTGTTGATACCGCAGCCATTGAATCTCCCAGATATTCAACGATTGCGCATCCGCGCCGCCTTTCCCCATCAGGCGAAGCGTGAGGTGCGCATAATCCCTTGAACCGAAAACCGAGAGCGACAGCACGTCCGGACCGCGCGCCGAGGGCGCGCGGTCCGGGATTGCCCGATCAGGCCTTACCGGCCCACTTCTTCATGATGATCTCGCATTGCTGCGCAGCCCATTTGACCGAATCCGCGGCGCTCAATTGATCCGTCGCCGTCTTCGCCATCATGTCGTTGATGATGAAGGCATAATAGATTTCGTCCATCGCGGGCGTGGCTGGCCCCGGGTAGCCCGGAATGGCGGACCACTTGTCCGAGTCCTGCAGGATCGACAGCTTGTCGTGCGGGTTCGAGGTCGGATCGTTTGACAGGATCGGCATCGGCTTGGGTACGAGATTGGCGAAGCACGGATTGTTGTACCCCTCGCTCGCCTTGAAGGCTTCCGGCCAGTTGTCGATGTAGTATTTGAGGAATTCGATCGCCGTTTCCTTGTTCTTGGCGAATTTCCAGATGCCGTAGAATTCGGAGCCGGCACCCATCATCTGTTTTGCCGGGCCCTTCGGCGGCTCAATGACGAAGATGTCGTCGGCCAACGTCTTGTTGAGCGTCTGCGCTGTTCGATAGGCCGAGATCGGGTTGACGATATAAGAGCCGACGCCCGAGTCGATGTACTGGTTGTTGCTGGAATCGTTCCACGACAGCACGTCCGACGTCATCGCCTCCTTGTAGAGGGCGGCGACGTACTTGACCGCTTCGACCGCCTCCTTGCTGTCGAGCACGATGTTCTTGCCCGCCTCGTCCTGCACGGAAGCACCGTAGCTCCACAACAAGCCGCGCCAGGTCGTGCTCGGGTCGTTGCTGTGGCCGAGCGAGATGCCGACCGGATTGCCCTTTGCCTTCAGCTTGGCGCCGCCGATGCGCAGGTTATCCCACGTATCCGGCTTCATTCCGATCTCGTCCCACAGGCTCTTGCGATAGAGGCCCGGAAAGTTGATGTAGAAATCGGGGAACGCGGACCAGGTGCCGTCGTCGGCGTTGTAGCCGAGCTGTTTGCCGATGATGGTGACTGCGCCGTATTTTTTCTCGGTCTCCTTCACGAGATCGGAGACGTCGACGAAGAATTTGCGGTAGAGATGCGCGCCACCGGCGCCGTTGAAGCCGAAAAGGTCGTGGCCCGATCCGGCCGATGCCTCGGCGGCCGCGCGCGCCGGAACGTTCTGCACCGGGATGTGGTCGACGGTGACCGCGATCTTGTTCTTCTCGCCCCAGTCCTTGGCGAATTTGTCGAACCAAGTGTCGTATGCGGGAACGAAATGGCTCCACTGCACGATCGACAGCGATTTGTTGTCGGCCAAAGCGCGCGACACGAAGGGCGCGGAGAGCATCGGTGCCAGGCCGGCGGCTCCGGCAGCGAGGCCGGATGTTTTAAGGAAGTTTCGTCGCGTGACAGGACGTTTGGGGTTGTTTCCTCCCGACTCCATCGCACACCTCCTTGCTATAAGCGGTTACTGACTATTTCGCTGTTGTGCTCCTGAGCTTACGTCGGCGACCGGCCCAAGTAGACGGCATCTGGCGCGATCACAGCTGCTTTCCGTCGACATCGTCGACGCTTGAGCAAGCCCGACTGGCGCTCGAATTTGAGCCGTCAGCTTTCCTCAGGCGCGGCGGATTACGCTCCTCGCTAAGCTCAGCGAATGCGCGATCCATTCGACTGCGGCATTATGGCTATGCGTTATAATCAGGGCAATCGCCAAAACGTCACATCGTGGCGACCCAAATCCTGCCGGCTAGCCAAACAAAGCATTCAGTGGCTGTTTTCGGCGGCCTCGCTTGGGCGTGGCGCGAGGCAAGTCAAGGAATGCAGGCGTTCAGTCGCCTGGCCGACCGAGTGTTTCGGAGCGTCGTCGCCGATTCTGCGGAAGCCGCGCAAATGCAGTCCCGCTGGGACCCCTTTTGCAGCAGTGCGCGAGCCTGGCTTTGCCACGTCAAAGAAATGGCACCTGATCTGACCGACCCGTAACTTCGCTTGGTGAGCGCCAGGGTCGTCGCCCTGATCAGTCGGGCGCGCGCAGGCGATAGCCGACGCCGGTTTCCGTAATCACGTAGTGCGGCCGCTCCGGATCGGATTCGATCTTTTGGCGCAATTGGCGCACATAGACGCGCAGATATTGCGCATCGGTGAGGCTGTCCCACAGATGGCCGAGCAGAAACTTGTGGGTGAGCACCTTGCCCGCGTGCTGCACCATAATCCGCAGCAAATCATATTCCTTCGGCGACAGTTTCACTTCGGTTTCGCCGACTTTGACGACGCGTCGTACCAGATCGACGCTGAGATCGCCGGTACGAAACAGCGGTCGCTCGCCTTGGCTCTGCAATCTGTGACGCAACGCCGCGCGCATCCGCGCCAATAGTTCGTCCATGCCGAATGGCTTCGTCACATAGTCGTTGGCACCGGAATCGAGCGCCTGCACCTTGCCGGCTTCATCGTCGCGGCTCGACAAAACGACAATGGGAATCTTCTCGTCTCTCGCACGAATCATGCGCAACAAATCATGGCCCGCCATGTCGGGCAGGCCGAGATCGAGGATGATCAGATCCGGTGCCTCCCTCAAAAGCTCAAGCGCGGTCTTGCCATTTGGCGCGTCGAGCGTCTGATAGCCTTGCGCCGACAGTCCCATGCGCAGAAGCTTTCTAATCGGCGGCTCGTCGTCGACAACCAGCACACGGAGCGGCGCCGCGCTCATGCGGCAGCATCCAGCCGCTGCGGCTCGCTCGCAATCGGCAGCGTGATCGTGAATGCGGCGCCGTGGCGATCAGTGCGATTGGCTGCGGTGATAGAGCCGTGCATGGCCTCGATGAAGCCGCGCGATATGGCAAGGCCCAGCCCGGTACCGGGCCGCACCTGATCGGCCTTATGCACGCGATAAAATTTGTCGAAGATGTGCTCAAGATCGGGCGGCGGAATACCTTCGCCTTCGTCGAGAATTTGCAGGCTTACGCTGCTCCGGTCGCGCCAGGTGCGAATGAATATCGTCGTGCCCGCGGCCGCGTATTTTGCGGCATTGTCAAGCAGGTTGAACAGCACCTGCTCGAACAGTACGGCGTCGAGCGATACCATCGGCAGATCGGTCGCGAGTTCGAGCTGCACCGAATGATGTCGCAGGATTTTCACGGTGCGCTGCAAGGTCGAGCCGATGATTTCCGACAGATCATGGGGGGCGAGTTTGGGCGTTACTGCGCCGGATTCAAGCTTGGTCATGTCGAGGAGGTTCGCGATGAATCGATTGAGGCGTTCCGATTCATCAATGATCGTTCCCAGCAGATCGAGTTTTTCGCCGTCGCTCAATTTGTCGGAGAGGTCACGCAGCGTGCCGGCTGAGCCGAGCACCGAAGCCAGCGGTGTTTTCAGGTCATGCGAGATCGAGGTGAGGAGGGCGGAACGCAAGCGCTCGGTTTCAGCGGTACGCTCGATCCGCTCCATGTCTTCGACCAGTTTTGCACGCTCGATGGCAAGCGCCGCCTGATCCATCAGCGCGTCAAGGAGCCGCCTTTGGTCCGGCGTCAGAAGCGGACCGGTTTTGTCGTTGTCGATGCCAACCACGCCGATCAAGCCGCGGCCGGTATGCATCGGCAGGAACAGCCGCTTGGCACCGGGCAGCGTGTCGGAGCCGCGGCCGGCGGCGCGGTCGTTTTCGAAAGACCACTTGGCTGCAGCAAGATCGGCGTCATCGAGGGTATCTTCGGGCGGATAACCCATCCTCACAGTGATCGCGCCGTTTTCGGGCAGCAGCACCACGACGCGCACCTTGAGCATCAAAGCCGTCTGATACGCGGTCGCCCAGAGAATATCATCGAGCGTGCCGGCGCCGGCGAGCTTGCGGCTGAACGAATGCAGCGACTCGACGGTGCGCACGCGGGCCTGGGCGGTGACCGCCTGCATGCGGCCGCGCGCGGCAACGTTGGAGACAATGATCGCGACCAGCGTGAACAGCGCAAAGGCGGCAATATTATGCGGATCGGCAATGGTGAAGGTGTAGATCGGCGGCAAAAAGAAAAAGTTGTAGCACAGCGCCGAGGCGAGGCTCGCGAGCAGGGACGGCCACAGCCCGAAGCGAACGGCAACGGCAACGACCGCGGTCAAAAAAACGAGATCGACATTCTCGACGCCGATCAAATAGTCGACAAGCTCGGCGCAACCAAGCGCGACCGCCACCCCGACAAGCGACAGGAGATAGGGCCGCGCATCAAAAACCGCTTCGCGGTCCGATGTGCGAACCGTCTTTTTTGGGATCGGCTGTCCTGGCAACTGGTCGCCGGCTATGACATGCACGCTGATATTGCCGGAGTGGCGGACGAGGTCGCGCACGACCGAGCCGTGAAGCAGTTCGAACCAGCGCGATCGCGCCGATTTCCCGATGATAATCTGCGTCACATTATGCGCATGGGCGTAGCTGAGCACGTCGTCGGCGATGTTGCGATCGCCGGCGGGGATGGTGACGGCTTCGCCGCCAAGCGCCTCGGCCAGCCGCAGCGTGTCAGCGATGCGGTCGCGCTCCTCCTCGGTCAGCTGCAGGCTCCGGCGTCCCTCGATATAGAGCGCGCTCCATGGGCCGTGCAGGCGGTCAGCGAGTCGCTTGGCGTAGCGGACCAGCCCTGCGCAACGCGGATCCTCGCTGATGCACACGGCGATGCGTTCGCCGGCCGGCCAAGGGCCGGAAATGGCGTGCGCCTGCATTTCCGAGAGCAGTTGCTCGTCGACGCGCTCGGCAGTGCGGCGTAGCGCCAGCTCGCGCAAAGCGGTGAGGTTGGCCGGTGAAAAGAAATGTTCGAGCGCGCGCTCAGCCTGTTTGGGAATGTAGACCTTGCCTTCCTTGAGCCGCTGAATCAGATCTTCCGGCGTCAGGTCAACCAGCTCGACGGCATCGGCGCGATCAAATATTGCGTCGGGCACTGTCTCGCGCACGCGTACATGGGTGATCTGTGCGACAACGTCATTGAGGCTCTCGATGTGCTGAATGTTGACGGTGGTGTAGACATCGATGCCGTGAGTCATCAGCTCTTCGATGTCGAGATATCGCTTGGGATGCCGGCTGCCGTCAGCATTGGTGTGGGCAAGCTCGTCCACCAGCACGATCTGCGGATGCCGAGCGATCACCGCATCGAGATTCATCTCCTCAAGATGCCGCCCCTTATAGTCAATGCGCTGGCGCGGGACGACTTCAAGACCTTCAAGGAGGGCTTCAGTCTCGCGCCGGCCATGGGTCTCGACCACGCCGACGACGACATCATAGCCGTCCTTCCTGCGCGCATGCGCCTGCTGCAGCATCTCATAAGTCTTGCCCACGCCGGGCGCCGCCCCGACAAAGATGCGCAGCTTGCCGACGCGCCGCTCCGCGCGGCACGCCGCTTCGAGAAGCGCTTCCGGCGAAGGTCTATGCTCGCCACTACGGCGCTGATCAGCCATCAACCCTTGGGGCCTCCTTAGGGCCTCGTCGCGTATCGGTTCTTCTTTTAGCATGATCCTCGCCGAAAACTGAGGACCGATCCCGCTCTGTCGGAGACGGTCCCAGGGAGGACCATGTTCTTAGCCGGCCGGCAATTTATCGAGCGCCAGATTGAGCTTTAGAACATTGACCCGCGGTTCGCCCAAAAGCCCGAGCAGGCGGCCTTCGGTGTGTGCCGCCACCAATTGGCGCAGCCGATCCTCCGGCAGATTGCGAGCCTTGGCGACACGCGGCACCTGGAACAGGGCGGCCTCCGGTGAGATGTCCGGGTCGAGACCGCTCGCCGATGTGGTGACGAGGTCGATTGGCACCGCGGTCGATGGGTTGTCCTTCTTCAGCGCCTCCATGTCGCTCCGCACGCGGTCGATCAAGGCTTTGTTCGATGGGCCGAGATTCGAGCCGCCTGAATTGGCGGCGTTGTAGGGCGCAGCAACGGTTTTTGTTGAATCATCGGGATCGGGCGCCGTGGTCGCCGAAGGCCGGCCATGGAAATATTTGGCACTGGCGAATTCCTGGCCGATCAGTTCCGAGCCGATGACCCGCCCATCGCGCTCGATCAGGCTGCCTTGCGCTTGGCGGGGGAAGATGAGTCTCGCAATTCCAGTTATCGCCAGCGGATAGGCAAAGCCGGTGATCAGCGTGAGAGCGACCAGCACGACAATCGCCGGACGGATTTCGCGCAACATGGCAATTCTCCTAAATTCGCATCAGGCCAGGTGTAGGCCGTTGACCAGCAGGTCGATGGCCTTGATGCCGATGAAGGGGATGATGACGCCCCCGACGCCGTAGATCCAAAGATTGCGCAGGAGCAGCGCGCCGGCGCCGATCGGCCGATAGCGCACGCCCTTGAGCGACAGCGGGATCAGCGCGATGATGATCAGCGCATTGAAGATAATCGCCGAGAGAATAGCGCTCTGCGGCGTGCCCAGCCGCATGACGTTGAGCACCTGCAGCTGCGGATAGAAAGCGACGAACATCGCCGGGATGATGGCGAAATATTTTGCCACGTCGTTGGCGATCGAAAACGTGGTCAGCGCGCCGCGCGTCATCAGGAGCTGCTTACCGATTTCGACGATCTCGATGAGTTTGGTCGGATTGGAATCGAGATCGACCATATTGCCGGCTTCCCGCGCCGCCTGGGTGCCTGTGTTCATGGCGACGCCGACATCGGCCTGGGCGAGCGCTGGCGCGTCATTGGTGCCGTCGCCGCACATGGCGACGAGCTTGCCCTTGGCTTGCTCGTTGCGAATGAGTCGGAGCTTATCCTCCGGCGTCGCCTGAGCGAGAAAGTCGTCGACGCCGGCCTCGGCGGCGATCGCGGCCGCAGTCGTGGGATTGTCGCCGGTGATCATGACGGTGCGGATCCCCATGCGCCGCAATTCGGCAAAACGCTCGCGGATGCCGCCCTTGACGATGTCCTTCAACTGAATGATGCCGAGCAGCTTGCCGTCTTTGGCGACTGCAAGCGGCGTGCCACCAGATTTGGCGACGCTGTCGGCAATCGCATTCACCTCACGCACGGTTTCAGCGCTCAGGTTCGGGCGCAAGGCTTGAGCGGCGCTGCCGGTTACGACGGTCGAAGGACCATTGAGGAAATTCAGAATTGCATCGACCGCGCCTTTGCGCACCCAGGACGCGGCGATTTCGACACCGCTCATCCTCGTCTGTGCGCTGAAGGGAATGAAATTGGCCTTCAGTTCATGGAGCTCGCGACCGCGGATGCCGTATTTTTCCTTGGCCAGTACCACGATGGAGCGGCCCTCCGGCGTTTCGTCGGCGAGCGAAGCAAGCTGGGCGGCATCCGCGAGCTCCCGCTCCGCGACGCCGTGCAGCGGCTTGAACTCCGTCGCCTGACGATTGCCGAGTGTGATCGTGCCGGTCTTGTCAAGAAGGAGGGTGTCGACGTCGCCTGCGGCCTCGACAGCGCGGCCGGACATGGCCAGCACGTTGAAGCGCACCAGCCGATCCATGCCGGCGATGCCGATGGCCGAGAGCAGGGCGCCGATGGTGGTCGGGATCAGAGTGACAAACAGCGCGACCAGAATGACAACTGAGATCGTACCGCCCGCATAGGCGACGTAGCTTGGGATGGTCGCAGTCGCAAACACAAAGATGATGCTGAGGCCGACCAGGAGAATGTTGAGCGCGATCTCGTTTGGCGTCTTCTGCCGCTCGGCGCCTTCGACCAGCCGGATCATGCGATCGAGGAAGGTCGAGCCTGGGGCTGCGGTGATGCGCACCCGGATCCAGTCGGACAGCACCTGCGTGCCGCCGGTCACCGCCGAGCGGTCGCCGCCGGATTCGCGAATGACCGGGGCGGATTCGCCGGTGATCGCCGCTTCGTTGATCGATGCCATGCCTTCGATGACTTCGCCGTCCGAAGGGATCGTGTCACCTGCCTCGACCAGAACGAAATCGCCGACCTTCAGATCTGTCGAAGGAATGAGGTGAAAATTCCGCACGCCGCCGCCTGTGATCAGCTTGGCCTGTGTCTGCGTGCGCTGGCGGCGCAGCGTATCGGCTTGCGCCTTGCCGCGGCCCTCGGCCACCGCCTCAGCGAAATTGGCGAACAGCACCGTGAACCACAGCCACAGAATGATCTGGAACTCGAAGCCGATGTGGCCGCCGCCGGTCACGAGATCGCGGATCAGGATGACCGTCGTCAGCGTGGTCACGATCTCGAGCACGAACATGACGGGGTTCTTGATCAAGGTGCGCGGATTGAGCTTGACGAAGGCGGCGCCGATCGCCGGCACCACGATCTTCGCATCGAATAGCGCCGATACCGGCATCTGCTTGCGTAAGGTTGAGCTTTCCATTGCGGTGACTCCGAGCCTAATTCGATGCGAACAAAGTGCCGGCATTGATCGCGAGCTGCTCGACGATGGGACCGAGCGCCAGCGCCGGGAAGAAGGTGAGGCCGCCGACGATCACGATGACGCCGACCACGAGACCGATGAACAGGCCGCCGGTGGTCGGGAACGTGCCGGCGGAGGCGGGGATCGACTTCTTGGCCGCCAGTGAGCCGGCGATCGCCATGGTCGGGATGATCATCCAGAAGCGGCCGACGCCCATCGCGATCGCGCCGGTGATGTTGTAGAAAAGCGTATTGCCGTTCAGTCCAGCGAAAGCAGAGCCGTTGTTGCCGGTCTGCGACGTGTAGGCGTAGAGCACCTCGGTGAAGCCGTGCGGGCCGGGATTGTTCATCGAGGCCACCGCGGAGGGCACTACCATCGCCACCGCCGTCCAGCCGAGATACATCAGCGGCAAGATCAGCACGGCGAGCATCGCCATCTTGACTTCCTTGGCCTCGATCTTCTTGCCGGCATATTCGGGCGTGCGGCCGACCATGAGTCCGGCGATGAACATCGCGATGATGACGAACAGCAGCATGCCGTACATGCCGGACCCGACTCCCCCGACGATGATCTCGCCCAGCTCGATATTGATCAGCGGAATCATGCCGCCAAGCGCCGTAAAGCTGTCGTGCATCGCGTTTACGGCGCCGCACGAGGCGTCAGTGGTGATGACGGCGAACAGCGCGGAGCCAGGAATGCCGAAACGGACTTCCTTGCCTTCCATATTGCCGCCGGTCAGACCAAGCGCGTTGAGCAAGTCATTGCCGTGCGCTTCGGCGAGGTAGCAGGCAGCAGTGCCGACGAGGAACAGTACGCCCATCACGGCGAACACCGCCCAGCCTTGGCGCTGATTGCCGACCATGCGGCCGAACACGTTGGTCAGCGCCGCGCCGATCGCGAAGATCGAGATCATCTGCACGTAGTTGGACAGCGCGGTCGGATTTTCGAATGGATGCGCGGCGTTGGCGTTGAAAAAGCCGCCGCCATTCGTGCCGAGCATTTTGATGGCGATCTGCGAGGCGACCGGGCCGACTGCAATCGTCTGCTTGGCGCCTTCGAGCGTCGTCGCGTCGACATAGGGGCCAAGCGTTTGTGGAATTCCCTGCCACACCAAAAACAAAGCGTAGGGGATGCAGACCGGCAGCAGAATATAGAGCGTGCAGCGGGTCATATCGACCCAGAAATTGCCGACCGTCTGCACCGAATGGCGGGCAAAGCCTCGGATCAAGGCGACGGCGAGCACGATGCCTGTTGCCGCCGACAGGAAATTCTGATGCGTCAGCCCGAGCATCTGCACGAGATAGGAAAGCGTGCTTTCGCCGCCGTAGTTCTGCCAGTTGGTATTGGTGATGAAGCTCATCGCCGTGTTCATCGCCAGATCTTCGGCGACGGCGCCTTGGCCCGCGGGATTGAACGGCAGGCCCGCCTGAAGGCGCATCAGCGCATAGAGGATGAGAAAGCCGCCGACATGAAAGAGCAGCATGCCGACGGTGTAGATCAGCCAGCTTTGTTCGCGCCTCTCATCGATGCCGGCGAATCGATAAATGATCGCCTCGACGGGCCGCAGCACCGGCGAGAGCAAGTTGCGCTCGCCGTTGAAAACGTGCGTCATATAGCCGCCAAGAACCGGCATGATGGCAATAGTGATCGCGCAATAAACGAGAATTTGGATCCAGCCGGTAATGGTCATGGCTGCGTTCCTTTTAGAATTGCTGCGGCCGCAGCAGCGCATAGGTGAGGTAAATGAGCAGCCCCGCGGTCACGGCGGCCGCCAGCGCATAGTCGAAGCTCATGGCCGTTTCTCCGTTACAGCCGGTCGCAGGCATAGGCGTAGCCGATCGACAGCGCGAAAAAGGCGGCGCCCATGGCGATCATGATGACGTCCATCATGGAAAGTCTCCGAGCAAAGTGCTGCTCAAATGCCTGCGGATATCCGTGGCCGGCGACCTTGATCTGAATCGAATCGGCGCAAAAGACTGCGCCCACTCATGTGCCGCTACGTGTCAGTATCGGCATAGGAATTCGAGTCGGCGCTGCCGGGAGAATTATAGGAATCTCATAAAGAGCGACGCTGAAATCTTGCAAATCAAGCCGCTTGCGGTGACGAGAGAAAACAGAAGCGCGGCGGAGCCAACACGCGATTTACTCGCAAAATGCCATCTTCAGGGGCTGCTCGCGCCTTCACTTTCTCTCCGAATCGGCGAAGGGGATGTCATCAACAACTAAATCCGCGTTGGGCAAACGGCGTGCCGACGTAAAGGAGGCTCAGACTTTGATTTAGCGACGGAACGCACGCGGACCCGCCGACGCCGATCGCATGGCTACCGGCGAGCAGCGGATAGCCGCAAGCCGATGAGGAATCGACGCCATAACTTGCGCGCAATTGCAGGGCCCGTTAGACGGGCGACACGCGTTCGAGAATCTGCGCGCGCGTTTCTACGGCGAAGAAAAATGTCACGACCGCTCCCATGAGCGCGAACAGCCCGAACATCACAAAGACCGCATTGATCCCCCAGGTCGGCAAGATCAGCCCAACGACGGTTGTGCCGACCACCGATGCGCCGCGCTGCCATGCGCTGGCAACGCCGCCGCCGAGCGCGCGCAAATGGGTCGGGTAGATTTCCGCCGTGTACGTCGCAAGCGATATCAGCGACAGGCTGAGAAAGAAAAACCCAGCGGTGGCAACCGCAAGCGTCTCGGCTGCGGTCAGGTGCGGCAGGAACGCGAAGGCAATGAGCGGAATGGAACACGCGCCGAGGCTGAGCATCAGCAACGGCCTGCGTCCGATCGTATCGATCAGATAGATCGCGAACACGGTGCCGCAAAGTCCGACGCTGCTCATGATGAGCCCGTACTTCAACGATTGCTCCACACCAAGATGGTAGACGGTGCGGAACAGCGAGGGCACCCAGGCGGTGATGCCATAGGAAACGAAATAAGCGCCGATCCAAATAAACCACACCGATATGGTGCGACGCAGATAGATGCCCCTGAACAGCTCGACGATGCGCGGGCGCGCCTTGGGCACTTCCGGCAAGTCCTTCGGCAGCGGCGGCACGACCTTGCCGTCGCGCGCGGCGGCGTCTTCGATCCGCTGCAACGCATGGTCGGCCTCCTCGTTGCGACCTTGGCTGGCGAGCCAGCGCGGCGATTCAGGCAGCACCGTGCGCATGGGGATCGCCGCCAGCGCTGGAATGGCGCCGATGACGAACATCCACCGCCAGCCCCAATGCGGTACGACATAAACGCTGACCACGGCGACGAGGAGGAGGCCAACGGAGAACAGCACCTGCACAGAAAGGGAAAAGCGGCCGCGGTTCTCTGCCCTGGCGAATTCATTCAGATACGCGGCCATCAAGGGAATCTCGCCGCCGAGGCCAAGGCCTTGAACGAAACGCAGCACGCACAGCATCTCGTAGCTCGTGGCCGCAGCGCAGGCGAGCGCGCCAAGCGAGAACACGAGCAGGGTGATCAGCATCGATAGCCGCCGGCCCCAGCGTTCGGCAAGCCAGCCAAATCCGATCGCACCGACCAATTGGCCGGCAAAACCTGTTCCGATCAGGAAGCCGATCTGCTGCGGACTAAGTTGCCACAGGCCGATGATAGGGGGGAGCACATAGGCGATGGTGATGGAGTCGAAGGCATCGAAGAACCAGGCCGTAGAGATGATCAGCCGCATTTTCGTATGCCAGGAGCAATAAGGCAGCCGCTCAAGCCGCGCCGCCACGTGGCGTATGTCGCCCTGCTTGCCAAGACCCGCGATGCTAGCCATGCCATTCCCCCCTTTGCCTTCTGGATCGATTAAGTCCCACTGTTCATAGATCGCTCATTCGGCCGCTCGCCTTTTCTCCAAATCTCGGTAGCCAGACCGGCGTTGCTTGGTCGCGGCTTCATCGATCTCATAGCTGACGGGATCGAGGACGACCCCGTAGAGCTCTGCCGCCGCTTTGACCGAGACGTAGCCCTGGTACACGTCTGCGCGCACATCCTCGGCGGGGCGATCAAGCGGCGAACCATAGCCGCCGCCGCCGCCCGACGAGATGCGCCAGGCATCGCCGGCCTTCAGCTGGGCGACCAAAACCTTCGCGTTCGGGAAGTCGGTCTTCCACTGGCCGCCGACGCGGAAGGCGACCGCGTTGCCGGCCGCCTCGCCGCCACCGTCAAGGCCCCAGGGCGGACACTTCGAGCGATCGCTCTGGACATTGACGACCATCGGCGAAAGCGCGCGGGTGGTGCGCGCGATGCCGAGCCCGCCGCGATGACGCCCGGCGCCGCCGGAATCAGTAACAAGCTCGAAGCGCTCGACAAGGATCGGGAATTTCGCCTCGGCCTGCTCGTTGGGCACATTATGCGTGTCGCCATCGTTGAGGCACACGGTTGCCGATACCCCGTCCTCGGTCTTCTTTGCACCCCAGCCGCCGCCGAGCGGGCCAAAGTTGCCGATGAAGAACTCCGACGTCTTTGGATTGAAGCCGTGGAACGCCGGCGCGACCAGATCGGCGTGATGGCCGGCGATCACGCGATCGGGAATGGCCGGCTGCAGTGCCTTGAAGATCGTGTCGATGATGGTCATGGGAAAGCACATCCACAGCCGCATCGGCGCGGGCCGCGTCGCGCTGACGATGCGGCCCGGCGGGATGATGACCTTCAGGCTGCGGAAAGCGCCGTCGTTGATCGGATAGTCGGTCGGCGAGGTGATGCACTTATAGGCGACCTGGGCGCAGCCATAGCCCGTCGTGATCGCGGAATTGAAGAAGCCGCTCACCTGCTTGGAGACGTCGGTGAGGTCGATCGTCATCTCCTCGCCCCTGACGGTCACTTTGACCTTGATTGGAATGCGCTTGCCGATGTCGACGCCGTCGTCGTCGAGCCACGATTCCGCCTCGTACACGCCGTCGGGAATGGTCCGCGTCCGGGCGCGCGCCGCCGCCTCGGCGCGGTCCATGATTTCGGCGATCGAATCCACTACCGCCCGCTGTCCGTAGCGATCCAACAGTTCGAGGAACCGCCGCTCGCCGGTCTTCACGGCGGTCACCTGCGCGCGAAGATCGCCCATCGCGCGCGACGGCAGGCGCACGTTCATGCGAATGATGTCGAGCAGATCCTGATTGACCTTGCCGCGATCCTGATACTTCACGATCGGGATCTGGATGCCCTCCGCGTAGATATCTCTGGTCATCCCGCCGAGCGCGCCGCCGACGTCGAGCCAATGCGCCATGCAGCAGGAGAACGCGACGAGCTTGCCCTTGCGGAAGATGGGCAGCGTGAATGTGAAATGGTTGAGATGACTGCCGGTCGTGTAGGCATCGTTGGTCACGTAGATGTCGCCCGGCTTCATGGCCTTGATGCCGAAATACCGGATCTTGGCCTTTACCGTCTCGGCCATGCCGCGGATAAAGGTCGGCAGGCCGATGCCGATCGAGATCGTTTCGCCCTCCGGCGTGAACAGGCCGGTGGTGAAGTCGAGCGCCTCGTAGATGATGATGTTGTAGGCCGTGCGCATGAGATTGGTCTTCATTTCCTCGGTCACGGCAAGCACGCCGTTGCGCACAATCTCGACGGTGACCGGATCGACCTTGCGCCCTTTGGCGCGCGCAGCCTTGGCTCGCTTGACCATCACCGTGTTCCCGCCACCCGAATTGTCAGGTTGCCGTAATCGTCGATCGTCATGCGATCGCCCGGCATCAGCACGGTCGTCGAGGCGTGCTCCTCGATCAGTGCCGGACCGCTGATCCTGTTGCCGGAGAGAAGCGCCGCCCGGCGATATGTCGGCGTATCGCGAAAGCGGCCGTCGAACCAAACTTTGCGCCTGCCGGTGAAGGCTGATTTCGGCGGCACGCGGCCGCCTTTCTTGATCTTGTCCTGCGGCGGCTTCCTCATCAGACCGGATACGGCAACACGCAAAGATACGATCTCGGCGCTCTCGTCTGGCGCGCAGGTGCCGTAGCGCTGCATATGGTCGTCGTCGAAATGCCGCTTGATCGCTGCGCGGTCCTGCTTCTGGAAGACGCGCGGCGGCAGTTCCACCGTGACCGCGTGCTCCTGGCCGACATAGCGCATGTCGAGCGCGCGCTTCACCGCGATCCGGTGCGGCTTGACCGATGTCGCGGCGATCGCGTCGCGGCCGTTCTGTTCCAGCTCCCGGAATACCGCCTCGATCTCCTCGAACGGAGCATCGGCGAGCTGCATGAGGTGCGTGCGCACATAATCGTAGCGCAGGTCTGAGAACAGCATGCCGAAGGCGGAGAATAGGCCGGGCGCGCGGGGTACGATGACATCGCGGATGCCGATTTCGCGCGCCACCTCGACGGCGTGCAGCGGGCCGGCGCCGCCGTAGGCCACCAGCACGAAATTGCCGGCATCCAGACCGCGCTCCGTGGTGACGCCCTTGACGGCATACGACATCGCTGTTGCGGCGATGCGCAGGATGCCGTCGGCGGCCTGGATCGGGCTCATCCCGAGCGGCTTGCCGACCTTCGCCAGCGCCCGCTCGGCCGCGGCGACATCGAGCTTCATCTCGCCGCCGAGAAAGCGATCGGCGCCGAGGCGCCCAAGCATCAGATTGGCGTCGGTTATGGTCGGCTCCTCGCCGCCCCGGCCGTAGCAGGCGGGGCCCGGTTGCGCGCCCGCACTTTGCGGGCCGACCCGCAGCAGCCCGTCCTCGGCACGCGCGATCGACCCGCCGCCGGTGCCGACCTCGAAAATATCCATCATAGCGATCTGCACCGGCAGCGCCTTGTCGTAGCCGCCGATCAGCGCCGCGCCGGTGGTCAGCGGCTCTCCCTTGTAAATGACCCCGGCCTTTGCCGTAGTGCCGCCCATGTCGAAGGCGATGGCGTTTTTGATGCCGAGCCTGCGGCAAATCTCGCGCGTGCCGATCACGCCGGCGGCCGGACCGCTCTCCAACATGCGAACGCACTGCGTCTGTGCCTGCCTGCTCTCGTAAAGGCCGCCAGTCGATTGCACGATCAGAAACGAGCCCTTGAAGCCGGCCTTGCGGATGCGCTCGTCGATCTCGCCGATATAGCGGTGCACTTTCGGCCCGATATAGGCATTGGCGGCAACCGTCGAGCAGCGCTCGAACTCACGGTATTCCTGTGACAATTCATGCGACGCGCTGACAAACATGTTGGGATGGCGCTCGCTGAGCAGCGCCTTTGCCTGCCGCTCATGCGCGGCATTGGCGTAGCAGTTGATGAACATGATGGCGGTGGCTTCGATGCCGAGCTTCTCGAGCTTTTCGCTCAGCGCCGCCAACCCGGCTTCATCAAGCGGCTCGAGCACTTCGCCGTCGGCGCGCACGCGCTCCTTGACCTCAAAGCACAGCGCCCGCTCGATCAGCGGCTTGTGCTTCTGGAAAAACAGATTGTAGGCGTCGGGCCGGTTGATGCGGCCGATCTCATAGACGTCGCGAAAGCCGTCAGTCGTAATCAGCGCGGTCCTGGCGCCGGTGCGCTCGAGCATCGTGTTGATGGCGACCGTGGAGCCGTGCAGAAAGAGGTTGGCGGACGCGTAATCGCCGCCGGCCTTCTCGACCCCGGCGCTGATGCCGTCAACCAGCCGATCGGGCGTCGAAAGCGCCTTGCCGAGGGTAAGCCGACCCGTCACCTCGTCGAAAAGCGCGATGTCGGTGAAAGTGCCGCCGATATCGGCGGCAAGTCGTACATTTCCATTTTGCGGCGCACCTTGTGGCTTCATCCCGGCTCATCTGATTTCAGGCCGGGTCCGGGTCCGTGGAGCCCGGCACCGCGGCGCTTTCGTGGTTTCGGCGAAAACGGTATTTTATAAAAATACAATTTGCAACGGCCGCGGAGCGCTCCGCCAACAATTCATCACAGCCGGGCTTGGTGCGCGAGATTGATGCATGAGGGCTTGGCCGCAACCTCAACGGGCCTATTTGGGATGCGTGCCTCAGCGTGGCCTGGTCCGACGTGGGCGCGCGGCAGCGACGTGGTAAGGTTCTCTATCGAAGACATTGGACCCCGACCAACACGGTGACGTAAATCGCATGCCCAAAGTCAAGCCGACCGCGCATGGCGGCCGCCGTAAGGCAGCATCGAAACGCAAGGCATCGCCGCCACGGCGCGACGCACCCGCGGCCGCCCCGCAGACCAAGGCGGCGGCCGAGGACCCGTTCATGTCTTCGGGCCTTTCGCTGCATGAGCTGTTCGAGCAGCAGACACGCCAGATGCTCGACCGGACCGATCTCGACGAGGAGCAGAAACAGAACATCCTGGTGGCGATGAGCTGTCCCTGCTGCGGCGCTGGCGGCATGTCGTTCACCGCCAAGCTGAAGCGCTGAGCTTCTTTATGTTGTCGCTAGCGGCCACGACTCGCGGATGCAGCCGCCGTAATGCTCTCTGCCATGGCCGCTTGGCACGAAACCGTCCTGCCCGCACTCTTCGAAGATGGCTGACCGTGAGTGATTGTCGGGCTGCGCGCCGAAACCGCGTCAGGGCAGTTGTTGATCCATAGGGGATATCCGGACCCAAGCGCTCGCGTGGACTTAAAGCGGTTACTTCTAGCAGACTGCCGCAAATTCCTTTCGCTGTGGCGCAGTAATCAAGGCGTGCGCCGCAATAGCCTGATACGCTGCCTGCGGGTCGAGCCTTCACCGCCTAGCCAGATGCTCACGCTGCGCCAAATCGAGGTCATTCGGGCCATCATGGTCACCGGCACCGTTGGCGGTGCGGCGCGACTCCTCAACGTCTCGTCGCCCGGTATCAGCCGGGCCATGAAACATGCCGAGACCTCGCTCGGGGTCAAATTGTTCAATCGCCGAGGCGGCCGCTACAGCCCGACGGCGCAGGCCAACGCCATCTTCGAGCAGATCAACAGCGTCTACGATAAGGTCGAAGACCTGCAATTCGTCATTTCGCGCATCAAGCGCGGCGCCGAAAGCGAGCTCAAGATCGCCTCCGTGCCGAGCATCGCGACCGTGATGGTGCCGCGCGCTGTTGCCGAACTGCGCAGGAGTTTGCCAAATCTTCTGATCGACGTCGACATTCTGAAAATCGAGGATGCGGTCGATTATCTCTTGCTCGGCAAGGGTGAACTGGTGGCGCTGAGCTCAAAGCTCGAACATCCCATGCTCGCCGAGGCGCCGTTGGCGCGCGGCCGGCTCAAATGCATCGTGCCGGAGGCGCATCCGTTGGCGCGGCTCAGTCGTGTCACCGTGGAGCAGATTGTGAAGCATCCGCTGATTGGCGTCGATCCCAACGATCCCTATGGCCGCATCATGGCCGGTCTGTTCGCCAGCCACAGCCTGCCTTACGAGGTGACCATCCGCGCGCGCTTCGCCTCGACCGTTTGCGCGCTGGTGTCGCTCGGGCTCGGCATCGCCATTGTCGACGAGTTCACGCTCGCTGCCGATCAGTGGCCGCGGTTGCGCGCGCTCGATATTGTCGAGCCGACTGCGTTTCAGACCTATGTGGTCCACCGCAAGGACGCGCCGCTGTCAAGCTATGCCGGGCGATTTGTGGCGGCGCTGCGCGGCCAGATGGACGCGGTGGCACGGCAACGCGTCAGAAGAAAATAACATGATGTAAAGTTTTGCGTACATCTTGGTTATTGACCTCGGTCGCGCGGCTTAGCAATGTGCCGGTGGGAAATGCCAGACGGAAAACGCGCCGCGCGGTCAGACGCGGACAATTTCGACATCAGGGAGGGACTCGGCATGTTTCGCTCAGGCCTATTTGCAACGCTGATCGGCACGGCTTTCGGCCTGACAACGCCGCTCCACGCGCAGTCAAGCGTGTACATTCCGGCCGTTCTGGAGCTCTCCGGCGCCGGCGCCGTATCCGGGACCAATTTCCGTGACGGCATGTTGCTCGCAATTGATGAGATCAACGCCAAAGGCGGCATTCTCGGCCGCAAGATCGATGCGCCGCTCCTCGACACGCAAAGCGACGCCGGCATTTCGCGCGCGCAGGTTCAGAAAGTGCTCGATAATAATCCCTACGTGATCCTCGGCCCGGTCTTTTCCGGGTCTGTCCTGGTCGACATGGCGCTCACCCAGCAGGCGGAAATTCCCGAGATCGTCGGCGGTGAGGCGGCCGCCATCACGCAGAAGAACGACCCCTACGTGTTCCGCACCTCCTTCGGCCAGCAATTCAGCATGCCGAAGATCGCCAATTACATCCGCGACGGTGTCAAGGCGAAGTCGGTCGCCGTCATTTGGGTGAACAACGACTTCGGCAAAGGCGGGCGCGATACTTTTGTCAAGGAAATGGCTGCGCGCAATATCAAGGTTGTTGCCGATGTTTCGACCGAGTCCGGGCAAGCCGATTTTTCCGCCGACGTCGTCAAGATCAATGCCGCCAATGCTGATGCCATCTTTGTCTATCTGAACGAGGAGGAGAGCGCGCGCTTTCTGCGCGAGGCAAAGAAGCAAGGCGTCAAGGCGCCGCTGATCGGCGAGACGACCTTGCTCGGGCAGAAAGTCATCGACCTCGCGCAAGGCGCCGCGGAAGGCGTGCGCGGCCATGTCGGGTTGACCGTCGATGCACCGATTCCGGCGGTGCAGGATTTCGCGGAACGCTTCAAGAAGCGCTACAACTACGTTTGCGATCACAACGGCATCAAAGGCTATACCGCAGTCTACATCATCAAACATGTCACCGAGAAGATCGGCAAGTTCGACAGCAGGCTGTTCGCGCAAACCTTGCACGGCATAACGATTACACCGGACGATGAGCCGGGCGTGCTGATGGAAGTCACCTTCGATGCCAATGGCGATCTCGATCGGCAAAGCTTTCTCGGCGAAGTCGTGAACGGCAAGCAGAAGATCGTCGAGATTCTGCCCAAGCTTGGCAAATGACGGCTCGGCAACTTTGCCGCCGTCTTGGCATCGCGGGCGAGCGCAACGGAAAACGCGAAGACCAAGGCGCGAGGGTCAATGGCGTCCTTTATTCAGCTGCTGATTTCCGGACTGGCGACCGGCGCGATCTACGCGTTGATTGCCGTGGGGTTCACCCTGCTCTGGCAAACGTCGCAGACCATCAATTTTGCGCAGGGCGAATTCGTCATGCTGCCGGCCTTCTTCGTGCTGGCAGCGATGAACTGGGGCGCGCCGTTCTGGCTGGCGGCGCTGATCGGAATTGCGGCCGCGCTCGTCGTGCTTGGGCTTCTGTTCAAGCTCATCGTGGTCGACCCGATGTTACGCTACGGCGTGCTGCCGCTCGTCATTTCGACGATTGCGCTCTCGCTGCTGCTCAAGGAGAGCGTCAAGGATTTCTACAGCGCGCAAGCGCAAGCGTTCCCGCCTCTGGTGCCCGATGCTGACGTCCACCTGTTTGGCGCGGTGGTCTCGACGCAGAGCCTTGTCGTGCTGGGCGTCGCCATCGCGACGGTGGCGGCGCTGCATCTGTGGCTTAACAAGACGCGCACAGGGCGCTCGATGCAGGCGACTGCGCAAAATCCGGCGCTGGCGCGCATTCTGGGAATTCCCGTGCAGCGCATGGTGCTCTACACGTTTCTCGTCAATGCCGTGCTCGTCGCCATTGCCTCGATCCTGATCAGCCCGATTTATCTGGCGAAGTTCACCAACGGCGAAACGCTCGGCACCGCCGCCTTCATCGCCGCCATCATCGGCGGCTTCAACCAGGTGCGCGGCGCCATTCTCGGCGGAATCATTCTGGGCGTCTTGGACAATCTCTCGGCCGCCTATCTCTCTTCGCAATATCGCGGCGCGTTCCCGCTGCTGATCCTGATCGCCGTCATCCTGTGCCGGCCGCAGGGCCTGCTCGGACGCGTCGAGGAGCGCACGGTATGACCCGGCTGGGCGCCGTCGTGATTGGCGTCGCGTTGGCGCTGGCGCTGGCCGCGCCATTCTTCCTGAAGCCCTTCGGTATCTATCTGCTCTCGATGTGGGCCGTGCTGACCATCGCGGCGATGGGGCTCAATCTCACGCTCGGCTATGCCGGCCAGGTGTCGCTTGCCCAGGGCGCCTTCGTCGGCATCGGCGCTTACACCGTCGCGCTGCTGACGCAAGGCGGCGTGCCGTTTGCGCTCGCCTTCATCGCAGCCGGCTTGCTGTGCTTCATCGTCGGCTGGATGCTCGGCTATCCGGCGCTGCGCGTTTCGCACCATTATCTCGCCTTCGTCACGCTGGCGTTCACCACGCTGGTGTTTCTCGTGCTGCGCAACGAGCAGTGGCTGACAGGCGGCATCTACGGCATCAACGGAATCATGCGCCCCGTATTGTTCGGCTGGTCCACCGGCAAGGCGCTGCACTTCTACTTTTTCAGCCTCGGCGTCCTCGTGGTGCTGGCGCTCGCAATCTGGTGGATGCTACGCTCGCCGTGGGGCCGCGCCTTCGTTGCGTTGCGCGAAAACCCGATCCGCGCGGCATCGGTGGGGCTCGATACGCGGCGCTACACACTGATGGCCTTTGCGGTCGGCTCAAGCCTCGGTGGCCTGTCCGGCGCGCTCTATGCGCCCTTGGTCCAATTCATCGAGCCGGGCTCCTTTGCGATCAACATGTCGTTCAGTCTGCTTCTGATGGTAATCGTCGGCGGCAGCGGTTACTTCTTCGGGCCGTTCGTCGGCGCGCTGGTTGCCGTGCTGCTGCCGGAATGGATGCGTATCGCCGAAGGCTACTACCTCATCGTCTATGCCGCCCTCGTCATGGTGATGATGGCGTTCTGCCCAACCGGCATTTTGGGATTGGTTGATCGCTTGGCAAAAGCCGCCATGCCGAACGGCCGGTCGGCGCCGGCCATTGGCGCGGAAAGGACCGCGCCATGAATCCTGTTCTGCAGGTGGCCGATCTGCGCAAATCGTTTGGCGGCATTGCCGCAGTCGACGGCGTCTCGTTCCAGGTCGACGAAGGCGAGATTTTGGGAATCATCGGGCCGAACGGCTCTGGCAAGTCGACGCTGTTCAACTGCGTGCTCGGCCAGTTGACGCCAAGCAGCGGCGAGGTACGGGTCGACGGCCGCCGCACGACCGGGATGCGTCCGTGCGATCTCAATCGGCTCGGCGTCAGCCGGACATTTCAGCTGCTGCAGGTGTTCCCGCAGCTTTCCGTGCGCGACAATCTGATCCTGGCAGGTCAGGAACACCAGGGCTCGATGGTCTCGCGCCTGTTCGGTCGCGCCGACGCCGGACTTGGCGAGGGTGCCGACCGAATGCTCGATTTCTTCCGGCTCTCGCATTTCGCCGCGCAGCCGGCGGGCTCGCTCAGCTACGGCCAGCAGAAGCTGCTTGACGCGGCGATGGCGTTCATGGCCGGGCCGCGGCTTGTTCTGCTCGACGAGCCCGCCGGCGGCGTGAACCTGACCATGCTGTCGCATTTGCGCGAGCGGCTGCAAGCCTATCACGCCGAGCGCAAAGCCACCTTTGTCGTCATCGAGCACCAGATGGAATTCGTCATGGCGCTGTGCACGCGGGTACTGGTACTGGCGGAAGGACGGATCATCGCCGAGGGTGCGCCGGCCGCTGTTCGCCGGAACCCGGTCGTGATCGAAGCCTATCTCGGGCACTGACAATGGACGGACGCGAACCGCTGCTAATGCTCGATCGGGTCTTTGCCGGGTACGGCAAGATGACGATCCTTAACGGCACGACGGCGAGCATTCGCCCTGCCGCGATCACGACGGTGATCGGGCCGAACGGCGCCGGCAAGTCGACCATGTTCAAGGCGGTGTTCGGGCTCCTGCCGGTGCGTTCAGGCACCATCGTGTTCGATGGGCGCGACATCTCCAATCTGCCGCCCCGCGCGCTGCTCGATGCCGGCATCGTCTACATCCCGCAGGGCCGCAACATCTTTCCCGAGCTGAGCGTACGCCACAATCTGGAGCTAGGCGGCGTCGCCCTGTCGCGCCAAGCAGAGATCGCCAGGCGTATCGAGGCGGTCATGCGGCGCTTTCCGATGCTGCAGGAGAAGGCGGACCAGCAGGCCTCGACGCTTTCGGGCGGCCAGCAGAAGATTCTCGAAGTCGCCCGCGGGCTTTTGCTCAAGCCCAAGCTCGTCTTGATCGACGAGCCGTCGATCGGCCTGTCGCCGCTGATGGTGCGGGATGTATTTGCGATCCTCAAGGATCTGCGCAACAACGGCGTCACCGTCTTGCTGATTGAACAAAACGCCAAGCAGGCGCTGCAGATCTCGGACTATGGCCTGGTTCTCGAGCAGGGCCAGACACGCATTGAAGCCGCCGCGCCGCAGATCCTTGCCGATCCGCGCATTGCACAGCTTTTCCTCGGCGGCGGGCTGCTTCAGCCGGAGCAGGTATCATGACAAAGCCGCGGATGCTGCTTGGACTGATCGGCCTCAATATCCAAGGCTCGATGTCGCCGGCGCTGTTTGCCGACGCCTTCGCGGCCGCCGACATCGACGGCTACTATCATCTCATCGATGTCGATCGCTTGCCCGGCCGCAAGCTGCAAGAACTTCTGCAATCCATCAAAGCGCTCGGCTTCGCCGGCGCCAATGTCACTTACCCTTTCAAGCAGGAGATCATCGGCCTCCTTGACGCGGTTGATCCCGAAGCGGCGCAAGTCGGCGCGGTGAATACGATTGCGATCGCGCCCGATGGCTGCACTACGGGCTACAACTTCGACCGACGCGGCTGGCGCAACAGCTTTGCCGCAACGCTTGGCAGCGACAGCGCCAAAGGCGCGACCGTTGTTCAGATCGGAGCCGGCGGGGCCGGGCGCGCCGTCGCCTATGCATTGATGGATCTCGGCGCCGCCGTTCTGATCATTCACGATATCGATGCGGCGCGCGCCGATGCGCTCAGGAGCGAGATTGCAACTGCTTACGGGGCGTCGCGCTGCCGCTTGGCGGGCGATCTGGCGCATGACATCGCGGAGGCCGACGGCGTGGTCAATGCGACGCAGGTCGGCATGCGCGGCTTTCCCGGTAATCCCGTTCCGGCGGCCGCGCTGAAGCCGCAGCATTGGGCCGCCGACGTCATCTATACGCCGATGCAAACGGCGTTTCTCAGAGCCGCCGCCGCCAAGGGCGCGCGCACACTCAATGGCGCCGGAATGTGCATCTATCAGGCGGCCGAGGCGTTCCGGCTGTTCACCGGCCTGACGCCGGATGTTGCGCGTCTGCATCGCGCCTTTGCGGTAGCCGTCGCCGCGCGCGACGCGGCGAGCGCACCCGCGGCGTGAGGGCAGTTCGGAGAGGTGCGATGAAAACCGCGATTGCCACGGTCTGCCTTTCCGGCGGCTTGCGCGAGAAGCTCGAGGCGATCGCCGCTGCCGGGTTTCGCGGCGTCGAAATTTTTGAAAACGATCTGTTGTCCTATCACGGCACGCCCGCCGATGTGGCCAAAGAGGTTGCCGATCTCGGCTTGAAGGTGATCACGTTCCAGCCGTTTCGCGATTTCGAGGGCATGCCGGATTCGCAGCGTGCCCGCACTTTCGACCGCGCCGAGCGGAAATTCGACGTGATGGGCGAGCTCGGCTGCGATTTGCTCCTGGTATGCAGCAATGTCTCCCCCCAAGCGCAGGGCGGAATCGATCATGCGGCCGCCGACTTGCGCGAGCTCGGCGAGCGCGCGGCGCGGCGCGGCCTGCGCATCGGCTTCGAGGCGTTGGCCTGGGGCCGGCATATCAATGATTATCGCGACGCCTGGGAAGTCGTGCGTCGCGCCGATCACCCGGCCGTCGGTCTCGTGCTCGACAGCTTTCACGTCTATGCGCGCCGGACCGATCTCAATCGGCTGAGCGCAATCCCCGGTGACCGGATTTTCCTGGTGCAGCTTGCCGACGCGCCCTGGCTCGATATGGATGTGCTGACCTGGAGCCGGCATTTCCGTTGCTTTCCGGGACAGGGCGACATGCCGCTCACCGATTTTGTCGCTGCTGTGGCGGCGACCGGCTACCGGGATCACCTTTCGCTCGAAATATTCAACGATCAATTCCGCGCCGGATCGCCGCGTTCGGTCGCCGTCGACGGGCAGCGTTCGTTGACCTTCCTCATGGATCAATTGCATGAGCTGACAGGCGCGCCGCCCGGCGATTTCTCGGCCTTGCCGCCACGATCAAAATGTCTTGGCGTCGAATTCATCGAGTTCGCCGTCGACGACCGCGCCGGCGACGAGCTTGAAGATTTTCTCGGCCATCTCGGCTTTCGCAATGCCGCGCGCCACAAATCCAAGGCGGTGACGCGCTGGGTGCAGGGCGCGATCAACCTTGTCGTCAATCGCGAGAAGGAGGGCTTCGCGCATTCGCACTACATCACCCACGGGCCGTCGGTCTGCGCCATCGGTCTGAAGGTGCAAAGCGCCGCGGCAACGCTCGACCGCGCCGAGCGACTGCACGACATTCCGTTTCGGCAAAGGGTCGGCCCGGGAGAACTCGAAATTCCCGCCGTACGTGGCGTGGGCGGCAGTCTCCTCTATTTTGTCGATCAGGGCAGCGCGCTGGCCAAGGTCTGGGATGTGGAATTCGAGCTGCTGCGGGCTGCCGGCAATGCTGCGTCAGCAGGGCTCATCGCGATCGACCACATTTCGCAGTCAATGCACTACGAGGACATGCTGTCCTGGCTGTTGTTCTACACGTCTCTGTTTGACGTGGAGAAGACGCCGCAGCTGGACATCACCGACCCGGGCGGCATCGTGCGCAGCCAAGTCGTGGAAACGGCCGACGGCGCTTTGCGCATCGCGCTCAACGCCTCGCAAAGCCCGCGTACGCAATCGTCGCGCTTCCTGAGCGAGTATTTCGGCTCCGGCGTGCAGCACATCGCCTTTCAAACCGACGACATCCTCGCGGCTGCCCGCACGCTCCGAGTAAACAGAGTCGCGACACTGCCCATTCCAGCAAACTATTACGACGACCTGGAAGCGCGGGTCGATCTGCCCGCTGAACGCGTCAGAGCGTTGCGCGCCAACAATATTCTTTACGACCGCGACGATTGCGGCGAATATTTTCAGCTCTATACGACGAGCTTCAAGGATCTGTTCTTCATCGAGATCGTGCAGCGTCGGGGCTATCGCGGGTTCGGTGCGATTAACGCTCCCATTCGCCTTAATGCGCAGTCGCGGCTTGCGGCCGAACGAGCGGCCTTGGACTCCGGATGAACCTGCGCGCCGCGCAGGACCGTGTGTTGGCTAGCGGAACGCGGTCCGCTGCAGGCGGTCGAAATTATACAAGAGAATATTTGCGTCAGCACGAGGGGTAAGCCGACTGGGCAAGTCTGTCATCGGCACGTCGGAGATGAGCCGATAAGCGATGCCGCACGGAGTCTTTCAAGCGCGCCGCCAACTGTCCTGCAGTGCTGCAGCGGCGGGCGTCGCACAAAAATGCGGAACCACACGAGGCGAAGGTGAATAAGCTTGTGGATGAGCTGCAACAAAAGGTATCTTCTCTGCCACGATAGGGCACAATAGCGCCGCGGACGAAGCAGCGGGGGCTGTCATGCCGAGGTTCGTTCTTCTCGTCGGCGCTATTTTGCTGATGCCGGGTTATTCCTCCGCGCAAGACTCTCCAGACCCGAGCGCGATGCAATGCCAGATGATAAGACTGGCCGTTGCTCAGTATGGATACGCCGCCGCGCGGCGCCACGCGCTGGAGACCTACGGTCCTGAGGCGGTCAAGGTCGGGGACAAATGTTTCGCCAAACAGATAGGGCACGGCATCGGCGGAAATGGGCCACCGGCGTTTGGCGACGAGCGCAGCGCGCGGGCGAGATAGCAAGCGCGGGTCGGATGAGGTCGCCGGGCGGCAAGAGCCGCCCAAAGCGTTGTGATTTTAATTCGGCGCAGCTTATGTTTGGCTGCGCGCAATGGCCGCTGAATCGACGTTAAATCGTCCCATGCTGCGCCTTTAACGCCGCGCCCCACTTGGACTCGATCAGCCGCGCCTCGTCTTGCGTGAGTGATGATGTGGACGGAAATTTATCCTTCCACGCAAATGGGCAGCAGGCATCGATAATCGCCTTGGAGTGCGAAGTCGCTTCCGCCAGTTTCTTGTCGGCCGGTATGCGCGGGTCGAGTGCCGAACTCCACGCATCGCGAACGATATCGATCTGCTCTGCTGGCTCGCAGCGGGTCGCTATCGCCCACAGGACTTCGCCGATATTGGCCGGGTCGACATCCTCGTCCACGACCACGATCAGGCGCGCCATGTAGCTGTTGGCTGCGGCGATCAGTCCGGCGCGCTTGGCATGTCCCGCATAGCGCTGCCTGATTGCGACTACCGTCATGAGTTGGGCGACATGCTGCCAGACGCCCACGACGTCGGTGACGCCAACGGCATCGAGATTGCTCCACAGCGTGGCAGCCCGCAGTGGCAGCCCGAAATGGAAACGCGGCGGTTTCATCGGCGGGGAGCCGAGCAGGATCGGATCATTGCGGAAGTGAATGGCCTTTACGTCCATCACCGGGCAAGGCCGCTTATCGCTGGCGTAGTAGCCGGTGAATTCGCCGAACGGGCCTTCCGGAAGCATTTCTTGCGAGCTCGGCAAAAGCTCGCCCTCCAAAATGATCTCGGCCCGGGCCGGGAGCGGCAGATTTGTCAGCGGCCCGGGCGCCACTTCAATCGGCGCGCCTCGAATTGCGCCGGCAAAGTCATATTCCGACTGGCCGGTCGGCAAATATTCGAAGCCGGCGACGAACAGCGCAGGGTCCTCGCCGTTTACCACTGCAACCGGACAGGATTGGCCCTTCTCCCAGTATTTCTTCGCAATGATTGCGCCGTGCCGGCCCGGATGATCGAACTGGATCGTGACTTTCGTTCGGCCATGCACCTGCACCCGGTAGATCGATGCATTGATCCAGCCGTCCTCAGGGTCGCGCATGACCACGAGTGAGCCGGAGCCGATGAACGGCCCACCGTCTTTGCGGTGCCAGTGCGGGGAGGGCAGCTTTGCGAGATCGACGTTGCTGCTCCGAATGGAATTTTCGAGGAAGGGAGCCGATCTTGCCGCCACAGGCGGCAGCGGCGTAAGCGTCAGCCGCTTCTTCATCCACTGCTTGAGCGCATCGAGCGGCCGCAGGTTCGGATCGATGCCGAGCGCGACCGCTGCCCGCTGTGGCGTGGTTGTGGCGTTAGTGAAAATGCGAAAGCCCGGCGCGAACCCTTTGATCCGTTCGAACAATAGCGCCGGGCATTCCGGCAAGGCGGCGGCGATTTCGGTAATGCCGCCGATCTCGAACTTGGGATCGGCGTCGACGATCCGTCGCAACGCGCCGAGCTTATCCACCAGGGTGATGAACTCGCGCAGGTCCTGATACATGCCGGACAAGCTCGCTTCGCACCCGTTACGCCGTTTTGCGGATTTGTTCCCGAGGCAGGGACAACGTGTCGGCTTCCGGCAGCGGCTTTCCCTTCGTCTCGGGCAGGAACGGCACGGCGAACAAGCCGATGCCGTAGAACAGGCCGATGATCGTGGCTGCTTTCGCGTAGCCACCGAGTCCGACAATTAACGTACCGGCGAACAACGGCGCGATCGCCGAGATCAGGCGCGGCGTATTGAAGATGAAGCCGGCGGCCGTCGCGCGCATGCGAGTCGGAAAGAGCTCCGGCAGCCATATCGCGGTCCATGAGAAGATGCCCTGGACAAAAAATCCGTAGACGGCAAAAGCGAGCAGCAACAGATGAATGTCCTGCACCCACAAATAGACGATCGGAGTCAGGCAGAGACTCATCAGATAATATGCGAAGGTCGTCCGCTTGCGGCCGAGCGCATCGGCGAGGAAGCCGAAGCTGATGAAGCCAATCAAGGCGCCGATATTTTGTACCAGGCCGGCCAATCCCACCCATCGCTGTGCGGCAAGCCCCGCGGTGGTGGCGACCGATCCGACATAGCTCGGGACAAAGCTTGATACACCCCAATAACCGATCGTCACCGACAACGACATCACAAACGTCAAGATCAGACGCGAGCGGACGGCCGGATCGGCAAACATGTCAACGAGCGTGAAGCGCACGATTGCCGCGTCTTCGCCTTGCAGCAGCGCGCCCTGTCGCTTGCGATCATGTGCGGCGCGCCGCTGCCGGTTCGACTGCTCCCAGCGCGGCGATTCCGGAATATTGCGCCGGATCCAAAACGCCACGAGCGCCGGCAGAATGCCGACCAGATACATATAGCGCCAGGCATTGGGGCCGAGCGTGCCGATCGCCACCCAGACGCCGGAGGCCAGGATGCTGCCGATCGGGTAGCCGGATTGCAGAAAGGCGCCGCCTTTGCCGCGGGCGTGGTCCGGCCAAAGCTCGGCCGTGATCGACGCGCCGGTCGCCCATTCCGAGCCGATCGCGAGTCCGACCAGAAAGCGAAACGCGGCGAAGGACCACCAATTCCAGGACAGCGCGCTCAAGCCGGTCAACGCCGAATAGGCAAGAATCGTAAGAGTCATCGATCGCTTGCGGCCGATATAGTCGGCAAGGATGCCGCCCAAGAGGCCGCCGGCGCCCCAGCCGAAGACGGTGATGGCGATCACTGCGCCAGCATAGACCGGGATGAGCCGATACTCGGAGGGGTCGAGGAGTCCATGCAGCGCTGCGCCGACGGTAAGAATGAGAGCAAACACCTCGAAGCCGTCGAACGTCCACCCGAGGGTCGAGGCGATCAGTGCTTTCCACTGCGTCCAGTTGAGCGATCGGTACCACCGAAAAGCGTCAGCTGCGTCATGTTCGCTCATGCTTTCCTCCCTGACCTCTCGCCGCTGGCGCGTCGATTGTGCTTGGATCGTAGCGCAATAGCAAAACCGGCCACAACAAGCTTCACTTCGATGCGGTGCGGCATAGATGCCAATGCCTTAGTTGCAGGCCGCATGAAATCATCTCCACCGGCTGGGTTGGCGGGAGTAAGATGAGCGCGGAGGAATTGCCCATGGCCGTCACCGTCTGTCCCATCACGCCCGGTTTTGCCGCTGAAATCGGCGACGTCGACTTGTCGGCAAGGCTCGAACCGGCCGACCTCGCCGCCATCAAGGAGGCCTTCACAACATATGCGGTGCTCGTCTTCCCGGATCAGCACCTGTCGCAGGATCAGCACCTCGATTTCGCGCGGGCCTTCGGTCCACTCGAGACCACGATCGCGCTGTTCCGCAAAGACACGAAATTGCGGCTGCGACAGGAGTTCGCCGACGTCTCCAACCTTGATTCCGACAACAAGGTGTGGGGCGAGAACTCACGGCGCCGCATGTTCGAGCTTGGCAACAGGCTGTGGCACACCGACAGCTCTTTCAAGCTGCTGCCGGCACGGGCATCGCTGCTCTATGCGCGTTCGATCCCGCCGATCGGCGGCCACACCGAATTTGCCGACGAGCGCGCCGCCTATGACGCGCTGCCCGAAGACATGAAGCGCCGGCTGCACGGCCTTGTCGCGGAGCATTCGATCTTCAATTCGCGCGCCCGGCTTGGTTTCACTGAGTTCAGCGACGAGGAGCGTCAGAACATGCCGCCGGTGCCGCAGGCGATGGTGCGCACCATCCCGGAAAACGGGCGCAAGTCGCTCTATCTGGCCTCCCATGCCGGCCGCATCCTCGGCATGCCCGAGCAGGAAGGCCGTGCGCTGATCGACCAGCTCATCGCCCATGCCACCCAGCGCCAGTTCGTCTACACGCATCGTTGGCGTGTCCACGACCTCGTTATGTGGGACAATCGCTGTACCATGCACCGAGGCACCCGCTTCGACGATCTGCGCTGGAAACGCGACGTGCAGCGCGCCACGGTGTCTGACGTTGCCAATTCCTGCGCGCAGGAAGGCATTGCCGTCGCAGCCGCGTAGGTTGTGATCATTTTTGCCGTTGTGGAGAGGCGGAGCTGTGGCGGACTTCGGATTTTGTCCGTCCACGACTCGATCCATGACCCGAGCGGTTATCGGCGCATGCGCGCAACTTCTGCTGTAACTTACGCCGCCGCTCGATTGCACGATCCGGTCGTTCTTGCGTGAATCATAAGGCTCAGGACCATGACAGCCGATTATTTGGAATTCGATCCTTCAATCATCGATAAGCGCCAGGTCTATCGGCTCCTTACCGGAGCTGTGGTGCCGCGGCCGATCGGCTGGGCATCGACTGTCAGCAAGAGCGGCGTCAGCAATCTCGCGCCGTTTTCCTTTTTCACCGTGGTCTGCGTCATTCCGCCAATGATCTCGCTGACGATCGCGCGTAATCCCGACGGCACCGAGAAGCATACGCTCAAGAACGTGCGCGAGACCGGTGAGTTCTGCTTCAACGTGGTGACGGAGCCGGTGTGGCGGGAAATGGTCGATTCGGCCAATGCCTTCCCGGCCGGCGATTCCGAGTTCACGGCAACCGGTCTGACGCCGATCCCGAGCGTCAAGATCGCGGCGCCGCGCGTCAAGCAGGTTCCGATCCATTTCGAGTGCAAGCTCGAGCGCGTCCTCGAGCTCGGACCAAATCGGCATCCCTTGGTCATCGGCGAAGTCGTTTACATGCATGTCGATCCATCCTGCATGACGGATGGGTATATCGACATGAAAAAGCTCAATCCGATCGGCAGGCTCAACGGCTTTTTCTACGCAACGCTCGGCAAAATTTTCGAGCGCCAGTTTTTTGACGGGCAGGCGCGCTAATTTGGCGCGGTGCGGACCTGGCGATGAGCGGGTCCTCGGAAGCGACACAATACCAACCCGCGCCTCGCATCGCGCCACGCGCTTCGCGCGGACTCGTCGGCTTCTGGCAATCGAGTTGCGCTCGCAATATTCACATTTTCATTCCGCCGCCTCCGCAATGACTTCATCGCATAACGCGGCCATCACCGTGACGAATTCGGCCTGCATGCGCTTGAAGCGCAGCAGCCGGAGCAACAGGCGCATTTCGCGCAGCACGTCGAGTGAAAGCCGGCTGCCGCGGCCGAAGGCGCTTGCGATCCGAAAGGCGTTTCGTTCGTTCCGCCAGCAGCGTTCGATCTGCGCGATCGCGGCATCGAGGCTGCGACCGCGTATCGTCTCCGCCCGGGCCCGGAAACGCGCGCGTAGGGCGGGATGCCGCGGCCCGAGCCGCAGCCACTCTTCGAGCCGCAGCTTGAAGGCATTGATGCGCGCGGCCTCGCCGAACGCGGCGCCGATCTGCGCCAGCGCGCAGTCGAGCGCCGAGCCGCCGGTTCCTCGCGCGGCAAGCGCCGCGGTACGTACCCGCTCGCCGTCACGGTCTGCACGCGGCCGATGCGGCATTTGGCAGGCCCCCAAGCATGCGTCACCGCCGGTTATGTATTTTTTTCAGTGACAAACGTCAAGGTTCTTGTCACAAATAAAGAGACATCGCGACGATGCCAGGGGCCGGCATGGACGTGCGGCGTCAAGCCTTGGCGGGAGATTCGCCGCCCGGCGCGGCTAGAACAGCTTCAGGCAGCAGAGGACCTTGCCGACGATCTCGAGTTCCGAGAGCGGCACTTCTTCGGTCGTGTGATTGGGATTGTCGGAAATGATTTTGACGCGCGGCGGCCGCGACGAGCGCAACAATTGCAGGCGCTTGACCACGACGCCCTCAAACGAATCGCGGATGGCATAGAGGCCGTCGGGGGTAGGGGTCTTGTGGCCGGTATCGATGACCACGCGGTCGCCCGACATGATTGTCGGCGCCATGCTGTCGCCGCGTGTATCGAGGACCAGAAGCCGGGATGAGGAGGTGTGCAATTGCTCGCGGATGAAGTTTTGCGGGAACACCCATCCCTCTGATTTCAAGGGGTCCGTGTGCCGCCCTTCCTTGCGGACCTCGCGCGCCGGAATGCCGCCGCCGCCAAGCCCTGCGCGCGTATCGAGCTCAGGGATCTGGGCCGCGACCGGGCCGAACGCCTCGCCGCGCGGCGCCTCATGCAGCACGTCGCTTGATTCGATGTGATCGCCGGTGCCCGGATAGCGGCCCCACAGCAGGATCTGCTCCGGCGTGAAGCCCAGATGGCTGGCAAACGGCTTCAAATGATCGAGCCGCAGTCGGATCTGGCCGTTCTCCAGCCGCGACAATTGCTGCTTGGACACGCCGGACAGGCGCACGAGCTCGCTGCGGCTCATGTGCCGCGCCTCCCGCGCGTAATACAGCCCGGTCTTCTGCCGCTGCGCCTTGCTTCGCTTGGCCATGACGCCATTGTCACGGATTCGGTGCAGAAGTATAGCGTCCAAAACGGTGACTTGACGGGGCGGGTGTCCTCTTATATGTGACAACAAACAGGCAACAGTGTCACCGGAGTGGAGACCAATGCGGCGAGGCTTGTGGAATGGGCGGCGCACCGGCGCGCTGCAACGGCTGTGGGCGGACGGCGCGACCGCAGGAGCGATTGCCAAGAAGCTTGGCCTGTCGCGCTCGGCCGTGCTGGGCAAGATTTTTCGCTTGCGACTCGATGCGGGCGCGGCAGGTCAGGGGCCTGCGGCGAAAGCCAAGACGAGAGCAAAGGAGCCCGGCATCCGCGCGGCGCGCACAGTTGCACCGAGCGCACCGGTGCGTCGCCGCCGCGCCGGCGCAAGCGTGCAGATGAAACCGCCGGAAGTGCCGGCACGCCTTGGGCGCAAATCAATCCTTGAATTGACCAAAAATTGTTGCCGCTGGCCCTACGGCGAGCTGGGCAAGGGCAATTATTTATTCTGTGGCGCGCCTGGCGCTGATCTCGACGAAGGTATTCCGTACTGCGCGCGCCACATGCGTCGCGCCTATATTGTCGCGCCGGCGCCGGCATCCCGAGCGGCCAAGGCCAAATCATCATACTTCAAGTCGTCCAGTTTCAGGCCCCGGCGCTTTGTCTTGCAGTCGGTGGAAGAGGGGCAATGAGGATGAAAGCCCCCATAGCTGCGCACCGGGATGCATCTGATCGTAGCAATGGCCGGGAGCTTAGTCTGGCCGAGCGCGCCGAGCTTGCCGCACGCGCCGAGTTGCGCGGCGAGCGCGCCGGCATTCTCGGCGCGCTCGGTGAAGCGGCGCCCGTCGCGGTGCGGCGGATGCGAGCGGTGCCGGACCGCTGGTCCTTTCTTCACGTCATGGCGCGCATGGAGGAGGGTTTTCGCGTGCTCTCGCGGCTGCCGCTGCCGACGCGCCCGCGCGGCTATATCAATTCCATGCCGCACTATCTCTATGATCGCGGCGATCTCAACGCGCAACTCGAGACGCGGGAGCTCGAACGTCTGGCGCGCCTGCGCAACCGCGTGCGCATTTTGCCGTCGCCTGCGGAAATCGGCCGGATGGAGGAGGCGCTGCGCTGGCCCTCGCTCTATCTGTCAGGCCAAGAGTTTCATCATGTCGCCCGCGCCGCAAATCTCGGCGCGCTGTGGGCTGCGTTCGACGTCGATATCGACAAGGCCTTGCAGCGAATCAAGCTGACACGCCGCGCCTTCAATGCGCGCAGCCTGCAAGGCTACCGCATCATCGCGCGCGAGCTCGTTCGCCGCCGCGTGCCGGTGCGCTAGCGCGGCCGTTTGTTCCGGGTGCATTCGTCGCAGGTACCATCATGGATGATCTGGTTGCGGCCTTTTGCGAAGGCTTGGCCCTCGTATCGGTCAGTGTCGGGGACGGGTCAAACGACGTGCGCATTGCGCCGGCAGATGCACCGCTCGCGCCACAACAAGCGACGCGCGAGCGCTGGTGGTGCCGCCGCGCGGCGGAAGCCGAATATATTGCCGATGCGGCACGCCGCGCCCTCCGGCGTCAGCGCGGACAGCCGCTCGATGCCGCGCGCCTTGCGGATGCGGTGCTCCGCGCGGCCCACCGCCAGGGCATCGTGCTATTGACGGATGCGGAGGTGATTGCGCAGGCAGAACAGGTGATCGCGCGACTTGATGATGAAATCGAGAAGCAGAGACGCGCCGGCACGCTGAAATCCGTCAACCAGTTCTACAAGCAATACCGCCTCGAAGCGACGGCGCGCGGCGAGCGCGTGCTGCCGTATGCGAAATGGATGGCGCAGTACAAAGCCCGCCTGATGCGCGACATCGCCGCGAATATGCGATAGGGCTTCATAGCTTCAGATTAAATTGGCATCGCGTTTCCTTCGGCTTGTCCCCGCAAATGCGGAGTGCGGTCGGAAGCGCCGCAAGAACGGGATTCTCGCTTGCGCCTGAATACGCGGAGAATGCTCGACGTTAAAGCGACCACGCTCTGAGGCAGGCCGACCGCTCGCTTTTGCGATCCAAGTCGGCGTTTTGCTCCTCGCTTTACGAATCATTTTGCGAATCATTGGCAAGTGCGGCTCCGAAAACCCCCTTGCCCAGCCCATTGTCAGCGCCGGCGCGCAAAAATTTTTCGTGCGATCGTTCAACGGCTTAGTCGCTAAAATGGTGACACACGCCGCGCGCCGTCGTTGACAGCAGGTCGCCGCGGGCGCATTTCATCGCGCGCATGCGGGCTTTGCAGCATTGCGCCCGCCGCTCAGCCAAGCCTCTCCCGCCACGTCCCGGCCCAGGCTCGCGTCGCCCAAACGGCGACCGGCCCGACGCTGCTTTGCATTGCGTGTGCGCGCGGGGCTGCTCGGCCCACCGAAACCTCTTCCAGCATAACAGGTGACGACGTGACTACGGCGAAAGGCAAAGTGAAGTTTTTCAACGAGAACAAGGGCTACGGCTTTCTCACCCGCGACGACGGCTCAGGCGATGTGTTCGTGCATCGCACCGATCTGCCCGCCGACATTGGACCGCTCTACGAAGGGCGCGCGTTCAATTTCGACATCGAGATGACCGTTCGCGGCCTGCGCGCGGTCAATATCACGCCGATCTCGTCCGCCTAGCTGGACCGAAGCATGCGTCCGTTTTTGATACGCCCGTCCGGAGACACAGCGTGAGCCGCGTGAAAGCAAGAGCAAGAACACAGAACACGAATGGACAGCCAAGGCGACCCGTCGCAGCGGTCCGTGCCAGGAGAATTCAAGCTCACCGCGAAACAGGCCGAGGCGGAACGGCTTTTGCAACTGTCGCGCCGGCACACGCTGCTGGTCGGCGGCGCGCGCTCCGGCAAGACCTCGTTGCTGGTGCGGGCCATCGCGGAGCGGGCGGTGCGGGTGGCAAAATCGCGGCACGCCATTCTGCGCCTGCGCGCCAATGCCGCGCGCGCCTCGATCGCGTTCGACACGCTGCCCAAGATTTTTGCGCTGTGTCATCCCCGCGCGCGCCTGAAACCGCACAAGAGCGACGGCTATTTCGCTCTGGAAAACGGCTCGGAAATCTGGATCGGCGGCCTCGACGACAACGAGCGGGTCGAAAAGATTCTCGGCAAGGAATACGTCACGATCTTTCTCAATGAATGCTCACAGATTCCTTATGCAAGCGTGCTGATCGCGCTCACGCGGCTCGCCCAGGTCGCCGGTGATCTCCATCAGGCCGCCTATTACGACCTCAATCCGACCAGCAAGGCGCATTGGACCAATATTCTGTTCGGCGAGAAGCGCGATCCGATCTCGCGCCAGCCGCTCGACGACCCCGACAATTACGTGCGCATGTTCCTCAATCCGCTCGACAATGCGGAAAACCTGTCGGCGGATTATCTGAAAGGCCTGCAGCGGCTGCCGGAGCGGCAACGCCGGCGCTTCTTCGAAGGTGTCTATGTCGACGATGTTGAGGGCGCGCTGTTCAGCTATGAGCAGATCGCCCGCGCCCGCGTCGAGGAGATTGCGCTGCCGCGCTGCCGCGAGACCGTTGTCGCGGTCGATCCTTCGGGAGCCGCCAACGCGCAGGACGAGGGCGCCGACGAGATCGGCATCGTCGTCGCCGGCCGCGGCGACGACGGCGATGCCTATGTGCTTGCCGACCGCTCGTTGCGCGATGCGCCGGCGGTGTGGGGCCGCATCGCGGTGCACGCCTACCGCGAATTCGACGCGCAGCGCATCATCGCGGAGGAGAATTTCGGCGGCGAGATGGTGCGCTTTGTCATCCGCGCCGCCGATCCCGCCGTTCCGGTGCGCGTGATCTCGGCCTCGCGCGGCAAGGTGCAGCGGGCCGAGCCGATCTCGGCGCTCTACGAGCAGGGCCGCGTGCATCACGTCGGCCGCTTCGCCAAGCTCGAAGACCAGCTCTGCGCCTTCACCACGGCCGGCTATCGCGGCGAGGGCAGTCCCGATCGCGCCGATGCGCTGGTCTGGGCGCTGACCGAGCTGATGCTCGGCCAGACCGAAGGCTTCGGCATCTTCGAGTACTACCGCCGCCAGGCGGAAGCCGCGCAGCGCGCGAGCGCCGCGCCGGAAAGGCCGGCCGCGGCGATGGCCAGGACGATCAAGCTCAAGCCGCCGGCCGAGACCTCGACAGTGCACGCCGACGGCAAAGTCTATCTCGCCGACGCGCATGGCCTTGTCGAAGTCGCGGAGCAGGAGGCGGCGCGTTTTCTCGATCAGGGCTTTGTGCCCGCCGCGTGAGCCCGCAGCTTTGTTGCGGGGGAGAGGCGCCGAACCTGCCTGACCGCGCCCGCGCGCGCCGCTGCCCTGCCATCCACACACAGGTTTTCCAAAAATGCCCGAGCAGACAAGCGGTGGCGCGAAAGCTGCGCCGGCCTCGCCGTCGGCGTGGCCGCTCTCGCCCTATCAGGTCAATGTCGCCCAAGGCGCGCCGACTGGCGCGGGCGGCAGCAGCCGCGGCGGCATATCGCGCGGCACCGGCGCCGACTGGTTCGGCCCGCTTGATCCGCTTGCGCCGATCGCCCCGCCGCAAGTCGCCGGCCGGCGCTTCGATTTTCCGCCCGGCTATAACGTCGTCACCCGCCCGCGCGCCTATGAGGCCATCGGTTTTGCCGAGTTGCGCGGCTTTGCCGACGCCTACGATCTGCTACGGCTGGTCATCGAGACGCGCAAGGACCAGATGGAGCGCCAGCGCTGGTGCATCCGCCCGCGCGATCCGAAGTTCATGCGCAAAAATGCAGGCAAGAGCGCCGTCGTCGACGCCGAGATGAGCGCGCGCATCGCCACGGTCAAAAAATTCTTCCACAAGCCCGACGGCACCACCCGCTGGAAGACCTGGCTGCGCTCGCTGCTCGAGGACATGTTCGTCATCGACGCGGCCACGCTCTATTGCCAGCGCACCCGTGAAGGAAAACTCGTCGCGCTACATCAGCTCGACGGCGCCACCATCAAGCGCGTGATCGACGACTTCGGCCGCACGCCGCAGCCCTATACGGCGCCCGACGGCGGCATCGTCTATCCGCCGGCCTATCAGCAGGTGCTCAAAGGCCTGCCGGCGGTCGATTACTCGGCGCGCGACATCATCTATCGCCCGCGCAATGTGCGCGCGCACCGCGTCTATGGCTATTCGCCGGTGCAGCAGGTCTTGATGACCGTCAACATCGCGCTGCGCCGCCAGCTGTGGCAGCTCGATTATTATTCCGAAGGCTCGATCCCCGACGCGCTGATCGGCGTGCCCAACGGCTGGACGCCGGACCAGATCAAGCAATTCCAGGATTACTGGGACCAGGAATTCGCCGGCGACCTGGCGCGCCGCCGCCGCGCCAAGTTCGTGCCCGGCGACACCGCCGCCAAGGTGCATCAGACCAAGGAGCCCGAGCAGAAGAACGACTTCGACGAATGGCTCGCCCGCATCATCTGCTACGCCTTTTCGGTGCCGCCGCAATGGGCGGTGAAGCTGATGAACCGCGCCACCGCCGACAACCAGTCGGCGCAGGCGCAGGAGGAAGGCCTCGAGCCGACTAAGGAGTGGGTCAAGGACCTCATCGACGAGATCATCGCCGAGGAGTTCGCCTCGCCTGATCTGGAGCTCGCCTGGCTCGATGAAGATACCGACGAGAAGACCGAGCAGGCCCAGTTCGAAGCCCGTGTCAGGATCGGCGCCGCCACGCTCAACGAATTCCGCGACGCGCTCGGCCTTGACCCGTTCGACTCGCCGGCCGCCGACCGGCCCATGGTGCTCACCGCATCAGGCTACGTGCCGATCGAGAGCAATTTAGAGGGGCAGGGCACGAGCGCGCAGAGCGGGTCTGCGATACAAGGCTCGCAAGACCGCGCGTCAGTTCGGAAGAGTATCTCCAAGGACCTCGGCACGCACGACGGACGCTTCCTCCGGCGCAGCATAGATGCCGCGCTGATCTCGAAAGCAAGTCCCGATGATCCCGAACATCCTGGTTGGCCAGCCAAGACAACGGGCGGATTGGGCGGAAAATTCCGGCCTAAAGATGATGACGAGGAATCGAATGATCACAGGATTCGGCTCGCGGCCGAAGATGATCCGAAAAAGTCCTCGGATGCAACTGGCGGGGACCTTCCCGAACCCACCGATTCCGATGGATTTTGACCTAAGCCCCAAGCTTCATCCAGTGATGAGTAGAGTCCCGGGTTGATTTGAGCCTTGCTGGCTCGGCCGTGCAACGGGATGGGGCCCGGAGCCCTCAACAAAGCGCAGCGCCCGCGTGGCCGCGTTGATGTCCGCTCAAAAACTTAGCAGTGTCACCCGCTTGCCACAGGCGGCGAATTTCAGGATCATTCCACAAAGCCACGATGTCCTTCGCGTAAGCTTGCCCTATAATTGTCATCTGATCGCTTGGACCACGGCGCCGCGTCCGTCTTTTGGGAGGATGCAGATCACGCGGGTGCTTTCGTTTGCCGGTTCGCAGCACCAGCCAGCGATGGGGGCGTATCATGAAGATCAAGATTTTCTTTGCTGTCGCTGCGCTGCTCGCGGTGTCGGCGTCCTCTGCCGTCGCGCAAGTGCTACCGACGCCGGTAACCGGCACGGCCTCGGCCAGCGCGAGCAGCTGGATTGCCGGCGGCGAAGCCGGCTACAACTGGCAGCAGGCGCCTGGGTCTACGGGCTCGCCGCCGACATATACGGCACGCATCTCAACAGCCAGGCGAACACGGTTGTGACCAACGTTGTTCCCGCTTTCGCCAACGTCAGCAGCGATATCGACTGGTATGGCACTGTTCGCGGTCGTCTCGGTTGGTCATCCGGTCCGCTCTTATTTTACGGCACCGGCGGCCTGGCCTACGGCGGGCTCAATCTGAGCAGCAGCTTGAGCGCGCCCGGCGTGCCGATAGCTTTGAGCGCGCAGACGTCGTCGACGCGTGCCGGTTGGGTCGCCGGCGGCGGCATCGAATATATGTGGCGTCCGAATGTGCTGATCGGTCTCGAGTACCAGTACGTGGACCTCGGAACACTCAATCTGGCGGCTGCGGCCAACGGACCCGCCGGCTCAACAGCAAGTCTCGGCGCCAGCGAGCACGGGCGATTTTCCGCATTCACAGTCGGCATGAGCTGGCTGTTCACGCCGACCGGCGCGCCGGTGCGCGTTCCATCATACGGGGCATGGGAAGGCGGCTTTGTCGGCGGCAAGGTCGGCGGAGCCTGGGGCAATGACACCAATGCGACCTATTCGTTCTTCCCGGGCTTCCCCTCCGACGCTCGCCTCAAGCGTGACATTGTTCTGGTCGGCCGCCTCGATGACGGGCTCGGGCTTTACCGCTACCGCTATCTGTGGAGCGACACCGTCTATGTTGGCGTGATGGCGCAGGAGGTCGCGCTGTTGCATCCTGAGAGTCTGACTCAAAAATGATATGCGTATTTTCAGGCTCTGGCGAGGCGTTGGCAGATCAAGCGGATGTGGGCGATGAGGATCCAAGCCTCGGCGCTGGCGAT
>JAJPJB010000042.1 GCA_021324465.1 Hyphomicrobiaceae bacterium
AGTTCGCGAACTCGGCCCAGGTGCTCGCGCTGTTAATGATGTTGGCCGAATAGAGGCCCAGCGTGCCGGCGACCATGTCCATTAACCGCAACAGCATGGGCATTTCCTTGGGCATGCATGTCTGATGAACGACCCGGAGCCGGCAACCGGCAAAGAAGCCCACGACGCCGACCAGAATTGATGCGGTCGATTGATAGGCGATCAGCGCATCAAAACCGCCGCGCCAGATCGAGCGCGCCATGCGGGCCACGCAAGCGAGCTTGGCAAATAGCGAGATGCCGGCGCGCGGATAAAGATATTCGGTCTCGACCCGGAACTGCTGGCATGCAAGCCCGTCCTCGATCATGCGCGCCAATGTCGGCACACCGCCGCGTTCACCATCGTGAATGATTTGTACGATGCGCATCACATCACGCTTGCAACGGGCCCCGCCTACGCGATTGTTTGTTTGATCGATCGGATGCGGCTTAACGCTGATCGACGAAAGCCCGTCGTAGCCCCTTCTCCCGGTCGTAACAATTGCTTATCACGCGGCATGCTTAACAGGTCAGGCCTGCTCTATCTGAGCGCACGCGTCATGTCGGCGGCCGGAAATTTTGTGGCCGTCGCGATCTTTTCGCGCATGGCCGGGCCTGCGGAATACGGCCACTACGTGCTGATCTTTGCCTGGTCGCTGATCGTCTATGGTTTTGGCGCGCAATGGATGCGCTTTGCCTATTTCGGCGTTTACCATCTCGATCGCTTCGGCGAGTACATCGCCTCGTTGGCGCGGCTGCTTGCGGCTGGCCTCGTTCTGGTCGCACTCGCGCTCAGCGTGATCGGCCTGTTCGGGTGGTTCGAGCCGGGCTTCTTGGCGGCGGTGTTTGCATTGGTTTGCGGCATCACGGTCTATGAAGCGACCTTCGAAGCCGCACGCACGCTGCTCAATGCGCGTGGCGCTTCGCTGGCGATGATCCTGCGCGCCCTGCTGGTTCTGCTTTTCGGCAGCGGCAGCCTGCATTTTGGCGGCGGGGCGCGCGGCCTCGCCATTGCCATCGCGCTTGCCCACGTCATTGCGGCCGCCCCGACGCTGACCGGCTTCTCCAAGGTGCGCTTGTCGCAATCCACGCGCGCCGCAGCGCTCCACATCGTCAGCTACGGCTGGCCGCTCCTGCTCTCGTTCGGCGTCACGGCGGTCGGCCAGAGCGTCGACCGCTTGCTGCTCGCCCATTATCTCGGCATGGTCGCTCTCGGCTCCTATGGCGTGGTCGCCGATGTCCTGCGGCAGAGTTTCACCGTGCTGGGTGAATCGATCATCCTGTCGCTGGTGACGGTCGCGAAGACCCAGTCGAACCGCGGCGACAGCCTTGCCGCCAACGAGACGCTGCAAAAGGCCTTCACAGCCTGTCTCGCAGCGGCATGTTTTGGCACGGCATTCTTTATCGTGTTCGGCGATACCGCGCTGCAGATCGTGCTGAAACCAGAATTCGTAGCGCCGATGCGCGACCTCATTCCGATTTTCGCAATTGCTTTCGCCTTCACGACCATGCGCAACTTCTATTTCGCGCAAGTGATCTATTTTTCCAATGCGAGCTATCTCGAGCTCGTCATTGCGGTCCTGTTCCTTGTTGTTTCGACGACATTGTCGATGCTGCTCGTGCCTCGCTATGGCCCGCATGGCGCGGCAGTCGCCCTAATGGCGGCCTGCACCTTCACGTGCTTCGGTTTTATGGTGCCGGGCCGGCGCCGGTTCAGGATGCCGGTCGACCTCGCAGCTTTGGTGGTGATGCCGACCCTCGCCGCGTTGTCGATCTTCGGCGCTCACGCGATGCAGCAACTGGTGGCCGATGCAGCGGCGAGATTGACGCTTGATGCAGCCCTATTCGCGGTGCTCGGTGGCTATGCGATCCGCCATTTCGGCCTGCTGCATCTGCCCGCCGCCGAAATTGTCGCCGACGGCGCCACGCTCGCGCAGCAATGAGCTGGCTTTGCTCCATGTCGCGTCCGCCGCACCCGCTTCGCCGCAGGCGGCCGCGCCATGTCCGATTTCTCGATATGCCGTTCGGCCAGCTGCACCAGGCCGAAGTGATCCGCCTCATCGTCGAACAGAGCGCGGGGCCCTATCGCTATATCGTGACGCCCAATGCCTACGATGTCGTTTCCGCGCATGATCAACCAAAAAGGCTTCTGCCGATCTATCAGGCAGCGTGGCTGTCAGTCTGCGACAGCCGTATCGTTCGCGCATTGGCGCGGCTTGAGCGAAACATCCTGCCGCTGGTCACCGGCAGCGATCTGGTGGCTCGCCTGCTCGCCACGCTGAACGACCAGGATCGCGCGCAGCCGCCCAAACGAATTCTGGTCGTTGGGCCGTCAAGCGCCGTGGGGCCCATGCTCCACGGCGTCTATCCGAATGTTCCCCTCGAGGTCCTGCCGGCACCTTACGGATTGGCGCAAAGCGCCGCGCTGCGGCGTGAAGTGGCCCGGACCTGCATGGAGCGAGAATGGGATATCGCGCTTCTCTGCGTCGGCTGCCCGGCGCAGGCCTTGATCGCGCAACAGCTTGGTGAATTGGGCCGCAAAGCCGGCATTGCGCTCTGCGTCGGCGCGTCGATCGATTTTCTTGTCGGCAAGCGTTCGCGGGCGCCGCTCTGGCTGCAGCGGCTCGGTCTCGAATGGGCCTATCGCTTGGCATGTGAGCCGGCGCGGCTCTGGCGCCGATATCTTGTCGAATCGCCTCGCATCTTCCGCATCTTCATGGCGACGCGGGCGCTGCGCGGCCGCTGATTTCCGGTCAATGAGGGCGCCGATAGCCGAGCGCGGCCAGCGCATCGCGGATCGGCAGGCAAGGCATGTTCTCGGCCAGGACCGCCGCCACGGTCTCGCGCAGCAGCCTTGGCGCGCAGCCGATCCAGCTCGGCGGGTCGGCGACATCGTGCGTGGCAAAGATCAGCCAGCCGTTGCGCTCGCGCGTCTCGCGCAAGGCCCGCCGGAGCTTTTCCGAGGTCAACGTTCGATCATAAAGCGCGATCATGCGCAGCATGCCGAGATCGGCTACGCCTGCATTGATGCCCTCATAGATGCCGCGACAGCTGTCGAAGCGCTTTTGCAGCTGGAGCTTGCGCGGCAACGAGGCGCGGCCAAATGGATAGCAAAAATTCGTCAGGGCGATGCCGGGACACAGTTCAAGCAATCGGCGCTGGTTTTGGGTGCACTCCTCCGCCATCTGCCGCGCGTCAAGATCTTCGACGCCAACATGCGAGAAGGTATGGCAGCCGATTTCGTGACCGGCATCGTGAAGCGCGCGTATCTGGGCCGGATCGATCAGACGCCAATGGGTGTCGCGGCTGCCGCAAATGCCGCTGGCAACGTAGAATGTGCCGCGCACCCCATGCTGCTCCAGAATGGCGGCGCCATTCGTATACGCAGAATCCGGCACATCGTCGAAAGTGAAACTCACGAGCGGCGCGGTGTTGCGCATCACCAGCGGCTTTGACCCCAAATGCCGCGCGCCACGCCGCAACACCCCCTTGATCAGCGGCTGCAACCTGCTGTGCATGATCAAGTCCTCGCCGCCGCAAGGGGATCGCTCGTGGTCGCCCGCGAAAAGTGCAGATCGCCCATGATTTCGAGGAATCGTTCGGCGGCGCGTGCCGCGGTGTAGTCGAGGCCCCGTGCTTTAAGCGCATTGCGGTCGGGTGCTGCATCCAAGGCCGCGACGATCGCCGCGGCCATCGCCTGCGCATCGCCGACCGGAACCAAGGCGCCGTAGCGGCCCGCCTTGAGAATCTCGGTCGGTCCATAGGGGCAGTCAGTCGCGACCACCGGCGTGCCGCAAGCCAGCGCTTCGATGAGGGCGTTGCACAGGCCTTCGTAGATTGACGAGCAGACCGCGACACGCGCTCGCATCATCCAAACAAAGGGATCCTCCACCTGCCCGGTGAAGATCACGCGATCGGCAAGTCCGTTTTCGCGCACCAGCGCTTCGAGCGCACCCCGCTCCGCCCCGTCGCCGATGATGGCCAGACGCCATCGGCGGGCGGGCGGCAGGAGCGTCATGGCGCGAACGAGCGTGCGCTGGTCCTTCTCGGGCGACAGCCGGCCGACGCAGACGACGAGATCCTTCTCGCGGCCGCTTTCGCCGTCCCAATGCGCAATCCGCGCCGCGGCTTGGTCCGGGATGACGGCGTTGGTCGACATCAGGGCGATTCGCGCTTCGGGCACGGCAAAATGTTTCACCAGATCGCGCCGTGCCCCGTCGGTGAGCGCGACCACCCGATCGGCATAGCGGTAGAGGTGTCGCAGGATGCGATAGGCGATGCGATTCTGCGCATAGGGATCGCGATATTGGGCAATCGACGGACTGCCCACCTCGCGCAGGATCAGCTTCGGGCGGCGCCTTCGCGGCAGGCTGCGCAGGGCGATCAGCGTACAGAGGTTAAGCGCTGCCTCCGAGCTAACCACGGCCGCCGGGAGCAGTTGCCAGATCAGGCGCCGCAGTGCAGGAACCGCGTAGCGGATCTTTCTTCCGGGGATTTCGGTGACCGCAATGGCGGGATCAAGCATTGCTCGCAGCGGGCCTTGCGGGCGCAGCGCGAGCACGGCGATGCGAATGTTCCTGGCGGCAAGCGCGTTGCAGAGCAGGATCATGTCGCGCTGAGCGCCGCCGCCTTCGAAGGCACGCAATATGACCGCAAGGTCGGGACCAGGTTTTTCGGCACCAAAATTGTTGGTCGGCGACAACACGGCCTAATCTTTTTTGCTGCGTTTCCAGAAGATCGCAGCCACAATAGCCATCAGGAGAATGTTCGGATCAAGCGAGAACCTGCCTTTTATTCTCGCCGTGAGCGAGCATCCTTAATTGCCGAGAGCGGGCACCTTAATTAACTTTAATCCTCTGGTCATTGAACGGTATGACGGGGCGGTATACTTCGGAAATTGGCCGATCGCTAACTGCCGCGTGGGAGGATTCCTGGAATAAAATTCGCGTTAGGGCGTTAACCTTGAACAGGATAGCTGGGTCATGAAAACGAGGATGGCCGGGTGGAAGTCCCGGGGCATGTTCCTCGCGATCGCCGGGTTTGTGGCGGCCGGTGTGGTCGCTGCGATCGGCTTTTACCGTCACGGCAGCACGCAAGCCGCCCAGAGCATGGCGGCTCCTGCGGTTCCGGTCACCGTGGCGCACGCCATACAGCACGACGTGCCGATCTACTATGACGCGCTCGGCACGGTTCAAGCGCTCAACACGGTGGCAATCCGCGCCCAAGTCAACGGCCAGATCATCTCCGTCAATTTCCGGCAAGGTCAGGAAGTCCGTCGGGGCGACGTCCTTGCCAAAATAGATCCGGCCCCGTTCAAGGCCAATCTCGATCAGGCGGTCGCAAAAAAGAGTCAGGACGAAGCCCAGCTGATCGACGCCGAAAAAGACCTGGCGCGGTTCAAGACGCTCGTGCAGCGAAGCTTTGAGACCCAGCAGAACGTCGACGCGCAGCAAGCCAAGGTCGACCAGACCAAAGCCATGATCAATGCCGATCAGGCGGCGATCGAAGCGGCCCAGACGCAGCTCAATTACGCCACCATCACCGCGCCGATCGACGGTGTGGTCGGCTTCCGCCAGGTCGATGTCGGCAACATCATTCGCACCGCCGACGTTAATCCGCTGACAGTCCTTACGCAGATCAAGCCCTGTGATGTGATTTTCACGCTGCCCCAGAGCGATCTCGGACCGGTGCGCGAAGCAATGTTGCGGGGCACTGTGCCGGTGTTTGCCTTCGATCAAGACGACAAGCAGCAGTTGGCGCAGGGGCATCTCCTTCTGATCAACAATCAGATCGATCAAAACACCAGCACCATCCAGCTCAAGGCCGAATTTCCGAACCAGGACGAGCGGCTGTGGCCCGGCGAATTCGTGCGCATCCGTCTCCTGATCACCACCCGCAAGGAGGCCGTGACCATTCCGCCCGTTGCGGTGCAGCGCGGGCCGGACGGCTTCTATGTCTGGGTCATCAAGCAAGACGATACCGTCGAGCAGCGTCCGATCGAGGCGCAGATCGTGAGCCAGGACACGGCCATCGCCGCCAAAGGCCTTGCCGCCGGCGAGCGCGTAGTCGTCAATGGCCAATCGCGTCTCGATGACGGCACCCGTGTCACGATCCGATCGCAGAATCCGAACCCCAACGCTGGCGCGGACGAGCAGGCGGACAAGTCCTGAATGAACGTCTCGGAAATTTTCATCCGCCGGCCGATCGCCACATCGCTGTTGATGGCCGCGCTCGCGCTCGTCGGCATTGTCGCCTTCCCGTTGCTCCCAGTCGCGCCGCTGCCCCAGGTGGACTTTCCGACGATCCAGGTCACCGCCACGGTGCCGGGGGCCAGCCCCGAGACCATGGCCGCGACCGTCGCCACTCCCCTCGAACGGCAATTTGGCCAGATCGCCGGTGTCACCCAGATGAGCTCGGTGAACTCGCTCGGTTCGACGGTGATAACGCTGCAATTCGACCTTAATCGCAATATCGACGGCGCCGCGCAGGACGTGCAGGCGGCGATCACCTCGGCCGGCAACCAATTGCCGAAAAATCTTTCGACGCCGCCAACCTATCGCAAGGTCAATCCGGCGGATTCGCCGATCCTGATCGTGGCGGCGACTTCGGAGACGTTGCCGCTGACCAAAGTCGACGACTTCGCCGAAAATGTCGTCGCTCAGCAGATTTCGCAGATATCGGGGGTTGCGCAGGTCGCCATCGGCGGCCAGCAGAAGCCCGCCATTCGGGTGCGTGTCGATCCGGCAAAATTGCAGGCGCGCGGGCTCACGCTCGAGGACGTGCGCGCCGCGCTCGGCAATGCCACGACGGATGCCGCCAAGGGCACGCTGCTTACGACCGAGCAAAGCTTCACCATCGCGACCAACGATCAGCTGACCGAGCCTGGGCCCTACAACGACGTGATCATTGCCTATCGCAACGGCGCGCCGGTTCGCATCCGCGACGTCGGATCGGCAAGCGAGGGGCCGCAGGACGTCACGTTGGGCGCCCTGCACCGCACCGATCCCGCCGTGATGCTGCTCGTATTCAAGCAGCCCGGCGCCAATGTGATCGCCACCGTTGACAACATCAAAGCCGCGCTGGCTCGGATGCATTCGCTGATTCCGCCCGGCATTCATCTGAGCACGGTCGTCGACCGCACGCAGACCATTCGAGCGTCCGTCAAGGACGTCGAGTTCACGCTGTTATTGTCCTGCGCACTGGTCGTGCTGGTCATCCTGCTGTTTCTGCGCAGCCTCCATGCCACGCTTATTCCGGGCGCCGCCGTCCCGCTGTCGCTCCTCGGCGCGACCGCGATCATCTATCTGGCCGGTTTCAGTCTCGACAACCTGTCGCTGATGGCGATGACCATTGCCGTCGGCTTCGTGGTCGATGACGCGATTGTCGTCGTCGAAAACATCTTCCGGCATCTGGAGGCCGGCACGACGCCGCTGCAATCGGCGATCAAGGGCGCGCGCGAGATCGGCTTCACAGTGCTTTCGATCAGCATCTCGCTGATCGCGGTTTTCATCCCGCTGCTGTTGATGAGCGGCATCGTCGGACGGCTGTTCCACGAATTCGCCATTACCGTGATCGCCGCCATTCTGGTCTCGGTCGTGGTGTCGCTGACCCTGACCCCGATGTTGTGCTCGCGTTTTCTGGTGAGCGAACATGATCGCGAACATGGTCGGCTCTATCGCGTCATCGAGGCCGGCTTTGAGGCGCTGCTTGCCGGCTATCGTCGCAGCCTCGACGTCGTGCTGCGGCATCAATTCACGACGCTGCTCGTGTTCCTGGCGACCGTCACCGTCACCGGCGTGCTGTTCGTCTTCATTCCCAAAGGCTTCTTTCCGACCCAGGACATCGGCATGATCCTGGGGCTTTCGGAAGCCGGCCAGGACGTCTCGCCGACCCGGATGCTGCAGATTCAGCGCCAGCTTTCCGAGGTCATCGCCAAGGATCCTGATGTCGCCGACTATGGATCGTTTTTCGGTCCGAGCTACGGCAACACCCAGAACACCGGCCGTTTTATCATCGGCCTGAAACTGCGCGATGATCGGACCGCCACGGCATCGCAAATCATCGATCGGCTGCGGCCGAAGCTTGCGCAGGTCACCGGCGCGCGATTGTTCCTGCAGCCCTCGCAGGACATCACGGTTGGCGGCCGCATCGCGCGCGGCCAGTTCCAATATGTGCTGCAGGACCCCGATCTGCACGAATTGAATACGTGGGCGCCGCGGCTTCTTGCCAAGCTGAAAACGCTGCCGCAGCTCGCCGATGTCGCAAGCGACGCCATGAACAGGGCGCCGCTCATGACCATCACCATCAATCGCGACGCGGCCGCGCGCTTCGGTATTCAGCCGCAACTGATCGACGACACGCTCAACGACGCGTTCGGGCAGCGCCAAGTCACGCAGTATTTCACCAACAACTCCTATTACGTGGTGCTGGAAGTCGACCCGAAGGTGCAGAACGATCCGCACGCGCTCGATCAGATCTATGTTCGCGCTCCGGTCAACAATCAGCTCGTGCCGCTGTCGACGCTGGTCAGCGTCGACACGGCGCATATCGGACCGTTGCTGGTGTCGCATTCCGGGCAATTCCCGGCGGTGACGCTGACGTTCAATCTGCCGCCCGGCGTGGCGCTCGGGCAGGCGGTCGATGCGATCCGGCGCGCCGCCGATGAGATCGGCCTGCCGTCATCGGTGATCGGCAGCTTCCAAGGCAATGCGCAGGCGTTCCAGGCCGCGCTGGCCAACGAGCCGATCCTGATCGCGGCGTCGCTGGTCGTCGTTTATGTCATCCTCGGCGTGCTCTATGAGAGCTACATCCATCCGCTGACCATTCTCTCGACCTTGCCATCGGCCGGCGTCGGCGCGCTGTTGGCGCTCTGGCTCGGCGGCTTTGATCTGTCGGTGATCGGCATCATCGGCATCATTCTGCTCATCGGCATCGTCAAGAAGAATGGCATCATGCTGGTCGACTTTGCCATCAATCGCGAGCGCGCCGGATTGCCGTCACGCGAAGCCATCCGGCAGGCTTGCTTGCTGCGTTTCAGGCCGATCGTGATGACGACGATGACGGCGCTGCTCAGCGGGCTGCCGCTGATGTTCGGGCACGGCTCGGGATCGGAGCTGCGGCAGCCGCTCGGCTACTCGATGGTCGGCGGCCTCGCTTTAAGTCAGCTGCTCACCCTGTATACGACGCCCGTCATCTATCTCTATCTCGACCGCTTCCAGTCATGGTTGCGAGGCGAAAAGGAAGAGCACGAAGCACCGCAATCGCTGCCGGTCGCCGCTGAATAAATCAGGCAAATGGGTTGCAAAAAATTCGTTGATGGAGCACGGGGGCGCTCTGCCTGCGCGCCCGGAACACGCCGCCGCCGATCGAAACACGCCGCTTGCTGAACGCGGTTCCGCAATTGGTGCGGAAGGACCTTTGCACGGAGGCCCTTTCGCTCTTTTGGGGTGCCAACTTCGCTCCGCTTCGCAGGCGGCTTTGCATTGCACAATTAATGGATGGCTGCACCTACACCGGAATGTGAAGGCGAGCGGACATGCAGCCGGCGTTTCCGCGCGTGCAGTCGCGCCGACTTGATGCCATGATGTGGCGCAGACAGAGCTCGGGCGTGTTGCGGCCTTTCCCGCAAGCAAGCTGGCCGCAAGCAAGCGGCCCGAACCGAACGGTTCAGGACCCATTCTAGCCATGGGTCGGGAGGAGCAGCATGTCGCATGCACATATTCTCGTTGGCGCGAGTATGAGCCCGGCACAGCCGGTCGTCCGCGCGATCACGCCATCCGATCTGTACCGGGCACTCACCCGTGGCATCGATGATTTCCTCGCCATGCCGAGCCACGCGGTTTTCCTCTGCGTGATCTATCCGCTGCTCGGCATCTTTCTCATCGCATTCATGCTGAACACCGCGCTGCTGCCGCTGGCATTTCCGGTAGCCGCCGGCTTTGCACTTGTCGGACCGATCGCGGCAATCGGCCTTTATGAGCTGAGCCGCCGCCGGGAAGCAGGGCTTGAAAGCTCATCGCGGCACGCGCTTGACGTGCTGCACTCGCCTTCGCTTCCGGCGATCATTGCGCTCGGCATTTTGCTGATGACGATCTTTCTGGTTTGGATCGCGGTAGCCGAAGCCATTTATATCGCGAATTTCGGCTATCATGGACCCGATTCGCTGCGGCAATTCGTGCACGGCGTGCTGTTTACGCCGGCCGGCTGGACGATGACCGCGGTCGGCACCGCTGTTGGCTTCCTCTTCGCCGTCACCGTCCTCACCATCAGCGCGATCTCATTTCCGCTATTGCTTGATCGCGATGTCGGCGCCGCAATTGCGCTTGCCACCTCGATCCGCGTTGTCGCCAGAAGTCCGATGACCATGGCGCTGTGGGGCTTCATCGTCGCGGCGCTCTTGGTCATCGGCTCGATCCCGTTCTTCGTGGGCCTGACCGTAGTGATGCCGGTGCTCGGTCATGCCACCTGGCATCTTTACCGCAGCGCGGTCGAGCCCGACCCCAACCCGCATCCGGATTATCGGCCGCAGCAACGCCCGCCGCGTTATGCGGCGGACTTCCCGGCCGCGCTGTTCCCGACCCGCCGCTAGCGGCGTCGCGCAGAGAGAACAGCGAGGCGAGCGTCGCCTCGCTGTTTCTTTGCCCGCACCGATCTCAGCCTTACCAATTGTAGATATTCTGGTTGTAGCCGATGCTGCCGCCGCCGGTGAGCGACGGATCGTCGGAATTGATGGATCCCTTTCCCTGGGGAGCCATGTTGAAGAGCCGAGGACTGCGTTGATGGCTCACGCTTGATTTGGCCGACGCCGGGACCGCAAATACGGGCGCCGTAATCGCGGCGGCTAGAACAGCAGCTAAGACGCGCTTCATGAGCTTCTCCTGCGGCCCCCGCCCGCCGAACGCTATAACCGTCCGTTCCGCGCCAAATTCCATCACGGCTCGGTGAGCCGTCGCGCAGGCCGCATTTGTCATTGGCCGCCAAATCCTTATCATGCGAATGGGCAAATTTTTCGAAATGTTCTTGCATGCTCAGCCTTGGTCAAAGCTTTGTTGGAAGCGTCGCCCGCGACCCTAAGGCGCTCGCTATCGCCGATGGCGCCCTGCACCTAAGCTACGAGGAATGGTACCGGCGCATTTCGGCGCTGGTGGCGGGCTTCGATGCGCTCGGGCTTCGTCAAGGCGAGCATGTTGTCACCGTGCTGCAGAACCGCTGGGAAGCGGCGACACTGCACTGGGCCTGCCAATTCGCCGGCCTCATCGTCACGCCGGTGAACTGGCGCTCGACGGCCCAGGAGCTCGATTTCTATCTCGAGGATGCCGAAGCCAAGGCTGTCGTGTACGAGGAGGTTTCGGCGGCTGCGGTTGCCGCGTCTGCACGCGCGCAAGAGATCACGCGTGTTGCACTCGATGTCGCTCGACCTTCCGACGTCGCCTTCGCCGCACTCGTCGAGCGCGAAGCGCCCGGCGCCGTGCCGCGCGTTGATGCCGAAGCCTGCTCGGTCATGCTGTATACGTCGGGTACCACGGCACGGCCGAAAGGCGTGCCGCGACGCCAGCGCGCCGAGCGCGCCGCGGCGCTGGCTCATGTCGCGCAAAATCTCTACGCGCGTGGCGAGCGCACGCTCGGCGTAATGCCGCTTTATCACACAATGGGCGTGCGCTCGCTGCTCGCTATGTCGCTTATCGGCGGCGCGTTTGTCTGCCTGCGCCGCTTTGATGCCGGCGAGGCGTTGCGCGTCATTGCGACCGAGCGCATTACAAACCTCTATCTGGTGCCGACGCTCTATCATGACCTCATTCATCATCCGCAATTCGGCAGTACGAATGTCAGCACGGTGCGAAAGCTCGGCTTTGCCGGCGCGCCGATGACCCACGGCCTGCTGCAGAAATTGCAGGCCGCGTTTAGGCCGGAATTGTTTGTCAATCACTATGGCTCTTCCGAAATCTATACCTTCACCATCGACCAGAACGCGCCGGCCAAGCCGGGCTCGGCCGGCCGCGCCGGCATCAATCAGATGGTGCGAGTGGTGAAGCTCGGCGCCAAATCGGTCGATGACATCGCCGCCGTTGGCGAGGAAGGCGAGATCGTCGCCCTCCTGGCTGGCGATGAATCCTTCGACGGCTATTGGCGGCGGCCGGATGCCGACGCCAAGGCACTGCGTCAAGGCTGGTATTTCACCGGCGATACCGGCTTTATCGATCGAGACGGCGATTTGTTCGTCAGCGGCCGCGTCGATGACATGATCATCACCGGCGGCGAGAACGTCTCGCCGGTGGAGATCGAATCCTGCCTGTCCCTGCACACGGCCGTGTCGGAGGTCGCTGTCATCGGGCTGCCGGACGAGCGCTGGGGCAAGATCGTCGCCGCCTTTATCAAGCGGCGCGGCCCGGTGACGCCCGACGAGCTTGACGAATTCTGCCGCAATTCGGGACTAGCCGCATTCAAACGTCCGCGCCGCTACGTCTTCGTCGAAGACATTCCGAAATCGCCGGTCGGCAAGCTCTTGCGCCGGAAGCTCGTGGCCGGCGAATACACCATTGAGACCGCCGCGCCAGTTTCACGCCATCAGGGTAACGCAGCATGATTGTGTTTGCCGATCCGCGCTTGCAGAAGCTCGATGGATTTCGTGTCGAAATCGATCCCGAGCGCGAGCGCGCCGACATCGTGCTGGACCGCCCGCCGCTCAATGTCATTGAGATGGGCCAGCGCGATCAGCTGCGCCTTGTTTTCGAGACCCTCGACGAGGACGAACGGGTACGCGTGATCGTGCTACGCGCGGTCGGCGAGCATTTTTCATCCGGCGGGAACATTGCGGGATTTCTGCGGGCTTCTCCCGAGCACGTGTCGAAACTTGCGTGGAATATCGGGGCGCCGGCGCGCTGCGCGAAGCCGGTGATCGCCGCCAATCGCGGCTATTGCTTCGGCGTCGGTTTTGAGATTTCGCTCGCCTGCGATTTCCGCCTCGCGTCCGAAACCTGCCTCTATGCTTTGCCCGAACAGCGGCTCGGCCAAATTCCGGGATCGGGCGGCTCGGCGCGGCTGCAAAAGATCATCGGCATCACCCGTACCAAGGACATCGTGATGCGCTCGAAACGCATTCCGGCGAAGCAGGCCTATGACTGGGGCATCGCCACCGAGTGCGTGCCCGATGACAAGCTCGAAGCGGCGACCGACACGCTGGTCGAGGAATTGCGCACGTTCTCGCCGCTGGCGCAGCGCACTGCGAAGACGCTGCTCAACGAGACCGAAGACACCAATCTCGAAGCCGCGATCGAGCTCGAGGGTCACTGCTATAGCCGATTGCGGCAGTCCGACGATTTTCGCGAGGGTGTCGAAGCTTTCCACGCCAAGCGCAAGGCGCAGTTTCGCGGCACCTGATGCCGCACAGCGATAACACAGGGCTGACAAACGGCCGGGGAGGACGTCACGTGATCTAAAAATACATGCACGCCGCTTGCAAGGAATTCGGCGTGCTTGGGGAGGGTAAAATGCGCAATGTAAGCCTTTGGTTGAAGGCGCCGGCGGCGCTTCTTGTTGCTGTCCTTTTGCCTCTGTCGCCGGCGATGGCCGCCGATCCGATCAGAATAGGGACGAGCCTCGCGCTCACCGGCGGCGTAGCGCCGATCGGCAAGCAGATATTGGCGGCGCTGCAGATCTGGCGCGATGACGTCAACGCCAAGGGCGGCTTGTTGGGGCGGCCGATTGAGCTTGTGTTTTACGATGATCAGAGCAATCCGGCCAATGTGCCGCAGCTCTACACCAAATTGATCGACGTGGATAAAGTCGATCTGCTGATCGGCCCCTATGCGACCAACATGGTCGCGCCGGCTATTCCGGTCCTCATGCAGTACAGGAAAACCACCATCGGCATTCTCGCCAATGCCGCCAACAGCAAGCTGCATTACGACCAATATTTCTCCATGCTGCCGACCGGGCCCGAGCCGCAAAAATCCTTTGCACTGGGCTTTTTTCAGCTCGCAGCCGCAGCCAAGCCGCGGCCGAAGACGGTGGCGATCGTCGCGGCGGATGCCGAATTCGCCCAGAACGCCGCCGATGGCGCGCGTCAGGTGATCAAGGAGATGGGTGGCTTCGATCTCGTCGCCGACCAAAAATATCCGCCATCGACGACCGACTACGGGCCGGTCATGCGTGCAGTGCAAGCGCTCAATCCCGATATCGTCTACGTTGCGGCCTATCCGCCGGATTCAGTCGGTATCGTGCGCGCAGCGAATGAAATCGGATTGACGCCCAAAATGTTCGGCGGCGCGCTCATCGGGCTGTTGGTCACGCCAATCAAAGTGCAGCTTGGGCCATTGATGAATGGCATCATCAACAACGAGGTATTTTTGCCGGCGGCGTCTTTGAATTTTCCGGGCACGCGCGAGGTGATGGCGAAATATCAGGCCATGGCGCCGAGCGCGGGCATCGACCCGATCGGACCGGCCTTTCCACCGCTCGGCTATGCAGCCGGTCAGGTTCTGGCCCAGGCCGTCGAAGGCACCAAGAGCCTCGATCAGGTCAAGCTCGCCGCCTATATGCGCAGCCACGATTTTTCGACTGTCGTCGGCGACATCAAATTCGGCAAGGACGGCGAATGGGCCAAGTCGCGGGTATTCTTCACGCAGTTCCAGCATGTCGCGCCGAACTCGCTCGAGCAGTTCAAAGCGAACAGCCACGAAGTCATCATTTGGCCGAATGAATATAAGACCGGCGAGATGATCTTTCCCTATGCCGCGGCCAAAAAGCCTTGAGCGATCCGATGAGCGGTGCATGAACGGAAGCGTCTTTAAGCTCGCCACTTTGGCAAAGCCCGGCGGCAAAGCCTTTGTCGCCATCGTGTTTGGCGATGAGGCGATCGACCTGAATGCGGCGCACGCGGCCTATCGCGCTGCGGGCGGCAAGGGCGCGCTCAGTGCGAGCAAAAGCATGCTCGGCCTATTGGAGGACTGGGACGCCAACTTTGCCGTGCTGCAGGAAATCGTCTTTTTTCTTGAAAAGGAGAGCTTGCGGCCGGGCGCCGCCCCGCTCGGAAGCCTTCAGGCCCGGCCGCCGGTCGGCCGCCCCGGCAAGATGTTGTACGCCGCGCAGAATTTTCGGGAGCACGTGGACGAGATGATCCGCGCCGGGATGTCGCCCGCGAGCGGACCCAAATTCACGGGCGAGAAATCGACCACGCGGCCGTATCTATTCCTCAAGGCGCCGAGCACGCTGGCCGGTGCCTATGACGACATCGAAATCCCGCCGGGCATGGCCAAGATCGATTGGGAGGCGGAGATTGCGCTGGCGATCGGCAAGCGCGGCAAGCGCATCAAAGCCGAACAAGCGCTGGCTCATGTCGCGGGCTTCATGACCACCAATGACGTATCTTGCCGCGACATGCAAATCCGCGCCGATCGGCCGGCGCTGCGCTCGGATTGGCTCGGCGGCAAGAGCCATGACAAATTCGCGCCGATGGGCCCGTTCCTGGTGCCGCGGGCGTTCGTGCCCGACCACATGAATTTATTCATTCGTCTGACCGTGAACGGTGAAGTCAAGCAGAACGGCAATACCTCGCAATTCATTTTCACCCCGGAGGAACAGATCGAGTACGCGTCCAACATTCTCACGCTAGAACCGGGTGATATTTTCAGCTGCGGCACCTGTGGCGGCGTTGGCCAGGGCACCAACGCCTTCCTCAAGGCCGGCGACGTTATGGAGACCGAGATTGAATCGCTCGGCCGGATGCGCAACCGGTTCGTCGCCGAGGCCAACTAGGTCAATGCTGCCGTCGCAACGCGCCCTGTTCGATATCCCGAGCGACGTCTGCTTTCTCAATGCGGCATCGTACAGTCCGTTGCCTCTGGCGACGCTCGAAGCCGGCAAGCGGGCGGTGACGCGCAAGGGCCGGCCGTGGCTGATCGATAACGACTTTGCGCAAGCGCAGTACCAGCGTGCGCGCAAAGCCGCCGCGGCCGTAATCAATGCCGATCCAGCCGATATCGCGCTTATTTCGTCGGTGGGCTACGGCGTCGCCACGGCCGGCAAAATCGTACCGGTGCCGCGCGGTGCGCGGGTTGTGGTGCTGCACGACGATCACTCGTCGCCGGTGCTCGAATGGCTGACGCGTGCGCGGGATGGCGCTTTCGCTGTGGAGACGGTACGCCCGGATGCCGATCATGATTGGACCAGTGCGATCCTGTCGGCCATCGAGCGGCCGGGTGCCGCGCCGCTGGCCCTGGTCTCGATTTCCTCGGTGCATTGGGCCGACGGCGCCGTGCTCGATATGGCTGCGATCGCCGGCGCGGTCCGCAGGCAAGGCGCCGCATTCCTGATCGATGCCACTCAAGGCGCCGGCGTCATTGCGCTTGATGTGCGCGCGCTCGATCCGGATTTCGTCGTGTTCCCGACCTATAAGTGGCTGATCGGCCCCTACGGCCGAGCCTTTCTCTATGTTGCTAGGCGCCATCAGAATGGCATTCCGCTTGAGCAAACAAGCTATGGTCGGCGCGCGGTGCGCGCTGAACAGGATATCTACTTCACCGATACGGATTATGTGAACGATGCACGCCGCTTCGACATGGGCGAGCGCGATCATTTCATCTCCATGGAAATGGCGGCGATTGGCATGGAGATGATGGTGCAATGGGGCTGTCGGGCAGTTGCGGAACGGGTGGGCTGCCTGACCGCACGTCTGGCGGAGGGTTTGCACCGCGAAGGAGTGTCGTTTCCGGACGCAAGTATGCGAGCGCCGCATATTTTGTGTTTAAGCTTTGGCGCGGCCGGCGTGCCGAAGGGGCTTGTCGACCGGCTCGCGGCCGAGAAAATTTATGTGGCGCAGCGCCTCGGGCGGCTTCGCCTCAGCCCCCACGTCTATAACGACCGAAACGATGTCGATCGCTTCCTCGCGGCATTCAATAGGATCATGCCAGAATACGAGGGACTGCCGTAGAACCATGACTGGAGAGGCGCTAAAATCGCGGCAACGACAGTCGCAACAATCCTTGGAAACGCGCCGAGGCAGGCCATGAAGCTAACGCCGCAACAGCTCAAGGACTTCGACGAACAGGGCTACCTGTTTTTCCCGAACTGTTTCAGCGAGGAGGAAATCGCTTTGTTGCGGAAGGACGCCGAAGCGATCCTCAAGCTCGATCGCAAGGAGGTGTGGCGTGAAAAATCGGGCGCCCCGCGCACTGCCTTTGCCGCACATACGTTCAACGAGACATTCCGGCTGATGGCACATCATCCGCGGCTGGTCGAGCCGCTGCGCCAAGTGTTCGGCGAGGACGTCTACGTTCACCAGTTCAAGCTCAATGCCAAAGCGGCCTTCGAGGGCGACGTGTGGCAGTGGCATCAGGATTACGGCACCTGGGCGCGCGACGACGGGATGCCTGAGCCACGCGCGATGAACATCGCGATCTTTCTCGACGAGGTGATGCCGATCAACGGCGCGCTGATGCTAATCCCGAAAAGCCACAAGCAAGGCGTGCTCGCGGCCGGCCACGACACCCTGACCACATCCTACCCGCTCTGGACACTGGACAAGGAGACCGTCACCCGGCTCGCCGCCGAAGGCGGCATCGTCGCGCCGACCGGCAAACCAGGCTCGGTCCTGATGTTTCACGGCAATCTGGTGCACGCCTCGCCGCCGAACATCACGCCGTTCCCGCGCAAGATCGTCTACCTGACGCTGTGCGCCGTCTCCAACCACATTACCAAATTCACGCGCCCCGAATGGATCGCGCATCGCGATTTCACGCCGATTGTGCCGGTCGCCGATGACGCGCTGCTGTGCTACGCGCGTGCACATCGCGTTGCGGCGGAGTGAAGGCAGCAAAGAGGATTTGCCTCAGCGATAGTCGCCGGCCGACGTCACGAGGACAGCATGAACCTTCAATCCCTCCTCGCTGCGCGCATCCACGCTGGCAAGCCCATTCATGTCGGATTGATCGGCGCCGGCAAATTCGGCTCGATGTTTCTGGCACAAATACCCGCCATTGCCGGCCTCGAAGTCGCTGTCATCGCAGACCGCGACGTCGAGCGCGCCAAGGCCGCGTGCCGCACGGTTGACTGGGAGGCGTCTCGGATTGCCCGCACGCATTTTGCCGAGCGCGGCAGCGCCGCTATCGGCGACGAACGCGTCGAGGTGGTGGTCGAAGCGACGGGCGATCCGGTGGCCGGCATCGCCCATGCGATGGCCGCGATCGAGGCGGGCAAACATGTCATCATGGTCAATGTCGAGGCTGATGCGCTTGCCGGCGCTTATCTGGCGCGCAAGGCCCGTGCCGCCGGCGTGATCTATTCGATGGCCTATGGCGACCAGCCGGCGCTGATTACCGAAATGGTGGACTGGGCGCGCTCGTCAGGCTTTGAAGTTGTCGCCGCCGGCAAAGGCACCAAATATCTTCCCGCTTATCACATGGTGACGCCGGATAGTGTGTGGGAGCACTACGGTCTCACGACGGCGGAAGCCAAAGCCGCCGGCATGAATTCGCAAATGTTTAATTCGTTTCTCGACGGCACCAAGTCGGCAATCGAAATGGCCGCCGTCGCCAATGCCTGCGCGCTTGACGTGCCGCAGGACGGCCTGAAATTTCCGCCCTGCGGCGCCGACGAGTTGGCTCACGTGCTGCGGCCGCAGACTGTCGGCGGCGTGCTCGACAGGGATGGCATGGTGGAGGTCGTCTCCTCGCTGCAACGCGACGGCAGCCCGGTCGAGCGGGATTTGCGCTGGGGCGTCTATGTCGTGTTCAAGGCCAACAGCGACTATGCCGCCGCCTGTTTCAAGCAATACGGGCTGCCGACCGATGGCAGCGGCCGTTATGCGGCCATGTACAAGCCGTTCCATCTGATTGGCCTTGAACTGTCGATCTCGGTCCTTAATGTGGCGCTGCGCGGCGAGCCGACCGGAACCTGCCGGGCGTGGCGCGGCGATGCGGTGGCGGTTGCCAAGCGTGCACTGAAAGCGGGCGAGATGCTCGACGGCGAAGGCGGCTATACCGTCTATGCGAAGCTCGTTCCGGCGGCGCGCAGTCTCGCCGGCAAGGCGCTGCCGATCGGGCTCGCTCATCACGTCGAGCTTGTGCGCGATGTGCCGGCAGGCGAGATCCTGAGCGCCGATGATGTCGCGCTTGACGACACGTTACTGGCGGTCCGCATTCGGCGCGAGATGGAGCGCACGGCCGAAGGAGGTCGCCAGGCGGCTGGCGAAACCATGGCGGCCGAATAGCCGCTTCGTATCCTACGGCGATTACCGAAGCATCGATGACCTGATCTCGTTCGACAGCCTGACGGCCTATGGCACCTTCGGGACGCGTCTGACGGAAGATAGCGACGGCGTCGCGAATTTTACTCTTGCGCAGGCTCAACGCTTGATCCTTGCCGAGGGGGGCAGCGTTCCTGCGCGAGGTTAGTGAGCTGACTGCTATTCCGCTGCAATCCGCGGCGGCGGGCGCATCGATTCAAGGCCGTCGACTGCGGTCGCCGAGATCGTGGTGCGCACCATGTGGCGCGCCTCATGCGCCGGCCAAGGCCGGCCGCGATGCATGGTGGCGCGATTGTCCCACATCACGACATCGCCGCCGCGCCACGCGTGGACGTAGGTCGTGCCAGGTGCGGTAGCTCGCTCGGTCAGGTCGTTGATCAACTTTTCGCCCGCCACCGGATCCATGCCGTCGACCGCATAGGCATGCGACGCGAGGTAAAGCGCGTTGCGACCGTTGACGGGATTCTTCCACACCATGCGCCAGCATTGCGGCGGCAGCACCGCGAGCTCCTCACTGGTGGCTAGGCCGGGCGCGATCTTGGCCCGCGAATGGCCGTAATGATGCCAGGCAAAGGAGTTTTCCAGACGGCTTTGCATTGCGGCATCGAGACGGTCGAAAGCGAGCCGGGTCGAGGCGAATTCGGTTTCGCCACCATCGGCCGGGATGATGCGGGCGGACAAGATCGACGCGAGCGCCGGCGTACTCTTGAACGAGCTGTCGGTGTGCCAAAGCTGATTGGCCTTGTTGCGCAATGCATAGCGGTGATCCGGCGGTACGACCTTGCCGTCTTTGTCGATCGTGGTAAGGATCACAAAATGCGTGCCGGTGCCGAGCGAGCCGACTTTGGTCACTTCTGGCGGACCGAAGCGGCGCGAGAAAGCAAGCTGGCTTTCATCGGTCACCTCCTGGTCGCGAAACACCAGGACCGAATGCTCTTCAAAAGCGGCGCGGACCTCGGCGTAAGCGGAATCGTGGTTGACGACGTCTGCAAGGGTGACGCCCCGCAATTCCGCGGCGAAGCCCGGGCCGAGAGGAACAACCTCCATGGTGGCATCCTCCTTAGGTTTTTGTGGTGTCTGCTCAAACCTCCTCCAAAACCGAACCCCTGGCAAGATGCGAATCCGACGCGCGTTTCGCCGCGCCGACGAAGCGCCGGTCCGGCCAAAAGGGCCGTGATGATCAAGCTCTTATTTGGTCAAGGCCGAGCGCGGCGCCGAGGCGATTTTAGCTCGAGCGGATTTTGTCGCATACGTTACGTTACTTGGAAGCAAGCGACGACCTCCGGCGGGATCGGTCGCGACTTCAGCCTGTCCGGATCGGCCGGATCGCGCGCCGCCCAGACCCGGGTCTCGCGGCCCTCCACCGCGACCGTGCCGCGCAGTTCGAGCCGGTGCGCGACGTCAAAACTCGAGCGGCGAAATTCGGTGACCTGCGAGGTGAGTTCCACCACGTCGCCGAAGCGCGCCGGGACAATGAAACGAGCGCCGGCATTGACCAACGGGATGCCAACGACGCCGAAAGCCGAGGGCCATTCGTGCGGTTGCACGCCAAGCGCGGTGGCGAACAGGCCCCAGGAGCCCCGATCGAAAAACTCGAAAAATCGGGCATTGAAGACGATGCCCGCCGGATCGCAATGACCCCATTGAATGATGAACTGCCGGCGGCTGAGAAGGTTGGCCATGACATCCCCGATCCCGCGGCCTTATCGCGGCCGGGGAACCGATGGTCAACTGTACGTCGTAGGCCCTAAGACTGTCGCAGGACGTAAGATTGTCGCAGGACTAAGAATCATGACGGGCGAGCTTGCGCCCGCCCGTCACGTTCCTAGCGCTGCTATCCGCGGCTCGGAACCAAGATCAAATCTACCACATGATGCGGCGCTGATAGCGGCAACTACATCTGGGCCGATCCGGCCTTGGCGATCATCGCATCCGGCAGAACCAAACACGACTGATCTGAGAGACAGGATAGCGCGGGGCTTTGCCGTCGCAAGTGAAAGCGCAAGCGCGTCACGATACAACTCGTTTGGGGATAATTCTGTGAATCAGTGCGGCGCGGCAGACTTAAAGTGAACAAACGACGGCGCTGTTATTGCGCTTTCAAATGCACGAGATCGGTGGATAAAATCATTTATCAAAAGAGAAACACCGAAATTGGTGCCTTTGATCCGCAAGACCCCGCCGCCGGAGCGTCATTCCGCTGCCGCTACCGCGGGCGAATTGACGGTTTTGCCCGGCCATTTGCACAGATCGGAATGATGCATTTTTCACACAACGGCCGCCGCGCGACACAGACATAGCGGCCGTGCAGGATGAGCCAGTGATGGGCGTGCAGCCGATAGCGCTGCGGCACGACCTGCATCAGCTTCATCTCGACATCAAGCGGGGTCTTGCCGACGGCGAGACCGGTTCGATTGCCGACGCGAAAGATATGAGTGTCGACGGCGATGGTCGGCTCGCCGAAGGCGATATTGAGCACGACATTGGCGGTCTTTCGGCCGACGCCGGGCAGCGCTTCGAGCGCCGCGCGGTCGCGCGGGACCTTGCCGCCGTGCTGCTCGACCAGCACGCGGGAGAGCGCGATGACGTTTTTTGCCTTGGTGCGATAGAGCCCGATAGTCTTGATTAGTTCGCGCACGCGCGCTTCACCAAGCTTGATCATCTTTTCCGGCGTATCAGCAAGCTTGAACAGAGCCGGCGTCGCTCTGTTGACGCCCGCATCGGTCGCTTGCGCCGACAATACGACGGCGATCAGCAGCGTGAACGGATTGATATGTTGCAACTCGCCGCGCGGTTCAGGATTGGCGACGGCAAAGCGGCGGAACGCCGCCTCGATCTCTGCAGTTGTCCATTGTGGCAGTCCACCGTGAGCGGCCTTGCTGTCGGCTTTGCTCTGGGCCTTGCGTGGCTTGAGCTTAGCCGCCTTGCCCTTGCGGGCGGCCTGTAGGCGAGGCTTTGTGGCTGTTTGGCGTCTGGTGGTTTTTCGCCCCATGACCTTTGTATAATGAGCAGCATGAGCAGCGACAATATCGGTGGCGGCCCTAAGGCGGCGACCGGCGGCGGCAATGCCGCTGATCCAAAGATCTTTTCGGCGGTGATCACGCCGCACCGTTCGCTTGGCCCGACCGGTTTTCTCGTTTTCATGCTCTGCATCGGCGGCTTGAGCTTCGTCTCCGGGATCGCCTTCGTGGTTATGGGCGCGTGGCCGATTTTCGGCTTCTTCGGCCTGGACGTGCTGCTTGTCTATCTCGCGTTTCGCGCCAATTACCGCAGCGCCCGTGCCTATGAGGAGGTGACCGTTACCGCGACGGAACTGACCGTGCGGCAGGTCAGCCATCGCGGCCGGGTCCGCGAATGGACCCTTAATCCGCTCTGGGTAAGGCTTGATCGCATCGTGCACGAGGAGTTCGGGATCGAGCGGCTGTTCCTTGTGTCACATGGCCGGCGGCTGCCCATCGCCGCTTTCCTGGGCCCGGCCGAAAAGGCAAGTTTCGCACACGCCCTGACCGAGGCTTTGACCGAAGCCCGCCGGGGGCCGACCCGTACGGTATTTGAATAGCGCGTCGGCCTCAGAAATCGGGTGGTTAGGCCCTTATCCACGGCATAAATCGGGAGCAAATGATGGAGGCATCCATGTTGTCGCCTGATCGCATTCGTGACGCCGCTCTCGACGCAGGGCTGCTGAGCGAGGCCGCCGCCGATTACGAGGTGGTGCGCCGCGCCATCGGCCACATTCGCGGCCATTGGCGTGAACAGCCCGAAATCGAAACCATTGCTGAAGCGGCCGGCGTCACGCCGACCGAGCTGCATCACTTGTTCCGTCGCTGGGCGGGCATCACGCCGAAGGCCTTTCTGCAGGCTCTTACGCTCGACGGCGCACGGCAGCTGTTGCGCGCTTCGGCAAGCGTGCTCGACGCCACTTACGAAGTCGGCTTGTCGGGGCCCGGCCGCCTGCACGACCTGTTTGTTACGCACGAGGCGATGTCGCCGGGCCAATGGAAATCCGGCGGCGAAGGCTTGACGATGCGTTATGGATTTCACCCTTCGCCGTTCGGCACCGCGCTGGTCATGGTAACCGAGCGTGGGCTTGCTGGGTTGGCCTTTGCCGATCCGGGCGAAGAGCAAGCGGCGCTTGCCGATATGAAGCGGCGCTGGCCCAAGGCCAATTGCATCGAGGACCGCGCCGCTACCGCGCCCACTGCGCGGCGGATTTTTGATCCGTCGCAATGGCGGCCTGAACAGCCGCTGCGGGTCGTATTGATTGGTACGGATTTCGAAGTCCGGGTATGGGACGCGCTGTTGCAGATTCCGATGGGGCGCGCCACCACCTATTCCGGGCTGGCCGCCAAGTTGCACAAGCCAAAGGCGGCGCGCGCAGTCGGCGCCGCGGTCGGCAAGAACCCATTGTCGTTCGTCGTGCCGTGCCATCGCGTCATCGGCAAAGCGGGCGATCTTACCGGCTATCATTGGGGCCTGACCCGCAAACGCGCCATGCTTGGCTGGGAGGCGGGACAGGTCGCACTCCACTAGGTCTACCGCGCGGCGGCCTGTCCGGCTCGATTGACGCTCGTGCGGCAATCCGCAATATCCGCGCGCACCGTCAATACAAGGATAGGCCCATGCAGCGGCGTCGGCCGGTTATGCTGGTTATTCTCGACGGCTGGGGTTGGCGCGAAGAGGCTGCCGACAACGCGATTCGTCGCGCCAGAACGCCGACATTCGACCGTCTGTGGCAAAATGGTCCGCACGGATTTCTCCGCACCTCGGGCAGAGATGTCGGCCTTCCCGAGGGACAGATGGGCAATTCCGAGGTCGGCCATCTCAATATCGGGGCCGGACGCGTAGTGATGCAGGATCTACCGCGCATCTCGCAGGCGATTGCCGACGGCGAGATTGCACGCGCGGCGGCGCTGACCGATCTGATTGCAAAACTCAAAGCGAGCGGCGGCACCTGCCATCTGCTCGGCCTAGTCTCGCCGGGCGGCGTGCACTCGCATCAGGACCACGCTGCGGCTTTGGCCAAGATTCTCGCTGCCGCGAGCGTGCCGACGCTCGTGCATGTTTTTACCGACGGTCGTGACACGCCGCCGCAATCCGCAGTCGACGACGTGAAACGGCTGCTCATTGCGCTGTCGCCCCCGGTAAAAATCGCAAGCGTCTGCGGGCGTTATTATGCGATGGATCGCGACAAGCGCTGGGATCGCGTCGAGAAGGCCTACGATGCGATCGTCGACGCGCAAGGGCCACACTTTGCCGATGCGCCAGCCGCGATCGCCGGGGCTTATGCCGACAAAAAATTCGATGAATTCATCGTACCGGCGGTGGTCGGCGACTATCGCGGCATGAAAGATGGCGACGGGGTGCTCTGCTTCAATTTCCGCGCCGATCGCGTGCGCGAGATCCTTTCAGCGATGCTGGAAGCGAACTTTTCCGGCTTTGCGCGCAAACGCGTCATCCGCTTCGCCGCCGCTGCCGGCATGACGCAATACAGTGACGAGCTTGATAGACTGATGCCGGCGATCTTTCCGCCGCAGACGCTTGCCAACATTCTCGGCGAGGTCGTCGCGCATGCCGGCCGCACGCAGCTGCGCATGGCCGAGACCGAAAAATATCCGCACGTCACGTATTTCCTCAATGGCGGCCGCGAGGACCCCTATTCCGGCGAGGATCGGATCATGGTGCCGTCGCCCAAAGTAGCGACCTATGATCTCCAGCCGGAAATGTCGGCGCCCGAACTCACCGACAAAGCGGTCGCGGCAATCAGTTCCGGCAAATACGACCTGATCGTGCTCAACTATGCCAATCCCGACATGGTCGGCCATACCGGCAGCCTGTCCGCGGCGATCAAGGCCGTCGAGACGGTCGATGCCGGGCTCGGCCGCATTGCGGAGGCGGTCGAAAGCGCGGGCGGCATGCTTCTGGTAACGGCCGATCACGGCAATTGCGAAATGATGCGCGATCCGCAAACCGGGGGCCCGCACACCGCGCATACGACCAATCCGGTGCCGCTGATGCTGTTCGGCGGGCGCAACCGTGGACTGGTCGCGGAGGGTCGACTCGCCGATATCGCGCCGACACTGCTCGAGCTCATGGAATTGCCAAAACCGAAAGAAATGACCGGCACGTCGCTGCTTGCGGGCTAGACCAGATGTGAGCTTTCAGGAGAGCGTTTTTTGTTTTGTCGCATTTTCTTAGGGAAAACCGGTACCCGCTTCTCCGGCAAATGCTCTAAATCAATGCTGAAAGAGCTCATGGCGGCCGCGGCGCGTCCAAATCGTTGTTCCTCTCGCAATGCGCGATCAACCTCTCAAGGAAGGCGGCGCAGCTCAAAAGCTCTGAAACTTCGACGAATTCGTCCGGCTTGTGGGCCTGTTCGATCGAACCCGGACCGATGACAATCGTTGGTATGCCGGCCATGCTGACGAAGAGTCCGGCTTCGGTGCCGAAGCTCACCTTGCCGTAACTGTTGCGCCCGGCGAGCTGTTGTGCGAGCGCGACCAGTGGGTGGTCGAGTTTTATATCGAGCGCAGGGTATTCCAAGATTGCCTCGAAGGCGATGCCGCAGCTCGGCTCGGCTTTCCGCATCGCCGGCTCGATTTCTGACTTTGCCCATGCAACGATTGCATCGGTAACCTCCTTTGACTCATTTGCGCCAAGGCCGCGCGCCTCGAATTCCACTACGCACTCGTCGGGCACGATGTTCAGTGCGGTGCCCCCCTGCACGATGCTGGTGAGCAGCGTCGTGTGCGGAATGTCGTACATATGCTCTCGCTGTCCCGCCTGGGCGAGCTGCGTGGCGCGACGGCGTATCTCCCCAATCAGCGCCGCAGCATATTCCACAGCATTGACGCCGTTCGGCGCCAGCGAGGAATGGCAGGATTTGCCGCGAAAGGTCGCACGCACCCCGTGCTTGCCCTTGTGGCCGACGATGACCTGCATTTGCGTCGGCTCGCCGACAAAACAGCCGAGCGGCTTGACCGGAGCTTGCGCGAGCTCGCGCAACAGCGGCCGCACGCCGATGCAGCCGACCTCTTCGTCGTAGGAGATCGCGAGATGGATCGGCATTTTCAGGCGGGCGCGGCCGATCTCGGGCACCATCGCAAGGCAGACTGCGACAAAGCCCTTCATGTCGGCGGTGCCACGCCCATACAGGCGTCCGTTGCGCTCGATCATTTTGAACGGCGCGCTGGTCCACGGCTGGCGGTCGACAGGGACCACATCGGTATGTCCCGACAGTATGAGGCCGGGCCTGTCCTGCGGCCCGATCGTCACCCACAACGATGCCTTCTGCCGCGTTTCATCCGCGAGCCGCCGGCCCGTTATTCCAAATGAGGCCAGATACTTTTCGATATAGGTGATGAGCGACAGGTTTGAACGATCGCTGACAGTGTCGAACGCAACCAGATCCGCCAGCACTTTCCGAATACGCTCGCCTCTATCGTCAACCATGGTCATGCGGCGCGCCGGTGCTTGGCCGGTCGGAGCGAGGAGGCCAGTTCATATATCCCTCAGCCCCAACACATCTGCCATCGAATAAAGTCCAGGCCTCTTGTCGCGCGCCCATAAAGCGGCATGCAACGCGCCGCGCGCAAAGATCATGCGATCTTCCGCACGGTGGGTGAGCTCCACGCGCTCGGCCGGGCCGGCAAAGATTGCTGAATGCTCACCGACGACGGTTCCGCCGCGCAGCGAGGCAAAGCCGATATCGCCCTGACAGCGCGGCCCGGTTACTCCATCACGACCGCGAACGGAGCGCTGCGCGAGATCGATGCCGCGGCCTGCCGCCGCCGCACGGCCGAGCATCAAAGCGGTGCCCGACGGCGCATCGATCTTCTTGTTGTGGTGCATTTCCACGATTTCAATGTCGTAGTCATCGCCGAGCGTTTTGGCGACGCGCTTGGTCAGTGCCACAAGCAGATTGACGCCAAGGCTCATATTGCCGGATTTCACGATCGTGGCGCGATTGGCCGCTGTGGCGATCACGGCCTCCTCTTCGGCGGAATGTCCGGTGGTGCCGATGATATGGACCTTGCCGGCGGCTGCCGTCAGTTCGGCGAGCGCAAGCGTTGCCGCAGGAATTGTGAATTCAATCAGGCCATCGGCCGCGCTCAGCGCGGTGGCGACATCGCTTGTTACCTTCACGCCGTTGGCACCGAGGCCGGCAAGCTCGCCGGCGTCGCGCCCGATTGCAGTCGATCCACGGGCTTCGACGGCGCCGGCCAGAACAAAGCCCTTGGTCGCCGCGACCGCGTGGATGAGCGTACGCCCCATTCGCCCTGCCGCCCCGGCGATCACCACACGCATCTCGGAATTTGCCGCAGACATGTGGCCTCCAACCGCGCCGATATTGCGGGGCGGCCGCGCCCCAGCAACACGCGCCATTGTTTATGCTAGAGCATTTTCCGGAAAAGTGGGTACCGGTTTTCCGCAAGAAAATGCCACGAGACAAATGCCGCGGAGCGTAACGTGAAGTCCGCTAGAACTTCGGGCCGTCGTAGCCTTCGACGATGATGATATCAGCCGTAGAACTGGCGTCGCGCAGCGTCTTCGCCGCCTGGTAACCAGGCGAACGATAGCAGGCGAGCGCGGCTTCATAACTCGGGAACTCGATCACGACAGTGCGGTCGCGCACCTGGCCTTCCGGCACCTCGCGAGTGCCGGCGCGCACCAGAAAACGTGCGCCGAATTCGCCGAACGGTGCCTGGTTCGCGACGAGATAGGCTTTGTAGCCTTCCGGATCGCTCACATCGATATGGCCGATCCAATAGCCCTTGCGCGCGGCCGATGGCGGCGGCGAACCCACGACCTGAGGTTGCACGCCGTCATAGCCTTCGATGATCACGAAATCGCAGATCGAATGGGCGAGCCGCAGCGGCCGCGCGCGCTGATACTCGTCCGAGCGATAACAGGCGAGCGCGGTGGCGTAATCTGGAAATTCGCGGATCACGGCGCGGGAGCGGAAATGGCCTTCGACGATTTCGCTCCTGCCGCCGCGCACCAGCGCAATGCCGTTGAATTTTTGATGGGCCGGCGGCGTCGCTGCCATATAGGCCTGGTAGCCGACCGGATCGCTGACATCGATCTGCGGAAGCCAGTAGCCCTTGGGCATGGCGCGTTCCCCTTCGACCTCAGACTCTCTCGCGCCTTTCGGCGGCCGCCGCAATCTCGGCCACGATCGCCTTGGCCGCAGCCTTCGGATCCGGCGCAGCAACGACCGGTCGGCCGACAACGAGATAGTCGGCGCCGGCGGCGATCGCCGCGGCCGGAGTCGCAATGCGCTTCTGGTCGTCTGGCTCAGTGCCGGCCGGTCGGATACCGGGAGTCACTAAGATCATTTTTGCTCCGACGATATTGCGAATTCTTGCCGCTTCCTCGGGTGAACAGACGAGGCCGTCGATGCCGATGTCGTGCGCCTGCGCGGCGCGCTCGGCGACAAGCTCCGACACGGTGAAATCGTAGCCGGCGGCGGCCAGATCGGCATCGTCGTAGGAGGTCAGCACGGTCACGGCAAGGATGCGCAGAGTCCCTTCCCGCGCTTCGACCGCCGCTTTCATGGTCTGCGGATAGGCATGCACCGTGAGAAAAGTCGCACCCGATCGGGCGACGCTTTTGACGCCCTGCGCCACCGTATTGCCGATGTCGTGCAGCTTAAGATCAACAAAGACGCGCTTGCCCCCCTCGATCAGCTCTGCGGCATAAGAAAGGCCGCCGGCAAAAGCGAGCTGATAGCCGATCTTGTAGAACGATACGGCCTCGCCGAGCCGCGCCACCATGCTCTGCGCCGCCTCGACCGAAGAGACATCGAGGGCGACGATCAAGCGGTCGCGCGGCTCAAGCTGCATCGCCCTCTCCTCGACGCGGACGTACTATCAAGATCGGCATTCGCTCCTAGGCCATAACGCTGGCCAATGCGATCAGCCTGCGCATAGCACTTTTCAAGGCGGCTGCAAGGGTTTCGTCTTTGAGATTGTCCATTTCGTCGAAAGCCTGGTCGGCACGCGGCACGGCCACCTGCTCCGGAATCACGAGCGCGCCGCAACCCAATTCCAGGATCTGGCGCAAGGCCATCAGCGAGCGCAGTCCGCCCGCCGAGCCGTTCGCAGCCGAAGCAATGGCGAACACGCGGCCCTTGAAGGCACCGTAGGTCGGCTCGCCCGGCTCGCGCACCCGCGAAATCCAGTCGATCATATTCTTGATCAGCGGCGTCACCGAAGCGCTGTATTCAGGACTCGTGATGACGATGCCCTGGTGCGCCAAGAACAGGCGCTTGAGCTTCAGCGCCGATTCCGGCATGCCTGCGGAGGCCGCGAGATCGGCGTCGAACAGCGGCAGCGTGTAGTCCTCAAGCGAAATCTTTGTGACCTCGGCCTCGGCGAGAGCAAGCTCCTTTGCTGCCAGCGCCGCCAGGCGTGCATTGTGCGAGCCGGTACGCAACGAACCGGGGACGACCAGGATCTTTGGTGTACGCATAAGCGATGCGCATCAGGCCTTGCGATAGACCCAGACCCGCGCCGGCGGAATGTTCAGCCAAATGCGTTCGGAGGCTTCGGCGGAAAATCCTTTTAGCCGCGTGGGTACCGGAGACGCCACCGAATAGGTGAATTGGATGAAAGGCGCGCCGGGCAGCATCAAATCGAAGGCGTCGCGCAACAGCCGCAACCGCATCTTGACCGGCTTGGTAATCAGCGGCAGGCCCGAGACGACTGCAGCGGCGGGCTGCAGAAGCAGCGCTTCCAAAAGCCGCCGCATGCTGTATGCATCACCCTGGACCAGCGTGGCTTGCGGAAAGCGGGTGCGCAGGATTCGACAGAATGACGGATTGAATTCGACCAGAACGAGCCGCGACGGCTCGACTCCGGCGCGCACCAGAGCCTCGGTGACCGGCCCGGTGCCGGGACCCAATTCCACTACCGGCCCGGAGCTGTGCGGATCGACATAGCGCGCCATCGTGCGGGCAAGCATTTTGCCCGAGGGCGTCACCGCGCCCGTCGACAGCGGACGCTCGATCCACGAGCGGATGAATCGCACTTCGTCGTCGAGCCGGATACCGCGCTTGAGCTCGAACTGCTTGATGCGCTGCTCGATCTTCTTGCCGATATCGTCGCGGCGCTGCTCGAGAATCCGGAACTGCCGCTCGATACGACGCTCGATGATGGTCTTGCCGAATTCGAGTAGCCTCAGCTGCCGCTCGATCTTTCGTTCGAATTTTTGCAAAGCCGGCAGCGGCATGACATCCCACGCGACAAATTTCCATGCGACAGAATCTTGCCGCTTTTAAAGCATTTGAGTGACAAAGGCCATATAGAGCTATGCCGAACCGGCACGACTACCTAGGCCGTCAAGGAACTCCTTGACCTTACCAAGAAAGCCCGACGATTCCGGTTGCGTCTCGGTCGACGACAGTCGATCGAACTCGGCCAACAATTCGCGCTGCTTCTTCGTGAGCTTCTGCGGTGTTTCGACGACGACCTGAACGTACATGTCGCCGTTCTGGCGCGCCCGCAATACCGGCATACCTTTGGACTGCAGTCGAAAGCGCCGGCCTGATTGCGTTCCTTCCGGAATTTTGACCTTGGTCTTCCCGCCATCGATGGTCGGCACTTCAACTTCGCCGCCCAAGGCGGCCGTCACCATCGACACCGGGACGCGGCAATGCAGGTCGGCGCCCTCGCGCTGGAAGAATGGATGCGCGCCGATCGACAGGAAAATGTAGAGGTCGCCCGGTGGGCCGCCGCGAATGCCGGCTTCGCCTTCGCCGGCCAGGCGAATGCGCGTGCCGTCTTCGACGCCAGGCGGGATGTTCACTGCCAGCGTGCGCTCCCGTGTCACGCGGCCGGAGCCGGCACAAGCCACGCACGGACTGTCAATCGACTGGCCGCGGCCGTGGCAATTCGGGCAGGTCCGCTCAAGCGTAAAGAAGCCTTGCGCGTGGCGCACGCGGCCCTGACCTCCGCACATTGGACAGATTTTCGGCTTGGTGCCGGCCTTGGCACCGGAGCCCGAACAGGCCTCGCATGTCACCGAGGTCGGGATGCGGATCTGCGCATTCTTGCCAAGATAGGCGTCCTGGAGCGAGATCTCCATGTTGTAGCGCAGATCGGCGCCGCGCTCGCGGCCAGAACCGCGGCCGCGGCCGGTCGACATGCCGAAAATGCCTTCGAACAGATCGGAGAAGGTCGTGCTGAATTCGGCGCCGAAGCCGGCAGCCGAGCCGCCCATGCCATGCTCGAACGCGGCATGGCCATAGCGGTCGTAAGCTGCACGCTTCTCAGGGTCCTTGAGAACCTCGTACGCTTCGTTGACTTCCTTGAAGCGGTGTTCGGCTTCCTTATCACCCGGATTGCGATCCGGATGGTACTGCATGGCCTGTTTGCGGAACGCCGCCTTGATGTCGGTCTCGCTCGCGGTGCGATCGACCGCCAGAGTTTCGTAGTAACAGCGCTTGGCCATTAGACCCCGCCCGAAGATGTCCAATGAGCCAAGATGCGAGGCAAGTTACAAGCCGAATGACCAGCCCAGTCGACAGACAAGCAATCGGCCGACTCGACCATCTTGCTGGCTGCTGACGACGTGCACCCCCGCTTTTCATTCGGGGGTGCTACACTGTAATGCCGCAACGGCATCGCCCGCCTCGCCGGCTCAAGCGGATTTTTTATTCTTCTTGTCGTCGTCGACTTCGGTGAATTCGGCATCGACGACGTCTTCCTTCTTGCCCTCGGCTCCAGAGCCGGCACCAGCGCCGCCGGTCTGCTGCTCCGCAGCCTGCTTGTACATGGCCTCGCCGAGCTTCATCGATGCCTGCGCCAGGGCATTGGTCTTTGCCGCAATCACGCCGGCATCATTGCCCTTCAAGGCTTCCTTGAGATCGGCCATCGCGTTTTCAATGGCGCGACGATCGGCCTCGCTGACCTTTGAACCGTGCTCGGCGAGCGTCTTCTCGGTCGAGTGGACCAGCGCTTCGGCATGGTTCTTCGCTTCGACCTGCGCTTTGCGCTTCTTGTCCTCCTCGGCGTGAGCTTCGGCGTCCTTCACCATCTTCTCGATATCGGCTTCGGACAGGCCGCCCGAAGCTTGGATGCGAATCTGCTGCTCCTTGCCGGTGCCTTTGTCTTTGGCCGACACGTTGACAATGCCATTGGCGTCAATGTCGAAGGTGACCTCGATCTGCGGTACGCCGCGCGGCGCCGGCGGGATGCCGACCAGATCGAACTGGCCAAGCAGCTTGTTGTCGGCTGCCATTTCGCGCTCGCCCTGGAACACACGGATCGTTACCGCGGTCTGACCGTCTTCGGCAGTCGAGAACACCTGGCTCTTCTTCGTCGGGATGGTCGTATTGCGATCGATTAGGCGCGTGAACACGCCGCCGAGCGTCTCGATGCCAAGGGACAGCGGCGTCACATCGAGCAGCAGCACGTCCTTGACATCGCCCTGCAGCACGCCCGCCTGGATCGCCGCGCCGACCGCTACCACCTCGTCCGGATTGACGCCCTTGTGCGGCTCCTTGCCGAACAATTGCTTCACAACCTCCTGGACCTTCGGCATGCGCGTCATGCCGCCGACGAGAACAACCTCATTGATCTCGGCCGCAGAGAGACCAGCATCTTTGAGCGCCAGCCGGCACGGCTCCACGGTCTTCTGAATGAGATCCTCGACCAGCGCCTCGAACTTGGCGCGCGTGAGCTTCATCGTCAGGTGCTTCGGGCCGGAAGCATCTGCGGTAATGAAGGGCAGATTGATTTCGGTCTGCGTCGTCGACGACAGCTCGATCTTGGCTTTTTCGGCGGCTTCCTTGAGCCGCTGCAGCGCAAGCTTGTCACGGCGCAGATCGATGCCCTGCTCCTTCTGGAATTCATCGGCCAGATAGTTCACCAGCCGCATATCGAAATCTTCGCCGCCGAGGAAGGTGTCGCCATTGGTCGATTTCACCTCGAACACGCCGTCGCCGATTTCGAGTATCGAAATATCGAATGTGCCGCCGCCGAGATCGTAGACCGCGATCATGCCGGACTTGTTCTTGTCGAGCCCGTAGGCGAGCGCGGCTGCCGTCGGCTCGTTGATGATGCGCAGCACTTCGAGGCCGGCGATCTTGCCGGCATCCTTGGTGGCCTGACGCTGTGCGTCGTTGAAATAGGCCGGGACGGTGATGACGGCCTGCTCGACCTTGCTGCCGAGATAGGCCTCTGCCGTCTCTTTCATCTTCTGCAGCACGAAGGCGGAAATCTGTGACGGCGAATAGGTCTTGCCTTCGACCTCGACCCAGGCGTCGCCATTCGAGGCGCGCGTAATCTTATAAGGGACAAGCTTCTTGTCCTTTTCCACCGTTGGGTCGTCGTAGCGACGCCCGATGAGACGTTTGACTGCGAAAATTGTGCGCTCCGGATTGGTGACCGCTTGGCGCTTTGCCGGCTGGCCGACGAGGCGCTCGCCATCGTCCGTGAAAGCAACGATAGACGGCGTGGTGCGCATGCCCTCCGAATTTTCGATGACCTTTGGCGTCTTGCCTTCCATGACGGCGACGCAGGAATTCGTGGTCCCAAGATCGATACCGATGACCTTGCCCATGGTCCTAAATCCTCTCTCTTGCGGCAGGTCGGGCAGGCCCCGAAGGCGCCCAAAAATCCGACCCCCTTTTTCTACGCTCGGTCCACCTCAGGCGCGGCGCAAGCCAACTGTCATACATGCTTGCTGCGCGAGGCAATTTCCCTTGGCTCATATAGGAGGGCATCATTGGCCTGCAAGGCAGGAGCCGCCGGTAATGCGCCTCGCATCGGATATTGGCGGCCGCCCAGGCAAAGCGCGGGGACTGCACGGCCCGTATGCAGGCCGATGGTCGGCGCGCATTGACATGCCGGATGTCCGCGAATTGCCATATAATCCCTGCCCCACCAGCGCCCGCAGCCGACGCGGCAAGCCGCGTGAAATGCGCGACGCGCGGCAAAATTGCCGGGCCGTGGTAAAGGCCCGATAAAGACCTGCTCAAGCGCTGCGCAATGGCGAAATCTCAAGCCCTGAACCTTGGAATTGACGGGCTGCGGCTCTATCGCGGCTACCTCGACCGTGAAGCGCAGGCCGCGATGGTCGCGCAGATCCGGCAGGTTTGCGCAGCCGCGCCTCCGTTTACGCCGCGAATGCCGAAATCGGGCCGGCCGTTTTCTGTGCGCATGACAAATTGCGGTGTGCTTGGCTGGGTCTCGGACGAGAACGGCTATCGCTATCAGGCGACCCATCCGGAGACCGGGCAAGCGTGGCCGCCGCTGCCACAGGCTTTGGCAAGGATCTGGGGCGAGATCGCCGATTATCCCTGTGTGCCGGAGGCCTGCCTGATCAATTTCTACAGGGCCTCGGCAAAGATGGGTCTACATCAGGACCGCGACGAGCGGGATTTTGCCGCACCTGTCGTCTCGCTTTCGCTTGGCGATTCCTGTTTGTTTCGGGTCGGCGGTATGAGACGCAGCGATCCTACTCGCTCCTTTCGGCTCGATTCGGGTGACGTGGTCGTGCTGGGGGGCGCCGCGCGGCTGGCCTTTCATGGCGTCGACCGGATTTATCCCGGCACCTCAACCCTGCTCACCGAGGCCGGCTTCAGCGAGGCTGGATCTGGTCTGGGCCGGCCGAAGGGGACTGGACGGATTAACCTGACCATGCGACGGGTGACGACGCCCGATACCGTAGCAGCGGAGCCCGCGCTTAACGGCCGTTCATGACCAGAGTGACACAGATTCGACCCGATCGGGTGCGCGAGGCTCTTGCCGCCGCGGCTCTTGCCGCCGCGGCTTTGATCGCTGCAGCATTGGTCCTCTCGGAACCCGCAGCGCATGCAGCCGACGTGATTTTTCCGACAGGCTCGCGACTCGGGCTCATTCCGCCCGCCAGCATGGTGCCAAGCCGTAATTTCATGGGTTTCGAAGATCCCGACAAGAATGCGGCCATTCTCCTGACCACGTTGCCGGCGCAGGCCTATGCGCAGCTCGAAAAATCCATGATGCCCGATGCGCTGCGCAAGCAGGGCGTCGAGATCGACAAGCGCGAGCCAATTCAGCTCAGCCTCGGCAAAGGCTTTCTGCTCAGCGGCAAACAGACTGCCAACAATGCGCGCTACCGCAAATGGCTGCTGGTCGTGTCGGCAGGGGATATCACGGCGCTGGTCACCGTGCAGGTCCCTGAGCAGGACGCCACCTATCCCGACAAAGCGATGCGCGATGTTATCGCATCACTTGCGATACGTCCGAGTGTGCCCGACGCCGAGCGGCTCAGCCTGTTGCCGTTCAAAGTCGGCGATTTGGCCGGTTTCCAGGTCGAAGACGTCCTGCCGGGACGCGCTTTGATGCTGGTCGACAAGGCGAGCGAGACGACTGCCGACCGCGATGCCGATCAAGGCAAAGGCCAGGGCGAGACCGCGGACGACGCCCAAGGTCACATCCAGGAGCAAAGCAAACATCGCATTGGCGGCCAGAGCAAAAACCAAGATGCCCTCGCCAACCCGCCAACTTTAAACGCGCGCTTCTTCATCGCCGCAATGCCGGGCGGCCCCGGCCAGCCGGAAGACCGCGATAATTTCGCGCGCGTGCTGTTCCAGCAGATCGGCGGCGTCAAGGATGTGCAGGTCACCGACGCAGAACCACTGCGCATCAACAATCAGTCGGGCTACGAAACCTTGGCCAAAGCCAAGGAATCGCAGAGCGAGACCGATGTCATGATTGTGCAGTGGCTGCGCTTTGGTACCGGCGGCTTCTTACAGATGGTCGGCATTGCGCGTGCCAACGTGTGGCCGGATATGTTTACCCGCCTGCGCACCGTGCGCGACAACATCGATCCAAAATAGTCGACCGGCGTCAGCCAACCGCCTTCGCGTTGTCGTTGGTGGCGTTGTCGGCGGCCTGGGCCGGCGCGGTCTTGGGACCGCCCTTGGAAACGCCGACCAGCGCCGGGCGCAAAATACGTTCGCCGATCATATAGCCCGGCTGTACCACCTGCACAACGCTGCCTGCCGGCACGCTTGCATCCGGCACTTCAAACATCGCCTGATGCAAATTCGGGTCGAATTTCTCGCCCTGCGGCGAGAACTGGCGAATGCCGTTCTTCTCCAGCGCCTTCAGCAGCTCGCGCTCTGTCAGATCGACACCCTCGATCAGCGCTTTGACGCCGCTTTCGGCGTTGGCGCGCATCTCCGGCGTTACCGCGTCGAGCGCGCGCCGCATATTGTCGGCAACCGCGAGCATATCGCGCGCAAACGAGGCCACGCTGTAGACTCGTGAATCGGCGATCTCGCGCTCGGTCCGCTTGCGCAGATTTTCCATTTCGGCGAGCGTGCGCAAGAGCCGATCCTTCAGGTCGGCATTTTCGCGCTCAAGCGCGGTGGAGGGCGCAGGACTTGGCTCACGATCTGGCGCCTGGCCTGAAGCCTGATTTGGCGCCTGACCCGAAGTCTGATTTGGCGGAGCATTTTCGGCGGCGCCTGGCGCCTGATCCGGCGCGGCAGCCTCAGGCGGCGGGGCCGCTTCGTCCTCAGCGCGAGCGGTCTGTTCCGTCATCTGCGATCCCATTAGTTCAGCGATACGAAAAACACCCAAATTTTCGGCAGCGGCAACCTCGGTCCGCGCCAATGTCGGGCATATCAGGGCTGAAAGCGCAAAAATCAAGCGGCCCGACCGGGAAGATCGGCGCAGAGAGAGACTGGAAAATGGCCTTAGCCGCCGAGCAGCTTACTCACCACCTTGGCCGTATAGTCCACCATCGGAACAATTCGTGCGTAATTGAGCCGTGTCGGGCCGATCACTCCAAGCACACCGACAATATGGCCCGACGCATCGTGATAGGGCGCGACAATCGTGGAAGAGCCCGACAGCGAGAACAGCTTGTTTTCCGAGCCGATGAAGACGCGCACCCCGTCGGCCTGTTCGGCACGGCCGAGCAAATCGATGACCTCGCGCCGGGTCTCAAGATCATCGAACAGAAGCCGCACCCGCTCGAGATCCGCGATTGCTTTGAGGTCGTCGAGCAGATGCGCTTGACCCCGGACAATGAGCTTGCGCTCCTCGTTTTCACCGCCCGACCAGCTTGCCAGGCCGTCGGCGACAATTCTCTGGGTGAGCTCGTCGAGCTGCGCCTTGCTCTCCTGCAGCGTCCGTTCGATCTCGCGCTTCACCTCATCAAGCGTATGGCCGCGGATCCGCGCATTGAGAAAATTGGTCGCTTCGGTCAGCGCCGACGTCGGCAGGCCGACCGGTATGTTAAGCACGCGGTTTTCGACCTGGCCATCTTCCCCGACGAGGATCACGAGCGCTCGTTCCGGCTCGAGTCGGACGAATTCGATGTGTTTTAGGCGCGGATTCGATTTCGCGGTCAGCACGACGCCGGCGGCTCGGCTCAGACCCGAAAGCAAGCCAGAAGCTTCGGTCAAAACGGCTTCGACCGATTTGCTCTGCCCAGAGGCGGCGACCTGAGCTTCGATCGCCTTGCGGTCGCGTTCGGTGAGATCGCCGACTTGCATCAAGGCATCGACAAAGAAGCGCAAGCCGATTTCGGTCGGCAGCCGTCCGGCCGAGGTATGTGGCGCATAGACCAGCCCGAGCTGCTCGAGGTCCGACATCACATTGCGCACCGAGGCAGGCGACAGCGTCATCGGCAGAATGCGCGAGAGGTTGCGCGAACCGACCGGCTCGCCGGTGGCCAGATAGCTTTCGACGATCTGACGAAAAATCTCGCGCGATCGCTCATTGAGCTGCGCGAGGCCCTGCTGGTTCACGCCAACCGGGAATTCATGACTGGCCAAGTCTTGCGACCCTCCAAGTCTTGCGACTTTCACCTGTGATGCGGCGCCGCAAGCGGGAACCCGCCTCAACACCGCAAGCCAGCAAAATATATCATCCTGCTGTCGCTATCGCACGGGGCGCGGTCTCGGCGCGCAGCAAGTCCATAAGCTTACGAACCGAACCGAATTCCTCCAGGCGATCGACGGCCTCGATGACCGCGCAGGCGTTTGCGTCCGACAGGACGCCCGCAGCATAGGTGCGGAACTTTTCTTCGATCTGGGCGCGCGACAGCGGATTCTCCGGCGCGCCAAGCGGATGCTCGCACTCTGCCGACAAGAGCGTGCCATCCACCATCTCGATGTCGACGACGGCCTGTGAGCCCTTAACCGTAGGATCGGCGCGCACCTGGACCCGTTGCGCGGCAAATGCTCGCAATCGCGAATCGTCATAGCGATCGCGCTCAAACTGCGCCAAGGTGAGCGCTCGATCATGAAGGATGATGGCCGCGATGTAATGCGCGGACAACAGCGCCTCGAATTTGGCTTTGTAGGTGGCAAAGGCGCCATGCAGGTCAAAGGCGCTCTGGCTCAGCGCGACGCGAACCTGACGCACCTGGGCCGGACCGATCTTATTCCTCTCCACGAGATCGAACATGGCGGTGGCCAAGCCTTGAATGACCGTCGCTGACGGCCAGAGCCGCAGGGCGATTTGCTCAAGCTCAAAACGCTTGCCGAGTTCGGCAACAGCGAGACCGGGCAAGCCGCCATTGGCGTAGCTGTGGTAGAGACCGCCATCCTTGGCGGTGAGAAACTCGCGGGTGGCGACAAAATTTTGCTGCGCCAACAGGGCCGCCAGGAGTCCCGACAGCGCGCCGCGGCATTGATGGAATTTCACCGTCGGCGTGCCCCAGGCGGCATAGGTGCCGGCGGCCTGGCTGCCGGCCAGGCCGAAAGCGCGCGCCATGGTATCGGCATCGAATCGAAGCAGCGAACCGACGGCGGCTGCCGCACCGAACGGGCCAATGATGCCTGGCCCATGCCAGCCGCGGGCACGAAATGCCGGATAATCGAGGCTGATGCCGATGCGGGTCGTCACTTCGCAGCCCGCGGCAATCGCGACCAAAAGCGCGCGCCCCGAAAGCCCGTCGCGCTCCGCGATCATCAGCGCCGGCGGTACGACTTCCGGTGTGATATGAGTCATGGTCGCGCGATGCACATCGCACATGGTGGTAGCGGTGACGAGATAAGCGTTCAGGAGCGTGGCGCCGGCGAGCGATAGATAGCCGCCGCCGATCACGCTCGATTGGGCGCCTTGTGCCAACGCGGCGGCGAAGGCCGCGACCTGAGGGGTTTCCTCGCCGCGTCTGCCGGCGACCGCACAGGCCAGCGCGTCAAGCAAAAGATTCTTGCAATGGTCGCGCACTGACGGCGGAAGATCGTCATGAGTCAGCGTGGCGGCGAATGTCGCGATCGCTTGGGTCGCTTCCATAACTGGCGCAAGCCTCCCGGATTCCAGGACAAGCGTAACGGCTGATCGCGCCGCGAGGCAACCGGTACCGCAACGGGCCTGCGGCATCGTTGCGTTTGGCGCCATTGCACTGATGACCGCGGACCGCCTAAAAGACGCTTCATTCGGCAACCGGGAGATCTGCATGCGGCCGAGCCGCCGACAGCCTGATGAGTTGCGCGCCGTCTCGCTCGAACGCGGCGTGGTCAAATACGCGGAGGGGTCCTGCTTCGTGAAATTCGGCGACACCCACGTCCTGGTCACCGCCACGCTCGAGGATCGGCTGCCGCCTTGGCTGAAGGGCCAGGCGCGCGGCTGGATCACCGCCGAATATGGCATGCTGCCGCGCGCGACACTTGAGCGGACCCGCCGCGAAGCTTCGGCGGGCAGGCAGAATGGCCGCACAGTCGAAATTCAACGACTGATCGGACGCAGCCTGCGCTCGGTCGTGGACCTCAAGGCGCTCGGCGAACGGCAAATCACCATTGATTGCGACGTGATCCAGGCCGACGGCGGCACCCGCACGGCCTCGATCACCGGCGCCTGGATCGCGCTGCATGATTGTCTCGCCTGGATGAAGGCGCGGCAGATGATCGAGGCCGAGGTGCTGCGCGACCATATTGCGGCGATTTCCTGCGGCGTCTGCGCGGGCGTGGCGGTGCTTGACCTCGATTATGCCGAGGATTCGCAGGCCGATACTGACGCGAATTTTGTGCTGACCGGCTCCGGTCATATCGTCGAAGTGCAAGCGACGGCGGAAAAGACCCCGTTTTCGGAAGAGCAGTTTTCGGCGCTGCTGGCGCTGGCGCGCAAAGGTGTCGCCAAACTGGTTGATTTGCAAAAGATGGCGGTGATGTGAGCGGCCCTCCTCATCGTCGCATCACAGGCAGGCTCGTGATTGCGACGCATAATCCGGGAAAGCTCGCGGAGATGCGCGAATTGCTTACGCCCTATGGCGTCGACGCACTATCGGCGGGCGAATTGGGACTCAAAGAGCCTGAAGAAACCGGTACGAGCTTCGGCGATAATGCGCGAATCAAGGCGCAAAGCGTCGCCGAAGCGACGGATTTGCCGGCTTTTGCCGACGATTCCGGCCTGGTCGTGGATGCGCTCGACGGCGAGCCGGGAATCTATTCGGCGCGGTGGGCCGGCCCTGATAAGGATTTTGCCAGAGCCATGCGCATGATCGAAGACAAATTGCACGGGCGCGGCGCCCTCAGTCCTGACCGACGCAAGGCGCATTTCATCTCGGCACTTTGCGTCGCTTGGCCGGACGGCCATCTGGAGCAATTCGAGGGTCGCGTCGATGGCGTGCTGGTCTGGCCGCCGCGGGGCGACAAAGGCTTTGGCTATGATCCGATGTTCCTGCCCGATGGCCATAAGCGGACTTTTGGCGAAATGGCCAGCGAGGAGAAACATGGTCTTCCCCCGCGCGGCAGAGGTCTCTCGCATCGGGCCCGCGCCTTTCTGGAGCTCGCGGAGGCGTGCCTTGGGTAGCAGCGGCTCGGCCGGTAAGGAGGCGTTCGGCGTCTATATTCATTGGCCGTTTTGCCTATCGAAATGTCCGTATTGCGACTTCAACAGCCATGTCCGGCATGCGGCGATCGACGAGCAGCGCTTTCTGCGGGCGTTTCACCGCGAGATCGAAACGGTCGCCGAGCGGGTGCGCGGCCGCACCGTCTCGACCATTTTTTTCGGCGGCGGCACGCCATCCTTGATGCAGCCATCGACGATTGCCGGTGTGCTTAATTCTATCGCCCGTCAGTGGCGCGTCGCAGCTGATGCGGAAATCACGCTGGAAGCGAATCCGACCAGCGTCGAAGCCACCCGCTTTCGCGGCTATCGCGCCGCCGGTGTCAATCGTGTTTCGCTCGGCGTTCAGGCGCTCGACGATCAGGTCTTGGCCGAGCTTGGGCGGCTGCATACCGCGCGGGAGGCGCTTGAGGCCGTCGGCGTCGCTCGCTTGGTGTTTGATCGCTATTCTTTCGACCTGATCTATGCGCGGCCGAACCAGACGCCCAAGGCTTGGGCTAAAGAACTCAAAGCTGCGCTCGCAGAGGCCGGCGAGCATCTTTCGCTTTACCAATTGACCATCGAGCCCGAAACGCCGTTTGCTGCGCTCCACGCGGCAGGCAGATTGCAGTTGCCGGACGAGGACACGGCCCGCGCGCTTTACGATACGACGCAGGAGATCTGCGCCGCGCACGGCTTGCCGGCCTATGAAATTTCAAACCATGCCCGACCCGGCGCCGAGTGTCGGCACAATCTCGTCTATTGGCGCGCCCAGGAATATGCCGGCATCGGCCCGGGCGCGCATGGCCGGCTCGACATTGACGGCGAGCGCCATGCTACCGCGACAGCAAGACGGCCGGAGGCTTGGCTGGCGCTGGTAGAGGCGGAAGGCCACGGGATCACCAGTGACGAGGTGCTTTTGCGGGAGGAGCGCGCCGACGAGTTTCTTCTGATGGGGCTTCGGCTGTCCGAGGGTATCGAACTCGCGCGCTATGAGGCCATTGCGGGGCGGACCCTGGATCCCGCGCGCATTGCGACGCTGCGTGAGCATGGGCTGGTCGAAACGACAGAAACAGGCCGCCTGCGCGTAACGATGCCGGGCTTTCCGGTCCTAGACGCGGTCGTCGCCGATTTGGCCGCGTAGGCACGGCTCCGATTTCATAAGTCGGCTTACTATCCGGCCGGCGAGCCGCCGAAGCTTTTTGGTGCAGCGGCCACCACTTGGGCGCCGCCGGGCGCCACCCGCAGGACTGCAAGCCCGCGATCATTCGTGCCGTCGGGACGGAAGCGAAACAGCCCATCGATCCCCGAAAAGCCGGAGGGATTGGTCAGCGTTTCAGGCGAGAACCGGTTCGCACCCTGCGTCTTGACCAGGGCGGCGACCAAGGCCACCGCGTCATAGGCCAAAGTGGCAGTTCGGACCGGGTCCTGCTTGTAACGGGCGCGATAGCGCATGGTGAAGTTGCGGTACCCTGCCGCGTCAGGCGCCGCATACCAGCCGCCATCTAACGATGCGGTCGCATAAATTCGCGGATCGTCCCACAGTCCGGTGCCGAGAAGCTGCAGCCGTTTCACATTGACGCCGTTACCGGCCAGGGCGGCGACAACATCTGGGACGGCGTCCCCGCCATCGGGAATGAACAGCGAATCGGCACGGGCCGACGCCTGGGCCACGATCCTGACTGGATTCGCCATGCCACCTTTGTCGTGAGGGTAATGTTCCAGCGCGATAATTTGCCCGTTGTGACGCGCCACCGCCTGCTTGAGCGAGGCTTCCACCACCGCGCCATAGGCGTTGTCCGGGATGAGCGCCGCAAAGGAGTGCTTTCCGGTGGCGGCGGCATATTGAACGATTCGCTCGACGTCTGATTCCGGCAAAAAGCTCAAGAGATAGACGCCGCTTGCCGCGACATTTGCGTCCGTTGAAAACGCGATGACGGGGATGTTGCGCGCCCGCGCCACTTGCCCGACGTAAGTGACCGACTGTGCGAAAAGCGGGCCTAGGACGATTTCGGCCCCTTCGTCGATCGCCTGCTGGGCGCCAAGCCGGGCCGCCTCGGCTGTGCCGCCGTCGTCTTTCAGCAAAAGCTGCACATTCGGTTCTTTGAATTCCGCAATCGCCATTTCCGCAGCATTGCGCATGGCTTGGCCGGCGACACCCGCATTGCCGGGCGCGCTCAGAGGCAGAATAAGGCCAGCCTTGACCTGACCGGCGCCGATCGTCACGCCCTGTGGCGTCTGCGCACCGCTCTGCGCCGGCGGTGTGGCGGAAAGATATTGCGAATTCTGGGTGCACCCGGCTGCAAACAGGCCGGTCGTCGCCAAAAGCCCCGCAATCGAGCGGCGCCGCGTCGGCATGGACGCCGACGCCAAAGGCTTCGATTGCGACGACACGGGCGGTTCTCCTCACGGCGCGGACAATAGCGCCAAGCCAATAGGCATCGCCAATCTGACATATTGGCGGCGAATCGTTAACCAAAGGAATGAACAGGACATTCCGGCGCGCCGGGGCCGGTTCGCGCGATGGCGCCGCGGCTTCGCCGTCATGACGCCAGAGCGCGGCGCGGCTAAATTGGCGGCGATGAGCAAGACCAACCAAAATCAGGCCGCCCCCGAGCGACAGCGGCGCTACACGCTTGCCGGTCAACGGATCTCGGCGCCAAAACTTGCGCCCGGCCTGCATATCGTCGCAACTCCCATCGGCAATCTCGGCGATATCACGTTGCGGGCGCTGGAAGCTCTTGCCGGTGCCGACGTGATCGCCTGTGAGGACACCCGGGTCACCCGTAAGCTTCTTGATCGTTACGGGATTGCGACGCCGCTAACGCCTTATCATGAGCACAATGCGGCGCAGGCAAGGCCGATGTTGCTGAATCGCCTGCTGCAGGGCGCGAGTATTGCGCTGGTATCGGATGCCGGCACGCCGCTGGTGTCCGATCCGGGATTTAAATTGGTGCGCGCCGCGCAGGAGGCGGGATTGACCGTCACAACGCTGCCTGGCGCCTCGTCGCTCCTGGCTGCGCTGACGGTCGCTGGCTTGCCGACCGATCAGTTCCTGTTCGCGGGCTTTCTGCCGCCGAAACAAGCCGCGCGCCGTTCGCGTATCGCCGAGCTCGGCCATATTCCGGGAACGCTCGTCTTCTTTGAGACCGCACCGCGCATCGCTGCGGCGCTGGCCGATCTCGCCGATGGTCTCGGCCAGCAACGCCAAGCGGCGCTGTGTCGCGAGCTGACCAAGCTGCACGAGGATGTGCAGCGCGGCAGTCTCAGAGCGCTGGCGGACGCTTGTGCCGATAAGGAGCCGCGCGGCGAGCTTGTGCTGGTCGTCGCGCCGCCGCCGGCACGACAGCCCGCGAGTGCGGCCGAAATGGAGTCCTTGCTGCGCGAGGCGCTGTCGCGCGGATCAGTAAAGGATGCCGTCGATGAAGTTGCGGATTTGACCGGCCTGCCGCGGCGCGACGTCTATCAACGCGCGCTGGCGCTCGCCAAAACCGAAGGGCAAGCCAGCGATGGCACGCCGCGCTGAACCGCTCAAGCCGCTCAAAGCCGCGCCGCGACCGGAACGCCTGGCGGCATTCAAGCTTGGCCTCTCGGCCGAAAGCCGCGCCGCCATGCTCTTAATCGCCAAGGCCTATCGGATTCTGGCGCGGCGTTGGAAAACGCCATTCGGCGAAATCGACATTGTTGCCCGCCGTCGCCGCACCCTGATCTTTGTCGAGGTCAAAGCGCGCGCGACCCTGGACGAGGCTGTGGAAGCCGTCACGGAACGTTCAAAGCAGCGCATCATCGGCGCCGCCGAGCTCTGGCTCGCGCACCATCCCGCCGACGCCGAGGGCGACATTCGTTTCGACGTGATCGTGGTCGTGCCGGGCAAGATCCCGCAGCATATCGTCAACGCTTTCGATGCCGGCCGCTGATTCACGCATGGCTGTAGCCCGCAGCGCAGAAATTGCGTAGAGCTTTGCCGCCACCATTGCGGTGACCCGCCCCGTTGTCCCAAGAGCCGAAAGAAACAATGAGCTTGAATGTCGCCGTCCAAATGGATCCGATCGAGCGGATCAACATCCGTGGCGATTCCACCTTTGCTTTACTGCTGGAGGCGCAAGCACGCGCTTTTAACTTGTCCTATTACACGCCGGACAGGCTGTCCTTGCGTGACGGTAAAGTGCTTACCACCGTCCACCCGCTGGTCGTGCGCGATATTCCGGGCGATCATTTTACCCTGGGTGAGCCGCGACAAGCCGAGCTATCCTCGTTTGATGTGGTGCTGCTGCGTCAAGACCCGCCGTTCGACCTCGCCTACATCACCTCGACGCATATGCTCGAGCGGGTCCAGCCGAAGACGCTCGTGGTCAACGACCCGGCGCAGGTGCGCAATGCGCCGGAAAAGGTCTTTGTCACCGAATTTCCCGATCTGATGCCGCCGACGCTGGTGACGCGCGATCTCGCCGCGATCAAAGCGTTTCGCGCCGAGCATGGCGATATCGTCATGAAGCCGCTTTACGGCAAAGGCGGCGAAGCGGTGTTTCTGCTGTCGCGCGAGGATCTCAATTTCGGCTCGCTCTACGATCTGTTCGCTGCCACATTTCGCGAGCCTTGGGTGGTGCAGAAATTTCTGCCGGCGGTGAAGGAGGGCGACAAACGCATCATTTTGGTGGACGGCGAATTTGCCGGCGCCGTGAATCGGGTGCCCGCGGCAGATGATCTGCGCTCCAACATGGTGCGCGGCGGCCTGCCCAAGGCGACCGACCTCACCGATCGCGAGCGCGAAATCTGCAAGCGGCTCGGACCGGCTCTGCGCGAGCGCGGCCTGCTATTTGTCGGCATCGACGTGATCGGCAATTATCTCACCGAGATCAATGTCACTTCGCCGACCGGCATTCGCGCCGTGAAGAATTTCGGCGGGCCCGACATCGCAGCCCTGATCTGGGACAAGATCCTGGAAAAGCGCCGCTGATTTTGCTCGCTGCGCGCCGGCACGGGCGCCACAGCGCCGATGCCCGAGCGCGTGGATTTGCGTACCGTGAGCACGAGTGCCGCGGCAATGATGCAGAGCGCTTAGCACGCCTGGCGTGCCCATGGCGGCGGCGACCAAAAGAGTGAAGAAGGTTACGGCGCCACCACCCAGCCATAATGCCGTCGGCAGGCGCGACTTATCCGACGAGATTCTCGAGACAACACGCCGCGAATTGCTGGACGCGGGCAAGCGCCGATGAGCCCCGGCTGCGCGCGCCGGAACTTCTGTTCCTTAAATGTTCTTGCGGTGAAACGTCCGGTAGTTTAGATTTGTTCCCGCGACCAAGGGGGGCATGCCTCCGATAGGGAAAGACATTCCTCGGGCGGGCCAGACATCGATCAGGCAAAGGCAGGCATCAATCAGGCAAAGGCAGACATCGATCGGGCAAACATGGTCCAGCGCGTCTCCACGGTTGCGTTCGAGGGCATTGAAGTCCGGCCTGTCGACGTTCAGGTCCAGGTTGCACCGGGCATGCCCGTCTTTACCATTGTCGGTTTGCCCGATAAGGCGGTGTCGGAAGCCCGCGAACGCGTGCGCTCGGCCATGATCGCCTCGGGGCTCGCGCTGCCGGCCCGCCGCATCACCATTAATCTCGCGCCGGCCGATTTGCCCAAAGAGGGCAGCCATTACGATCTGCCGATCGCCCTCGGGCTCATGGCCGCGATCGGCGCCATCCCGCACGATGCCCTTTCTGGCTTTACGGTTCTCGGTGAGCTTGGACTTGACGGCTCGATCGCCCCGGTCGCGGGCGTGCTGCCCGCGGCCATCGGGGCCAATGCGCGCGGCGAAGGACTGATGTGTCCCGCGGCTTGCGGACCGGAAGCGGCCTGGGCAAGCCCGGAGATCGAGATCATTGCCGCGTCGTCGCTCATTCAGCTCGCCAATCACTTCAAGGGCACGCAAGTGCTGTCGCGGCCGCAGCCGAAAATTCTGGACGTGACGGGTCCCGCGCTCGATCTCGCCGATATCAAGGGCCAGGAGAGCGCCAAGCGCGCCCTCGAAGTGGCAGCGGCCGGCGGCCATAATTTGCTCATGGTGGGCCCGCCCGGTGCCGGCAAATCCATGCTCGCGGCGCGGCTGCCATCGATCCTGCCGCCCCTGGCGCCGGCCGAATTGCTCGAAGTGTCGATGGTCGCTTCGATCGCAGGCGAGATCAAAGGCGGCGCGCTAACCAATCGCCGGCCGTTCCGTGCGCCCCATCACTCCGCCAGCATGCCGGCTCTGGTGGGCGGCGGTCTTCATGCGCGGCCCGGCGAGGTGTCGCTGGCCCATCATGGCGTACTGTTTCTCGACGAATTGGCGGAATTCCAGCCGCACGCGCTCGACTCGCTGAGGCAACCGCTGGAAACCGGCGAGGTCTCGATCGCGCGCGCCAATCATCGTGTGACCTATCCGGCGCGGTTCATGCTGGTCGCGGCCATGAATCCCTGCCGCTGCGGGCACGCCAGCGATCCCGGCTTCGCCTGCCGGCGCGGGCCTGCCACGCGCTGCGCGGCCGATTATCAGGCGCGATTGTCGGGACCATTGCTCGACCGCATCGATCTGCATATTGAAGTCCCGGCGGTCACCGCCGCCGACCTCATCCTGCCGCCTCCGACCGAGGGCAGCCGCGAAGTCGCCGAGCGCGTGGCGCTTGCGCGTGAGCGTCAGGTGGCCCGCTATGCCGCAATCGGCCTGCCGCATATTCGCAGTAACGCCGCCGTCTCAGGCGCGGTCCTTGAAGACGTGGCGCGGCCTGACGCAAGCGGCATGTCGCTCCTGCGCGAAGCCGCGGACGCCATGCGGCTCTCGGCCCGCGGCTATCATCGTGTGCTGCGCGTGGCGCGGACGCTCGCCGATCTCGACGGCGTCGAAAAGGTGAGCCGGGTTCATTTGGCCGAGGCCCTGTCATACCGCGCATTGGCAGACGAAGTCCGCCATGCGGCCTAATCACGCCGACCGCTGCGCGACACGTACCTGGTTCCGCGCCCACGCAGCTCAGCTCTCGGCGGCCATGGAGCCGATGCCGCCGTCACGGCGAATCGGATTAAATGGTGTTCGATTCGACCCCAAGCGGCGCCGCGTCTGCTTGGACCACAACCGGCATTCGCAGGCCTCCATCCATGCCCATTCCCGTCCGGCCTCTGGCCTTTATCACCGCCTCGACCGATCACGGCACCTTGATCGTGAACCGATTTGATCAACATGCCGGAGCTGGCGGCAGCTTTGGCGTCGGCTACCAACTTCTCGGCCAAGCCTCCTATGATTGGCAAGAGGTAATCTTGTTGCGGACCTTGCTCGATCTGCGGCGCAAGCATTATGGCGATGGCGTCGTCGCGATCGATTGCGGCGCCAACCTTGGCGTCCACACTATCGAGTGGTCCAAGCATATGACCGGCTGGGGCAGAGTATTGGCTTTCGAAGCGCAGGAGCGGATCTACTACGCACTTGCGGGCAATATCGCCATCAACAATTGCTTCAATGCCCGCGCCATCAATGCTGCGGTATCAAGTCAAACGGGCACGATGAAAATTCCACAGCCGAATTATCTGGCCAATGCCAGTTTCGGCAGTCTGGAGCTCCGAAAGCAGGACAGGACGGAATTCATAGGCCAAGTGATCAACTATTCCGAAGACGCCATGATCGACGTGCCAATGCTCCATCTCGACTCGTTCAACTTTCCCCGGCTCGATCTGATAAAGATCGACGTCGAAGGCATGGAGCTTGACGTCTTGGCCGGCGCGGCGAAATGCATCGCCGAGCGGCAGCCGATCCTCTATGTCGAGGCATTGAAGACGGATCAGAACGCCCTGCGCGGATGGCTCGAACGCGCCGGCTACTCGATATTTCCGGTCGGAATGAATTTTCTCGCGCTCCATAAGAACGACAAAGGCCTGGAAAACGTCAAGTTCACACCCTCGGCAAGCTCTGCCACCTAGGCTGTCGTCGTCGTCCGGCACGGGCAATTCTGCACCGAGCGACGATCGATTTTTCTTTCTCCGATGCTAGCCGACGCCGTTGCTGCCGTGAACGGAACCGCGCATTCCGATGGCTGACAAGAATTCTTGCCGCGTCTCGGCGTGGTCGCGAAAGACGCCGAGCATGCGGCTTGTAACCATGGTAACGCCCGGTTTGTGCACGCCGCGCGTGGTCATGCATTGATGCGTCGCCTCCGTGACGACGGCGACCCCATGCGGCTTGAGCACGGAATCCAGACAAGAGGCAATCTCGGCGGTCATCTTTTCCTGGATCTGCAGCCGCCGGGCATAGACCTCGACCAGTCGCGCCAGCTTTGAGATGCCGACGACGCGGTTGCGCGGCAGATAGCCGATATGGACGCGGCCGATGATCGGCGCGAGGTGATGTTCGCAATGCGATTCAAAACGAATGTCGCGCAGGACCACGACCTCGTCGTAGCCGCCGATCTCCTCGAAGGTGCGCTTGAGATAATCCCGAGGATCGTGGTTATAGCCGGCAAACCATTCCTCATAGGCGCGCACGACACGCGCCGGCGTGGCTCGCAAGCCTTCGCGGTCCGGGTTGTCGCCCGCCCATTGAATGAGTGTACGCACGGCAGCCTCGGCCTCGGCCCGCGACGGCCGGTCGGACCGGTTTTTTTCGGCGGTCTTCGACCGTCCGCGTTTTGAAATCAGGGGCTTGTCCATCCGAATACTCCGGCACAGCTCGCATAGGCGCAGCGCTGCCACAGGGTCATGGCCGCGGTCATGTTAACAAAGCATCAACCTTCGCTCCAATCGCAGGCCTCAGGCTTTCAACGCCGGCAAGAGATGCGCAAGGTTCATAAGCCAAATTGGCCGTCAGCGCATCGGTAACCGAAATCCGGCGGGGCGCCCTTCCTGCGCTGCGCCAAGCGGGGACAGACACAATGCGGCCTCGCGCGCGACTGCGAAAGCCCGCCATAATTACCCGCCGGCTGCTCTCCTTGATCATTCGCGGCGTGGCGATCACCACGACGTCCTTCGCGGTGGCTTTCGGGTTCTTGTCCGGCGCCACCAGCGGCAATTACGACCCGAATATGTTCGCCATCGGCGTGGCAGCGTTGTTCGGTGCGGCCTGCGGCGGCATGGGTATTATGCTGTCACGCATTCGACAAATGAAAGGCGAGTTGCGTGAGCTCGAAGCGCGGCTCGAGGAAGTGGAAGATCGCCACTGGGAAATCAAGGAGGCGCAGGAGCGCGCAAACAGCTTTTTTGAAGCGCAGGGTGATGTCATCGTTCGGCGCGACAGCTCCGGCACGGTCACCTATGTCAACGATGCCTTCTGCGCGCTGGCCGGGCGGAGCCGTGACGAACTCGTCGGCAGCAGTTTTGCCTTGCCGGTCGAGGAGCAAGGCAAAGCCGTGCAGCACGCGGATGGTACGCGCATTTACGACCAGAAGATTCGGTCGGGCGACGGTTCGCGCTGGATCGCCTGGCGAGAGGTCACCGTTCGCTCGGACGGCGAGAGCGAGACCCAGAGCGTCGGCCGCGACATCACCGACCGGGTCATGGCGGAACGGGCGCTTGCCGAGGCGCGGGATCAGGCGGAAGCGGCCAACCGCGCCAAGTCGCGCTTCCTGGCCATGGTCTCGCACGAGATCCGCACGCCCCTCAATGGCATTCTTGGCATGGCCGATCTCCTCGGCGACACGCCGCTCACGCCCGAACAGACGAGCTATGTTGCGGCCACAAAAACGTCGGGCCAGACGCTGTTGGGCTTCATCGAGGAAATGCTCGATCTCGCCAAGATCGAGGCGGGCCGGCTCGAATTGACGGCCGCACCGTTTGCGCTCGCCGGATTCGTTGAAGCAACTGTCGAACTCCTCGGCCCGCGCGCCCAGGGCAAGGGCCTCGAAATCTGCGCCTATATCGACGAACGCTTGCCGGCCCGCGTTATCGGTGACGCGGCGCGGCTGCGCCAGGTGCTGTTCAATCTCGCCGGCAACGCCATCAAGTTCACCGAGAGCGGGGGTGTGTCGATTATCGTCGAGCCGAGCGAGCAGCCCGATCACATTGCGATCTCGGTGCGCGATACCGGGATCGGCATCGCGCCTGAAAATCAAACCCGCATCTTTGCCGAATTCGAACAAGCCGATAGCGGTCCGACGCGAAAATTCGACGGCATCGGCCTCGGGCTGACGATCTCCAAACGCATCGTCGAGCGCATGGGCGGCACGATCGCGATCGAAAGCGCGTTAGGCAAAGGATCGACCTTCCGCGTCACCATACCGCTGCGGCGCGATGGCGTCGCCGACGTGTCGGCATTCACCGCGCCCGACCTTCATGGGCATAATATTCTCATCATTGCTCCGGCGGCGATCGAAGCCTCTTTGCTGGCGCGTCGGTTGCAGCGTTGGGGCGCGCGCACCGCCATTGTTCCCGACGAAAATGTTGCAGCCGCCCTGATGCCCGAGCAGCCCTGGAGCGCAGTTTTGGTTGACCATGCGCTCGGTACCGGAACGAGCGCGGCGCTGGCGAGACTTGCGGCGAATGCTTCACGTCGGCTCGTACTCGTTACACCGGCCATGCGGCACGAGCTTTCGGCGCTCAAAGAGGCCGGCTTTACCGGCTATCTGATCAAGCCGGTCCGCGCCGCTTCGCTCGCCGCGCGTTTCTCGGCCGACGACGCTTTCGACCATGGAATGGCGGCCGAGGAACCAACCATCGCGCCGATTGCAGCGCCGCCGGTCGTACCCGGCGGCGACGGTTTGTCGATCCTCGTCGCCGAAGACAACGAAATTAATGCGCTGCTCATGCGCGCTTTGCTGATGAAGCTAGGTCATCACGTGACGATGGCGGAGAGCGGCAGCGCTGCGGTCGCGTGCTGGGAGGCCGCCCGGGCAGCTGGGACACCCTTTGATCGCGTGCTGATGGATCTGCACATGCCCGGCATGGACGGCATCGCGGCTACCCGTCGCATCCGCGCCGTCGAAGCCGAAGATCAAGGCTTGCATACCCCGATCATCGCGTTGACCGCAAACGTCTCTGCCGAGGATCGCGACGCGTGCCTGGCGGCCGGCATGGATGGTTTTCTGATCAAGCCGCTCGATCGCGACCAGCTGGCAGAAGCGCTCGCCGCATCAAACTCCGCCGCTTTCGCCGCCTGAAGCTTACAGGCGCCGCAGCGCCACTTCCTCGACCAGATGGCTTTCGCCCTTTTTCAAGATCAGATCGGCGCGCGGCCGCGTCGGCAGGATATTCTCCCGCAGATTGACGAGATTGATGCGATTCCAGATCGAAGTCGCGGTCGCGATCGCTTCCTTGTCGGAGAGGCGCGCATAGCGATGAAAATAGGATTTGGGATCGGCAAATGACGTACCGCGCAGCGTCAGGAAGCGATCGACATACCAGCGCAGCAGCACGTCCTCATCGGCATCGAGATAGACCGAGAAGTCGAAAAAATCCGAAACGAACGGCACGGCTTTGCCGTCACGCGGCAGACGACCGGCCTGCAATACATTGAGGCCTTCGACGATCAAAATGTCCGGTCGATCGATCTCGACCCACTGATTGGGAATGATGTCGTAGATGAGATGCGAGTAGACCGGCGCCCGCACCGGTCGGCGTCCGGCCTTTATGTCTGAGAGAAAGCGCAACAGCGCCGGCAAATCGTAGCTTTCCGGAAAACCCTTCTTGTCCATCAGGCCTTCGCGCTCAAGCACAGCGTTCGGATAGAGAAAGCCGTCCGTGGTGATGAGATCGACCTTGGGGACGTTTGGCCAACGGGCAAGCAATGCCTGCAGCACCCGCGCGGTGGTGGATTTGCCGGCCGCGACCGAGCCGCCGACGCCTATGATATAGGGCATCTTGGCGTCTTTGGTACCAAGGAAGTCCTGCTGCGCGCGAAACAGACTTTGGGTCGCCGCGACGTAAAGCGACAGAAGCCGCGATAGCGGCAAATAAATCTCTTCGACCTCCGACATGTCGAGCCGATCGTGCATCGAGCGCAGCCGTACGATTTCGTCCGGCTCGAGCGTCATCGGCGTATCTTCGCGCAGCGTCGCCCATTCACCGCGTGAATAAACGCGGTACGGCGAGACGTCTTGCGTGGCGCGCTGCTCCATGAAGGCGATGACTTCCGGATTTTAATGTCGGCTCGTTTCTGAAATCCGCTCCTCAGCCGCTCTTGCGTGCCGCTTTTTCATCGAGGCCCGATTGGCGGGTGCGCGCGGCGAGCTCGGCTTCGACCTCGTCAAGCGTGATGCCGCGGGCGTGCAACACGACGATGAGGTGATAGAGCACATCGGCGGCCTCGCCGATGACCCGCCCCCGCTCCTCACTGATGGCGGCAATTGCGGCTTCGACCGCTTCCTCGCCGAGCTTTTTGGCGCATTGCGCCACGCCGCGATCCAGGAGCTTGCGGGTATAGGACAACTCCGCGCTCTCTTGCGCGCGGCTCTGCACGCGCCTTTCCAGGTCGTGGAGGGTGAACGCCGACATCAATAGTTCCTTCTGCAACTATCCTTACCACGTATACCTCAAATATTCTCTAGTACGTCTAGGGAAAGAGCACGAACCGAGTAAAAAACCCCACCTGTTCGGCTTTGGATCGGCCATGAAGCCATCTGGTCTCGATTTCTGGTTCGATTTTGCATCGACCTATTCCTACCCTGCCGCCCTGCGGCTGGGCGCCCTATCCAAGGACGCCGGCGTCATCGTCAATTTCCGGCCCCCGAGCGCATCTGCATGGAGCTCTCGCTGCCCTTTATGCGGCCCGAGCCATTTCCGCAGAACAGCCTTCTTGCCGCCCGTATTGCATTGATCGGCCTGGCGAGCGGATGGGGGGAAGCGTTTTGCGTCGAGGTATTTCGCGCCGAGTTCGGCGAGGCCGGGCGCATCGACGACCCGGCGACGATCGCCGACGTCCTGACGCGACTCGACATTGCGGCTGACCCTGTGCTCGCCGTTGCCCAATCCGATGACAACAAAGCGCGTTTGCGGAGCCAGACCGAGGAAGCCCGGCGGCACGGCATTTTTGGCGCGCCTACGTTCATTTGCGCCGATGGTGAAATGTTCTGGGGCAATGATCGCCTGGAGCATGCGCTGCTTTGGGCAAAAGGCCCATAGCGCAGCGTCAAGGATCGAGGCGCATCGGCAGTCCCGCGCGCGCCATGTAAACCTTGGCGTCACGCACCGAATGTTCGCCGAAGTGAAAGATCGAGGCGGCGAGCACCGCACTGGCATGGCCGTCGCGAATGCCTTCGACCAGATGTTCGAGCGTGCCGACACCGCCCGAAGCGATGACCGGCACCGTCACGGCATCGGCAATGGCGCGCGTGAGCGCAATGTCAAAGCCTTTTCGCGTCCCGTCGCGATCCATGGAGGTCAGCAGAATTTCGCCGGCGCCAAGGGCGGCCACTTCCCGCGCATAAGCGACGGCATCGATGCCGGTCGCCTTGCGCCCGCCGTGTGTAAAAATCTCCCAGCGCGGCGCCTCGCCGGGCTTTGCCACGCGCTTGGCATCGACGGCAACGACTATGCACTGATCACCGAATTTTTCGGCGGCTTCCTTTACGAAGTTGCGACGCACGACTGCCGCGGTATTGATGGAAACCTTGTCGGCGCCAGACGCCAGCAGTACGCGAATATCTTCGATGGTGCGGATGCCGCCGCCGACGGTGAGTGGCATGAAACAGGCTTCGGCGGTGCGTCGCACCACATCCAGCATGATGCCGCGGTTCTCGTGGCTAGCGGTAATATCGAGGAACGTCAGTTCATCGGCGCCGGCTTCATCATAGGCGATCGCCGCGGCGACAGGATCGCCGGCATCCCGCAGATTGACAAAGTTGACGCCTTTGACGACGCGGCCGTCTTTCACATCCAGGCAAGGAATGAGGCGGACCTTGAACATTACGCCGGCGCCTTCGCGTCGCGCACCAATGCCAGCGCCGCCGCGGCATCGAGCCGACCGTCATAGAGCGCGCGGCCGATGATGGCGCCTTCGAGCTTCTGTGCGCGCGGTTCGAGCAGCGCCTGCACATCGGCGAGCGAAGCGAGTCCTCCCGAGGCGATAACGGGAATCGAGATGCTTTCGGCCAGCGCAATCGTGGCAGCGAGGTTGAGGCCTTTCAGCATGCCGTCGCGCGCGACGTCGGTATAGATGATGGCGGCCACGCCAGCGTCCTCGAAACGCCGCGCGAGATCGAGCGCGGAAAGGGTCGAGACTTCGGCCCAGCCCTCGACGGCTACGCGACCGTCGCGGGCATCGAGCCCGACCGCGATCCGGTCGGGAAAGGCGCGGGCCGCTTCCCTCACCAGCGCCGGATCGCGCACCGCCGCGGTGCCGATAATGACGCGCGCGACGCCTTTGCCAAGCCACGCCTCGATTGTCGCACGCTGGCGAATGCCGCCGCCGAGCTGCACCGGAATTTTGACCGCGCTTAGAATGCGCTCGACCGCAGTTGCGTTCATCGGTTTGCCGGCAAAGGCCCCGTCAAGATCGACAACATGCAGATATTCAAAGCCCTGCCCGGCAAATATCTCGGCCTGCGCAGCGGGATCGTCGTTGAAGATCGTCGCGCGCGCCATGTCGCCCTGCCGCAGACGCACGCAACGACCGTCCTTGAGATCGATGGCCGGAAACAGAATCACGGCTTCCACTTCAAAAAATTTGCGATCAGCGCGATGCCGAGTTTTTGGCTCTTCTCGGGATGAAATTGGGTGCCGACAATATTATCGCGTCCGACCACGGCGGTAACGGCGCCGCCGTAATCGGCCTCGGCAATCAGATCGGCGCGGTCCGCGGGCTTGAGTTGATAGGAGTGCACAAAATAAGCGTGGCGCCCATGCGGACCCAGGGCGAGGCCGGCAAGCAGCGGATGCTCTCGCGCGACATTGAGCGTGTTCCAGCCCATATGCGGAATTTTCAGGCGTGGGTCTTTGGGTGTGATGCGATCCACCTCGCCAGCGATCCAGCCGAGACCATCTTTCACTTCATATTCGAGACCGCGCTCGGCGAGGAGCTGCATGCCCACGCAAATGCCGAGGAACGGGCGGCCCCGCCGGCGTACCGAGTTGTCGAGCGCCTCGATCATTCCGGGCACCGCGTCGAGGCCCCGTTTGCAGTCGGCGAAAGCGCCGACGCCGGGGAGCACCACACGCTCGGCGCGCGCCACAACGTCCGGATCTTGCGTCACCACAATGGGCTGGTCCAGACCGGCCTCCTGCGCCGCACGCTCAAAGGCTTTCGCCGCCGAATGCAGGTTGCCCGAGCTGTAGTCGACGATTGCGACACTCACCGCCGTGCTCCTGGCTCGGGGAATAGGCCGATGATACCGGACGAATAGGCCGCCCGCGGCGCCGCTGCTGAAGCCGGTGCTGCCGTCGGCGGCGGAGGCGGTGGTGCCGGCGCTTCGCTCGACGATGGCGCGCGCCGCACCCAAGCGTCAAAAAACCGTCGCTCGGCATCTTCGAGATCGGTGCCGGTAACGACGCCGATCGTCTTCCAGCGTCGGCGTCGAAGTCCGAGACGGCGCAAGGTGCCGCCCTCAAGTCCGACCAAAAGCGCGATCAAGACAGCGACGAGCGAGATCACCGTGCCGGAAGCGCCAACAGCACGCATTGCTGTTTCGATACCGATTGTGAGAATAAGATAGAGCATCAGCACCAACCAAAGCCGGTGCCTCAGCATCCATAACGGCGCGAGCAAAAACGCCCACCAATAGAAGCCGTCGCGCACAAAGGCAAAGCGCGTCGGGTCGGCCAAGGCGCCGGACTCCCGCACCGGCGGTTCGTGAACGGTGTAAACGGGCATGACTGTATAGTGGCTTTCGTCGTTTGAGCGCCAAGCACGATCTGTGGCAAATCGTGGCCGCTATTATCTAGTTACCGAGTGTGCCTTTGGTCGAGGGCACTTCGTTGGCCGCCTTCGGGTCGATTGCGACCGCCGCGCGCAACGCCCGCGCCAGCCCTTTGAAGCACGACTCGGCAATGTGATGGTCGTTGCTGCCATAAAGCGTGGCAACGTGCAGTGTCAGCGCCGCATTGACAGCAAAGGCCTGGAACCATTCCTGCACGAGTTCGGTGTCGAACGGGCCTATCTTTGCGCGTCCGAACTCAACCTTGAAGACCAAAAACGGACGACCGGATATGTCAAGCGCGATGCGGGTGAGCGCCTCGTCCATTGGAACATGCACATCGGCGTAACGGGTAATACCCTTCATGTCGCCGAGTGCCTGTTTCACAGCCTGGCCCAGCGCGATGCCGACATCCTCGGTGGTGTGGTGATGGTCGATGTGCAGATCGCCCTTGGCCTTGACCGTCAGATCGATCCGCGAATGCCGCGCGAGCAGATCGAGCATATGATCCAGGAAACCGATGCCGGTCGCGATTGACGAGGCGCCGGTACCGTCGAGGTTAACGGCCACCTCGACATCGGTTTCCTTGGTCGTGCGTTTCACGGATGCCTTGCGCATCGTGCTCTCCAGAGCCGCGCCGAGGGCGCTTTGCCGGGCGCCTTTTAACAGGGCCGAGCGGGCCAGCCAATCTTTCCGGCGGCCGCCCGGCACGCATTTGCATTGCCGGACGGCAACTCCTAAATCATTGCCTTGACCGCGGGTTTTCCCAACGCACGACGACGCCTTCATGGCAGCGAACGAGACCGCCCAAGCCAGCCTCTGGCACGGCACAACAATCCTGACCGTCCGCAAAGGCGGACTGGTCGCAGTCGGCGGCGACGGGCAGGTTTCGATCGGCCAGACCATCGTCAAAGCCAATGCCAAGAAGGTCCGCCGGCTCGGCAAGGGCGACGTCATCGGCGGCTTCGCCGGTGCCACGGCCGACGCCTTTACCCTGTTCGAGCGATTGGAATCCAAGCTCGAACAATATCCCGGCCAGCTCACGCGCGCCGCGGTGGAGCTTGCCAAGGATTGGCGGACCGACCGGTTCCTGCGCCGGCTGGAAGCGATGATGATCGTGGCCGATAAGGACATTTCGCTTGTGCTCACCGGTACCGGCGACGTGCTTGAGCCTGAGGGCGGTATCACCGGCATAGGTTCGGGCGGCAATTATGCGCTTGCTGCGGCACGGGCGCTCGCCGACGGGCCGCTGGATGCGGAAGCCATCGTGCGCCGGTCGCTCGATATTGCAGCCGAAATCTGCGTCTACACCAACCGCAATGTGACCATCGAGACGTTGAAGGCCGCCTGAGTTATGCCGTCGTCCGGAAATGCACGTGGGCCCGACTATGCCTTTCGGAGCATGACAGCATCGGATTTGCCGCAGATCCGGTGCTGGCTCCGCGAGCCGCACGTTGCGCGATGGTGGGGCGATCCGGACACCCAATATGCCTTGATCAAGGGCGATCTCGATCATCCCGCCATGGATCAATTCGTCGTCGCCATCGATGATCGGCCCTTTGCCTATCTGCAGTGCTATGATCCTACCGCGTGGCCCAACAACGGTTTCGGTCCATTACCGCGGGCCGCGCGCGGCATCGATCTATTTATCGGCGAGCCCGGCGTGATCGAGCGCGGCCACGGCACGGCGTTAATCCGTGGGTTCATTAGCCGTCTGAGGGAAACGGGTGTGCCGCGGGTCGTGACCGACCCTGATGCGGCCAATGCGCGCGCGGTGCGCGCCTATGAAAAGGCCGGGTTTGAAAAAGTGCGTCTTGTAAATACGCCCGACGGCTGCGCGTTGTTCATGGTATGCAACACATGACCGACTTCTCCCCTCGCGAAATTGTCTCCGAGCTCGACCGCTACATCGTCGGCCAAGCCGATGCCAAGCGTGCCGTCGCCATTGCCTTGCGCAATCGCTGGCGACGGCTGCAGCTTGACGAGCGGCTGCGCGAAGAGGTGCTGCCGAAGAACATTCTGATGATCGGGCCAACCGGTGTCGGCAAGACCGAGATTTCGCGACGGCTGGCAAAGCTTGCCGGAGCGCCGTTTTTGAAGGTCGAGGCGACAAAATTCACCGAGGTCGGCTATGTCGGCCGCGATGTCGAGCAGATCGTGCGGGACCTTGTCGAGGTTGCGATCACGCTGACGCGCGATAAGAAGCGCAAGGACGTGCGCGCGCGAGCGCAGAAGGCCGCCGAGGACCGCGTGCTTGATGCGCTGGTCGGCGCCAGTGCCAGCGCTTCGACCAAGGACACGTTCCGCAAGAAGCTGCGCGCCGGCGAACTCGATGACAAAGAGATCGAGATTGAAGTGCAGGCGCAGGGCGGGCTGCCGATGTTCGATATTCCCGGCATGCCTGGCGCGCAGATGGGAGCGATCTCGATCGGCGATATTTTCGGCAAGCTCGGCGGTGGCCGAACCAAGACGCGGCGCGTCACTGTTCACGATTCCTATGACATCCTGATCAACGAGGAATCCGACAAGCTTCTCGACACCGACCAGCTGACGCAAGAAGCCATCAAAGCGGTCGAGAACAACGGCATCGTGTTCCTTGACGAAATCGACAAGATCTGCGCGCGTGACGGCCGCGCCGGCGCCGACGTGTCGCGCGAGGGTGTGCAGCGCGACTTGCTGCCGCTGATCGAAGGTACCACTGTCGCCACGAAACACGGATCGGTGAAGACTGACCACATTTTGTTCATCGCTTCGGGCGCCTTCCACATTTCGAAACCGTCCGATCTGCTGCCCGAGCTGCAGGGCCGGCTGCCGATCCGCGTTGAGCTCAAGCCGCTGACCCGCGACGATTTTCGCCGCATTCTGACCGAGCCGGAAGCTTCCCTGATCAAGCAATATGTGGCGCTGATGGGCACCGAAGGCGTCACGCTCGAATTCTCCGAAGACGCGATCGATGCGGTGGCTGACGTGGCGGTTGCGGTGAATTCGAGCGTCGAAAATATCGGTGCGCGCCGTTTGCAAACTGTCATGGAGCGCGTGCTCGATGACGTGTCGTTCGGCGCGCCCGATCGCTCAGGCGACACCGTGCGCATCGATGCTGATTACGTGCACAAGCATGTCGGCGATCTGGCGAAGAACGCCGATCTGAGCCGCTTTATCCTCTAGCTGGCTGGGACCTCAGTCCGTTGCCGTCGCGAGCAGATGGTCGAGCCGAGTGCTCGCCGGTACCAGATCCGCCCGCTCTGCGCGATTGATTTCGCGGATCATCGCCATCCATTGCTCCACCTGCGCCAGCATCTTCGAATCACTGATTGGCGCGCGCGCAGCCTCGATCTTGGCGGACGAAGCGGGAACATCGGTCATAACGGCACTACTCCGACAACGCTACAGACATCCTTTCTCGCCGACGAAGGTGGCCGTTTCGTGCGGATAATTTGACAATCTTCATTTTAAGGTTAACGAATTCGCCGCAATCGCACATAAAGCGCGCCCGCTCCGCCGTGCGCCACATGCGCCTCGGCAAAGCCGACGACGAGCGCGCGAAAGTTCGGCAGCGCAAGCCACAGCGGCACCTGTCGCCGCAGCACGCCGCGCTCGCGCTCAACATCGCCGGATTTTTCCGTCCCCTTCCCGGTCACGATGAGCACCAAGCGGGCGCCATCCGCCTGCGCCCGGCGCAAAAAGGACAACAGCCTGCGATGTGCCTCGCTTTGTGTCATTCCGTGCAAATCGATGCGCGCATCGATCGCCTGCCGGCCGCGCGCAACCTGTTGCCTCTGCCGCCGATCGAGCGGCGCCGGAGATGGCGGCTTTTTTGAAGGCGGCGCCTGTGACCGTTTCGGCGTGGCGCGCGGCGTTTCAGCCGTCTCGCCCTTTATGGCGGCCGCCGCTTCAGGCTTCTCGGATTGGAATTTAGCCTCGGTTTGACGGAGCGGCGCAACCGAGCGCACAAAGCCGCTCCACAGCGCGCGCTCCGCATCGGTCAGCTGACGGCGGCGCCTCATTTTCTTTGTCGCGCAATGGCCTTCGCCTTCGGCGCCCCTGCCGGCGCGATTGCGGGTCTGGCTTCGGGCAAAGGGACATCTTGCGCGGTCAGGTCTGCAGGAGGCGGATCGGTTGCGTCCGGCAGCGCCGTGGGATCATCCATCGTACTGGTGGCGAAACTAAACGGGCCGGGCCGCTCCGGCGGCAGCGGGATATCGCGGCCGGCTTCGACTGGATCGAGTGCACGCGGCAGCAGCATGACGAAACCGCCGGTATGTTTGATGCGTCCGGCAATGCGCGCGGCTTCATCGCCAGCACCGAAATAAATGTCGGCGCGTGCCGGGCCGACAATCGCCGAACCGGTATCCTGGGCGATCATCAGACGGTCAAATTTGGTTGCCGCCTTTTCGCCAGCGATCGGCAAGGCGGCCTGGATGAAGAACGGCGTGCCGTAGGCATGCAGCGAACGGTCCACGGCGATCGAGCGGCCGGGCATGAGCTGCACGCCCTCGCCGCCGACTGCTTCATCTTCGTTGGCGAGATTGGTAATGCGAAAAAAAACATAGGACCTGTTCTGCCGGCGCACATCTTTAGCCTGATCGGGATTGGCCTCCATCCAGTCGCGGATGCTTTGCATCGACACCTGGTCCTTGGTCATGATCTTGCTGTCGACCAGAACGCGACCGACCGGCGTATAGGGCCAGCCGTTGTGAGAGTCGTAATTCACGCGCAAGATGGTGCCGTCCTCGAGCCTGATACGCGCCGATCCCTGGATCTGGGCGAACAGGACGTCGACCTGGTCGCGCAGATAGCAGATTTCCAGATGCCAGCCGTCGAGTGCGCCGTCCTCGATTTCCGCGCGCGTATAATACGGCACGATCTTGCGCCGGCCGACTCGACGGCCGACAAACACACCCTTGCTCGGGAACACGTCGCCAAGCTTGCGCCGTCCCGACGCGACGAGATTCGGCGGACGGCGATAAAGCGGCGCCGTAAATTCGCCGGTCGGCACACGCGATCCGTCCATGATCGGCTCGTAATAGCCGGTGAGAAAGCCGTCCGTGTCACCGAGCTTATTGATGCGGATCGGCGCAAAATTCTCCTCGAAGAATTTTTTGGCACCCTCGTCGTCGAGCGGAATCGCCGCTTTAGCGCGGACGCAGATATCCTTCAGCGCGGCGGGAATTGCCGGAAGCTCTCGCGTTTGTCGTTGCTTGGCGTCGAGAGTTCGGCAGCTTGATAGGAAGGCGGCGAAGGCCGCGGCATGATCATCGTCGTTCCAGCCCTCGAGCTCCGCCCAATCGACTGGCTGATATTGCGTGTCCGGGAATGTGATCGGCTGGCGCTCCTGCCCGAAAGCGCGGCCATGCGCGGCGACAAAAATGCCGACAACGCCCGCGAGCAGGATCAGCAGACGAACGCCGTACGCCGCCATCGCCTCACTGCCCGGATTCGGTCGCGATCACTTTCCAGTTTGGATCGCGCGAGGAAATGTCGCGCGCAAAGGTCCACACGTCCGTCACGTCGATGACCTTCTCGGCATTGCCTTCGACCACCGTGCCGGCGCGGTCGCGCGTTGCGCTTATGAGTTTTGAAAGAAAGCGAACCGTCACTTGCGCGGTGCGATTGCGCAATTCGGCGGCGGTGATCATGGAACTGTCAATCGACACGAATCGCGTCTCGGCACTTTCGCCGCGGCGCTCGCGCTCAGTAATCGCGGTGTCAAAGCCGTCAAACACTTCCCGTGACAAGAGGCTGCGCAATTGGCGGCGGTCGCCGCTGGCAAAGGCCGTCACGATCATCTCGTACGCCGCGCGCGCGCCGGCAATGAAATGCCGGCCGTCAAAGCTCTGATCGGCGGCGGCAATCGCATCAAGCCCCGCGGCCACGCCCGAACCGCCTTCGGCAATGTCCTTCCACCGATCGGCAGGCGAGGTTGGCGCGGCCTCGGTCGGCCGCGCTACAGTCTCCGGAGGACGCTGCGGCAGAGTAACGACCTTGTCGCTGGCCGGCGGGCTGCGCACCACATCGCGTGCCGAATAGGGATCATAAGGCGGCCGTTCCCGGCCCGTCCGCTGACCCAGGACGCTGCGCAGGCGCAGGAAAATGAACACGGCAAGCGCCAGGAAAATGATGGTATAAATGTCGAACACGTCAGGCATTCTTTCGGCGTCGCTGGTAGCGGGAACGGTACAACCGCAGGGGTCCGAACTCACCGCCGGAGGAAACCGGGTCCCTCGGGATATGTAGGCACGCCTTTCTCCAGGTACAGCCTTGGCGCCAATTCGTGGCCGATAATCGTGACCTTAGCGTGCCGACGCTGAAGATTAAACCTTCGCCGGGCTGGCGCCAATCGCGGATGCACCCCTCTTCGACATGCTTTTGGGAGAACGGACGAATTTGCCAGCCGAATCATACCGCCCGGCCGGGCGGCGGATCGGCATTGTTCGCCTCAATGGCCTGTGTTAGCCAAGCCGGCGGTCAAGGTCTGTTAATCAAGTCACGCCATGAGCCAAGGCCGAATACGGGGCCAAAGCCGTGCGCGGTCGCCGGAGATCAAAGAGTATGTCAGCGACCAATGGCGGGCCCGACCCGCAAGCCGGAACATTGCAGATGCCGATGCCGCAGATCGGCATGGTCACCCAATACGTGAAGGACTTTTCCTTCGAGAATCCGAACGCGCCGCGCTCGATGGCGCCGAGCACCCAGCAGCCCGGCATCAATATCAATATCGGGGTCGAGGCGGCGCCGCTGACCGAGAGTGATTGCGAGGTAACGCTGCGCCTGGATGGCCGTGCCGAATCGCAGGGTTTGCTGCTGTTCAGCTTCGAGCTGCTCTATTGCGGCGTGTTCCGCGTCATCAATGTGCCGGCCGACAGCCTTCAGCCGACCATCATGATCGAGTGCCCGCGGCTTTTGTTTCCATTCGCCCGCGAGATCATCGCGACGGCGACCCGCAACGGTGGCTTTCCGCCGCTCATGCTGGAGCCGGTAGACTTCGCCGCGCTGTACCGTCAGCGCATGGCCAGCGCGCAGGGTTCGCCGGCATTTCCGATGAATCCGAACTAATCCAGGCTTACGTAATCGCGCCAGATCGCGTTTTCGCCCAGGCTGGCAACAAAGCGACGATGCGCGGCACGCTCCTCATCCGAGATTCGGGGCGGAAGCGGCGCGGGCCGTTCTCGCAACACGATCGGTTCGCCCGTAACGCGAATCGGAGCTGCGGTTTGCGACAGAATCAGTTGCGCTTGGCGCGCACCAATGAGCTCGATATAGACCTCGGCGAGCAGTTCCGCATCGAGCAGCGCGCCATGCTTGGTGCGACGCGAATTGTCTATGGCGTAGCGCGCGCAGAGATCGTCCAGCCGATTGGGGCTGCCGGGATGTTTGCGGCGCGCCAACAAAAGCGTGTCCACGATACGGTCGCGGCCGAGTGGCGTGTATCCAGCGCGTTCGAGCTCGGCATTGAGAAAACTCAGGTCGAACATCGCGTTATGGGCGACCAGCTGCGCGTCGCCAAGAAAGCCGACAAGCTCTTCCACTCGCGCAGCGAAGCGGGGCTTGTCGAGAAGAAATTGGGCCGACAGGCCGTGAATCTTAAAGGCCTGTTCCGGCATATCCCGTTCCGGATTGAAGTAGCTGTGGAAGGTCCGCCCGGTCGGGAATCGATTAATCAGTTCGATGCAGCCGATTTCCACCAACCGATCGCCCTGAAAAGGATCGAGGCCGGTGGTTTCGGTATCAAAAACAACTTCACGCATTGATTCGTAGGTCCGCCACGCTTCGGCCTCGGTGCGAATCACCGAGGCCGTGGAATCATTTTAGCGACCTTTTGCAAAATATCGCGGATTTGTGCGCGCGCATGCTCGAAAGTCTGTGAACTGTCGATAACGAAATCGGCGCGTTGGCGCTTCTCAGCATCCGGCATCTGCTTGGCCAATATCGCGGCGAGCTTTTCATCGGTCATACCCGGCCGCTCGAAAGCGCGCCGGCGCTGAATATCGGCAGGAGCGGAGACGACGACCACGGCATCGCAGCCGCGATCGACGCCCGTCTCGAATAGAAGGGGCACGTCGAGCACGACCACAGGATCGCCGCGGGCTTGCGCTTGCGCCAAGAAATTCTCGCGTGAGGCGGTCACCATGGGATGCACGATGGCTTCAAGCCGCGCAATGGCGGCAGGGTCGTTGAGCACCATCGTCGCAAGCTTGTCGCGATCGACTTTTCCGCCGGACGTCGAGCCGGGAAATGCCTGTTCGATCAGCGGCACTGCCTCGCCTTCGTAAAGCGAGTGCACCACGGCATCCGAATCGTGAACCGGCACGCCCGCTTCCGCAAAGAAGCGCGCCGCGGTCGATTTACCCATGCCGAGCGAGCCCGTCAGACAAAGCACAAATGGTCGCTGTTCGCTCATTGTGCGAGGCATCCTCGCTGACGCAGAAAGTTCAGCGCGGCCAAAAGCGGCAGGCCGAGAACTGTAAAATAATCGCCCTCGATCCGATCAAAGAGCTGGATGCCGCAATCTTCCAGCTGATAGCCGCCGACGCTGCCCGTCGCCGCATCACCTATGGCGTCGAGATACAAGTCCAGAAATTCCTCGGAGAACGCGCGCATGGTAAGCCGCGCCATGCTGACATGTTCGAACAAAACGGTTCCGTCCTGGGCAAAGGCGATGGCAGAATGAAGCTCATGAGTCTGCCCGGACAGCTGGCGAAGCTGGTCGCGTGCGGCAGAACGATCGGCCGGCTTGGAAAAGCACCTGCCCTCGACTGCCAGGACTTGATCGGCCCCCAGGACCAATCGGCCGCCATGAGACCTGGCTACCGCTGCTGCTTTCTCACATGCCAGATGAAGCGCGATGGCATCCGGCGACTGCGCGGTGACATTGCTCTGTAGTCTCCGTTCATCGAGGTCAGCCGGACAGACGTCGATCGGAACGCCCGCCGCCCGCAGCAGCATCTGCCGCACTTGGCTTCGCGACGCCAATACAAGCGGCTTTTGCGCGCGCCACAGACCTTGAGCGGCCGTGATCACGACGCCCGCTGCCTGCGGCGCTCGGCAAGGTAGGCAAGCACAGCGGCCGCGGTTTCTTCGATCGATCGGCGCGTGACGTCAATTGCCGGCCAATTGTGCCGCGCGCACAATTTCCGCGAGGCGGCGATTTCCTCGGCCACCGCCTGACGATCGACATATTGATCGTCTTCCCGCTGTACTTTCAGCCCCAGCAGACGGTTTTGCCGAATTTGCACGATGCGCTCAGGCGTCGCATAGAGGCCGACCACAAGCGGATGTTGCAAGCCTTCAACCTGAGGCGGCAAGGGCACGCCTGGCACGAGTGGAATATTGGCGGTTTTGACGCCGCGATTGGCCAGGTAGATCGACGTCGGTGTCTTCGACGTGCGCGAGACCCCGATCAGGACAACATCTGCCTCTTCGAGATCGTCGGCGTGCTGGCCATCGTCATGGAGCATTGTATAGTTGAGTGCATCGATGCGGCGAAAATATTCAGCATTCAATGTATGCTGGGCGCCGACTTTATGGGTAGATTCTGCACCCAGATAGGCCTGGAACAGGTGCAGGACGGGTCCGAGGATCGATAAACACGGCAGACCAAGCTCACGGCACTTGTTCTCAAGCTTCTCAACCAGATTCTCCTCGATCAGGGTGTAGAGAATGATGCCGGGTGACTCCTCGATTTCGGCCAAAACACGATCGAGCTGCTTGATGGTTCGCACCAATGGATAGACGTGCTCGACGGGCATCACCTTGGCGTATTGAGCAGCCGCTGCCCGCGCGACGGTGATCAGTGTTTCACCGGTAGCGTCCGAGATCAGGTGCAAATGGAAATAGCCGGGAGTATGAGGCATCGAAGCTCGGAAACCTTTTTAACAACCTGTCAACAAATAGGGAGAAGGCCATGGCTTTGCTCTGGCTGCAAGGCCGATGGGTGCACTCCTGCCGACGCCGTCCACATGCGTCCCCTGCCAGAATAAGCTCGAAAGGACCAAGTCGTTCAGCGGTGAAGTGTGGACAGCCTGCTAGAAACTCTACCCAAAAGCATTGCACCGGCCCGATTCCAGCCATTTGTGCGACACCGATGCCATGCTCAATCGGACTGTGGGGATATGTGCACGGGTCGTGGACAGTGTGTGAAGGAAAAGGAATGAGTCCAATCAACCGTCCAAGTACTACAACAGATTCTAAGATTCTATTTTGACTAGGATAGAACGTGTCCGATCATCCGAGTATAAAACCTTTTCTTCGTGTCCTGGCCGGCGAACAAACTGCGATTCCGCCGATTTGGCTGATGCGTCAAGCGGGACGGTATCTTCCGGAATATCGAGCGATCCGCGAGCGGAAAGAAAGCTTTCTCGAATTGTGTCTCGATCCGAAAATGGCGGCAGAGGTGACGTTGCAGCCAATCCGCCGCTTTCGTTTCGATGCCGCTATTTTGTTTTCCGATATTCTGATCATACCATATGCGTTGGGACAGCATGTGACTTTCGAGACCGGCGAAGGACCGCGGCTCGACGCACTCGACAGCCCATCAGCACTTGGCCGCTTACGTTATCAACTCGACGACAAGGTACTGTCATCGGTTTATGAGGCGATCGAATTGGTCAAAGCTCGGTTGCCGCCGGAGGTCGCCCTGCTGGGCTTTTGTGGTGCGCCATGGACGGTTGCAACCTATATGGTCGCCGGCTTTGGCACCGTTGATCAGATTCCGGCGCGGCAATTCGCCTATAGTCATCCCGAAGCGTTCGGCAGGTTGATCGAGCAATTGGTTGAAGCCTCTACGGCTCACTTAATTGGCCAGTTCAAAGCCGGCGTCGATGCAGTCCAGATCTTTGATACGTGGGCTGGCGTGCTGCCTGCGGCAGAATTCCACAAATGGTGCGTCGAGCCTTGCCAAAAAATCGTGAGTGCCGTGCGCGAGCATATTCCGGACGCCAGGATCATCGGTTTTCCCCGCGGTGCGGGAACAAAGCTTGGGCTATACATTGAGAAAACCGCTGTCGATGCGGTCGGACTCGATTGGATGGTCGATTTCGATTTCGGCCGACAGATTCAAAAGCGGCGGCCGATCCAAGGCAATCTGGACCCGCTGGTATTGGCGGTCGGCGGTGATGCGCTTGATCGTGCTGTGGATCAGACTCTGGAGGCTTTTGCAGCTGGACCGTTCGTGTTCAATCTCGGCCACGGCGTGCTGCCGCAAACACCAGTGGCCCATGTTGAGCAATTGCTGGCGCGGGTGCGCGGTTGGTCCAGTCGTGCCTGATTCGTCAAAGCTGGGAACGTGCAATGTACGAGTGGATGAAGGCTTTCCATGTCATTGCGGTCATCGCCTGGATGGCGGGTATGCTCTACCTGCCGCGGCTATTCGTTTATCACTGCGCGGCCGAGAAGGGCTCAGCACAGTCGGAGACGTTCAAAGTCATGGAGCGCCGGCTGCTGCGTGGCATCATCAATCCGGCCATGATTGCGACCTGGCTATTGGGCCTGTGGCTGGCCTGGCATGGGCCTGATTCTCGCTATGGCTGGTTCACCTCGGGCTGGCTCGAGGCCAAGCTTGTACTGGTGCTGGGGCTTTCGGCACTGCATGGCCTATTGGCCCGGTGGCGAAAAGACTTTGCCCGCGACAAGAATCGGCATTCGCAAAGATTCTATAGAATGATCAATGAGATACCGACCATTCTCATGATTGCAATCGTCATCCTCGTGGTGGTGAAACCGTTCTGATTTTCGCGCGTTGCTAGGTGAAAAATCGGCGTCGGCGCTCGCCGGCACTTGCCTGAACTGCGGTCTTTTCCTATCTTTGGCTCATCCCACCGAACGTAGGCGGATGCAGTTGCGTTTTGGCTCCAGCGAATTGGGGCCGCCTGTGCATCGGGTCCGCGGCCTAAAGCCTTACTGCCCAAGACCTGTTGCAACCTGTCCTGCGATCTTCTCCTCCGCCAGCGACGCCGTGACCAAAGTCCGCCGCTGGCGCAATTCCCATAGGACATTCTATGCGTGAAATGAAACTCCAAGAACTGAAGGCCAAGACTCCAGGCGAACTTGTGTCGTTCGCCGAGGAGCTTGAGGTCGAGAATGCTTCGACCATGCGCAAGCAGGAGCTGATGTTCGGCATCCTCAAGCAGCTCTCGGCGCGCGAGACCGACATCGTCGGCGAAGGCGTGGTCGAAGTCCTCCCTGACGGCTTCGGTTTTTTGCGTTCGCCCGAAGCAAACTATCTGCCGGGCCCCGACGACATCTATGTTTCGCCTTCGCAGATCCGCCGTTTTGGTTTGCGGACCGGCGACACGATCGACGGTCATATCCGCAGCCCGAAGGAAGGCGAACGCTACTTCGCTTTGCTCAAGGTTAACTCCCTTAATTTCGAGGACCCCGAGAAAGCGCGGCACAAGGTCAATTTCGACAATCTGACGCCGCTCTATCCGGATGAGTGGTTGAAAATGGAATATGAGGATCCGACCAAAAAGGATCTCTCGGCGCGCGTCATTGATATCGTGGCGCCGGTCGGCAAAGGCCAGCGCGCCTTGATCGTGTCACCGCCGCGCACTGGGAAAACCGTGCTGTTGCAGAACATTGCCCACTCGATCACGCACAATCACCCGGAATGCTATCTGATCGTGCTGTTGATCGACGAGCGGCCGGAAGAAGTCACCGACATGCAGCGCTCGGTGAAGGGAGAGGTGATCTCCTCGACCTTCGATGAGCCTGCCGCGCGCCACGTCCAAGTCGCCGAGATGGTCATTGAGAAGGCCAAGCGGCTAGTCGAGCATGGTCGCGATGTGGTGATCCTGCTTGATTCGATCACGCGCCTTGGCCGTGCCTACAACACCGTGGTGCCCTCCTCCGGCAAGGTTCTGACCGGCGGTGTTGACGCCAATGCGTTACAGCGCCCAAAGCGGTTCTTCGGCGCCGCGCGCAATATCGAGGAAGGCGGCTCGCTGACCATCATTGCCACGGCCCTGATCGACACCGGCAGCCGCATGGACGAAGTGATCTTCGAAGAATTCAAGGGCACTGGCAATTCGGAACTGATCCTCGACCGAAAGGTCGCCGACAAGCGCACCTTCCCGGCCATGGACATCACCCGTTCCGGTACCCGCAAGGAAGAACTGTTGGTGCCCCCGGATCAGCTCAAGAAAATGTATGTGCTGCGGCGCATTCTCAATCCAATGGGCACCATGGATGCCATGGACTTCCTGCTCGACAAGCTGCGCAACACCAAGAACAATGCCGAGTTCTTTGACTCGATGAATACGTAAAAGCGCCAGGGTTGTCCCTATTAGCCTTTTCCTTGCGGCAAAACCTTGGCTGCGGTCATGGCCCCGATGTGGCGTGGGTTGAGCGCGATGTCAGGATCAACGAAGCACATGCCGCCCTTCCCCACCGCGCTTTCGCAGCCGGCAATTGTGGTGTAGCCGCACTCGATGACGGCATGGTCGCCGGTCGCATAGCCGCACCAATCCTCGGCTTTGGCGGCGGTCACCGCAAGCGTGGAAAGGATTGTCGCGAGAACGATGCCGCAACGGATCTCGTACAGCATGAAGGAAATCTCCTGGCGCGCCCCCGGCGGACCCATAAAGCACAAAACGTGCGGGCATCAGCACGTCAAGAATGTCGCACTGCGCCTGCGCTGCCGCTGCCAGAGTTCATTATCGCAGCCGTGGCGGCGGTAAGCTCCGCCGGCGTTTTTGCAGGCAGCGAGCAGCTTGCGCCGATGCAAACGAACGCTTGCGGGTCGCCGCCCGCCGAAATTTTCGCCCGCGCCGGATGCGCTTGCGGCAACGCCTCGGCGGCCGGCGCGTAAAGCACGATGCGATCAAGTGGCGGCATCCGACGCGCAATAGCGAGCAGCGCCTGCGCGGCAGGCCCTTGTCCCGTCACCACGATCTCCGCCGCGCGTAAGCGCAGGTCGATGGCGTTCAGCAGCGCCATGTGCATGTAGAGATTGTCGGCGACGGACGGCGCAATAGCCGCGATCATCCGGTCGGCTCTGTCGCGCCACTGCTCGTCGCCGGCCAACAGGGCAAGCCGCACAAGATTTTGCGCGACGACCGCATTGTGATTGGGCGTCGCTTCATCGGTGGTAGCGGCGGGACGAACGACCAGGCCTTCAGCATCGGAAGCAGTCAGGTAATAGGTGCCCGTGCCGCTATTGAGATAGTCGCGATCAAGCGCGCGCTGCCAAGCAAGCGCGCAATCCAGGTAGTGATCCCGGCCGGTCGCTTCATAGAGCGCGAGCGCGGCACGAATCATTGCCGCGAAATCCGAGGCCAAGCCGGGAAATTTGAGTTTACCGTCGCGCCAAGAATGTCCAAGGCGATCGCCGCGGGTCATATTTTGCGCGATGAAGTTGAAAGCTCGCGCGGCGATCTCGAGCCAGGATGGTTCGTCGAACATAAGCCCCGCATTGGCGAGCGCCGCAATCATCAGTCCGTTCCAGTCGGCCAGCACCTTATCGTCGAGGCCTGGGCGAACGCGCGCGTTGCGCACGTGCAGAAGCTTTTCGCGCAAGCCGGCAAGGCGAGTCTCATCCGCTTCGGTCCGCGGCGGCGACTTGAGGCGGTTGAGAATATTGTGGCCTTCAAAATTGCCGGGCGGCGTCACATCGTAATGGCGGGAGAAGAACTCGCCGTCTTCGATGCCGAGCTGCCGAATCACATCGTCATAGGACCAGATGTAAAACTTGCCTTCCTCGCCCTCCGAATCGGCATCCAGTGATGCCGCGAAGGCGCCGTCGCCTGTCGTCATTTCGCGAGCGAGCCAGCCCACGGTTTCATAGGCGCGCTGGCGGTAAAGCGGCCTGCGGCCGCGCGTAAAAGCAATCGCCAGAAGCTCAAGGAGTTGTGCATTGTCGTAGAGCATTTTTTCGAAATGCGGCACCAGCCAGCGCTCATCGACCGAGTAGCGCGAGAAGCCGCCGCCAAGGTGATCATAGATGCCGCCCTCGCAGATATGATCCAGGCTGATCTCGACGGCGGCGAAATAGCGCGTTTCGCCCGTGCGCAGACCAGCACGCCAAAGCAGCTCGAAGAGAGCGGCCTGCGGAAATTTCGGTGCGCCGCGCGTGCCGCCATTGACCGGGTCGATAATGGCGGCGAACTGATGCGCCGCATTGTCGAGCCCGGCACGTCCAATTATCGCCGTCTCGCCGCGACGCGCAGTCGCGGCAAGCCGCTCCATCAGCGCGGCGCGATTCTGCTCGATCTTTTGCGGCTCTTCACGAAACAGCCGCGCAATCTCGTGCAGCACATCGACGAAGGCCGGCTTGCCATACCGCGATATCTTCGGAAAATAGGTGCCGCCCCAGATTGGTTCGCCGTCAGGCGTAAGAAACATTGTCAACGGCCAGCCGCCATGCTCGCCGAGATGGTGGAGCGCCGCCATATAGATCTGGTCGATGTCCGGCCGCTCTTCGCGATCGACTTTGATGTTGACGAACAGACTGTTCATCACCTGCGCGGTAGCTTCGTCCTCAAAACTCTCGTGCGCCATGACGTGGCACCAGTGGCATGCGGCATAGCCGACCGAGAGCAAGATGGGCTTGTTGTGCCGTTTCGCCTCGGCCAGCGCCTCCGGACTCCACGGCCACCAATCGACCGGATTGTCCTTGTGCTGGAGGAGGTATGGGCTTGTTTCTTTTGCAAGGCGGTTCTCACGCGTGGCTTGCGGGGGAGTGGGGTGCGGTGCATTTGACATAGCGTCACCGTAGCAAGGCATCGACACGGCGCGAAGCGCAGCCCGCGAAGTTAACGTGAACCGCCCATCATGTCGGATCGTTCCACCATCTTTGCCCTTTCCTCAGGCCGTCCGCCGGCGGCCATTGCGGTGGTGCGGATCTCGGGCCCTCAGGCCGGACCTGTGCTGGCGAAGCTAACCGGCCGTGTGCCAGAAGCGCGCAAAGCGGCGCTGGTGCGGGTCCGGGCCCCCCTGAGCGGTGAGGTCATTGATGAAGCGCTTGCGCTTTGGTTTCCGGCGCCGCGCAGCGAAACTGGCGAAGATGTCGCCGAACTGCAATTGCATGGCGGCCACGCGGTGATCGCGGCAGTTTTGGATGCGCTTGGGACGATGCCGGGCTGTCGTCTCGCCGAACCGGGCGAGTTTACACGCCGGGCTTTCGAAGCGGGGCGGCTCGACCTGACCGCTGTTGAAGGCCTCGGTGATCTTATTGCTGCAGAAACACCGGCGCAGCGACGGCAGGCCTTTCGGCAATTGAAGGGCCTGATTGGGGACCAGGCCGAGGCCTGGCGGGAGCAACTGGTCGAAGCATTGGCGCTGGTTGAAGCGCGGATCGACTTTTCCGACGAAGCCGACGTGCCGGAGAACTTGATCACTCCCGCTGTTCGTGCGACGCAGCAATTGCGCCGCGAGATCGCGGCAAAACTTGCGGATGGGGGCAGGGGAGAGCGGTTGCGCGAAGGCCTCGTGGTCGCAATTGCCGGACCGCCGAATGCCGGGAAGTCAACCCTGCTCAACCGCCTGGCACGGCGGGAGGCGGCGATCGTCTCGCCCTATGCCGGCACCACGCGCGATGTGATCGAAGTGCATCTCAGCCTTGATAACTATCCCGTCACCCTGCTGGACACCGCGGGCATTCGTGAGAGCGTCGAGCCGGTCGAACGCGAAGGAGTCATGCGGGCGCAAGCGCGTGCTGCAAGTGCGGATCTTGTCCTCTGGGTCGTTGACGCGGCAGAGGGCGACGGCGCCGCGCAACCGCCGGAGACATTGAAAAATGCCGAGTTGTGGGTGGTCCGCAACAAGATCGACCTGGTCAAGGACTCAGCCAAAGACCTACCAAAAAGAAGTGGATGCAAGTTCATTTATTCGATTTCGGCTCAGCAAGGAGAGGGTGTTGAGACACTGGTGACGGCTGTAGCCAAGCATGCACGTGCGTTTTTCGCCCCAAGTGAGTCGAGCATTGTAACGCGTGCCCGCCACCGCCAGGCGCTAGAACAGACGCTGTCGGCTTTGGATCGCGCGATCGCGCAAGCCGCAAATGGCGCGGACTGCGAGGAACTGGTCGCAGAGGAATTGCGCGCAGCGGCGATGGCTCTTGGCCGGTTGACCGGACGCGTCGATGTTGAGGATGTTCTGGACGTAATCTTTCGCGACTTCTGCATTGGTAAATAATTGGTTGATCATCCTTTGCACGGTCTACCGGACTGGGCCTTGCTCGCGGGCATCAAGACCGCCGTTGATCGACCGGGCTCTCGTGTTTCACGTGAAACGGTCCGATCCTCAGGAATCGGAATATTTTGACCGTCAATTTCGCGTTGGATACAACGGCCGGCATCCTTGGAGATCCCGATGGGCGTGCGCTTCGATGTGATTGTCGTTGGCGGCGGTCACGCCGGCTGCGAGGCGGCGAGCGCTGCCGCGCGGATCGGCGCGCGCACCTCGCTTATCACGCAGCGCTTTGCGACAGTCGGCGCCATGTCGTGCAATCCGTCGATTGGCGGATTGGGCAAAGGCCATCTTGTTCGCGAGATTGATGCTCTCGACGGCCTGATGGGTCGCGTTGCCGATGCCAGCGGCATACAGTTTCGTGTGCTCAATCGCCGCAAGGGCCCGGCGGTGCGCGGGCCGCGTGCTCAGGCCGATCGCAAGCTCTATGCGGCGGCCATGCAGTCAGCGATTCGAGACAGCGTGGGCTTGGAGGTGATCGAAGGCGAGGTCGACGACTTGACCTTGGAAGATGGCGCGCCTGGTGTGCGGCTCGCGGACGGCCGGACCTTTGGCGCCGCTGCGGTCGTTCTCACGACCGGGACTTTTCTGCGTGGCTTGATCCATATCGGCGAGCGCCAAATTCCGGCGGGGCGGGTCGGTGAGGCACCCGCGCTTGGCCTTTCAATGACGCTCGAACGGGCAGGGTTTCGACTAGGCCGCCTTAAGACCGGGACGCCGCCACGATTGGATGGCAGGACCGTCGACTGGCAGTCGCTTGAAATGCAGCCGGGCGATGATCCGCCGGAACCGTTTTCGGTTCTGACCGAGCGTATCGTCAACCCGCAGATCCAGTGCGCCATTACCCGCACCACGCCGGTGACCCACGAAATTATCCGAAAAAATGTCCATCGCTCTCCCATGTATTCTGGCCAGATCACGAGTCGCGGGCCGCGATATTGCCCCTCGATCGAGGACAAGATCGTGCGCTTTGGTGAGCGTGACGGGCATCAGATTTTTCTTGAGCCGGAGGGTCTCGACGACACCACGGTTTATCCAAACGGCATATCGACATCGCTGCCGGAGGACGTCCAGGCTGCGGTCGTGGCCTCGATCCCAGGTCTGCAGGAAGCCAGGATCATTCGGCCCGGTTATGCGATCGAATATGATTATGTCGATCCGCGCGAGCTCACGCCATGGTTGGAGGCCAAGCGCCTGCCGGGGCTATTCTTAGCGGGGCAGATCAACGGCACGACCGGCTACGAAGAAGCAGCGGCGCAGGGTCTGGTTGCTGGCGTGAATGCTGCGGCAAGAGCGGGTGGGGGAGAGCCTGTCATGTTCGACCGCGCCGAAGGCTATCTCGGCGTGATGATCGATGATTTGGTCACACGCGGCGTGAGCGAGCCATATCGGATGTTCACGTCGCGCGCCGAGTATCGGCTGACCTTGCGTGCTGACAATGCCGATCAGCGACTGACCGGCAAAGGCATCGCGCTTGGGTGCGTCGGTCCAGAGCGAGCCCGCAAGCATCGCGACAAGATGGCATTGCTTGATACGGCGCGACAGATGGCCCGATCGCTGACGGTTACTCCGACCGATGCGGCACGGTGCGGCGTGTCACTGCGCAAGGACGGCCAACGGCGTACGGCCTTCGATCTGCTCTCTTACCCGAACCTTGCGATGTCCGATCTGGCGCAGATTTGGCCGGAACTCGGCAAGCTGGATCGCAAGATCGCCGATCAGGTCGAAATTGACGCGAAGTACGACGTTTATCTGGGCCGACAGGCCGCCGATATCGAATCCTATCGGCGAGATGAAAGTCTCGTGCTCAGCGATGACCTCGATTATGGTACGCTACCTGGTCTATCCAATGAGGTTCGGCACAAGCTGCAGGCGCACCGCCCAAGGACCATCGGCCAAGCCAGCCGCATCGATGGCATGACTCCCGCCGCATTGACGCTGCTTGTTGCACATGTCCGCCGGCATCAGCGCAAGGCAAGTTCGAACAGAGATCGCGGAGCCGCGTGATGGGCGCGCTTCTGCGGCGCAAGCCCCTTCACGATACTCGCGCCAGCGCAAGCGAGCTTGCAGCGGACCGCGAACATGCACTGGCTCTCATGCCCGTTTCACGTGAAACACTGGAGCGCCTAGATCGCTTCGTCGAGCTTCTGTTGGAGTGGCAGCGCCACACCAACCTGATCGCTCCATCGACCGAGCGCGTGATCTGGACGCGGCACATTGCCGATTCTTTACAGGTTCTCGCCTTGGCTCGAGAGGCAAGAGTGTGGGTCGATCTTGGTTCGGGAGCCGGCTTTCCCGGCTTGATCATAGCGTGCGCCCTCGCGGATGAGCCCGGTGCTCGCGTGCATCTTGTGGAGAGCATCGGCAAAAAGGCGACGTTTCTGCGCGAGGCGATTCGGCTCACGGCCGCGCCGGCGGATGTGCACGCCATGCGCATTGCCGATTTCGTTAAGCATGCACCCAAGCACATCGACGTGGTAACCGCGCGCGCCCTTGCGCCTCTGCCAAAACTCTTTCGTGAAGCCTATCCGCTGTTGAAAAGCGGCACAAAGGGCGTGTTTCCAAAGGGACAAGATATTGCCGCTGAATTGACCGAAGCCGCTAAATATTGGAACATAAAGGCCGCCTCTGTCCCGAGCCGGACCGATCCTCGATCCCGGATCGTGGTGGTGGAGAGCATCACACCGTCGGTTTAGCTGTTGGAATTCATCGATCTCTGATTGTGGGCTGACTGACCGAGCAGCTTGGACCCGCCATGATCAACGAACTGCCTGAGCAGACCGTCCTCACCGCCCCCGAGGACGCGATTGCGCTACATCCCGCCAAGCCGCCGCGCGTGCTTGCGGTCGCCAATCAGAAAGGCGGAGTCGGCAAGACGACGACCGCTATCAATCTTGGCACCGCTTTGGCCGCCATAGGCGAGGACGTGCTGATTATCGATCTTGACCCGCAAGGCAATGCCTCAACCGGTCTCGGCATCGATCGCCGCAACCGACAATATTCGACCTACGACGTATTGACCGGTGAAGCAGCCTTACGCGACGCGATCGTTGCGACCGCCGTGCCACGACTTCATCTTGCGCCGTCCACACTCGATCTGTCCGGGCTCGAGCTTGAGATCGGACAGGCGCGCGATCGTGCATATCGTCTGCGCAGCGCCCTGTCGCCGCTCAACAGCGTCGGGGGGATGCGATGCACTTATGTGCTGGTGGACTGCCCACCCTCGCTTAATCTGTTGACGGTCAACGCCATGGCGGCGGCGAACGCGATCCTGGTGCCGCTGCAATGTGAGTTTTTCGCGCTCGAAGGCCTCTCGCAACTGCTCAAAACCGTCGAATCGGTCCGCCAGCAACTCAATCCGGATCTGACGATTCATGGCATCGTGCTCACCATGTTCGACGCGCGCAACAATTTGTCGGGCCAGGTCGTCGCCGACGTGCGTGAATTTATGGGATCCAAGGTTTACGACACGATCATTCCGCGCAATGTGCGCGTGTCGGAAGCGCCGTCCTACGGCAAGCCCGTTCTTGTCTACGATCTCAAATGCAGCGGCAGCGAAGCCTATCTGCGGCTCGCGACCGAAATCATCCAACGCGAAAAACAACTTTGTGCGGGATGAGGCTTTGAGTGACTGACAGTTTTGGGAAGGCGGCGATGGCGGAAGAGCGATCGCGACTGGGCCGCGGGCTTGCCGCACTCATCGGCGAAGTCTCGGCCGAAGCATCAGCCGAGCGGCCGCGCGGCCAGCGCCGCTTGCCGACCGCCGCATTGCGGCCGAATGCGCGCAATCCGCGCCGCACCTTCTCCGCGACAGAACTCGATGAATTGGTCGCTTCGCTGCGCGAGCGCGGCGTCATACAACCGATTATAGCGAGGCCGCTGCGCGGCGCCGGCGACGCTTACGAGATCATCGCAGGCGAGCGGCGCTGGCGCGCCGCGCAACGCGCCGGCCTTCATGAAGTGCCCGTCGTCGTCATCGAAGCGACGGACGCCGAGGCGCTGCAGATCGCCATTATCGAGAACGTCCAACGCGCCGATCTCAATCCGCTCGAAGAAGCGGAAGGCTACCGCGCCTTGATGGATGAGTTCGGCAACAGCCAAGACGACATCGCTAAAATCATCGGCAAGAGCCGCAGCCATGTTGCCAATACGCTGCGGCTTTTGAAACTTCCCGACACCGTGAAAACCCATATTCATTCCGGCAAGCTCACGGCTGGGCATGCGCGCATGCTGATCGGTCAGCCCGACGCCGAAGCGCTCGCCGAGGAGATTGTTGCGCGCGGCCTCAATGTCCGCCAGGTCGAGGCGCTGGCGCGCGATGAGAGCCAAAAGCGCGCAAAGAGCAATGGCCACCGCCGGCGCAAACGGATCGAAAAGGCCGCCGACCTGATCGCAATCGAAAAGCGAATTTCAGATGCGTTGGGCTTGGCCGTGAACATTGAGCACGGCGAGCGCGGCGGAACGGTTACGATCCGTTATCGCAATCTCGATCAGCTTGATGAAGTACTGCGTCGGCTGGAAAGAAATTAAATTAGCCAGCCGTGTTGAGTCTGGATTGTTGCAAGCGCGGCCCGATCCGGATCGATAGGGAATGAAGAGTGCGTTGCATCACCGCGAAAACAAAAGACCGGCCAAGCGGAGCGACCGGCCTTTCACGCGCGTGCGGTGCGCGATTGTTACGATTTGCGATGCTTGACGGGTCTCGGTGCAGGGCCGCCGTCATAGAGCGCGTTGTGCGGCAGGTATTTATCGACCAGCCAGCTGCCAATGAACGGCACGATGCAGTCAGCAAAGCCCATATAAGCTTCGCGATAGGTGAGCGGGCGGTTGACCGCGACCGTGTAGACAAAGGGCGTGACGACCATGCAGGCACCGGTCGTGATCCCGTACGCACCCAAAGTGGTCACGCGCGCGTGGCCCGGATTGCCATGCTTCTGCGTCAGGAAATAGGCCGCGACCCCGGTGCCGATCCCAACGCCGATTCCGGCCGCCGTCAGGCGTGGGTCTTGCCCGTGGCCCCACCAGAGCAAAAATGAATTCCAGGTAGCGTTGGTATCCTGCGCGCGGGCAGCCTGCGGCTGCAGCGCGATGGCCAGCAATAAGGCCAGGACGGCAAGAATTGGCTTTTTCATATTGGGTACCCCCGGACCATGCTGCCCGCGCCAAGGAGTGGACGCGCTATCGCAGCATGGTTAACCAGGGAACTTGAATGAGCCGCTCGCGACTGTCGAGCTTTTGCGCCGCACACCCACACGATTCCTGTCCACTGTGCCTATTTGGCAACCGTTTCGGAGGACGTAGCTTGAGTTTTCCCCAGGACGGCCGGCCGCAATGGGCGCGCGACCCCGCTTTTGATCGGACCGGGATAACCCCAAGTGTTATTCGGCAGCTGTCTGCCGCGCGCCCGAGCCGAATCGCTGCTCGATGTAATCGACCACGATCTTCTGGAAATCGGCGGCCAACGTCGGGCCCCGCAGCGTCATCGCTTTCTTGCCGTCAATAAAAACCGGCGCCGTCGGCTGCTCGCCGGTGCCGGGCAGCGAGATACCGATGTCAGCATGCTTGGATTCGCCCGGCCCGTTAACAATACAGCCCATGACCGCGACATTGAGACCCTCGACACCCGGGTAGCGCGTCTTCCACTCCGGCATCGACTCGCGGATGAAGCTCTGAATGCTGGCCGCGAGTTCCTGAAAGGTCGTCGATGTCGTCCGCCCGCAGCCCGGGCACGCAGCGACCAGCGGCACGAAAGTGCGCAGACCCAGTGTCTGCAGCAGTTCCTGACCGACCTTCACCTCAAGCGTGCGATCACCGTTCGGCTCGGGCGTCAGCGAAATGCGGATGGTGTCGCCAATACCCTGCTGCAGCAGAACGCCCATGGCGGCGGACGAGGCGACAATGCCCTCGGAGCCCATGCCGGCTTCGGTCAGGCCGAGATGCAGCGCATAATCGGAGCGCCGCGCCAATTCGCCATAGACACCGATCAAATCCTGCACGGCCGACACTTTGGCCGAAAGGATGATCTTCGCCCGCGGTAGGCCGATCTCCTCGGCGCGCTCTGCAGACAGCAGTGCCGATTGCACCATCGCTTCGCGTGTCACGTCGCGTGCATCAACCGGACTGTTCGAGCGTGCGTTCTGATCCATGAGCTCGGTCAAAAGCTCTTGGTCGAGCGAGCCCCAGTTGGCGCCGATGCGGACCGGCTTGTTATGGCGGATGGCAGTCTCGACAATTGCGCCAAACTGCTTGTCCTTTTTCTCCTTGAACCCGACATTGCCGGGATTGATGCGATATTTGTCGAGCGCTTCGGCGCAGGCCGGGTGATCGGCCAGGAGCTTGTGGCCGATATAGTGGAAATCGCCGACGATCGGCACGTCGACATTCATTTGCATAAGCCGCTCCTTGATCCGCGGCACGGCGGCAGCGGCTTCGTCGCGATCGACGGTGATGCGTACGATTTCGGAACCGGCGCGCGCCAAGGCTGCGACTTGCCTGGCGGTCGCCTCGGCATCAGCGGTATCGGTATTGGTCATCGACTGCACCACGATAGGCGCGCCGCCACCCACGGTGACTTTGCCGACCTTTACGGCCACGGTTTTGTGCCGCGGAGCTGGACCGGAAAATTCCATCATGAGCAAGTCCTTACGGGTTTAAAACGTGGTGCTGATCAGGCCAAATGCGCCAAAAAGCAGGCTTCGGCACCCCGGATATAGCTTCACCCGGCGCACTTGGCGAGGAGGGGCCGGCTAAAGCCGATGAAGTCTAAGTTCATCGCATAACAGCCACTTTGCAGCTTAGTTGCAGAGGTTCCATGCCGACAGCAGCGCTTGCTGCGCATCCGGCACTCTCGGGGGTATTGCCGGCCACCAGGCATTCCGATTAAGCGGGCTTACCGCTTCCGTTACCGCGAAGGAACCGCACCGCTGCGCTGGGTCTGAGCCAAAAACCGACCTCGGCCCGAACGCACCAGCGCGCCAAGCGCGTCCGCATAACGCTCCGGCCGGGTGCGCGCGACAGTGCGAAAGCACTCGTAGCCGGCTTCCCGTTCTCCGAATTCCAGGAGGCACTGCCCTAACGTGAGCCAGGCAATGGCATCATCTGGCCGAACCATCAGGTAACGCCGCAGATACCTGATGGCCGCCGCGCTCTCCCCCACTTCTTGATGTGCTTTGGCGATGCCAAACAACGCCTCGGGAGCATTGGGCGAAATCTCCACCGCCCGCGCGAAGGCGATTTTCGCGCCAGCGCAATCCCTGCGCCGGAGCAGGGCATAGCCCAGCTCGATCGACAGTTCCGGCGCCATCGGCGCGACGGTCAGACCGCGTCGCAGGAAGTCGATCGCCTCATCATCGCGCTCCATCGCAAGTAACAGCGAACCGATCTCCCGGAAGGCTGCGGCATGCTGTGGATGCCGTTTGATGGTGCGCTTCAATCGAGACAACGCGTCTTCCGGGCGGCCAGCGCGGCGAAGCGCGACGGCCAGCAAGGTGTCGAAGTCGGGATCGCGCTGACTGCGCGCCGCCGTTTCGAGCGGCGCGAGGGCTTCGGCGGCCCGGCCCTGCACCAGCAGGGCGCAGCCGAGGATCTGCAGCGCGCGCAGGTGACCCGGATCGGACTTCGGCACTTCCCGCGCGATGCGCTCGGCCTCCGCAGCGCGCCCGGCACTTAGCGCCATGCGCGCGCGCTCCAGCGCCTCCTGGCGCTGTGGCGGGTGTTGCGACGAGTTAAGAAAAGCGGATCCAATTGCCATGATCGGCTCCGTGGCTGCAGTGGCCTCTCCCTTGTAGCCGAGGCAATCAGCGCGATAAACCGCATGCAAATCTCGCCCAATTTCTTCGTATACAGAGAACAGGAAGGCGCCTAGATTTATTCTCGCAGGGGCGGCGATGTTGCAGTGCATTCAGGGATTTGCAGCGTGAATCAAGCGAACCAGATGGCGCTGACATTCCGCTGCCCGCCTGCATTGCGGGAGCTTTTGCCGCCACCAATTCCGGCGGTCCGCGGCCTGCCCGACTGGTTCAAGGCGATGCCGCCGAAGGCGTTCAGCGCAACCGCGGCCAAGGATGAGCTGACACTCAAGAAATGCCCGCCTTTCATCGATGCGATGATCTACGGGTTTTTGATCCCGCTGGCGATCGATCTCGAAGTGCACGACGGAGAATTCGCATGGGACTTCGAAGTGCCGCAGGGCTATGTCAGTGAATTCTCCCATTCGCCGATCGATTTCCACGATCCCGCGCAAGCGCTTGGGACACCGTTTTTCGACGCCGATCGCTTTCTCATCAAGTTCAATTGCTTTTGGACGATCGAGGCGCCACCCGGCTACTCATTGCTGTTCACCCACCCAATCAATCGCAACGACCTTCCGTTCACAACGCTCACTGGACTCGTCGATTGCGACACATTTCACGACAGCCCCCTCAATTTTCCGGCACGCTGGCATGATGCAAATTTCGCCGGCGTGCTCCCGAGGGGCACGCCGGTTGCGCAATGCCTCCCGGTCAGGCGAGAACACTGGGTCGGTCGCTTCGAAGCCCTCTCGGATGACGCTACGGTGCGAATGGTGCAAACGCGCGATGCCCTGGCATTCGAGCCAGGCGTTTACCGACGGCGTTATCGCGTGCCGAAATACTAGAGCGTTTTCGGATTTGATCGAATCGGGAAACGCTCCGCCTTTACGCTGCCATTGCTGGGCGAAGCGCAGCGTCTGGCGACCAAAATAAAATCGTGCCGCACGGCAACACGAAATTGCTGCCCACTCTTGCCCACATGTGGGACGACGCGTGCCTGCGGGGTATCGATAAAGGTCTTATCATCATCCGGCCTCCCTTGGTAAGCTAACCGCAGACAGCGCGAGCGCATCAAAGACTCGCGGCACCGTGCGGGAGGCGATCAGAAATGTACCGGGCCACCAAAGACATCAAGCTGCCGACAACAATAACCGGCTCGCTGCCGCGGCCGAGCTGGTACACCGAAAATCTCGGCACGCGTCATTTCCTTGAAGCGATGGTGAGCCGCCGCTTTCGCGAGCAATATGAAGATGCGCTCACTTGCTATTTGCGCGATCAGGAGCTTGCCGGGCTGGATATCGTCACCGATGGCGACTGCCGCTTCGACGACGATGTCGGCGGCCAGAGCTGGACCGCCTATCCGCCGAATCACATGTCAGGGCTCGATGTCGAGCATCCGCTGCCGACGCCGGCGGGGCGCGGCGGCATCACCTTTCCGCGCGGCCACATCCTGCACGATTATCTCGAATCGCGGGTCATGCCGGTCATCACCGGCCCGATCGGCCGCGGCAATCTGCAGTACACCGCCATGTGGAAAGCGGCGCAGCGATTTACCACGAAGCCAGTGAAGTTCGGCGCGGTCTCGGCCGAGATCGTCGCCTTCGCCTTGCAGGACCGCTACTACAAGAGCGTGCCCGAGCGCATGTTCGCCATCGCCGAGGCGTTCAACGAGGAATATCACGAGCTTGCCGATGCCGGCTGTCCGGTGATCCAGATCGAGGAACCGCAGATCCATCTGATCGCGGTGCGCAAAATCCAGGACAAAGTGATCACGCCGCAATTGATGGTCGAAGTGTTCAATCGCACCGTAAAGGGGCTGCGCGCCAAGACCGAAGTGTGGGCGCATTCGTGCTGGGGAAATCCTTCGCAGCAACGCATGTTCGCGCAGGTGCAGAGCTACAAGCCGGCGCTCGAGACCTACAACACCGTCGATGCCGACGTTATCACCTTCGAGTCGTCGAGCTCCGGCGGCATCGATCTCGAAGCGATCGGCAAGACCATCACCGAAAAGAAGATCGCCATCGGCGTGATCGACCATCACACGCTGCAGGTCGAGAGCCCGGATGAGGTCGCCGACAAGATCCGCGCGGCGCTGAAATTCATCCCGGCCGAGCGGCTGGTCATCTCGACCGATTGCGGCATGGGCCGCGAGGGCATGAGCCGGCGCCACGCTTTCTACAAGATGGTGTCGCTCGTGCTCGGCACCAATATCGTGCGCAAGGAGCTTAACCTGCCGCTCGCCGAATGCCTTGCGGCGGACGAGCGCTATTCGCTGGTCGTGCCGGCCAAATAGGGCTGGGCAGGCAAAAAGCGCGCACCGCGTTCAAGTCAGCTGTTGTGTGGAGCCCGCGATACGAATCAAATTTTCCGGGGAGGAGATCATGGCGCAAGCGGATATTGGGCAGAAATTCGGCGAACCGAAACGGGTGCTGCCGTTCCTGCAATCGTTCTACGACGCGGCCATTCCATTCTCGTGGCTGGTCGTCCGCGTCGCGGTGGGCTGGAATCTTCTGGTGCACGGCTGGGGCAAGATCATGATTGGCCCGACCGACGCCTTCCTTAAGGCTTTCGCCGATCTCGGCTTCACGCCGCCCATCTTCTGGTTCTGGGCCTCGACCGCCATCGAGACGCTGGGCGGCATCGGACTCATCCTGGGTTTGTTCACGCGCTTGTTTGCCGCGGCGGCCGCAATCGAAATGCTGTTCATTTTCATCACCTACTGGCCAACCGGCTTTTCCTGGATGAAGCGTGGCTATGAATATGTGCTGCTCTGGGGGCTCGTCTGCTTTGCCGTCGCGCTGCGCGGCGGCGGTCCATATTCGCTAGACCGCAAGCTCGGGCGGGAACTCTAGGCACGGCGGCAGCTCGCACTTGTTTCCGGTAGGGCCGGCCGTTACATATCGCGCCGCGACACTCAGGCTTTGGCCGTTCCGGAGAGGTGGCTGAGTGGTTGAAAGCACCGCACTCGAAATGCGGCATACGGGCAACCGTATCGGGGGTTCGAATCCCTCCCTCTCCGCCACTTCAGAACAGAACTGCGAACGCCGGGCGTAGCCGGATTTGCGCCGGCAGCGGCGGTCAAGGTCTGGAGCAGATTGCTTTTCGAGCCGATGATGCGGACCTCGCGGTCCGCGACCTCGACCCGCTGCGCGAGCGCGCGGAGATGGTCGCGGCGATAGCCCCCGCCGTCGATCCTGATGCGCTCTCGCGCCGTCCTGGCGAACCTCCCGACCATCTGTGGCGTGATCGCCTGCTGACCTGACGACTCCAGCATCGCAGCGGCTCGATCGGCGTCGGCTTGCGCCCGGTCGTGGGGCGCCTCGAGGCGCGCGATGCCCCCTTCACCGCCGGGTCGTTGACATCGGCGACGCCGCCCTCGATGGCGTCATAGAGCCGCTTCAGCCGCAGGTCGGTTTCGGCCGCCCGCTTGTTCAGCTCGGCGATGTGCTCCCGGCGGTGCTCGGCGTGTTCCTGGGTCCTAAAATCGTTTTTGCCCGGTCTCGGCGAGAGGCGAGGCCGGAAAAATAGGCTCGCGCGGCGGCAAATCAGCAACCGGCTTGGCCGCTTGCGGTTCAGGGATCGTCCGGCCCCCCTGCGCGTTAACTCCGAGCACGGAGGGTTTATCGCGTGGTTATGCAATGAGTGCATCAGGGCATGGCCCTGCCCGCGGACACAGCCAGGGATTTTTGCAGCGGCACCTCACCCGTATTTTGATGGTTCCTTGCGCTGTTCTTGCGACGGCCGGCGGGACATGGGCGGCGGCGGGCGGCGGGCTCGGCCCTTCCGATACTCTCTTTATTGCCGAACTGGCGCTTCTGCTTTTGGTCGGCAGGCTCATGGGCGAAGCGGCGCAACGGATCGGGCAGCCCGCGGTCATGGGTCAGCTCATCGGCGGGCTGCTGCTGGGGCCTTCGGTGCTCGGTGCGCTCTGGCCTGCGGCGCAGCACGCCATCTTTCCGAGTTCCGCGGCGCAAAAAAGCATGATCGATGCTGTTTCTCAGCTCGGCGTTCTGATGCTGTTGCTGTTGACCGGCATGGAAACCGACCTGCAGATGGTCAGACGCGTGGGCCGCGCCGCCATGACGGTCGCCGCCGCCGGCGTCGCGCTGCCCTTTGCCTGCGGCTTTGCGCTCGGCGAATTCATGCCGGAACAGTTCCTGCCCAAGCCTGACGCGCGCCTGGTCACGGCGATTTTTCTCGGCACCGCGCTGTCGATCTCCTCGGTCAAGATCGTGGCGATCGTGGTGCGAGAGATGAATTTCCTGCGCCGCGATCTCGGCCAAATCATCATCGCCTCCGCCATTCTTGAGGACACGATTGGCTGGATCATCATCGCCATCGCCTTCGGGCTGGCGTCAGCGGGGACCATCGACGTTTGGTCGGTCGGCCGCGCCATCGTCGGCGCGGCCCTCTTCATGATGTTCAGCCTCACAATTGGGCGGCGCATCGTCTTCACCCTGATCCGCTGGGCCAACGACAATTTGAGAAGCGAGTTCGCGGTGATCACGACCATTCTCGTCATCATGGCGGTCATGGCGCTCACCACCCAGCTGATCGGCGTCAATATGGTGCTCGGCGCTTTCGTCTCCGGCATTCTGATCGGCGAATCGCCGATCCTGACGCGCCATATCGACGAGCAGTTGCGCGGTCTGATCGCGGCCTTGTTCATGCCGGTATTTTTCGGCTTGTCGGGGCTGCGCGCCGATGTCACGGTTTTGGGCAATAGCGATCTTGCGCTGCTTGCGGCGGGTCTCATCCTGATCGCCAGCATCGGAAAATTCTCCGGCGCTTTTGTCGGCGGCAAGCTCGGCGGCCTGACGCGCGCCGAATCACTGGCACTCGGCTGCGCAATGAACGCACGCGGCTCGACCGAAGTCATCGTCGCCTCGGTGGGTTTGGCGGCGGGCGTGCTGACGCAGAACCTGTTCACCCTCATCGTCACGATGGCCGTGGTCACGACCACGGCCATGCCGCCGATGCTGCGCTGGGCGCTCGCCCGGCTGCCGATGCGGCACAAAGAGCGAGTACGGCTCGAACGCGAGGAGCTCGACGCCCGCGGATTTGTAACGAACCTCGAGCGGCTTCTGCTCGCCGCCGATGACAGTCCGAACGGCACGTTGGCGGCACGACTGACCGGGGTGATCGCCGGCGCAGGCGGCAAGCCGACTACGATTCTCGACCTGAGCCGCAGCAGCGGTCGCGATAAGAGGACTTGGAACGGCAGGCCGCCCGGGGCCGCGAAGTCGCGCCGCGCTGCCGAGCAGTCGGACGAGGAGCCATCGGAGCACGAGGTCAAGGTTGCGGCCGAAAGTGCGCTGGCGCTGCAACCCGATGCGCAGGAGGAGGGGCACAGGAACGTCGATATCACCACGCGGCAGGAGCGCTCTATCAGAGCGGTCGCAGGCGAGGCCTGCAAGGGATATGATCTTTTGGTGGTAGGCGTGGCCAACACCCACAATCCGAGCGGCGGGTTCAGCAAGGACGTATCGCTGATCACCAGAGACTTCGAAGGGCCGCTCGCGATTGTCGATTGCCATCGCTCATCGCGGGGCGAACGGCCGCCCGAACGTTTCAGCAGGATTCTCATTCCCGTGACCGGAACCGAAGTGTCACGTCGTGCGATGGAAGTCGGCCTCACCCTGGCGCATGCCCACGATGCGCAGGTGACGGCGCTCTATGTGACGCGCACCAATGTAAATGAGCGCGGCCGCAAGCGCGCGCTCGCGATCCGCCGCAACGAACAGGCCGTGCTAAAGGATATCGCGGCCTTGGCAGAGCGTCACGAAGTGCGCCTGCGCAGCACCACGCGTGCAAATATGGCGCCTGACGAGGCTATTCTGCAGGAGGCCAAGCGCGGCTACGATCTCATCGTGCTCGGCGTCAGCCGGCGGCGCGCCGACACGCTGTTCTTCGGCAACACGGCCGCCGCCGTCCTCGATCGCTCGGAGACGTGCAATCTCTTTGTAGCCACCTGAATGCATTGTCACACGGAATAGTGTCATGTCGATCATTCCACTTCTCTCAGAGTCCGCTTTCGAGCCGGAAACGATCGAAATGCTGGTTTCTGTATTCGAGACCGCATGGCAGAAGGTCGAGCAGTCCGGAAGCGAGCTCGCGTCGCCGCGCTACAAACGAGCGGCGCAGGAGATCCTCGCCAAGCGCATCATCGAGATGGCGCAGCGCGGCGAGCGCAATTCCGATCGGCTGGTGGACGATGCCGTCTCGTATTTGGAGCGCTCTTACGCGTAGGCGGTAACCGGGTGCCTCCCATGCATTTTGGGCCGAAATTTGGACTATGGGCGAGCGCGAGAGCCTTTCCGATTCGATGGAATCGAAAAACGCTCAACCCGGCGCTCACTTTTCCGGAAAATGCTCCAGCGGACGATCCAAAAACAGCCGCAGCCGCAGCGATTATGCTCTAATCGGCATAGCCCAAGAATCGCGGCTCGAAATCCGGCGACTGCTGCTGATAGGCAAAGCGCCGCGCGCGTTCGTGCTCGACCATCCAGCGCCATTGCGCGCGCGACATCTGGCCCTTCGGCCGGGCATCGTTTGCCGCCAAATTGCGACCAGAGTGCGTCTGGCCGGAGGCGGCCCCGGCAACGACCGCTTTACCGCCTGCGCCATGTTTCGACGCCGCTGATGCGAGGTGGCCGGCATCGCGCTTATCGAGCCGGTCGCCTTTTACTCCGGACGTTTTCGGCGTTGCCACTTTGATCGGCGTCGTGTTCGCGACAGCCGCCCGGTGCTCGGGAACTATCGGCTCACCGGGTGCGGCGAAAACCATATAGAAGGAGACGAGAAACGCCCCTACGATTCCTGCCACGCAAGTGAGATAAGCGAGTATCGACGCCACGATATCCATAGAAAAACCAACGCTACCCTCCGGCCACCCTACCAATGCGCCATCGCGGAATTTCGTTCCTGAAATGGCATTTGGATGTGACCTGCGCCACACCATTCACGCGAGCTTGATATGTGTCGCCTGAAACTACATGCCGGTTCAAAAAGACAGCAAAAAAGGGCTCGCGGCTGCGTTAACCATAAACGCAAGGGGGCGCTCGCGGGCGGCAAGTGCGGATAGGTGTGGGTCTCAGCTGCGGAACAAAGATTTGTTCGCAAGACCGCCGCTGCGCGGCGCATCGGCGGTTGCGCGCTCTCAGTTTCACGCCTGGGAAATAAATTTCGTATTCAGGTACGCCTGCAGGCCTTCGATGCCGCCTTCGCTGCCATAGCCGGATTCCTTGATGCCGCCGAAGGGCGTTTCCGGCGTCGAAATTGCAACGGAGTTGATGCCGACCATGCCCGACTGCAGCGCATCACCGATCATCGTGGCGGTCTGGGCAGAGCTGGTGAACGCATAGGAGGCAAGCCCGTAAGGCAGCGAATTGGCCCGCTCGACCACCTCGTCGAAGGTCTTGAATGTAACCACGGGCGCGACGGGGCCGAACGGCTCCTGCGTCATGATCTTCGCATCATCCGGCACCTCGGTGATGACGGTCGGCTCAAAAAAGTATCCTTGATTGCCGCGCCGGCTGCCGCCGGCGACAATCTTGCCACCGCGCTGCTTGGCGTCGTTGACGAAACTCTCCATCGTGTCGATGCGACGAGAATTCGCCATTGGCCCCATAGTGATGCCCTTCTCCAAGCCGTCGCCGACCTTGATCGCTTTGGCGTATTCGGTGAAGCGCTCAAGGAAGCGGCTGTAGACCGGCTCCTGCACATAAAAGCGGGTCGGCGAGATGCACACCTGGCCGGCATTGCGATATTTGAATGCGGCGATGGTATCGGCGGATTTTTCCGGATCGGCGTCGGCGAACACCACGACCGGTGAATGGCCGCCGAGTTCCATGGTCGCACGCTTCATGCCTTTGGCGGCGAGCGCCGCGAGGTGCTTGCCGACGGGGATCGAGCCGGTGAATGAAATCTTCTTCACCTCGTCCTTGGCGATGAGATGCTCGGAGATTTGCGCCGGCACGCCGAATACCAGGTTGAGCACCCCCGCGGGCAAACCGGCATCGGCAAAGCAGCGCACCATTTCGATGCAGGCGCCGGGCGTCTCTTCCGATGCCTTGAGGATCAGCGAGCAGCCGGCCGCCAGCGCGCCCCCGATCTTGCGCGCGGGCGTCAGCGTCGGGAAGTTCCACGGCGTGAAAGCGGCGACAATGCCGACCGGCTCCTGCACCACGATCTGCCGTACTCCCTTGGCGCGCCCGGGCACGACGCGCCCATAGGCGCGGCGCCCTTCTTCGGCATACCATTCGATGATGTCGGCTGAGGTGATCACCTCGGCGCGCGCCTCGGGATAGACCTTGCCTTGCTCCTGGACGAGAACTTTCGAGATCGCGTCGTGACGCTCGCGCATCAGATCGGCAGCTTTGCGCATGATCTTGGCCCGGTCGTAAGCGGGCGTGGCGCGCCAGACGGCGAGACCCTTCTTGGCCGCTTCGAGCGCCCGGTCGAGATCGGCCTCGCTCGCATGCGGCAGATGCGCGAGCGGTTTCTCGGTGGCCGGATTGATGACGTCTTCACCGTTGCGGCCATCGCCGCCGCTCCACTTGCCGTCGATGTAAAGCTCGAGATTGGCATAACTCATGGTGGCGTCCTCGCTTGCGCTCGTTTCCCTTGTTCCCTCTGCCTTGAATTAGCAGGTTTTGACGTCGCGTTCACCCCCGCGCCCTCGGCAAAGGAAAGGGGCTCCGGTCGATGCCGAAGCCCCTTGCGGCAGGAGCGTAACGGAAAATCTGCTCCAGCCGTCGGAATTATTGAATGGTCTCGCCGTGCAATGCGAAGTCGAGGCCGTCGCGTTCGACTTCTTGGCTGACCCGCAAGCCGATCATCAGATCGACGACTTTGAGAATGATCAGCGTCACGACGACGTCGTAGACGAAGACGATGCCAACGCCGATGCATTGATTGATCACCTGGCCCCAATTGCCTTCGATGGCGCCCGAGGTGCCGCCATATTCGCTGATGGCAAAGATGCCGGTGAGGATCGCGCCGGCCGCGCCGCCGACGGCGTGGACGCCAAATGTGTCGAGCGCGTCGTCATAGCCGAACGTGTGCTTGAGCCCGGTACAGCCCCAGTAGCAGATGATGCCGGCGGCGATGCCGATGGCGAAGGCGCCCATCGGACCGACAAAGCCCGACGCCGGCGTGATGGCGACCAGTCCCGCGACCGCGCCCGAGCAAATGCCGAGCACCGTCGGCTTGCCGCGCATCATCCATTCCACCAGCATCCAGGTGAAGCCGGCGGTGGCAGTTGCAGTGTGCGTCACCAGCATCGCCATGCCAGCCTGCATGCCGGCCGAGACCGCCGAGCCCGCATTGAAACCGAACCAGCCGACCCACAAGAGCGAGGCGCCGATCATGGTCAGCACCACGTTGTGGGGCGGACCGGTTTCCTTGCGCCTGCCCAGCATCAGGGCAGCCATCAGGCCGGCGGTGCCGGAATTGACGTGGACGACCGTGCCACCGGCGAAGTCAAGAACTTTTACCCAAGCGGCGTTGTTCGACGAGTTGAGGAACCCGTCCGGTCCCCAGACCCAATGCGCGATCGGCGAATAGACGAAGATCGCCCATAGGCCGATAAACCACAGCATCGCCGAAAATTTCATGCGCTCGGCGAAAGAACCCGCAATCAGCGCCGCGGTGATGATGGCAAAGGTCAATTGGAACATCGAATAGACCGACTCCGGGATTGTCGGCGCCAACGGATTGGGGTTGCCGATCCCATTGGCGATGTCGCTCAGAATGCCCTGCAAGCCGGCGCGATCGAACCCGCCGATGAACGGTGTGCCGCCCCGAAAGGCCAAGCTGTAGGTGAACAGAAGCCAGAGCACGCTGATCAGACAGGTGATAGCGAAGCTCGTCATCACGGTGTCACCGACATTCTTTTTGCGCACCATGCCGCCGTAGAACAGCGCCAGCCCTGGAATGGTCATCATCAGCACGATGGCCATCGAGGTCAGCATCCAGGCGGTGTCGCCGGAATTGGGCGAGCACTTTTCGAGCACGGTCGCGCTGCAGGCCGGCGGTGATGGCGACGCTGCCGGCGCTGCGGTTTCCGATGCAGCCGGCGCGCCTGGTACGGCGGGCGCCGCGCCCGGTGCCTGCGCATAAGAGACGTGGAAGGTCGGCAGACTGAGCGCCAGCGCGATCAGGATCGCTGCAGCAAGAGCGGCCAGCCCGGTACGGGAGAAGTTCTTCAACGACATTGTTTGCTCCTGTCCGTAAAAGGATGCGGATGCGCGTTTCTCAAAGCGCCGCGGCGTCGGTCTCGCCGGTGCGGATGCGAACCGCGTGATCGAGGCCAAACACGAAGATCTTGCCATCACCGATCTGGCCGGTTCTGGCGGCTGCGGAAATGGCCTCGATCACCCGGTCCACTTGATTGGATGGACAGGCGATCTCGACCTTGATCTTGGGCAGGAAGCTCACGGCGTATTCGGCGCCGCGATAGATTTCAGTGTGGCCCTTTTGCCGTCCGTAGCCCTTCACCTCGGTGACGGTCAGCCCTTGAACGCCGATCTTGGTGAGTGCGTCGCGGACCTCGTCGAGCTTGAACGGCTTAATGATGGCCATGACGATTTTCATTGGTTATTCTCCCCCGCAGCTCTCTCGACGATCTTCGACAGAGCGCTCACAATGAAACGATGACCGTGCCGGGCTTCCCTTCGCGGTATCGCTGCGCGTGCAGCAATCAAACGGCGTGCCAACCAGGCGGCAATCGCCGGCACTACCGTCGCGACCGGAAAGCGGCACCAATGCACCACTGCACCGGCAAAGAATCGGGACTCTGCCGCGATTGGTGGCGTCAAACTCGAATGTTCAGTGCGTTCTCCGCCTAATTATGAGACAGTATGCGCAATAATCAGGCGATTTCCAGCAATCTGAGGTGATGAAATCAACGGCAGATCCGGGTTCTCGCCTTCTCCTCTACAGCGCGTCGGCGTCGGTTTCGCCGGTGCGGATGCGCAGGGCCTGATCGATTGGCGTGATAAAAATCTTGCCGTCGCCAATCTGACCGGTCTTGGCGGCGCCTGAAATCGCCGCCACAATCCGATCGACCTGGTCGGACGGGACCGCCACCTCGACACGAATTTTCGGCATGAAATTCACGGCGTATTCGGCGCCGCGATAGATTTCCGTATGGCCCTTCTGCCGGCCATAGCCCTTGACTTCAGTGATGGTCATGCCGTGAACGCCGGCGGCAAGGAGCGCGTCGCGGACCTCGTCGACTTTGAACGGCTTGATGATGGCGGTGACAAGCTTCATGGATTTTCCCGGTCTGCGGCAGAACAAATGTTTGGTCGGGCAAGGCGCTCAGTGTAGCGGCATTGGCGGCGGGAATTAAGCCACTTCCTCGCGGCTTGGCTGACCTGCGGGTCATGCCGGCTTCTGCGTGCGCAGTCGCAGCAGGCCCTCTTGGGCGACGGACGCGACCAGCGTGCCGTCGGCCGCAAAGATGAGACCGCGCGAAAGGCCGCGCGAACCGCTCAGATTGGGGCTGTCTTGCGCATAGAGCAGCCATTCGTCGGCGCGGAACGGCCGGTGGAACCACAAGGCATGGTCGAGACTCGCCGCCATGATGTCGTCGCTGAACACCGTACGTCGATGCGGGATCAACGCCGCATCGAGCAGTGTCATATCGGAGGCATAAGCAAGCACGCACTGGTGGATTGCCGGCTCGTCCGGCAGCCGCCCGGTTGCGCGGATCCAGACATGAAAGCGGCCGTCCTTCGATGATTCGCCGAGATAGCGGTTATATTCGACCAACCGCAGCTCGATCGGTCGCTCGCGTTCGTAATAGCGCCGCACCGGCTCGGGCATCAGCGGCCAGATGCGCTCCTTCATCTCGGCTTCGCTTGGCAGCGCTTCTGGCTTTGCCACGTCCGGCATGGCGACGTAATGCGACAGACCCTGCTCCACCAGTTGGAACGAGGCCGACATAGAGAAAATCGCATGGCCGTGCTGGATCGCCACCACCCGCCGCGTAGTAAAGCTCTTGCCGTCGCGGATGCGGTCGACCTCGTAGATGATCGGCACTTTGGGGTCGCCGCCAAGCAGGAAATAAGCGTGCAGCGAGTGCGGCGGGCGAACCCTCACATCTTCGACGGTGCGGCAGGCCGCGACCAGCGCCTGGCCGATGACCTGCCCGCCGAACACGCGCTGCCAGCGTGATTGCGGCGAGCGCCCGCGAAACAGATTAACTTCCAGCGGCTCAAGATCGAGCGTCTCGATCAATTCCTGCACGGCCGAAGCCATATTGTGCTCCCTCGCACCGGTCCCGCCGGGTGCTTACGTCTTTGCATACGGGATCGCGGGTCGGGTCAAGCCCGCCGCTTCCGTGCTAGGATCGAGGCAGTGGCGCTCGATACAATGGCTCAGATCAAGACGGATGTGCTGATAGTGGGCGGCGGCTTCGCCGGGCTCGCACTGGCAGTCGCGCTGCGCAAGGCGCTCGGGCCGTCCTTCGCAGTGACGCTAGCCGATCCAGCGCTGGTCGCGAACCATGCCGCCGACGAGCGCGCGTCCGCGATCGTTGCGTCCGTGCGACGGCTGTTCGACACCATCGGTGTATGGGGAGAGGTTGCGGGACGCGCACAACCGATCGTCGACATGGTCGTCACCGATAGCCGGCTCACTGATGCCGTGCGCCCGGCCTTTCTGAGCTTCGCAGGCGATGTCGAGCCGGGCGAGCCTTTCGCGCATATGATCGAGAACCGCTATCTGATCGAGGCGCTCGCCGCGATGGCGAAAGCCGAGGGAATCACACTGCAATCGTCCGCCGTCGGCAAAATCAGCCATGAGCTCGAGCGCGTGCATGCCGAATTGCGTAACGGTTTGCTCGTAAGCGCGCGCCTTCTGGTCGCCGCCGACGGCGCCCGCTCTGCCATTCGTGCGCAGGCCGGCATTGCCACGCATGGCTGGAATTATGGCCAGTCGGCAATCGTCCTCAATGTCGGCCACGAGCGCGATCATGGCGGACGCGCCGAGGAGCATTTCCTTCCGGCCGGCCCATTCGCGATTCTGCCGCTTAAGGGCCGGCGCTCCTCGATTGTGTGGACCGAATCGACGAGCGACGCCGAACGCATCGTCGCCCTGCCGCATGATGAGTTTCATGCCGAGCTCGAGCAGCGTTTCAAGCTTCATCTCGGCGAGATCACCGTGCTTGGCGCACGGCGCGTCCATCCGCTCGGTTTCTTTGTCGCGCGATCGTTCATCGCCGAGCGCATCGCGCTGGTCGGCGATGCCGCCCATGTCATTCATCCGATCGCCGGGCAGGGCCTCAATATGGGCCTGAAGGATGTGGCGGCGCTGGCCGAGGTGATTGTCGAAGCGGCACGGCTCGGACTCGATCCAGGCGCAACGGCCGTGCTGGAGCGCTATCAGCGCTGGCGGCGCTTTGACACCATGACCATGGGCATCGCGACTGATGGTCTCAACAGATTGTTCTCGAACCACTCCGACATTCTGCGCCTCGCCCGCGACATCGGCCTCGGCCTGGTCGAACGCGTCCCCGCTCTCAAGCGCCTGTTCATGCGGGAAGCGGCGGGACTGGTCGGCGAGGTTCCCAGACTGCTTCGTGGCGAGCTGCTCTAAATCTCGCGACGGCGGATCCGTGCGGCACGGCCGGGCTTGTTCCGGCCGTCAACGCCTTTAGAGTCGACGATGCGGATGCCCGGCCTATGCCCGGGAGTCATAATCGCCCGGGACAGCAATGGGGTTTAAGCACATCGCGGTTATTGGTGCCGGCGCGTGGGGCACCGCCTTGGCGCTGACCTGCGCCCGCGCCGGACGGCAGGTCACGCTCTGGGAGCACGATGCGGCCATTGTCGCGCAGCTCAAGGCGAAGCGCGAAAGCGCGTTTCTGCCGGGCGTACGGCTCGACGACGGCATCGCGCTCGCCACCGATCTCGGCGATGCCGCGCGCGCTGATGCGATTCTTCTTGTGGTACCCGCGCAACATGTACGCGCCGTCGCTGCCGCGCTGGCGCCGCTCCTCGCGGCGCAAACGCCGCTTATCGTCTGCGCCAAGGGCATCGAGCGCGGCAGCAAGAAATTCATGAGCGAGGTGATCGCGGAAACCGCGCCGCACGCGTTGCCGGCCATACTGTCAGGGCCGAGTTTTGCCCGCGACGTGGCGCTCGGCATGCCGACCGCAGTGACGCTCGCCGCAAGCGACGCCGCGCTCGCCAGCGAATTGGCGAAAGCAGTAAGCTCGGCGACATTCCGGCCGTATCATTCCAGCGATATCCGCGGCGTCGAGATCGGCGGCGCGGCCAAGAACGTGCTTGCGCTCGCCGCCGGTATCGTCACCGGTCGCGGCCTCGGCCATAGCGCGACCGCGGCACTGACGACGCGCGGTTTTGCCGAGCTCGTTCGCTTCGGTCGAGCCTGGGACGCGAAGCCGGAGACCCTGATGGGCCTCTCCGGCCTTGGCGATCTGATCCTGACTTGCACCAGCCCGCAGTCGCGCAATTTCACCTTCGGCGTGAAGCTCGGGCGGGGCGAGAAGCTCGATGCGATCCGCCGTAGCACGGGGCTCGCCGAAGGCACGTTCACCGCGCCGGTGCTCTTGGACATGGCGCGCGACCGCGGCGTCGATATGCCGATCTCGGCCGCGGTCGCCGCGGTGATCGCCGAGACGATGAGTATCGATGCCGCAATCGAGTCGCTGTTGACGCGACCATTGAAGGCGGAAGCATAGCCGGAGGATGTTGATGGCGCATTGGTTGTTGAAGACAGAGCCGGAGGAATTTTCCTGGGACGATCAGATTAGGCGCGGAGCCAAAGGCGAGACCTGGAGCGGCGTGCGCAATTTCACGGCGCGCCGGTATCTCAAGGAAATGAAGAAGGGCGAAAAATTCTTTTTCTATCACACCGGCGAGGAAAAGCGGGTCGTCGGCATCGGCGAGGTGATCCGCGAAGCCTATCCTGATCCGACCGCCAAAGCCGGCGAGCCGTGGATTGCGGTGACCACGCAAGCGGTCGAGCCGCTGCCCAAGCCGGTGACGCTCGCCGCGATCAAGGCCGAAGCCAAGCTCAAGGATATGGCCCTCGTGAAATATGCGCGGCTATCCGTGCAGCCGGTGACACCGGAAGAATGGAAGCTCGTCTGCAAGATGGGTGGATTGTCGCGCTGATGCTGCGCGTGTGACCCAGCGGCGATCCGAGCGTGCCGGCGATTGCCCGCAAAATTTCAACGAAACGGCTCCAATAGGCCGTCCTCAAATGCGTTCACCACGATCTTATGCACATAGCTCTTGCGGCAGATAGCGGACGTATCCCCCTGAAGGAGATTTGCGCCGGCGATAGCCCAATCATCCGTCTCGGTATTTGTTCCCACGCCAGGCATGCCCAGTCGAAGCGCGAAACGAAGCGTCGGTCGGAGGCCCGCAGGCCTGCGACAAACGAATAGTGCCCGCGGCCTTGTCGTTCCGCGGTCCGGCATCGCATAATGGTTTCCAACGAAACGTCTTTTGGTCCTGATCCCGGTCAGGATCGGATCGGTTCAGTCCGCCAGGATACCAAGTTTCGAGTCGATCATTGCCAAGGAACAACAGGCCGCAGCCGCCATCTGCTGCACAGGCCATCCGCGCGTGGAGGAGGAGATGTCGGATAAAGTTTACGAAGTGCCCGCCGAGTGGAGCAAGCGCGCCTTCATTAACGACGCCCAGTACAAGAAAATGTATGCGCAGTCGCTCGCCGATCCGGACGGCTTTTGGGGCGAGCAGGCCAAGCGGCTGCACTGGATGAAACCATTCACAAAGGTCAAGAACACCTCCTTTGCGCGCGACAATGTCTCGATTAAATGGTTCGAGGACGGCTTTCTCAACGCCGCCTATAACTGCGTCGACCGCCATCTGCACAGCCGCGGCCGGCAGACCGCGATCATCTGGGAAGGCGACGACCCAAAAGAATCGAAGCACATCACCTACAAGGAGCTGCACGACGAGGTATGCCGCTTCGCCAACATCCTGCGCAATCGCAACGTCAAGAAGGGCGACCGTGTCACCATTTACATGCCGATGATTCCGGAGGCGGCTTACGCCATGCTCGCCTGCGCGCGCATTGGCGCGATTCATTCCGTGGTGTTCGGTGGCTTCTCGCCTGATTCGCTCGCCGGCCGCATTCAGGATTGCAAATCCAATGTCGTGATCACCGCCGATGAAGGCATTCGCGGCGGCCGCAAAGTGCCGCTGAAAGCCAATACGGACGCGGCGATCGCCAAGGTCGGCGGTGTCGACTTCGTCATCGTCGTCAAGCATACCGGCGCGCCGGTCAACATGGATCCGGTGCGCGATGTTTGGTACCACGAGGCTAAGGCGGTGGTGACAGCGGATTGCCCGTGCGCGGAGATGAACGCCGAAGATCCGCTGTTCATTCTCTACACGTCAGGTTCGACGGGCAAGCCGAAAGGCGTACTGCACACGACCGGCGGCTATCTACTCTACTGCGCGATGACGCACCAATACGTGTTCGATTATCACGACGGCGATATCTATTGGTGCACCGCCGATGTTGGCTGGGTCACCGGCCACAGCTACATCGTCTACGGCCCCCTCGCCAATGGCGCGACGACGTTGATGTTCGAGGGCGTTCCGAACTATCCATCCACGTCGCGGTTCTGGGAAGTCATCGACAAGCACAAGGTCAACATCTTCTATACGGCGCCAACCGCGATCCGCGCCTTGATGCAGGCGGGCGACGGGCCGGTGAAGAAGACCTCGCGGGCGTCGCTGCGGCTCCTCGGCACGGTCGGCGAGCCGATCAATCCCGAGGCCTGGGAATGGTATCATCGCGTGGTTGGCGATGGCCGCTGCCCGATCGTCGATACCTGGTGGCAGACCGAGACCGGCGGCATTCTGATCACGCCGCTGCCGGGCGCCACGCGGCTCAAGCCCGGCTCGGCGACGCGGCCGTTCTTCGGCGTTATTCCCGAAATCGTCGACGCCGAAGGCAAAGCGCAGCTGGGCGCGGCGACCGGCAATCTGTGCATTGCCGATTCGTGGCCCGGCATGATGCGCACCGTCTATGGCGACCATCAGCGCTTCGTCGAGACTTATTTCAGCACCTATCCAGGACGATATTTCACCGGTGACGGCTGCCGACGCGATCAGGACGGCTATTACTGGATCACCGGCCGAGTCGACGACGTCATCAACGTCGCCGGCCATCGTCTCGGTACGGCCGAGGTGGAATCGGCCCTTGTCGCGCACCCGAAAGTGTCGGAAGCGGCCGTGGTCGGCTATCCCCACAACATCAAGGGACAGGGCATCTATGCCTACGTCACGCTGATGGCCGGCGAGCAGGCGACCGAGAATCTGCGCAAGGAACTGGTGCAGTGGGTCCGCACGGAAATCTCGCCGATCGCCGCGCCCGATCTGATTCAGTTCGCGCCAAGTCTGCCCAAGACAAGATCGGGCAAGATCATGCGCCGTATCCTGCGCAAGATCGCAGAAGACGAATTCGGCAATCTCGGCGACACCTCGACACTAGCTGATCCGGCCGTGGTCGACGACCTGATCAAGAACCGGCAGAACCGCCAGCAGTCCAAAGCCAGCTAGTCTTAGTCAAGCGTTCGCCGATACCACCCAAACCGCCAGGCTAAGCTTGGCGGTCATTGACGGCCGGCGCCGTGTCGCCGGCGGACCACACCTGCGCAAAAATTTGCGAAAATTTCACTCTCATCCTTGCCCAATGGTGGGAAAGCGGCTGTTTTCGCTAAAATAAGCATCGCCGATGACCTAGCGTTGCGGGGTCAACGGGTACTTTCAGGGGGCGGTTTCGCAGGTAATGCAGCAGGGAAATTGATATGCGAGGGAAAATTCTGATCGCGGCCGCGCTCGCGGCCCTTGTCTCGTTTACTTTCGCAGCGAAGCCGGCGCAGGCCCATGGCGATCTCGTGTCGGTGAAAGACAGCTACATGCCCGGGACGATCCTTATTCGGACCAACGAGCGGGCGCTCTATTACTTCGTCGGTATGGGTCAGGCGATTCGCTACCCGGTCGGCGTCGGACGTATCGGCATGCAATGGACCGGTACGGCCTTTATCGATGGCAAGTATATCAAGCCGGCCTGGTCGCCGCCCGCGTCGATCCGGTCGGATTACCGAAGGCTGCCGCCGGTCGTTCCGGGCGGCTCGCCGCAAAATCCGATGGGTGTCGCCGCGATGACGCTCTCCGGCGGCGGGCAATATGCCATTCACGGCACCAATAACGAGGGTTCCGTCGGCCATTTTGTGTCGCATGGCTGCATCCGCATGCACAATGCGGACATCCAGGACCTCTACAGCCGCGTTTCGGTCGGCACGCGCGTGGTGGTGACCAGGTAAATCACGGATCAGTGTTCGGCAGTTAGAGCCTGCGGGTAAACGTGGCGGAAAGCATGGCGCGCCGGGCTTTTTGATTACCGGGCACTGACCACCGATACGCGGTCCTCAAAAATCCGAGATCAGGCCGTTGATTTCCCAGTCGCCGTAGCGAGCCGGATCGAGGCCGCCGCGGCCGGCCACTTCCCTGGGCGCATCTTTTGCGGCTTTGTCCCGTTGGGCGCGCCGTGCCGCCGCTTCCGCCAAGGCGCGTTCAGCCGCTTGGTCGAGCCGCCGTTTGCCGGCCCTCTGGCCGCCCTGGTTCTGTGCCGGTGTCTTTTGCGCAGGTTCGTCGGTTGGCATCGTGATTGACTTGGCGTAGCCGTGTCGCGGACGCAAGGAGTGATTTTTGCCGTGACAAAGGGCGCCCATGGGCGCGAGTCTCATTTCGGCCGCCCAGCCAAAGCGCCAAGCCAGGCACCAGGCTTGGCGTCACGCCGCATCGCAGCCGACATTCTAGATGGCGTGCTGCGTCGCCGCCGTGCCCTCGACGAGCTTCTGGACAGCACAAGCGAGTTCAGCCGGCTCGAAGAACGCGATCGCGCGCTGGTTCGCGCGCTCGTCGCGGTCGTGCTGCGGCGGCTCGGTTCACTGCGCCATCTGCTCGGCCTTTTTCTCGAGCGCGGCGTGCCGGAGGCGCCGCGCGTCGAAACGGCACTGCTGCTTGGCGCTGCGCAAATTCTGTTTCTCGACGTGCCGGATCACGCCGCGGTCGATCTGTCTGTCCGGTTGGCTCAAACGGATCGGCACGCTGGCCGCTTCGCTGGCTTGATCAATGCAGTGCTGCGGCGCGTTGCCCGCGAAGGTGCCGCGAGGCTTGCCACGCTCGATGCTACGAGGCTCGACACGCCGGATTGGCTCTTGGCCCGTTGGGCCGAGCACTATGGCGCAGCGCGCGCGCAAGCGATCGCTGCGGCGCATGCGCAGGAGCCGGCGCTCGACGTGACCGTGAAGGCCGATTCCGAATTCTGGGCGGCAAGGCTCGACGGCCGTGTCTTGCCGACGGGCACGGTGCGTACAATCGCTCACGGCACTGTCACCGCGCTGCCCGGTTTTGCCGAAGGCGCCTGGTGGGTGCAGGATGCTGCCGCTTCTGTGCCAGCGCGGCTTCTTGGTGATGTGCGTGGCCGGCGTGTGGCCGATCTTTGCGCGGCGCCCGGCGGCAAGACGGCGCAACTTGCAGCTGCCGGCGCGCAGGTTACCGCGGTCGATCGCGCGCCAGCGCGGCTCAGGCAGCTTGCGGATAATCTCGCGCGCCTGTCGCTGTCGGCGGAGCTTGTCTGTGCTGACATTACGGAATGGCAGGCGGAGCCGTTCGATGCCGTCCTGCTCGACGCGCCGTGCTCATCAACCGGGACAATTCGCCGCCATCCCGATATTCCTTGGCTCAAGCGGGCAGCAGACATAACGGCCCTGGCCGGCGCGCAGCGCCGGCTGATTGAACGCGCATTCGCGCTCACCCGACCGGGCGGTACGCTGATCTACTGCACCTGTTCGCTTGAGCCTGAGGAGAACGAATCCGTGGTGGCCGGCCTGCTGGCGCGCGAATCGGGCCTGCGGCGCCTGCCGATCGCAGTCGCCGAGGTCTTCGGCAGGAGCGAATTCGTCACGCCCGACGGCGACTTGCGGACGCTGCCCTGTCAGCTACCTGACATTGACCCACGATTCGCCGGAGTTGATGGCTTCTATGCGGCGCGGCTGGTAAAACAGTAAGGAAATCAAAGAAGTTGGTCGTCCTGCCTGCATTTCGTTATGGTCGCGCGCGCGGGACCTTTCGCCGTCCGCGCGCAAACGGGGCGAAGGGACTGATGTCGCGCGTCGCAGTCGCGAATCATGCGAAGCTATCCTGGCTCCTTGTTCGCGGCGCCCTGCGCCGACTTGCCGGCCGCGCCAACGGCCACCCATTTCTGCGCTGGCCGCTCTTACCGCTGCGCACCGACCGTCTGCTCATCGCGCCGCAGGACCTGCGCACCGCCGATGCGACACGCGCCAGTGAAATCTATTCCGGGCGCTTCGCCTTCGCCGGCAAAGTTGTGATCTGCGACGGTCGTTCCGTCTTCGAGATGGAGCCGCCCTCCGACGACTGGGGGGCGGCCCTGCTGGGCTTCGGATGGTTGCGCCATTTGCGCGCCGCCGAGTCCGGGATCACGCGCGCCAATGCCCGTGCGCTGGTTGACGAATGGATCGCGCTACAGGGTGGCTATCACTCCATTGCCTGGCGGCCGGATGTCTTGGCGCGGCGCATCATATCCTGGCTCAGCCAGTCGACCCTGCTTCTGCAGGATGCCGACATTCGCTTCTATCGGCGTTACCTGCGCAGCCTCGTGCGCCAAGTGCGCTATCTGCGCCATACCGCCGGTGACGCCCGCACCGGTGTCGCCGCCATGCAGGCTTTCATCGCGCTCACTTATGCCGCGCTGTGCATTGCCGGCCAAGCGCGGTACATCCGGTCCGC
>JAJPJB010000080.1 GCA_021324465.1 Hyphomicrobiaceae bacterium
CGAATGAGCGGCGGCGGGATCGAGATCGAATGCGTTACGCCGGTTTTGTCGGTGAGCAGCTTTGGCAATTCGTCGGTTTCGTCGGCCGGGCGATACCAGACAACATTGTAGCGCCGCCGGCCCTCACGCAGGTCGTTGTCGGGCCCGGCGACCGGATAGCCCAGGCACTGCTCGCCCGGCGGCAGGCAAAACGCCATGACCATGAACAGCTCGCGGTGGATGGCCGGCGGAATGGCGCCTTCCGGCAACAGCGCGCGCCAAGCCACATAGCCGGCATAGAGCGGCGCGATATCGGGCAGGCATTGCTGGCGCACCGTGGAACGCAGCCCATCAGCGCCAATCAACACATCGGCCGTCACCGCGCAGCCGTCGCTGAAATGCGCCACAACGCCCTCGGCATTCTGCGTGAACGCCTTCAGCCCGCAGCCGCGATGGTAACGCTGATGCGGGAAAGCATCGCGCAGCACACGGTAGACGCGTTCCCACGCGGTCAAGATCTGCGGGCAGGCAATGCTGGCGGCGACGCGCCCGTCGCGATCGAGGATCTTGCGCGTGGTCATGGCGACGCCGAGATCGGTCGTGTCGAGGCCGAGCGCATCGAGCCGCGCAATCAACTCCGCCTGGGCGACAATGCCGGCGCCGCGGCCGGCCAGCTCCTTCTCGACGCGCTCGAAGACATCGACGTCCCAGCCACGTCGGGACAGCATGATGGCTGCCAGAAGCCCGCTCATCGAGCCGCCGATGACGAGCGCCCGACGCTTTCTCACCATGTGAAATCCCGCTTCCGAGCGAGCCCTTAAGTTCTTTCCTAAGCTTTCCTAAGGCGGAAAGGTTTTCTATATTGTGCCTCCATTCGTTGGAGGAAAACCATGGCCCTGACCATGATCGACAAGGCAAGCGACCGCGCCGACAAATCGGCTTGGCCGCCCGCGATTGCTGCCGAATTCGAGCGCGAGCGGCAGAACCCGAATGGCTGTGTCGGCTCGACGCTGTTGTCGGAGAGCGACAGGGTACGGGTCTGGATCATCCGCCTGGCACCCGGCGAGCGGATCGGCTTTCACCGTCATGTACTCGATTATTTCTGGACCTCGGTCACCGGCGGGCGCGGCCGCCAGCATGTCCATGACGGCACCACCGTCGAATATACCTATCAGCCGGGCGAGACCCGCCACGAGACCTATGGGCCGGGCGAGTTCAAGGTGCACGATCTGGAAAATCTCGGCGACAAGGAAATGGTCTTCATGACCATCGAATTCCTCAACAGCGCCAATAAGCCGCTCGCCATTCCGGACAAGGTCCGGGCTGCGGCATAATGCTCTGCTCCTAGGATGCCCCGCTTGAGCGGGGCATCGGGTATTCGGGACCAGGGGACCATCGGGGGAGGTCCCAAGCTTTGCCGGCGCTCCCGCTTATGCGGGCGACAGATAAGGATGCCAGAGGGGGGGAAGGCCAGCACGCGCGTGCGGCTCTGTGACCGAGTAATGATTTTTTCTTTCGATCTTCTGATCAACGCGATTATCTCAGGCATTCTGATCGGCGGCTTCTATGCCGCGGTGACCGCTGGGGTGTCGCTGTCGTTCGGCATTCTCGATATCGTCAATATTGCGCATCCGGCATTCATCATTCTCGGCTCCTATGTTGCCTATATTGTCAACACGACACTCGGCGTCGACCCGATTCTGACGGCCATCGTCGCCATGCCGCTATTCTATGTGCTCGGCGCCGGCATCTATCAGATTTACTACGTCGCGTTCGAAAGACGCGGGCAGGAATCCCTGCGCGGGCTGGCCTTCTTCTTCGGTCTCCTGTTCATCACCGAGGTGACGCTGGTGCTCTATTTCGGCGTTGATTATCGCTATGTCGATGCGCGCTATATCGGCCCGAGCTGGCATTTCGGCATGATGGACGTGCCGTTCCGCATCCTCGTGCCGTGTCTTGTTTCCCTGCTCCTGATCACCGCGCTGCAGCTGATCCTGACCAAGACCTTTATCGGCCGCGCCATCATGGCGGTGGCGCAGGACCAGTTGGCGCTGCGGCTGATGGCGGTCGATCCGATCCGCATCAAGCGCATCGCATTCGGCATTTCAATCGCGACCGCTTCGCTGGCGGGTGCCTTTCTGATCATCATCCAGCCGGTCGAGCCTTCGGTCGGCCGTGAGTATATCGGTCGGGTCTTTGCGATCTGTGTCCTTGGCGGCATGGGCAGTCTGCCGGGCACCGTAATCGCCGCCATGCTGCTTGGTATTGTCGAAAGCCTCACCTCGACCTTCTATGGTCCATCCTGGGCGCCGGCAGTGTCGTTCGGCTTTTTGCTGTTGACGCTTGCGGTCCGGCCGGCCGGCCTGTTAGGACGCTGAACCGTGCGCACGCCGCTGTTCCTACTCATTTGGCTCGGCATCGCCGCCCTGGCCTACGCGATCGCCGTCGCGCTGGGCAACGATTACATCTTTTTTGCCGGGTATGTCGTGCTGCAATATGTCGTGCTGGCGACGGCCTGGAATATTCTCGGCGGCTATTGCGGCTATGTGAATTTCGGCTCGGCGGCCTTTTTCGCGCTCGGCGCCTATTCGACTGTTGCGTTCTACAAATACATCACCGAGAACGAATTCTATCGCCTGCCGATGCCGGTTCTGATGCTGATCGGCGGCGCGATATCCGGCTTCGTCGGCTTCGGCATGGGCTATCTCACGCTGCGGCTGCGCGGCGCCTTCTTTGCCATCGCAACGCTTGCGCTCGCCGTCGTGCTGCAGACACTCGTGGTCAACTGGGATTATGTCGGCGGCTCGCGCGGCGCCTATATCGTGCGCCCGGAAGAGATCGCGCCGATCGGCAGCTACATCAGATATCTGTTCCTGGTCATGCTGGTCTTGGCGGTGGCTGCAATCACCATCGCGCGGCTGATCGAACATTCGCGGCTCGGCTATGGCTTCGCCACCATTCGGGATGACGAATTGGCGGCGGAAGCCTGCGGCGTACCGACGCTAAAACTCAAACTGATCGCCACCACGATTTCCGGCGCGCTGATGGGCATGGCCGGCGCGCCGTTTCCGTATTATATCGGCTATCTGCAGCCGGCCTCGACTTTCGGGCTGGACTATGCGGTCAACTCGATCGCCATGCCGCTGATCGGCGGCACGACCAGCTGGATCGGACCGCTGATCGGCGCGGTGCTGCTTGGCTCGCTGCAGCAGATCGCGACGGTGACCATCTCCTCGGCGGTGAATTTGCTCATCGTCGGCTGTCTGCTGGTTGGCTTCGTCATCGTCGCGCCGAACGGCGTTGTCGGGCTCGTCCACACTTATCTGCAGCGCAAGCCTGAAGACTTTGTCGGCCGCCGGCGCGTTGGCACCGACTCGCCGGAGGCCGTTCCATGACCGATGCGACGAACGGACCAAGCGGCGCGCCGATTCTCGAGGTCGAGAATCTGAGCAAGCGCTTCGGCGGCTTTGTCGCACTGGAGAACATCTCGCTTGCGGTCGCGGCCGGCGAGCGCCTCGGGCTGATCGGGCCGAACGGGTCCGGAAAATCGACGCTGGTCAACTGCATTTGCGGCACGCTGCGCAACGAACAGGGCGCGGTGCGCTTCGACGGCAGGCGGCTCGATGGGCTCGACGCGCATCAGCGCACCCATCTGGGCCTCGCGCGCAGCTTTCAATTGCCGCGGCCCTTTGTCACTCTGACGCTTGCGGACAATGTCCGCATTCCCCTGCTCTATACGGTGGCGTCGCGCGGCATCCATTTGTCTTCCCGGTCGATCGAGGAGCGCTGCCGCTTCTTGCTGCGCGAAGTCGGCCTTGACGCCAAGGCGCGGCATTTGCCTCGCGACCTCACGCAGGTCGAGATGCGCAAGCTCGAACTGGCGCGCGCCATGGCGGCGGAGCCGAAACTTCTGATGGCAGACGAGGCGATGGCGGGGCTCACGCACTCCGAGGTGGAAGACATCCTGGCGCTGTTGGTGCGGCTTAACGAGCAGGGGGTAACGATCATACTGATCGAGCACATCATGAGCGCAGTGATGAGCTTTTCGCGCCGCCTCGTCGTGCTGGTCTCCGGGCGCAAGATCGCGGATGGCGATCCGAACGACGTCGTGCACGATCCGGAAGTCGAGCGAGCCTATCTTGGCCAATAGTCTGACCATATCCGGCATCCACGCCGCCTACGGCGCGGTGCGCGTCATCGACGACGTCTCGATCAAGGTCGGCGGCGGCGAAACCGTTGCGCTGTTGGGCACCAACGGCAACGGCAAGTCGACGCTCATGAAATGCATCATGGGCATCGTCCGGCCGCGCCGCGGCTCGATCGTGGCCGAGATTGACGGCATTCACCACGATCTGGTGGGCCGAACCACCGAGGAAATCGTCGATCTCGGTATTGCGCTGGTCCCTGAAGGACGCCGGCTGTTTCCTCTCTTGACGGTCGAGGAAAATCTGCTGCTCGGCGCATTTCGCCGCACGGCGCGCCGCGAGCTGCAGCGCAATCTCGACGTCTGTTTCGAGACCTTTCCGCGTCTTGCCGAACGCCGCAAACAGCTTGCCGGCAGCATGTCGGGCGGGGAACAGCAGATGCTGGCGCTCGGCCGCGCGCTGATGCTGGCGCCCAAGATTCTTCTGGTTGACGAGCCGTCGGTCGGGCTGGCGCCGATCCTGGTGAGCCGGACGATCGATGCGATCAATCAAATGAAGCAGCGTTATTCGCTCACGATTCTAATGGCCGAGCAGAATTTCAACCAGGCCATCCGCATCGCCGACCGCGGCTATGTCATCGTCCACGGCAGGATCGCCTTCGAGGGCCGCTCGGCCGAAGAACTCAACAATAACGATCTGATCAAGAAGTTTTATTTGGGGATCTGAACGAACGCCTCGGCACCGGCGCAGTTCCTCTTTTGTCGCCGAAGGCGCACTGCACGAGCGCCGAATTGCGAAAGCGCGCGGGCGCTCGCAACGTCGCGCAACGGCGGACGCCAGCGTCAACGTTCTGCCGGCGCATTCAACTTTGCGCTGGTCGGTTCGGAAACCTTTGGCCGCCGGCTCCTGATTGGCCCGGCGTCCATCCGGCTGCGGCCGCGTCGATCTGAATTCCGCACCGCCGCCCTACCCTCATCGCACCGGAAAATTGAAATACGTATCGGGAAACAGTTCCGGCGTCAGCGTAAAATGCCACCACTCTTTCGCGTAGTTGCGGAAGCCACGGCGGCGCATGGCGGCGACCAGGAGCATTCGATTGGCGCGTTGCGCGGCGCTGATGGTCGGGTCGGCGGTCCAGGATCGCGGGCTGAAGAAATCGAAATGGGTGCCCATGTCGAGCTCGGTGCGATCGGAAGCGCGTGCCAGAGTCATGTCGATCGTCGAGCCGCGGGAATGACCGGAATGCGAGGCGATATAGCCGTCGCGGAACAGCATGCGTTTGTCGACGTCCGGATAAAATTCCGCTTTGGCGACGGTGTCGCTGAGATCGCGCGCCCAGCGGACGAAATTCGCCACCGCACGCGTCGGCCGATAACAATCGAAGGCCTTGATGACAAGTCCGTGCGGCGCGAGATCGTGCGCGACATTGGCGAGCGCCGCGGCGGCCTGGCGCGTGAGCAGGCAGCGCGGCGCTTGATAACCGTCGACCGGCCGGCCGGTAAAATTGTGCGGTCCGGCATAGCGCATCTCGGCGATCAGGCCCGGCACGACGGTTGCGGCATCGACGAAGGCGGCGGGCGGCGTCTCGCCGTTCGGTTGCGCGACCGCTGCTTGCGCGCCCAAAGCGGCGATCAGCGCCAGAGGTCGAGCAAATGGGACCGTGAGCATTTCAATGCGGGCAAGCATTCACTTCCACGGTGACGTGGCACAGGCCATGCAGCCCCGCGAGCCGCTGCTTATAGACGGACGGCGACTGCGGGGTGTCGGACACGACCGACAGCATGACGGCAATATGCCCCGGGCCGACTTGCCAGATATGCAGATCGGAAATGCGATCACCGTCGCGCTCCATCCGGGAGCGGATGCGCTGCGCCAATGCGGGATCGGGGACGGTGTCAAGCAGCACGCGGCCGGCGCCGCGCAGCAGGCCAAAGGCCCAGCTGGCGATCACCGCGGCGCCGATCAATCCGACCAGCGGATCAATAAAATTCCAGCCAAAGGCCCAGGCCGCCGATAAGCCACCGATGGTGAGGATCGATGTCAGGGCATCGGCGAGCACATGCACATAAGCGGCACGCAGATTGATGTCGTGATGGCCAGACCCGATGCGGTGATCATGGACCTCGTGATCGTGCTCATGATCCTGATCGTCCGCATGGATGTGGCCTTGCTCGTAGCCATGCGCATGCCCGGGCTCTTGACGAGGCTTATGATCGTGCTCGTCGCGTAACAGCCACGCGCTTGCGAGGTTCACGCACAGCCCCAGTGCCGCGATCGGGATCGCTTCCTGAAAATGAATGGACACGGGGTGGCCCAGCCGCACGATCGATTCGTAGGCGACGCCGAGCGCGATCATTCCAAGGATGATGGCGCTTGAGAAAGCCGCCAGCTCGCCGAATTTTCCGGTGCCCAACGAAAATCGCTGGTCATCGGCGTGCCGGCGCGCGAACAAATAGGCGAGCGCCGCAATGGCGAGCGCCGTCACATGCGTGCCCATGTGCCAGCCGTCGGCGACCAGCGCGATCGAGCCGAACAGGCTGCCACCAGCGATCTCAGCAAGCATCATGAATGCTGTCAGCGCCACCACGCTCCAGGTCCGGCGTTCATGCGTCGCGTGATGCTCGCCGAGAAAGACGTGATTATGCTTCCAGCGCTCGATCGAATGCGAATGCATGGGCTTTAAGCTTGTTCCGCGTGTTGTTTCACGATCGCAACATGGTTTGCCAAGTCGGCCGGCAGTTTAGCATCCGCCGTGAAAATCCGCATAGAGCACAGACCCTATTGGCAGGCGGATACCCATTGTCCTTCAAGCGTATCGAGCGTCTCCAAGGTCTGCCCACCGATCGCAGCCTGGGTGCGCACCGTCGCGCTGTAATGATGCGGACTGTCGAAATTGAAGGCGCCGGTGAGATCGACATTGAGCTGCCCTTTGCAGGCGAGATGCCAAGTGAGCCGGGCCCCTTCGAGCGTGCGCTCGATCGGCGCGCAATCCGAATTGATGGTGCGCGGAATCGGCGAGAATGTCGCAGCGAGGTCGCGCGTCTCGTCCGCCGTGAGGCACTTCGACGATTCGTGCGGTGGACCGATTAACCCGTTGGACTGCGACCGCGCCGTGATCTTCCAGAGGCCCGGCTCGATGCCGTCCGCCATCACCGCCGAATTGGCAACCAAGGTTACCGCCAATGCACCAATAGCGGACGCGATCAGAATAAATGCGAGACGATCGTGTACAGACTCCATCTCCTTCTTGCTCGCGGTTACCGCGATTTCGGATCGGTCGCGGCGCGCTTGTTAACCTGTCAGTAACCATAAACCCGGCACATTTTGCCTGGGAGGCATAACACTTACCACCGCACTCTCCGGGGGCAGCCTTGGATGCAGGCGTAGCTCCGCTTCTCCATGCCGGCGGCCCCCCAGCCGCAGCGCATAGCTTTGAGTCACGCGACCGCAGACGGAGCGGATCAGCAGGCATGAGCGACATAACTTCGGCCGAGAGCGAGGACAACGCGCTGTCGCGACTGGCCGATCTCGGCACCATGCTCCGCCGCGGCGATATCGCGCTCGCGCTCGGCATCATGGTGATCCTGGTGATCCTCATCCTGCCGCTGCCGCCGCTTCTGCTCGACTTCTCGCTCGCGGTCTCGATCACATTCTCAGTGCTGATCCTCATGACGTCGCTGTTCATCCACGCGCCGCTGGAATTTTCCGCATTCCCGACCGTGCTGTTGATCTCGACCATGCTGCGGCTGTCGCTCAACCTCGCCTCGACCAGGCTCATTCTGGCGCATGGCCATGAAGGCACCGCCGCCGCCGGCCACGTCATCGAGGCGTTCGGCCAGTTCGTGATGAGCGGAAATTTCGTCATCGGCATCATCGTTTTTACGATCCTGGTGATCGTCAATTTCGTCGTCATTACCAAGGGTTCGGGCCGCATCGCGGAGGTGGCCGCTCGCTTCCATTTGGATGGCATGCCGGGCAAGCAGATGGCCATCGACGCCGATCTCAATGCCGGCTTGATCGACGAGAAGGAGGCGCGGCGGCGGCGCAAGAATCTCGAAGACGAATCGGGCTTCTTCGGCGCCATGGATGGCGCCTCGAAATTCGTGCGCGGCGACGCCATCGCCGGCCTGCTCGTCGTTATGATTAATGTTATCGGCGGCATGATCATCGGCATCGTGCAGCAGGGCCTGAGCTTCGCTGAAGCCGCGCACACCTATACCGTGCTCACTGTCGGCGACGGCCTGGTGACGCAGGTGCCGGCGTTGATCGTTTCGACCGCCGCCGGCCTGCTCGTGTCCAAGGCCGGCGTCAGTGGCGCCGCCGACAAGGCGCTCATCGGCCAACTCTCCGGCTATCCCAAAGCGCTTGGCATGTCGGCCGCCGTGATGCTGGTCATGGCGCTGCTACCGGGCATTCCGATGATTCCGTTTCTCCTGCTCGGCGGCGGCACGGGCGCGCTTGCCTTCATGATCGATCGCCGCAGCAAGCAAGCCGCCGCGGCTGAGACAAAAAAAAGCGAAGCCGCCAGGGCTGCGCCGGCCGAAGAGCCGATCGCGCAATCGCTCAAGATGGACGATCTGAAGATCGAGCTTGGCTATGCGCTCTTGCCGCTGGTCAATGCGCCCGACGGCACCGACCGCCTGACCGAGCAGATCAAGGCACTGCGGCGGTCGTTGGCGATCGAAATGGGCTTCGTCATGCCAGCCGTGCGCATTCTCGACAATGTCCAGCTCGATGCCAATGGCTACGTCATCAAGATCAAGGAAGTCGAAGCGGGCACTGGCAAGGTCTGGCCGGGCCAGTACATGGTCATGGATCCGTCCGGCAATCAAGTGACGCTGCCTGGCACGCATACGACCGAGCCGACCTTCGGCTTGCCGGCGACCTGGATCGATGCCTCGCTCAAGGAAGAGGCGTCCGTGAAAGGTCTGACCGTGGTCGATGCCGCGACTGTGCTGGCCACGCATCTGACCGAGCTGATCAAGGGCAATATGGCGGAGCTTCTGTCCTACGGCGAGGTGCAGAAGCTGATCAGGGAACTGCCAAAGGAACAGAGCGAGCTGATCAAAGACATTGTGCCGGGGCAGATCACGATTTCCGGCATCCAGCGGGTGCTGCAGATGCTGCTGGCCGAACGGGTCTCCATCCGCGACCTGTCGACCATTCTCGAAGGCATCGCCGACGGGCTCGCATCGACGCGCAATACGACCATGCTTGCCGAGCATGTGCGGGCCCGCTTGGCGCGTCAGCTCTGCGCCCAGCATACAAGCGCGGCCGGGACGCTCCCCATCATTGCGCTTACGGCAAAATGGGAGCAGGCCTTTGCCGAATCCATCGTCGGTCAGGGCGATGACCGCAGCCTTGCCATGCAGCCATCGAAGCTCACCGAATTCATCAATTTGGTCCGCGAGAAATTCGAAGAAGCGGCGCGCGAAGGCGAGGCACCGGTGCTGGTTACCTCGCCCGGTATCCGGCCCTTCGTGCGCGGCATCGTCGAGCGCTTCCGCGCGCAGACCAGCGTGCTCGCGCAATCGGAGATTCATCCGCGGGCGCGTCTGAAAACGGTCGGCAGCATCTGAACAGCCGTTCGCCCGCAATCGCTAGGCTGCCAAACCATGCGGAAGGGATGATGCTTTCACCGAGGCAGACAGCGCTGATCGCTACGCCGATCGGCACCCGCAGATAGGATTGCGCCCAAGATGTGAGCCTTCGGGAGGTTGACCATTCGATCCTGACCGGGACCGCTGCTGTCGCCGACGGCGCGGCACGGCCAGGCGACGTTTCGGCCAAGGCCTCAACGTCGCCGCGGCCGCAGCGCGCGGCGCCCCGGCGCAGGACCGACCGGCGCGCCCAATTCAGGGTGCGACAGAAAGGCCGACGACGTGGTGCTTCTCAATCAGCCGCGCCACCAGGCCCGAGCGCTTGGCTTCGGCGACGAAGTCGCGCAGAAAAGCGGCGCCGGCCGCATTCTTCTTTTCGGTCCCGATCGCCTGCTGCACGGTGGTGAAATTGCCCGGCAGGATGCGCGCGCCGGGCACCTTCGCGACGTCCTTGAGCAATTGCTGCCGCAGGCTGGCCAAGGCCTCCAAGCCCTGCGAAATAAACTGATTCAGCGGCCCGTCGGCGCTGTCCGAGCGCAGCACGGTCGCGTGCTTGATGTTGCGCGTCAGCCAGAGGTCGTAGGCGGCGCCGCGGCGCACCGCAATGCGCACGCCCGGACGATCGACTTCGGCCGGCGTCTGAAACGGCGAATTTGCCGGCACCAGATAGGTGGCTTCGATCTCGCAATAAGCCGGCGTGAAGTCGATCTTTTCGGCCCGCGCCGGCTCGGCGCCGATAAGACCGATATCCCAGGCGTTGGTACCGGCCGCATCGGCCAATTTCGACGGCCGCTCGAACTTCACGTAAGTCACCGGCACGCCGAGGCGCGCCGCGATTTCGGCCGCCATATCGGGCGCCACGCCCTGTGGATCGCCCGATGAGCTTAGGCCCGTCACCAGGAGTCCGTTGCTCATATTGATGCCGGCGCGCAGAACACCGGTGGGCGCAAGTTCTGACACGACAGTCTTGGATACGATCTGATTCACGTTTCACCCCTTGGAATACCGGTATCAACATCGTGCCGGTTTACGGCCGCTTCGGCCCGGCCGGGAACCCAATCCCAGATCAACGGTTATCACGGGAGTTCAAGCTCCTGTGAAGACCTGTTTGTGTGCTGTAAGTCACACCCCAATTCCGCGGGTTGAGCCAAGTCGTTTCTTGCAGGCGAATTGAACTGTTAACCCGTCTGCCGCGACATAGCGGGCAGAGACGGGAGGCCGCAATGAATCATTCGATGTATAGCGCCGACCGCGCAACCCATTTGAAGATCGTGGTCATTGGACTTCTCTGCGCGACCGTGGTCGCGGCGGTTAGTATTTTTGCCAATGTCGGTAGCCTGGATCTGGGCACGGCACCGCTGGTCAAAGCCGGCGAGCCCACGGCCATGAGCGGGCAAGTCCCGAACATCCGGTAGTCCGGAGATTTGCTTGAGCGGCGGGCGGTCGCTTGGTGCGGGGCCGCGTCTAGCCGGGCGAGCCTGGCAGCGCCTCAACCATTCTGCCTTTGAAGAGAACCGGGCCGGTGGGCGCGCCGCTCGGCGAGCCGCCGGCAGGCTCGAGCGAGATCGCATAGCTTGCCGTGCGGATCGTGTCGGCATCAAAATCCGTCGGCAGCGGGCGCGCGGTGAACTCATTGGCGCCGACAACGCCGAGCGAGCGCGGGCCCGAATATTTATTCGAGATCAGCCATAGCTCGTAGCTGCGGCCGGGCTCCGGCGCCGCTGACACCCGCCGCACCGTGAGCATGCGGGTCTGCGGATCGACCGAGACCAAAAACGCCGGAGCGGTCGGATCCTGCTGCAGCACCGCCACAAGACGCGACGGCGCGGGCGCCGGTGCCTGTGCCGTCACCGCCGGCGCCGGCGCAGCTGGCCGGTTTGCCGGAATGAGGCCCGGCGCGAACTGGGAAACACCGATATAGATCGCAAGCAGCGCCGCAATCGCTGTCATCGCCGCGGTAAAGCGGCGCCATCGTCGCATGCTCCGCGCGAGTATGATGACCTCGGCGCCGCGCTCGATCTTTGGCGGCGCCAGCGGCTCACGCGGTGCGCCGCGCCCTAAGTCCCGCAACACCGCCGCTTTCAAATCCGATTCGAGATCGGATGTTGCCGCTGTTTCGCTCTGCCCTTCCGTCGCGGCCTTCTCATCAGTCGCCGGCTTCGGCTCTGGCGGCAACAGGCTCGACGCCGGCACTTCCTCGCCGTCATCAACCTCGCGCGGCGGCGCAGCCGGCGGCGCGCCCAGCAAGTCCTCGAGAGACTGTTCGTCCCCGGAGCGCGCAGCCGGTGCCGCGTCGGCAGGCTCGGCTTTGGCTTCAGAGGAAGGTTCAGGCGCGGGTGCGGCCGCAGTTTGGGTCGCCGCGCCCTCGAGCGGAGGAAAAGTGAATTCCTCCTCGGCCGCCAAGCCTGGCAGCGGGCGCTCGATTTGGGTTTTGATCTTGTCCCAAACCTGGGCCGGCGGCTCGATCGCCTCGACCATGACGTTGAGCTCGCCAAGCCGGCGTTCCCAGACGCGCACGATCTTGGCAAAGCCCGGATCGATCGCAAGCAGGGCCTCGGCCTGGTCGCGCTCGTCAGCCGACAGCGTTCCTAAAACATATTCGGCGGCCAGCGCGTCCCTGTCGTCGTCGTACATCTCTACCTCGGGCACCAAAATGCCGGTCCTGGCCGGGGCATGATCATCGCGGCCCCATGCACTCGCGAATTTCGAGCAGACTGCGGCGAAGCCAGGTCTTGACCGTATTCACGGGGATGTCGAGCTTCTGCGCCAGCTGTTCACGGCTCCAGCCGCTGTAGTAGGCAAGCAGCACAATGCGCTGTTTTTCGGGATCAAGCTTGCCGAGACAGGTGAGCAGTCGCCTGAGCTCCTCCGTCATTTCGCGGCGCGCCAGGGGCTGCGGCGCCTCAGCGGCAACCTCGAGCGCCTCCGGCTCTTCCTCGATCGACACATCGCCGCGCTTGCGCACGATATCGATTGCCCGGTTCCGGGCGATCGCCACCATCCAGGTGATCGGGCTTGCGAGCGCGGGGTCAAACTGGTCCGCCATCTTCCAAACCTTCAGATAGGTCTCTTGCATGACCTCGTCGGCCAATGCCGGTCTCCCCAAGATACGGAGCAATACGCCGTAGAGTTTCGCGCGCGTGGCGACATAGAGGCGTTCGAAAGCCGCCTCGTCGCCCTTGGCGACGGCGCCGAGCAACCAGACGAGTTCCGTCTGCATCAACATGATGGCGCGGGTCCCCTTCCCCGGCCGATTATCGCCGCGAAGGGGAGCTTTCGTCGAGAGCGAAACGCGGGAAGTCACTCGCGAAGCGCCGGAAATAGCGTCGCATTTTGGGACAATTGTCGCTCCGGGCGCGCAAAACGCGAACCGGAATCCACGCTCCCAGGGCTGGAATTATCGATACAGCGAACGCGCGCTGAGGCTCGGGCCTGATGCTTGGACCCGCGATCACCGAACTGACGGTCAAGCTGGCGCGGTGCCGCGCATGCGCAACAGCGCGATGCTGTCGAGTTCAGCCTGCTCGGCGGCGTCCTCCGCCTCGCGCTCGCGCATCTGATCACGCTCATCGAGCAGTTCGACCTTCTTGAGATCGTCGAAGGCTTCACCGAGCGCCGATTTCGCGTCTTCGAGCTGAACGCGCAATTCATCCGCCGAACGCTTGAGATTTTCACGCCGCGCGATCGCCGCCTTGGCGTAGGTCGGATAAGCAAAATGACCGGGATCGTGGATGCCGGCGCGGTCCTGTTCCACCCGGATTTCGCGCTCGAGATCGTTCGCCATGCGCTCGAATTCGGCGATCATGGTCTCGATCTGCGCGACCTTGCGCCGTTTCTCGTCGACCTGAAATTTCTTCAGGCGAATGAGCGTTTCACGGGACTTCATAGACTCCTACTCCCCGAAGCCATGCAATGCACCGGGCTGCCGCAAGACACCGGCATACCCGATGGGGCCGGATCGTGGCATGATAACGTTAGCGTTCGGTTTCCGCGCTCGCCACAATTTGTGCCAACCGCCGATATCCTTCCGCCAAGCTGGTTGCTTCTTCCTTACCTTGGCGCAGAAAATCCTCGAACGGCTTGTGCAGCCGGATCGCCTCATCGACCTCAGGGCTGGTGCCGGCGCGGTAGGCGCCGAGCCGAATGAGTTCCTCCATATCGGCATAGGTCGCCATGATCTGTCGGGCTCGGGTCAGCGCCGGCAGATAGGCCGGGTCGGCGGCCCGCGGCATGGTCCGCGAGACCGATTTGAGAACATTGATCGCTGGATAGCGGCCGCGTTCGGCAATCGCCCGTTCCATAACGATATGACCGTCAAGAATGCCGCGTACGGCATCGGCAATCGGCTCGTTACGGTCGTCCCCGTCGACCAGCACCGTGAAAATGCCGGTGATGGTCCCCTGCTCTGCGGTGCCGGGACCCGCGCGCTCCAGAAGCCGCGGCAGTTCGGTAAATACGGTCGGCGTGTAGCCTTTGGCGGTCGGCGGCTCGCCGGCGGAGAGCCCGATTTCGAGCTGCGCCATGGCAAAGCGGGTCACCGAGTCCATCAGCACCAGGACGTCCTTCCCCTCGTCGCGAAAATATTCGGCGATCGCGAGCGTCACATGCGCCGCCTGGCGGCGCATCAGTGCGGGCTCATCGGACGTCGACACCACGACGACGGAGCGAGCGAGGCCGGCTTCGCCCAGATCGTCTTGCAGGAATTCCTGCACCTCGCAGCCGCGTTCGCCGATCAGCCCGATGACGATCACGTCGGCGATCACGTTGCGCGCCAGCATCGACAGCAGTACCGACTTGCCGACTCCGGAGCCTGAGAAAATGCCCATGCGTTGGCCGCGGCAGCAGGTGATGAAGGTATTGAGCGCCCGTACGCCCAAATCGAGCGGTGCACCGACCCGGGCACGGGCATGCGCAGGCGGCGGTGTATTGCGGAGCGGATAAGGGGACGGGCCGAACAACAGCGCACCCTTGCCGTCGATCGGCTCGCCCAGAGCATTCACGACGCGGCCGAGCCAGCCGACCGAAGGCCGCACGGCGCCTGCCACCGAGGTCACTAGTGCGCGGCAGCCCCGGCGCACGCCTTCGAGCGGCGCAAATGGCATCAGAAGGGCGTTGGCGCCGGAGAAGCCGACTACCTCACAAGGGATGGTCTTGCCGGGCGTTTCAATCAGGACACGCGCGCCGACCGACATGGCATGGAGCGGCCCCGCCACTTCCACCATCAAGCCGCGCACGCCGACCACCCGGCCGTAAATTTCGATGCCGTCGAGCTCGTTGATTTGCTCGGCGAGCGCCTTCATGGCCGATAACCGCGCGCCGCCGGCAACGCGCGCCGCTGATTCGGCGGTCGCGATCGATACGGGGGCAAAAGAATGGTTACTTCCCGCCCTGGTTTATTAATCGCTTGTTTACCCGGGCCGTTAATCATTGCGCAGTCGTCCTTAGGGGCAAGGCGGGCTCTCCCGGCCAGCATGGAGGGGCGAGTCGCGTGAATCGGTTAGCGCCGAAACTTAATTTGGAACATGAGCACTGGCGTGGCTGAAAACCGACTGTTGGGCAACATCTTAAGGCGATTCGCCAGAATTTGCCTATTGCATGCTTGCGCAAAAGAATCAGGTTTTGTTAACCATAGCGCGATTAGTGTTCCGAATCAGTTTGTTCAAGGCGTTTTCCGGGGGCCGCCGACGCGGCGCCGACCTTGAGCCCGCGCGGCGAGGAAGGGGACTGGCATGCGCGTATTGCTGATTGAAGACGATAGCGCGACCGCGCAATCGATCGAGCTGATGCTCAAATCCGAGAGCTTTAACGTCTACACGACCGATCTCGGCGAAGAAGGCATCGATCTCGGCAAGATCTATGACTACGACATCATCCTGCTCGATCTGAACCTGCCGGACATGTCAGGCTTCGAAGTGCTCCGCAGCCTGCGGGTGTCGAAGGTCAAAACGCCGATCCTGATCCTTTCGGGGCTTGCCGGCATCGAGGACAAGGTCAGAGGGCTCGGCTTCGGCGCCGATGATTACATGACCAAGCCCTTCCACAAGGACGAGCTGGTGGCGCGCATCCACGCCATCGTGCGCCGCTCCAAGGGGCATGCCCAATCGGTCATCCAGACCGGCGATCTGGTCGTCAACCTCGACACGAAGACCGTCGAGGTCAACGGGGCGCGCGTGCATCTGACCGGCAAAGAGTATCAGATGCTGGAACTCCTGAGCTTGCGCAAAGGCACGACGCTGACCAAGGAAATGTTCCTCAACCACCTCTATGGCGGTATGGACGAGCCGGAACTGAAGATCATCGACGTCTTCATCTGCAAGCTACGCAAAAAACTCGCCAATGCCTCCAACGGCAAGAATTACATCGAGACGGTCTGGGGCCGCGGCTACGTGCTGCGCGAGCCGAGCGAGGATGAGGCCAAGATTCCGGCGTAATGAATTCCTGCGTAATGCTCGCGGGCCTGAATTTCTGGGCAAACAAGGCGAAGCCCCGGCCAGAGGCCGGGGTTTTTCGTTGCGCGGAGCGCCCTAGCGGCCGCCGCTGATCGCCACCAGCCGCAGCGCCGCCTTTGCGCCATCGACATGAGGCGGGCGCGGCGGATCGCAATTGGGCGCATAAAGCCCGCGGCGGTCGGGCAGCATCTTGAAGCGATCGGTCAACCCGACCACCGTCTCGGCTGCGCCGAGCAAAAGATATCCGTCGTGGGCGGTGATCCGTGCCAGGCGGTTGAGCACGTCGATCTTGGTCTCGGTGTCGAAGTAGATGAGAACATTGCGGCAGAACACGACATCGAACATGCCGAGCTGAGAGAAGTCAGCCAGCAGGTTGAGCTGCCGGAAACGCACCATGGTCCGCAATTCCGGTGCGATCTCCCAGGATTCGCCGTTGCGCGTGAAATACTTCACCAGAAGCTGGATCGGCAGGCCGCGCTGTACCTCAAATTGGCTGTAGATGCCGAGCCGTGCCTTTTGCAGCACCTCGGCGGAGAGATCAGTCGCAAGAATCTCGATGCGCCAGCCGAGAACTTCCCGCTCCATGTCCTTTAGACACATGGCGAGCGAATAGGGCTCCTGACCGGTCGAGGCGGCGGCGCACCAGATGCGAATCGCGCGGGCGGAGCGCCGCGCCTCAAGCAGCGCCGGCATGATCGTCAAGCGAAAGTGCTCGAACGGTACTTTGTCGCGAAAGAAAAACGACTCGTTGGTCGTCATCGCCTCCACGACTTCGGTCATCAGCGAGGGGTCCGCCGCGCTCTTCAACGCGGCGACGAGGTCACCCAGCGTCGCCAGACCCGATTTGCGCGCAACCGGCAAGAGCCTGCTCTCCAACAGGTATTCCTTGTCCGCCGTCAACACGAGACCCGAGCGCTCTTTGAGGCATTTGCGCAAGAAATCGTAATCGTGCGGTGTCACGGGCGATCACCCGAAAATAGCCGAACGATCGTCGGCGCCATCTCATGAAGCGGCAACACCGCCGAGCAGAGCCCCGCTTGCGCGACCGAGCGCGGCATGCCCCATACGACGCTTGTCGCCTCGTCCTGCGCGATCACGCTGCCGCCGGCGCCGACGAGATCGGTTGCGCCCCGGGTGCCGTCCGTCCCCATTCCGGTCAGCACGACAGCGAGGGCTGCGGAGCCCCAGACGGCGGCCGCCGAGCTGAACAGGGCGTCGACCGCCGGCTTGCAGAAATTCATCGGCGGATCGTCGCCGATTGCGATCCGTACTCCGTCGGCGCCGCGCACCACGCGCATGTGACGGCCGCCCGGCGCCACGTAGATGCCGCCGGCGAGAACCGGCTCGCCGTCTTCGGCTTCATGGGCGCCGCGGCCGCCGGCGCGCGACAGGTGCTCCGCCATAACGGTGGTGAAAGTCGGCGGCATGTGCTGGGTGATCAGAAGCGGCGCGCGATCGATCGCTGCCGGCAGTTTTTCGATGAGCGCGGTGAGCGCCTGCGGCCCGCCGGTCGATGATCCGATCAGCAAAGCCCGCGGCGGCGTATTGGAGAACGGCCGCAAATGCAATGCACCGTGTACGCTCTCGACGCTCGCACTCTTGCCAATCCGTTGTCTCGGCGCGACTGCCGTCTCGGCGACGAGCCGCGGCGCGGTGACGCGCGGCGACGAGCGTCGACGGCCGAGCGCGCGAATTTTTTCGAGCAATTCGCGGCGGAACGAAACCGAAGTTGTGACTTCGCGCGTACTCTCCGGCTTGGGAATGTAGTCGGCTGCGCCCAGCGCCAACGCGCGCAGGCTGATCTCGGCGGCACGCCGGGTGAATGTCGATACCATGATGACGACGAGATCGCGCTTCCTTTGCAGCAGCAGCGGCAATGCCGAAATGCCGTCGAGATCCGGCATCTCGATGTCCAGCATCACCACATCGGCGTCGTTTTTCTCGACCCAGGCCACGGCCTCGCGCCCGGTCGGCAAGGACGCGACAACCTCCATGTCGCGCTCGGCATCGATCCAGCGCGCCAACAAGCTGCGCACCACGACCGCGTCGTCGACGACCATAACGCGGATCGGCTTATCGCTCTGATGCGCGGGATCTGCGGCTGCGAGGACGGCACTCATAGACTGAAGCTCTCCGAACGCGGACAACGGGAAAACAAGAAGGCGTCGGCCGATGGTTGTTCAGATCAGCCCGACTTCCTGAAACTTCGCTTCGACGATGTCCTTGTCGAACGGCTTCATGATGTATTCGTTGGCGCCGGCGTGCAGCGCGCGCGCAATATGGGCGACGTCGTTCTCGGTGGTGCAGAACACCACTTTAGGCTTGTCGCCGCCCGGCATGCGGCGCAGCACGCGAAGAAAATCATAGCCGTCCATCTTCGGCATGTTCCAGTCGAGCAGGATCGCGTCCGGCAACTGGCGTTTGCAGGTCTCGATCGCCTCTTCGCCGTTCTCCGCTTCGACGATCTGAAAGTCGAGACCTTCGAGAATACGCCGCGCCACCTTGCGGATGACGCTGGAGTCGTCGACAACCAAGCAGGTTTTCATCGTGTCCTCACTCTGCCCTGCGCGGGCGGAACTGCTTTGCTTTCGGGTTCAGTTTCTTTCCATTCAACTCGCTTTTCAGGCGGCCGCCGCCTCGACGCCGAGGTCAAGCACGCGATCCACGTCGAGCACCACAAGAAGCTTGCCGTCGAGCCGGAACACGCCTTGCGACACGCGCGCCAGCTTACGGTCAAGATTGATCGGGTTGGGTTCAAGCTCGCTGTCCGGCATTTTCAGCACTTCGCCCACGGTATCCACCAGAAGACCGAACGATTCCGAGCCGCTTTCGATGCCAATAGCCATTGGCGGGGCGCCGTGTACGGCCGCCTGCGATTCCAGATCCAAGCGATTGCTGAGATGAATCGCGGTGACGATCCGGCCACGCAGATTGAGGACGCCCGCGATCTCCGGTCCGGCAAGCGGTACACGCGTGATCTGAGAAGGTTTGAAGACGTCCTGCACGCGCTCAATCGGCAGACCGAAAATCTGCCCAGCCGTGGTGAAGGTGACGTATTCGGTGTGTTTGCCGTTGTCGTTCATAGTGATCACGCTGCCTGGTGAATGTCGGCGCTTTGCTCCTTGATCGCCGCGATCAGCCCGGCCCGGTCGAATTTGGCGACAAAATCGTGGAAGCCGACGGCGCGGCCGCGTTCTATCGCCTCGCTCGACACCATGGCGGCGAGCGCAATGATCGGAAGATCGGCTTGGCGCGGCATGTCGCGAACGGCTTGCGCCAGCGCGAATCCATCCATCTCCGGCATGTCGATGTCGGTGACGACGAGATCGAAGCGCGTGTCCGATTTGAGCGCAGCGAGTGCCTCGGCTGCAGAGGCGACGGCGACCACGCGATAGCCGGCGGCCTTTATTAATGGCGCCAGCATGTCGCGAAAGAAGGCCGAGTCGTCGACCAGGAGAATGGTACGCGTATCGTCGGCCGTCGCCTGATCGCGGCGCCGGAACCAATCCTCAAAGGCCTGCGGTAAGAAATGACTGACGTCGATGATTTCCGTGGTATTGCCCTTGACCACGGCGTAACCGAGCAGGCCCGGCCGCTGGCTTGCCACTTCGATGTCGAGCCTGTCTTCGACAATGTCGACGATCTCGTCGACCACGAGTCCCATCGACCGGCCGTGATCGGAAAACACCAGGATCGGCTGCGCGCCTTCCTTCTTCAGACCGGTGTCGTCGTCAAGGCGCAAGAGCGGCATCAACTGCTCGCGATACTGCACGAGATAGCGGCCGTCGGAGATTTCAATGCGGCGGCAGTCGATCTCTTCGAGCCGCGTGACCAGCGACAGCGGCACGGCTTTGGGCCGCTGCGATCCGGCGCGGAAGACCAGAAGCGAGGTCATGTCCTCGCCGGCCGCCTGCTCGCTTTGGCGCAGATCGTTGCCTTCGGCATGCGCAGCCTGAGCGGCGCGGCCCAACGACTGCGCGACGCCGTTCGGATCGAGGATCATGATGACCGAACCGTCGCCGAGGATTGTCGTGCCGGAGAACACGGAGATGTGCCGCAGCTTCGACGACATCGGCTTGATGACAATTTCCTCAGTATGAAATACCCCGTCGACCACCAGGCCGAAGACCTGACTGCCAACCTGGCTGACGACGACAAAGCCCTCTTCGCTGTCGGCGTGGCCGAGCCGCAATACTTCCTTCAGATAAAGCAGCGGCAGCAGGGCATTGCGCAACCGCAGCACCGGGGTCTCCTTGATGCGCTCGATGCGATGCTCGCCGGCCCCGCTGGCGCGCACCAGCTCGAGGACCGACAGCTGCGGTACGGCGAAGCGCTCGCCGCCGGCTTCGACGATCAAGGCCGAAACGATGGCAAGCGTCAGCGGAATCTTGATGGTAAAGGTCGTGCCGTCGCCGGGAACCGATTTTAGATCGACTGTGCCGCCGATCTGCTCGATATTGTTGCGCACGACGTCCATGCCGACGCCGCGGCCGGAAATGCTGGTTACCTCGGCCGCGGTCGAAAATCCGGGCGAGAAAATGAAGTTGCAGATCTCTGCCTCGGATTTGGCCGCCAGCTCCGCTTCGGTCGTCAGCCCAAGCTCGAGCGCCTTCTCCCTGATCCGCGCGACGTTGATGCCGCGGCCGTCGTCGGCAATCTCGATGATGATGTGGCCACCTTGATGATAGGCGTTAAGCCGGATCGTGCCGTTTTCCGGCTTGCCGGCCGCGAGCCGTTCAGCCGGACGTTCGATGCCGTGGTCGGCGCAATTGCGCACGAGGTGGGTGAGCGGATCCCTGACCAGTTCGAGCACCTGCCGATCCAGTTCCGTATCGGCGCCCTGCATATCCAGATCGATGACTTTGCCAAGCTCCGCAGACAAATCGCGCACAATGCGGGGCAGCTTCTGCCATGCATTGCCGATCGGCTGCATGCGCGTCTTCATCACGCCTTCCTGCAATTCAGCCGTGACGTTCGACAGCCGCTGCAGCGGCACTTTGAAATCGGAATCCTCGTGGCGGCGCACGATCTCGAGAAGCTGGTTGCGGGTCAGCACCAGCTCGGACACCGTCGTCATCAGGTGATCGAGCGTCTCGACGCTGACCCGGATCGAATGGTTGGCAAGGCGATCCGCGGATTCCGGCGGTGACTTTTCTGCAGTCTCCGGGGCCTTTTCGGCCGAATTGGCTGTGGCTCTATCGGCAGCCGATCGATCGCTGGTCGCGTTCGCCGGCGCAGGGGCGGAGTGCTCGTTACGCGGCGGATTCCGCGCTGCGGGAGCCTGCTGCGCGTCCCGTTGCGCCAGCGCGGCCAGCCGCTCGATCAGATCGGCATCGCTGCCCTCCGGCTCGCGCTCCAATGACTCGATGCCGCTCAGGATGGTCTTGATGCGGTCGAGTGTCGACAGAATGAGCGACACGGCGTCCGCCGTGACCGGCATGCCGTCGCGGAACTTGCCCATCAGCGTTTCCGCGGCATGGGTCAACGTCTCCAGCCGTGACAGCGCAAGAAAGCCGCACGTGCCTTTGATCGTGTGCACCAGGCGGAAAATATTGCTCAGGATTTGCGTGTTGTTCGGCTCCTGCTCAAAGCGCACGAGCTCGGCGTCGACCCGATCCAGGCTTTCGCTGGTCTCGGTCAGGAAATCACGCAACAATTCGTCCATACAGGCGCCTCGTCGCTACCGGCGTTTTCGACCACCGGCACACTCAGAACGTGTACTCACGACCGGCGCGCGCGAGCGCGCTTGCCGCGCCGGGTGGGGTACACCTGGTCGGGCACCCTAGTCTGTTGGCAAAGGGTTTAATTTCAGTTGCAGAAATCACCGGATAACCGCCCGAAAGATCCGGTCGAGGTAAGCCGCCGGAGCCGCTCAACGGGCGGCTATCACCACCGCTTCACCTTCGGTTGTGGCGGTGAGCGTCAAGCCGCAGTCGCGGGCCAAAATACCGGCATAGACCGGCTGAATGGCATGGGCGTCAACGCTTTGGCTTGGCCCCCCGGCCAGGAGCTCAGCGGTAGCTGGCGGAAGGCGGGCATTGAGGCCGATGGCGGTAATCCGGAACCCGTTCCCCAAGGCATCTACGGTCAGAGCGCCGCCGCGCGGGATGGCGCCGGCGGCGACGAGGAGCATATTCAGCAGCAATTTGGCGCGGTTCTTGGCGACCAGTTCTCGCGGCAAATTCCAGGCGATTGTCGTCTTACCGTCTTCGATCAGGCCACGCGATACCCGTTCCGCGTCCCCAAGCTCGATCTGGGCGCCGGCCGATCCGGCTGCGCCAAAAGCGAGCCGACAGAACTGCAATTTTGCCGAGGCCTGCCGCGCGCTCTTCTTGATGAGATCGAGCGCAAAGGTCCGGGTTTCCTCGTCTTTGTCCTCTTCGAGAACTTCAAGCCCGTTGACGATGGCGCCGACCGGACTGATCAGATCGTGGCAGACCCGGGAGCAGAGCAGGGCTGCGAGGTCGAGCGCGCTCAGATTGGGGACATCTTTGACAATGGGGCTAGAAATAGAGGCCGACATGAGCGTCTCCGCTGCAGCGCGACAAATAACGTCCCGTGTCATAGCGCGGGCGATTCGGCAATCGTGCGCACGACACAAGCCCATGCTACACGGCACTCCTCTTGCCGCCCTGCCGACGAGTTCCCCTCTCTGGCAAAGCAAGCAAAGGAGCCCCTTGTGCCCACTCTCGATGCCACGGCCTGCGCGGACTTGATTGAGGCACTGACGGCCGTCGCCGCTCGTGCGACAGAAGCTATCCGGCAGGCGGCCGGCAACGCGGGGCTGCGCCAAAAAGACGACGGCTCGCCGGTAACCGCAGCCGACGAGGCCGCCGAAGCGGTGATCCGCGACGGGCTATCCCGGCTCACCCCTTCGGTGCCGATCATCTCGGAGGAGCAGGCAGCGCGAGAAAAGCCCCATCCGGTGCGCGGCCACGGCAGCTATTTTCTGGTCGATCCGCTTGACGGCACGCGCGAATTCATTTCCGGGCGCGATGAATATACGGTCAATATTGCAATCGTGACCGATGGTAGGCCGGTCCTTGGGATCATCACCGCGCCGGCAACCGGAACCGTGTGGCGCGGCATTGTGGGTCGCGGCGCCGAGCGCCTTGCGCTTACCGACGGCAAAGCATCGCCCGTCGCGATTCATACCCGGCGGTGTTCCAGCGAACAGCTTGTGGTCATGGTCAGCCGCTCGCATCTCGAGGAGCGCACCAAAACCTATCTCGAGCGCTTTCCCAGGGCGAAGCTCCTGCAATGCGGATCATCCCTGAAATTCGCTCGCCTCGCCGAAGGCGCCGCCGACCTTTATGCGCGGCTTGCACCAACGCATGACTGGGACATTGCGGCGGGGCACGCGATCCTGGTCGCCGCCGGCGGCTGTGTTACCGCCCCGGATGGCTCGCCGATCGCCTATGGAGGCGCGGATCTGTTGATCCCGGCCTTTTTAGCCTGGGGTCAATCAAAGGAGCCTAAGGCGTAAGCGCGCGTTCGACCTCGGGCCATTTGCGGTCGGCGGAATCCGTCACCCGGCCGGGATCGCGTGCAAATTTCTGCCGACGCGCATTGTCATAAAACAGAAACAAGCGCCGACCGGTGATCATCCACACATTCGGGTTGCCGGCAACCGCAAGCCCGCGCGCCACGCCCAGGGGATCGTAGCCGCCATATTGCGGCATGTAGACATCGGGTGCCGCGGCAAAGGCGGCGCGATTGCCCGGGTTGGAAAATCGCCAAATAACATTGACATAGCGCAGTTCGAAGTCGGCGCTGCCGGCAACCGGCTTGCCCTCGGTGAAGAAGGCCACGGGATCATAGCCGTCAATCGCAAGCCCGCTGTGCCAATCGACCACAATTCGTTCGCCGGCCAATGCTCGCGAGGTCGGCGGAGCCGTGGGCAGACCAAAGACCAGCGCCGCGTAGGCGGCGAATCCGGCGCCTGCGACCAGCCGAAAGCGGTTTCGTTTTTGCCGTGCTGTGGTCATAGTCCTGGCAAAGGCTGCAGCGATTCGTTCGATTCGCGCCCTTGATAAATCGATCGCGTGAGGAAGGGGTTAAGCGGGGAGCCGACCATGAATTGCGCCATGCGGGGGGCCGCCGTAATCGCGATTATGGCCAGTGGCTTAGCCGTCAACTTGCCGGCCGATGCGCAAAATTTGGCGCAAAATATGCCGCCGCCACCGCCGCCCGCCCAGGTCGCGCCCGTGCCGCCGCCGCAGCCGGCGGCACCCGGCGAGCAACCGGTTCCCGCCAACCAATATTCATCCAATGAACTGATCGATGCCGGACACCGCTTCTTCGGCGGCGTATCGCGCGGCCTGGCGATGATCGTCGAAAAGGCGGTGAGCCAATGGGGCCAGCCCAACGGCTATGTGCTTGGCGAGGAGGCCAGCGGCGCCTTTGTCGGCGGGCTGCGCTATGGCGACGGCACGCTTTACACCAAGAATGCCGGTGATTTGCGTGTTTTCTGGCAGGGCCCGAGCGTCGGCTTCGATGCCGGCGCCGACGGCGCGCGTACCATGATGCTGGTCTACAACCTGCCGCGCACCGACGCGATCTTCGACCGCTTCGGCGGTATCAACGGATCGGCCTATTTTATTGGCGGCTTCGGGATGACCGCGCTCACCGCCAATAACATCGTGCTGGTACCGATCCGTTCCGGCGTCGGCTTCCGGCTCGGCGCCAATCTCGGCTATCTCAAGTTTACGGATCATCCGACCTGGAATCCGTTCTGAGCGGCTTAGCACGGCCGGCCGTTAGCCGACGTCCCAAACAAAAAGCCTTTTGCGCCATCCAGTGCTTGGCGGCGTGGACGGAGTCGGTTTAGGTTACTCGCCAGCGAAAGTGGTGTGGCCCGGACCTGCCTGGCATGGTGGTGCCGCAGCGACGGGGCGGCGGGAGGCGTTGCGTCATGGTCGAGCCGGTCATGTATTTCGCGATCGGGTTCCTGGTTGCGGCTCTGCTCTGTCTGTTATTCGTCCCGCTCGTTCATAACCGCGCTGTGCGGCTGACCATGAAGCGGCTTGAAGCGGCAACGCCGCTCTCGATTGCCGAGATCCGTGCCGACAAGGACCAACTTCGCGCCGAATTCGCGCTTTCGACCCGACGCCTGGAGATGAGCGTCGAGAAAATGAAGGCGAAAACGACGACGCAGCTAGCGGAGCTCGGCAAAAAGACCGATGCCATCAATCAGCTCAAGAAAGAGCTCGGCGAAAAGACTGCGACGATTTTCGCGCTGGAGGCGCGCGACAAGACTCTGCGCGATCAATTGCGTGCCACCGAGGAGGAGTTCGAGATCAAGTCGGCGGCGCTGCGCGAAGCCGAGCGCCACCTCGCCGACAAGGAAGCGGAACTTGCCAAGCTGCTCGGCGAGCTCGGCGAGCAGACACTGATTGCCGACAGCCAGCGTGCCGAAATCGCCGCCTTCCGCGCCCAGGTCGAGGCCATGAAAGTAAGCGTGGCCGATTACGAGCGGGCGGTGTTTGACACGGAGAGCCGTCTGGCGCGTGAACGCGCCGACGCCGCGGCGGTGGCCGGCGAGCTGGCGGAGGCGCGGTCGAAGCTTGGCGACCTGGGCGAGCGTACTGCCGAACTCGAGCGGCAGCTCTATGTTCAGACGACGGAAGCCGAGCTGCTCAATCGCCGCGTCCAGGATCTTGAAGCACGGTTGAGCGATCAGGGCCGCATGCTCGCCGACCGCGATTATCAGCTCGAACGGATGCGCAACGAGCTCGATGCCGCACGGCGGATCGAGGCCGATTTGCGCAGCGAGCTTTCGACCTCGGGCAGCCGCAGCAGCAGTGCCGTCGATCGCTTCCGTTCCGACATTGCGCAGCTGGAAGCGCAACTGTCCGCCGCCATCGAAGAGCGCAACAGGCTGCAGCGCGAGATCAGCGCCATGAAGCGCGACGCGGAATCCACCTGGGCGGCCGAACGGGTCGAAAATGCGCTTTTGCGTGAACGCATCAACGATGTTGCCGCCGAAGTCGCTCGCCTCACCGCGGCCCTCGAGGGTCCGGGCTCGCCGATCGAGTCGCTGCTTGCCGAAGGCGCAAGCGCCGCCCGCGCCTCGGCCGCCACCCGCGGCGAAACGGCGGTGGAAAACGGCGAGCCGGTCGAGAACAAGAATACGCTGGCTGACCGCATCCGCGCGCTGCAATCGACCGCCTCGCGCGTGGCGTCGAATTGAGCTTTCTTGACAGGCCGCGGGCCCCCCCTTTAAATCGCGCCCGTTCCGGGACATCAGCTGATCTTTCGGTCGGCGCCACGCGCCGCTAGAATCGCTGATACGGGCGCTTAGCTCAGCGGGAGAGCGTTCCCTTCACACGGGAGAGGTCGTAGGTTCAATCCCTACAGCGCCCACCATCAAATTCAGTAAGCCAATTTTTTTGCCGATCGCGCAAATGAGGCGAGCCTTGTGCCATGGCTCAAGCCTTTGCCATGGCTCAAGCCTTGCGCCATCGCTTGCGACCGGCGCATGCGAATTACCCATTCCTCATTATCCCGCTCAGGCGGGTCACACGATGGGTAATACTCCTTTGCCGGCCGGCAACCATACGGCTGCGCTAAGCTTCCGCCCGTGCCCTAAGCCGAAAGCCGAACATACGATCGCCCCACTGCAAGCCGGCATGGCTGCGCACGTTGTGCGCGACATGACCGCCCGTCCATGACCGGAGTCGTCAGGCCGCGGGCGCCGCGCGATCACGAGCGTGCGCCCGAACGAATGGAGTCGACATGGCTTATACGTCGCAAATCGAGGCCTCATTCTCCGGTATTTCCGACCTCACCAGCAATCCGCCGCACAACGCACTTGCGGCCGGGCCGAACTACGTCGTCATGTCGGAGGGCGCACGCATCGAATGGACCGACCTTTCTGGCGGGTCGGGCGTGGTGCAATCGATGTATCAGTTCTTCGGATCGCTCGGGCCGGCGGCGACCAATGCCCTGTTCGACCCGCGTGCCGCCTATGATCCCGTCAATGGGCGCTACATCGTCACGGTCGACAATATCGGCGCGAATGGCACAATCAGCAATATCGATATCGCGGTGTCAAAGGACGCAAATCCGAACGACGGCTGGTACCTCGTCTCGCTGAACACGTCGCTCACGATCAATGGCCAATTGACGGCGTCGGATCAGCCGACTGTTTCCGTCGATGGCACGAACATCTACATCACGGCGCCGCAATACTATGTCAGCGGCGGTTACGCCGGCACGGAAGCCTGGGTCGTCGGCGACACCGCCGGAGCAGGCGGCGGCGTCTACAACGGCGGCACGCTCACAGTCATCGCCAACGAGGTAACTTCGCCGGCGCAGAGCATCTACCGTGTGGTCGCCGGCAACAACGGCACATCCTACTATGCTGATGCCTATTCCTCGGGCAGCCAAACTATCATCAATCTGCAGGTCTACAATCTTGCGAGCAATACATTCGGGCCACCAGCGACGCTTGCGCTCGGCGACAGCGATCAGGGCAACGGCGGATCAGATTTCACGGCGCAGCAGCAGGGCACCAGCTTGCTGCTCGATGCCGGCGACAGCACTCTGCAGAACATCGTCTACGCGAGCGGCTTTCTCTACGGCATCAGTGAGGTGAAGCCCGCCGGATCAAGCGTTCCGCTGGTGCATTGGTTCCAGATCGACGTCGGCAATCCGGCCAATCCAACCGTGGTGGCGCAGGGCGACATCTCCGGCGCCCCGATCGGCAATAACGTCGCGACCTTCGACGGTTCGATCGCCGTCGACGGCGCGGGCGACGTCATCGTCAACTTCACTGCGAGCGGCCCCAACATGTATCCCGCGGACTATTACGTGTACCGAGGGAGCACCGACCCGCTCAACGCATTCAGCGCGCCGATCCTTTATCAGGCGAGCAGTGGATTTTTCAATTCAGGTGACGGCTCAAGCGTGCAGCGCTGGGGATCCAACTCTTCGGCGACTGCCGACGCAACAGACCCTCACGCGTTCTGGCTTTCGGGTGAATACGTCGCCAATAGCTGGTGGCAGACCTCAGTGGCAAAAATCGAGGTCCAGACGCGCGCGGACACCAAGACCGATGAGGATAGTCCGATCGGCGGCAGTTTGGCGTCGCTCGTATCAGCCGGCTCTACGTTTGCCGCCGGCACCTTCACAAGCCAGGACGGCGCCACAGTCACCATCGCGGCCGACGGCAGCTATACCTATGACCCGACCGGCGTGGCGTCGTTCGAATCGTTGCGGGTCGGCCAGACCATTGTCGACCGCTTCTCCTATACATCGACTGACGCAACGGGCGTCAGCACCACCGGCACCATGCTGGTCGACGTCGGCGTGGTCGATAGCGGGCCGGTGACGACCAAGTTTAATGCGAGCGCGCATATTGGCGCAGCGTTTTCTGGCATCTCCAATACGGAGAACTATCCGCCGGAAAACGGGTTGGCGGTGGGACAAAGCGCCATCGTCAGCGCGGAGGGTTCGCGAATCGAATGGACAGACCTCTCCGGCGGCGCCTCGACCATACAGTCGATCTACCAGTTCTTCGGATCGCTCGGTTCGACCCTGACCAATTCCTTGTTCGACACGCGCGTCGCCTACGATAGCGTCAATCGGCGCTTCGTCGCCACGGTGGACAATCTCGGCCCGAACGGCACCGTCAGCGACATCGACGTCGCAGTGTCGAAAGATTCGAACCCCAATGACGGCTGGTACTTCACCGCGCTCAATACCTCGCTCACGATCAATGGCCAGCTCACCAGTTCCGACCAGCCATTTGTTTCGGCCGACGGCACAAACATCTACATCACGGCGCCGCAATATAATGTCAATGTCCCCGGCTATGCCGGAACGGAACTCTGGGTCATCGGCGACACCGCAGGATCCGGCGGCGGCATTTATAACGGCGGCGCGCTCACGGTGGTCGCGAGCGAGGGCACTTCATCCAATCTGGCCGTCTTCTCCGCCGTGCCAGGCAACAATGACAAGGCGTATTACTCGGACGCGTTCTCGTCCGGCGGCCAGACCATCATCAACGTGCAGGCCTATGACCTGATCACGAATACGTTCGGGCCCACCGCGACTCTGGCGCTCGGCAACAGCGACCAAGGCGGCGGCGGGTCAGATTACACGGCGCAGCAGCAGGGCACCGCTTTGCTGCTCGACGCCGGCAACGCGCGCATCCAGAATCTCGCCTATTGGAATAGCTTCCTCTACGGTGTCAGCGAAGTGAAGCCGGTGGGGTCGAACGTCCCGCTCGTGCATTGGTTTCAGATCGACGTCGGCAATCCGGCCAATCCAATCGTGGTGGCGCAGGGCAACATCTCCGGCGCCCCGATCGGCAATAACGTCGCGACCTTCGACGGCTCGATCGCCGTCGACGGCGCGGGCGACGTTGTCATCAACTTCACCGCCAGCGGTCCCACCATGTATCCGGCGGATTATTATGTCTTCCGTGGCGCTACCGATCCGCCCGGTACGTTCAGCGCGCCGATCCTCTATCAGGCGAGCACCGGATTTTTCAATTCAGGTGACGGCTCGAGCGTGCAGCGCTGGGGCGACAATTCCTCAACAGTCGTCGATCCCAACAATCCACACACGTTCTGGCTCTCTGGCGAATACGTCGCCAATGGCTGGTGGCAGACGTCCGTCGCGCAGGTCGCGATCAGCACGCCGGTTGCAACCAGCACTTCCGCCAACACGCCGATCAGCGGCAACCTTGCATCGCTTGTCACGCCAGCCGAACCCACCGATAGTGGCGACGTGCTGAGCTTTACCACGGGGACCTTCACCAGCGTCGACGGCGCCAAGGTCACGATCGGCAGCAACGGGAGCTATACCTACGACCCGACCGGCGTGGCCGCGTTCCAAGCCCTATCCGCAGGTCAGACCGCGACCGACGGCTTCACCTACACCGTGGCCGACAATCACGGCGCCAGCTCTGTCGGTACGCTGACGATCGATGTGACGTCGCCGGATCCCCCGGCCGTCACCTCAATCGCCACATCGGGCGCCGGCATCGCCAATGGCAATGGCGACCTCAACGCCGGCAAAGTTGTCACCTTGACGGTGAACCTCAGCGAAGCAGTCAACGTCAATACCGCCGCCGGCAGCCCGACGCTTTCTCTCAACGACGGCGGCATTGCGAACTATGTCGGCGGCTCCGGCACGAGCGCTCTCACCTTCAGCTACACGGTACTGAGCGGACAGAATACGTCGGATCTCACTGTCTCATCGTTCAATCTCAACGGCGCTGCGATCGCCGACGGGGCCGGCAATGTCGCGAATCTCTCCGGGGCGACGAATTACAATCCGTCCGGCACGCTGCAGATCGATACGACCGCGCCGGCTATCACAATCAATACGATCGCCAGCAACAACGTCATCAATGCCACCAAGGCGGCGAGCGGCTTCAGCATCAGTGGGTCCACGGGCGGCGTGGAGAACGGGCAGGTCGTCACCGTCCAGATTCTCAACAGCGCGAATACCGTCGTCGACAGCTACAGCACCGCCGACCAAAGCAATGCCTGGGCGGTCAGTGTCACCAGCGCGCAGACAACCGGGCTTGCCGACGGCAGCTACACGGTGACCGCCAACGTATCGGACAAGGCCGGCAATCCGGCGCCACAGGCGACACACGCGCTGACAGTGGACGAGGATAAGTCACCGGAATCGCCGGCGCTCGCGATCGGCAGCACTTCGCTGACTGTAGCGGCGGGCGGGTCGATTCCGCTCGGCGTCACGGCGACGCCCGTCGACTCTGACGACCGGCTGCGGGTAACGATAAGCGGTGTGCCGAGTTACGAGACGATCACCGCGCCGAGCGGCGACAATGTCTCGAAGAGCTTGCAGTCGAATGGAACCTATAGCTGGACCATCACCGAGAGCTCCTCATTGACAGGTAAGCCGATCGGCGGGCTGACGCTCAAATCGAACTACACCGGGACTGGTCAGCCGACGGCGACGTTCACGATCACGGCGAGTAACATCACGTCGGGAGAGACATCGACGTCGTCCGCCCAAACGATCTCGGTGACCGACCCTTCGCTAATCGCTTCCGGCTCGCCGGGCAGCTTCAACCCGCTCGCAACGACAAACAACAGCGCGTCCAATGCGGTCCTAAACCGCATCGCGGCCTTGTTCGACCAGTTCATCGCGGCGGGGTTCCACGGTGGGGGAAATAGCGCGGGATCAATGGCGCCGCCGACGCCGTTGGCTGCAATCGACGAACTGACAACCCTCACGCATCCCCAGCATTGAGAACAATGGCGGGAAAAGGGCTCTGGACCGATGACCGCACAAAGCGAAACAGGTCTGTTCTCGCTCCTCATCTTGCTGCGCCTGCACGGCATCGCGTGCGAAGGCGAGCAGCTCTGCCACCGCCTCGGCACCGGCGTGATCGGAGTTACGGAGATGCTCCGCTGCGCCAGAGATCTCGGACTGAAGGCGCGCGTCATTACAACGCGGTGGGCGCGGCTGGCGCGCGCTCCGCTGCCGGCGATCGCTGCGCTCAAGGACGGCGAGTTCCTGGTGCTGGGGCAGGCCAACGGCGACTGCGCACTCGTACAGCGCGCCACGGCGGCACGCCCGGAGCCGCTGAGCCGCGCGCAATTCGAGGCATTATGGGACGGACGCCTGGTGCTGATGGCGCGCCGCGCCGGCCTGTCGGACCTGTCTCGGCGCTTCGACGTCCACTGGTTTCTGGCCGCTTTCCATAAATATCGTCACCTTCTTGGCGAGGTGCTTGTCGCCTCGTTCTTCCTGCAAATCTTCGCGCTGATCAGCCCGCTGTTCTTTCAGGTAGTAATCGACAAGGTGCTTGTGCATCGCGGCCTGAGCACGCTCGACGTCCTGGTCATCGGGCTTGTGACCATCGCACTGTTCGAAGCGATTCTTAGCGCGCTACGCACCTATCTTTTTGCGCACACAACCAACCGTATCGATGTCGAGCTCGGCGCACGCCTGTTTCGCCACCTCGTGTCGCTACCGCTTGCCTATTTTCAGACGCGCCGCGTGGGCGATTCGGTGGCGCGGGTGCACGAGCTTGAGAACATCCGTAACTTTCTCACCAGTTCGGCCCTGACACTCATCATCGATCTGTTCTTCACCGTGGTTTTTCTCGCGGTGATGCTCGTCTATTCGCCCTGGCTCACCGCGGTGGTCGTCGGCGCCGTTCCCTTCTATGTCGGCATCTCGGCCGCAGCGACACCGCTTTTTCGCGCGCGGCTCGATGAGAAATTTCGCCGCGGCGCGGAAAATCAGGCATTTCTGGTCGAGAGCGTTACCGGCGTGCAGACGCTCAAAGCGCTTGCGGTCGAGCCGCAGATGCAGCGCCGCTGGGAAGAACAGCTGGCCGCCTATGTGACCGCCAGCTTTCGCGTGTTGAGTCTCGGCAACATAGCAGGCCAGGCTGTCCAGCTCGTGAGCCGTCTGGTTACGGCTGCCGTGCTCTTTTTCGGCGCCAAGCTCGTCATCGACGGCAGTCTTACTGTCGGCGAGCTGGTCGCCTTCAACATGCTGGCAGGCCGCGTGAGCCTGCCAGTGCTGCGGATCGCGCAGATTTGGCAGGATTTCCACCAGGCGCGCCTCTCGATCGAGCGGCTCGGCGACATCCTCAACACCCGCGCCGAGCCGACATTCACGGCCGGTCGATCCGCCCCGCCGCCGATCCGCGGCGAAGTCACTTTCGAACATGTCGGCTTTCGCTACCGCGTCGACGGGCCGGAAATTTTGCACGACTTGAGCTTCCACGTGCCCGCGGGGCAGGTGATCGGCATCGTCGGGCCATCTGGCTCGGGCAAGAGCACCATCGCCAAACTCGTCGAGCGCCTCTACACGCCGGAAAGTGGGCGCGTCCTCGTCGACGGCGTCGACCTCGCAATCGTCGATGCCGCCTGGCTGCGCCGACAGATTGGCGTCGTGCTCCAGGAAGACGTGCTGTTCAATCGTTCCATACGAGACAATATCGCGCTTGCCGATCCTGCGATGCCGATGCAGCAAATCATCGCTGCGGCCAAACTCGCTGGCGCGCATGACTTCATCGTCGAGCTGCCGGACGGCTACGACACGCCGGTGGGCGAGCGCGGCTGCAGCCTGTCCGGTGGTCAGCGGCAGCGCATCGCGATCGCTAGAGCCCTGGTCGCCGATCCGCGCATCCTCATCTTCGACGAGGCGACCAGCGCTCTCGATTACGAGAGCGAGCGTGTCATCCAGGACAATATGGGACGGATCTGCGAGCGCCGCACCGTCTTCATCATCGCGCACCGCCTGTCCACAGTGCGTCGCGCGCAGCGCATCATCACAGTCGATCATGGGCGCCTCGTTGAGGATGGCACTCACAATGAGCTGATCCAGTCGAACGGCCGCTACGCCAGGCTTCATCATCTGCAAACAGGGACACAAACCGGCACCTATGACGGCCGCTAGAAACATCATCAGCTTCCCCAGCCGCCACGAGCGCGGCCGGGCCTACGAGACCGCTTTCCTGCCGGCGGCGCTGGAGGTCACCGAGACGCCGCCATCGCCAATCGGCCGCGCCATCGCTCATGCCATCATTGCTCTATTCTGCATCGCGCTCGCATGGGCCTATCTGGGCCGGGTCGACATCGTCGCCTCGGCAAAGGGAAAAGTCATTCCGAGCGGACATACCAAGGTGATTCAGCCGTTCGAGACCGGCGTCGTGCGTGCTATCCATGTCCATGACGGACAAACGGTAAAAACTGGCGATACGCTTATTGAGCTCGATCCGACCATGAACGACTCCGAGTGGAGGCATTATCAGAGCGATCTTGTGGCGGCGCAGCTTGATGTGGCGCGACTCAAGGCGGAATTGGCCGACGGCGATCCCTTGGCGAACTTCACCCCCCCTGCCGAAGCGACGCCGGCGCAGCTGGCGGTTCAGCGTCAATTTCTCCTCGGGCAGATGGCCGAGCAGCAGGACAAGCTCGCCGTCCTCGAGCATCAGCGCCGGCAGAAACAAGCCGAATACGAAGCCATCGAGGCGACGATCAACAAATTGCAGGCATCGCTGCCGATCCTGCAGGAGCGCATGGAGATCCGCAAAACCCTGTTCGAGCACGCCACCGGTTCCAAAGCCAGTTATCTGGAACTGCTTCAACCGTTTGTAGAAGAACAGCACGAGCTGGAGGTGCAGAAGCGTCATTCGGAGGAAACGACGGCGGCGATCGCCGCGATCGACGAACAGCGGCAACAAGCCGTCGAGGAATTCAAGCGAACGCGCTATGGCGAACTCGTCGAGGCCGAACGAAAGGCAAAAGGTCTCGGCGAAGACCTGATACGCGCGCGGCACCGTGCTTCTCTGCAGGTCCTGACATCGCCGATCGACGGGACGGTCCAGCAACTGGCGGGGCACACGATCGGCGGGGTCGTCACGCCGGCGCAAACACTGCTGGTCCTGGTGCCGAGCGAGAGCCATCTCGAGATCGAGGCCATGGTCTCGAACCGTGACATCGGCTTCGTAGCACCGGGGCAGAAGGCAGAAATCAAGGTCGACACGTTCAATTTCACGCGTTACGGACTCCTGCACGGCCACGTGCTCAGCGTGTCGCGCGACGCAATTCTGCGCGAGCGGCACAATGATGCATTTCGGGATTCGCGCGTCGGCACAGAATACACCACGAGCGAGCCGCGCGGGGAGGAACTTGTCTACGTCTCCCGCATCGCGCTTGATCCCGCGCAGATCGAGGTCAACGGCAGGCCGGCCGCGTTGTCGCCAGGAATGGCCGTCACGGTCGAGATCCAGACCGGATCACGCAGGATCATCAGCTACCTGCTTTCGCCGCTCGCTCGCTATCGACAGGAGGCGTTGCGCGAGCGGTGATGAGCGCACCGGCTTTGTTTCTGCTGTTATTGGAGCTGGGCATTATCGAATCGGGAGCATGAAATGGGTCAGTCGCCGCCAAGGAGCTTTCGCCAAATCATCAACCAAGCCGTCAAAGATAAGCGCCTGCTCGTCGTTCCAGGGGCGCATGACGCACTCTCCGCGCGGCTCATCGAAAAGATCGGCTTTGAGACCTATTTCATCGGCGGTTTTCCGGCGGTCGGCGCCCGTTATGGCGTGCCCGACGTCGGGTTGATGGGCTTCGGCGAAATCTCGGCCGTCGTGCGGGACATCATGTCGGCCTGCGATTTGCCGGTTTTTGTCGACGGCGACGACGGTTATGGCGATGTGAAGAACGTGGTCCGTACCGTGCAGGCTTATGAACGCATGGGCGTGAGCGCCATCCTGATCGAGGACCAGCAATGGCCGAAACGCTGCGGCCACATGGTGGGCAAGAAAGTTGTCCCAACCGAGCTGGCCGAAGCGAAGATCAGGGCCGCATGTTCCGAGCGTATCAATCCGGAAACGTGGATTCTGGCGCGTACCGATGCCCGCGCGGTCTATGACCTCGACGAGGCCATGCGCCGGGCCGAGCGTTATGTCCGCGCCGGCGCCGACGGCATCTTCATCGAGGCGCCGCGTTCAATCGAGGAGCTTAAACGCATCGGCCGCGCCTTCGATGTGCCGCAGATCTGCAATCCATTGATGGGCGGCCACACGCCGATTCTGTCAATGGAGGAGCTTAACGAGCTCGGCTTCAGCTGCGCCGTGCTCGGTCTCGACACGTTGATGCACGCCGCCAAGGCGATCGAAGCAGTGCTGCTCGACATCAAGAGCGGAAGATTCGCCCGTCGTAACGACGGCATGGACTTCGAGGCGTATAAAAAGCTCGTCGGCTACGACACATGGCAAGACATCGACGAGCGCTTTGCGCCGAAGCTGTGATCGTACTTGCCCACAATTGAAGGCGGCAGAAAGGGTTTGGCCCTGATTTCGTTTTCGTGCGGCGAGTGGCAGCTGAACGAAGCTAGGCCAGCGCCGGCTCGCGATTGGGCGCTCTCGCCGGCACCGGATCACGCAAATTGAGGATACGCCGCGCGTTGTCGTAGAACAGCTTCTGCTGATCGGCCGCCGACAGCTTTAGCTCGTCGATCAATCTGAGGCACGGCGCCGGATCCCAGCACGGATAGTCGGTTCCATACATGACGTGGTCGATGCCGTAGTAATCGATGGCGAATTTGATGCCGGCGGCATGCGGCGAGACCGTGTCGGTGTACATGCGTTTCATGTAGTCCTGCACCGGCCGCGGCAGTCTTGCCGCCTTGGAATTCTTGTCCATGCGGCCGGCCTGATAGGGCAGTGATCCGCCGGTATGCGACATGATGATTTTCAAGTGCGGGTGCCGCTCCATCATGCCGGAGAGAATGAGCCGCATCGCGCCGACGCTGACCTCGATGACCCGGCCGAGACTCAAATGGAGCGCGCCGTCATAGCCATCGAGCATGTCTTGAAAGATGACATCGGTGGGGTGCAGGAACAGCGGCAGGCCGAGCTTCTCGACATGGGCGTAGAACGGCTCGAGCCGCTCGGAGTCGATGCGCGCATCGGTGCCGACGCTGCCCGGAAGATTGACGCCCATCAGACCCAAGCGATTGACCGCGTCGTCGACCACCTCGATCGCGGCAGCGGTGTCCTGCAGCGGCACCGCCGCGCTCGCCCATAAGCGGCCGGAATATTTCTTTTGTGCGCCCGCCATTTCCTCGTTCCACATCAGCGCGTAATCGCGGCCTTCGGCGAGCGGCATGTCGGAGAATGCCACCGAGAACGGGCCGATCGAACAGACCACATCGACCTCGTGACCGAGGCCTGCCATATATTCGAACTGCTTGTCGAGATCGAACCACTCGGCCCAGGAATTCAGATGCTGCCCGCTATCCCGCCGACGCATATAGTCGTAGCCCCCGCGCGCGTTGACGCGCGCCTTTGGGAAGTCCCGACGCTTGCACAGTTTGTCGAAGATCGAGCGGGGCCACCAATGGAAATGCGAGTCAATAATATGCACGAAGCGCTCCTGACAAAATCGCTTTTTGCAGCGATTCTAATGACCGGGCCATTCCCGGTCAACGCAATGCCGCCAAGGCGGCATGGCAACAGGTCGGGAACTCTGCGATGATCTAACAAATTCTCGCGAGAACGAGGAATGTCGGGAGGAAGCAATGAGAGCATTGTCCCGTAGAAGGCTGTTAGCGGCCCTGGCGTGCGGTGCGGCGTGTCCGTTTGCAACGCGGCTATCGCCGGCAAGGGCGGCCCAAAAACTTCGCGTCGCCAAAGTGGTGCCGTTTGCCTGGGCCTTCACGCCGCTCGATATTGGCATCCAGACGGGAATCTTCGCCAAGCACGGGGTGGATATCGAGGAATCGGCGTCTTCGGGGGATGCCAAGCTGCAACAGCTTCTGGTGTCCGACAGCGCGGATATCGGCATCGGCAGCGGACCCGGCATGGCTTTTGCGGCCAAGGGTGCACCGGCAAAGGCGGTGGCGGCAATGTATGGACTGCCGAGCGATATGGCAGTGATGGTCGGTTATGACTCCGGCGTCAAAACGGTCGATGATCTCAAGGGCAAAAAGCTCGGCGTCACCACCGTCGGCTCGTTGACCGCTTGGATCGGCCAACGCATCAATGAACGGAAAAAGTGGGACGGCAATGGCATCGACGTGGTGCCGATCGGCGGCATGCCGCCGGCGCGCGCTGCAGTCAAGCTGCATCAGATCGACGGCTATATCGGGGCGCTCGAAGTGGGCTATAAGCTCGAAGAAGCCAAGGAATGGCGCGTCATTACCACGGCGACGCCTTTCGTCGAGCATTTTATCACGCATGTGCTGTTTGCTCGTGACGAACTGATCGATAAACAGCCGGATTTAGTGCGCGCCTTCCTCCAGGGCTGGTTCGAAACAATCGCCTACATGAAAGCCAACAAAGATAAAGCGGTCGAGATTTCCGCCAAGGTGGTCGATCTCAGCCCCGGTGTCGCCGCTCGCGCCTATGACGATCAGATGCCCTACTTCAGCACCGATGGCCGGTTCGATCCGCAAGCGATTGCAACGCTGAAGAAGTCCTTCATCGACATGGGATTGCTGACCAGCGTTCCGGACGACAAGGTTCTGTTCACGACCGAATTCGTGCCGGTGAAGGTGGAATAATCAGGTCCCGGGCTGGATAGCTGTCGTACCAGGTTCGAATTTTAGTCATAACGCAGCGTACAGAGAATGCTTGCCGGTTCACCGGCCGCGCCGAGAAGCGCAGGAGCGCCGATCGGTATGGGCCTGCCTTCGATCGGCAACGCAGCCTGGACGGAAACGAGCGATCCCGGCAGCGGCGTTGTCGACGCGCGCAGACGTGATCCCAATAGCGGTTCGAGCGGTTGCATGGTTCGGCAGCCTTCTACCAGCCATGTTTGAAACCCGGAAAATCCGGCGTCGCTTGGCAATTGCGCGACCGCCGCGGCAAGCTCGATCGACAATTTTTGTTCTACCTCGGGATCGACAAAGCTGCGCACAAGCCGAACCCATGCGCCTTTGTAGGCGACGGTTGCGCGCAACGCAAAATCCTTGCCGCGCGCCGCCCGGCCTTCGATCCGCCTGAACCGGAAGTCGCGGTCGAGGTCCGGGGCGGCGGCGACATAGATTTCCTCGGCACCGAGATTGCGTGCCGTAGCCTCGGTCGCGGCGATCATGTCGTTGAGCTTGACGCCGTTCGGGGCATTGCGCAGGGCGGAATGGGCGATGGAGGAGGCTCGCGCCGCGAGCGCGATTTCTGCCGGATCCGCCTTGGCGCGTAACGCGCCGAACCACGCGCCTGCGTCGTACAGCGTGAGATTGGGACCGCCCTCGCGCAAATCGTCGCCGATACCGGCGGGCAATCCGTCGAAATCAACGATGCCCACGGCCGCTGTCGGGTTCGCGGCCGCGATCTGTTGCGCCGCCTTCAGGCCGATGCGCGGCGTATGCAACACCTCGCCTAACCGGCTGACGCGCTCGATCCAGGATTTCACGCGCAAGCTCAGGGCCGCCACCAGAAAGGGTGCGGCGGCATGCGGCACAACCAAAAGCGCCTCCGACCAGTAAGGTACAAAACCCACGAGCCACGAGACACCCGCCGGCCGTGTATTGTTGGTATAGATGATAAGCGCGTCGCAATGCGCCTCACGCATCGCCGCACGCACGTGCGTCAGCCGCGCGTCGAAAACGGCGTCGGGCAATTCCGCCAGTGAACGGGCGATCAAGCCGCGGCGCATCGGCGTATCCTATCCCTCACGCGGCAATCTCGAACAATTGACGTGGCGTCTGGCACAGCACCTCGGCACCCTGTTCGGTGACGACGACCGCGTCGCCCAGCACGATGTAGCCAGCATCGGGATGGTACGTATTGGGGTGTACGATCAGGGTCATGCCGGGGATGAGCATGGTATCGACATCTTCCAGGATGTGCGGCTTCGAGTCGGCAAACAATCCGAGGCCGTGGCCGCGCACGCGCGTCCATTGGCTGGTGGTGTATTCGCCAAGTCCATATTTGCGAAACACCTCGTTCTCGGCCTTGGCTACATCGGCGGCGCGCACACCGGGGCGCACCGCCGCAATGCCGGCTTCCAGCGCCTCCACGAAGATCGCGAACGCGCGGCGTTGCGCCTCGGTCGCCTTGCCGACGACCAGCGTGCGGCAGATTTGTGCAAAATAGCCGCCGATGGCGGGGGTCAGCTCGGTGGTGACGAGGTCGCCGGCGGCAATGCGGCGTTCGGACGGCGGCGTCATCCCGAAGATGTCCTTCCCGCCCGAACCGATAATCATGAAATTATCCGGGCAGCCGCGGCGGCGCAGATGCGCTTCAATATCGGCGACGATCTCGAATTGGCGGCGGCCCGGCCGCACCGCGCGGCGAAACTCCCCGTATGCCTCATCGGCAATTTGCGCGGCAGTTCTGACCGCGGCAATCTCGCCTTGGAGCTTGTGCATGAGCAGCTTGTCTACAAGCGCTGTTGCATCGTCCAAGCTAAAGCCGCGTGCCGGATCGACGAGCCAGCGCGGCACGAACCGCCTGGGTGCCGCGGCAAGGCGCTCGTTGGCCATTCGCTCAAGCCGCGCGCCGACCGCGCCGGCAATATTCGGAGCGAAATGCACGCGCACGTCCGGCGCTTCGACCTCAGCGCGCTCGGCATCGGTGGCGCTATCCAGAAAGAGATCGACCTCGCCGGCAGCGGAGACCAGCGCGATGCCATGGCCTTCGAGAATGCCGAAATCCGAGCCGTAGCGCAGGTAATCGCCCTGCCACGCATTGCCGTAAAGGAGCAGTTGCGTGATGCCGGCTCCGCGCATCATCTCAGAGAGCCGCTGCCGTCGCTGTTGCGCGAGCGTCTTCATTGCTACTCCGCAGCCTGGTCCTCTGCGACAGCAAATCCATAATCGCGTCGCGCCGCTTCCGGCGATATATAGCCGGCACGCAGATCAGCCGCGACCGACCGCCGATCGCGTGTGTGCGGATCGCCCCAGCCCCCGCCGCCGGCCGTCGAGAAGACGAGCCGATCGCCGGCTTGCATGGTGACACCCGTCGCCTTCTTGAGCTTGCGCTCGCTGGCGTCAGCACGAATGAGCGTCGCCTCGTTGACGGCGCCCGGCCGACCACCATTGAGGCCCCAGGGCGGGTCCTCGGTTCGCTCGCAATTGACGTTGGCAACACAGGGCTGCAGCGCCCGGTAAATCAGATCGACGCCGAGGCCACCGCGGTAGCGCCCGGCACCGCCTGAATCCGTGCGCAGCGCGCAGCGCTCGATCAGAAATGGATATTGAATCTCCTGCAGCTCGATGGGCGCACTGCGCACGTCGCCCTGGCAAATCGACACCGAAGCAGACTCGCCATCTTCGTGCGGGCGGCCGCCCCAGCCGCCGCCAAAAATATTCATCAGCAGGAAGCGCCGGCCGTCGGGCCTATAGCCGCTGATCGAGCAGCCGCCCATGTCACCCTTATGTGCCGCCGGAATTTGCTCTGGCAGCACCGGCGCCAGGGCCTTGAGGATGGTATCGATCACGGTCGGCAGCGGAATGCTCCAAAGTCCGAGCGCGGCCGGCGATTTGGCATTGAGGATCTTGCCCTGCGGCAGCACCAGTTCGAGCGGCCGAAAGCAGCCCTCGTTCACCGGCGCATGCGGCTGGGTGAGACACTTGAAAGCGACGCGCGCCGCGGCAAGACCGCCGGAATAGCCGGAATTGGTCGGGCCCGGCACCTGATCGTTGATCTGCGAGAAGTCGACGATCATCCGTTCGCCGTCGATCGTCACCTTGACCTTGATGCGCAGTTTCACGTCAAGCGTGCGTCCGTCATTGTCGAGAAAGCTTTCCGCCTCATAGACACCGTCGGGAATCTTGCCGATGAAAGTGCGCGCTTCATGCTCGGTCGCATCCCAGACCTTATGGATGGAGGCTTCGACGGCCTCGCGGCCGAAGCGGCGCAACAATTCCGAGAACCGCCGGATGCCGAGATTGCAGCAGGCGATCTGCGCGCGCAGATCGCCAAGCGCCGCTTCCGGGAAGCGCACATTGTCGTTGATGATTTGCCACAAGGTCTCGTTGCGTCTTCCAGCCTCGTAGATTTTCAACGAGCGGAACTGAATGCCCTCCTGATAAATCTCGGTGGTCTCGACCGAGCCGAAGCCGACGCGCATGCCGCCGATGTCGACCCAATGCGCGCGGCTCGCCGCGAATGCCACCACTTTACCGTCGTGGAAGCAGGGCGCGTAAATCACGACATTGTTGAGATGCTGACCGCAAACCTGGCCGTGATTCATGATCAGGACGTCGCCGGGTGCGAAACCGTCGAGGCCGTAGCGCTCGATGCCGTCTTTCACCGCGACGCCCAGATCGGCGAGAAAGATCGGCAGCCCGCCCTGGTTTTGCGAGATCATGCGGGCCTCGCCGTCGACCAGCCCGCAGCAGAAATCCCGTACTTCGTAGATCATCATGTTGTAAGCGGACTTGCACAACGCCGTCGCCATTTCGTCCGCATAGGCGTTTACCGCGTTGCGCACGACCTCGACGGTAATCGGGTCGATCTTCATTCCTGATCCTCGTCTTTCCTCAGCGAGACGATGATGTTACCCATCGAGTCAATGCGCGCCAGATCGCCGGGCCAAATCAGCGTTGTGGAATTCGCTTCTTCGATCAAGGCCGGACCGACGATCTCGCAACCGGTAGCGAGATGCGGCCGCCACAGGATGCGCGCGGTTATCGGATGCGCGGCATCGCCAAACACGACCGGCCGAAACTGCTCGGCCGCGGCGCCTTCCTGCCGCCACGGCTGTGACAGCCAACGCCCGATCGTATCCTGCATCCGCGGTACTGTGACGACAAGGCGAAGGTTGACAATTTCGATCGACTGATCGGGCGCGGCATGCCCATAGCGTTGATCATGCAATGCGTCGAACCGCGCACGCGTGCCCGCAGTCGCGCTTGTCAAATCGCGTGCCGTGGCGACCGCGATCGGAATGGTATGCTCCTGGCCGCGATAGCGCAGATCGGCGGCGAAATTGAACCGGCCGCCGTCAAGACGATCCCGCGCCAGCGCCGCCTCGCCTGCGGCACGCAGCTCGGCGAAGGTAGCCGCCGCAAGGTCGGCGTCGACTCTGCCGAGTTCGCCGACCAGTGTTCGCACGAAATCCTGGCGCCATTCCGCCATCAGCATGCCGAGCGCCGAAAACGCGCTCGGCAGCTTTGGAATTATCACCTGCGGAATGGAGATCTCGCGCGCAATGCCGACCGCATGCAGCGGTCCCGCGCCGCCGAACGCGATGAGCGTGGTCTCGCGCGGATCGATGCCGCGCTTGATCGAAACGGCGCGCACGGCAAGCGACATCGCGCTGTCGACGATGGTGGCGATGCCGCGCGCCGTGGCCACGGCATCAAGTCCAAGCTGTCTTCCGAGTTCGCCGAGCGCGGCTTCGGCGCGCTGGCGATCGAGCTGCATATGGCCGCCGAGAAAACGCGCCTCGTTGAGACGGCCGAGCATCAGATCGGCGTCGGTAACGGTCGGTTTCTCACCGCCGCGGCCGTAACACGCCGGTCCCGGATCGGAGCCCGCGCTGACCGGCCCGACATGGAGGCCGCCAAGCTGATCGCACCAGGCGATCGAGCCGCCGCCTGCCCCGACCTCGACGATGTCGACCACCGGAAGCTGCATCGGCTGGCCGGAGAAAGCATCGCCGATGACATATCCTTCTTCGATCGGCGGCACACCGCCGGCAATCAGCGAAGCCTTTGCCGTGGTGCCGCCCATGTCGAAGCCGATAGCCCGTTCGATGCCGAGAAGCGTGGCAACACGGCCGGCGCCGATCATGCCGGCGACCGGTCCCGACTCCATCATTGCAACCGGGGCACGACGCGCTTCGCCAACCGACATGGTCCCGCCGTTCGAACGCATAATGCCGATCTGGCCGCGAAACTGTGATGTCTTGGCGAAATCCTCCAAACGATCGAGATAGCGGCTGACGCGCGGGCCAACGAACGCGTTGAGCACGGTCGTCGACGTGCGTTCATATTCACGAAATTCCCGCAAGATTTCGTGGCTCAACGTGACGAACACCTTGGGCAGCAGCCGCCGCAGTACGGCGCCGGCAAGGACCTCATGCGCGGGATTGGCGTAAGCATGCAGAAAGCACACCGCGACCGCCTCGATCTTCGCCGCGATGAGCGGTTCGGCCAATGCGGCGACTGCGGCTTCATTGAGCGGGACGAGAATCTCGCCTGCGGCGTTCATTCGTTCGGCAAGTTCGAATGTCAGCTCGCGCGGCACCAGCGGCCGCGGCCGATGAAAGAACAGGTTGAAGGCGTCCGGACGGTTACCGCGGCCGATGGCATAGACGTCGCGCATACCCTGCGTGGTGACCAGCGCGGCCTTTGCGCCTTTGCGTTCCAGCACGGTGTTGATTGCGATGGTCGAACCATGGATCAACTCGTGCAACGCGGCGAGATCGCAATCCGCGCGCTTGAGCGCGTCGGCAATCCCCCGGGTGGGATCGGCAGGAACAGTCAGCGTTTTGGAGGTGACAACCGCTCCGTCGCGAAAGGCGACGAGGTCCGTGAAGGTGCCGCCGATGTCGACCCCAACGATGCTCATCAATCAGCTCGCCGCCGGAAAAATGGCATCACGTGATCAGCCGCAGATTATGCAGCCTCAGCCCGCGGCAGCGGCGGGCGACCACGGATGAGATCGGCGCGCTTCTCTGCCATCAAGAGCACGCAAGCATTGATGTGAGCGGAAACCAGGTCGCGCATCGCGGCGCAACGCAAGTCCAGCGCACGCGCGTCGGCACCGCCGACTTGGCCGCACCAGGACGCGCCACGTCCTGCGGAACCGAGATAGTCATCAGGTCCTCCCGGGATCGCCGCTCTCTTTGGTCGCGCGGCACACGAAGACGTCGTCCCAGACGAAAGCTACCTGCACGCCGAGACTTGTCAACAATTCCCGGCCGCGTCGGCGCAATGGCAGGCATTCCAAGTTTTCAGCCATCCGCACCGCGCCGGAAGCGAGCCCGAGCAGCGGCTTCGCCTATATCCCGGTCGGACTTCGCAATCGGCTAGAGCTATTCGTCAAAGACGACCTAGCCTTGGGAGGCCTTTTGAAAACTAAAGCGAGCCACTGCAGTCCCGTTATCGTCTGGGTCAACGCAGTAAGCCACAAATGCAGCGTTGCGAAAACAAATCCGCCAACAAGGAGGGCCAGTCCTGTCGGTATGCATGTAAGCAGAGGCGGCCTCTCGGGCTGGCGGAGCATTGGTATCAGCGTAAAGCAGAAAAAGATGTTTCCGATAGACAGCGTCACGTCCTGCCAGCGACCGTTGCCGACCTGCGAAAGCAGATATTGAACTGTGAGCATTGCCTTCCCCGGCTCGCTCGACCCCACGATGATAGAATCTCATTTGTTGGAAACAATCAAGCATCATCATTGCCATTTCCTCAAGCACGAGAGCCTGGCCGAGAAAGGACGATACAGTTGCGTGATCGGCATGCGCATCGCGCTGTTGCTCATAATCGGCGGAACGCGTTTGCCTCACTCCGTTTGCATAAAATCCAACAACCAATCTGTGGACTGAACCGCATCGCGGGAGTTAGACAGCAAGGGCTTCTCGGGGCAACCGCGTCCAGATCGACGGTTACGACAGTGTTCAATTCACCCAGGCACCCAATGTAGCGCGCGGCATGGGCCTGATCCACTTGGCCAACAAAAAAGGAAATTGGCCGAGAAGGGATGGCGTCAGAATAAGGTCTGCGGCCTTCGCAAGGGGCGCTTGCGACCATGACCTGGCTAGCGGCCGTGAAGCGCCTTTGGACAATTCGCCTGCAGTGTCCGCATGGCGGAACTGATGTCGCCAAGCGGTATCACACCGTGAAGTGAACGCTGACCCTCGACGATTGTCACCGTAAGCTCCGGAACAGATTGCCAGGTGGTCTCGAGCAGCGCTGACGCTTTTTCCGGCAGCAGCACCAAAGCTCCCTGCATCGCCACGCTCGCAGTGAGATCTGCGCTCGTTGAACCTGCGACAACGGTCACTCTAGGGTGCGTGCGCAGCGGTAAGGGATTGGCAAGAACGACCAGGACCTCGGTTGTGGCGCCCTCGCCGCAACGCAGCGTCAGTCCTGCGATGTCTTGATCGGACTGCGCCGCATCAATTTTGGTGATCGAGATCGAATCGGGACCGCCAGCGGGATTGGGCGTGCGAGCAAGCTGCCAGGTGCCAGACTCGGCGGGCTCTTGCTGCGAAGGACTGCCGGCCGCGCCAGAATTTCCATTTTGGTAGCACTGCGCCCGGCCTCGCTCGTCCTTGGCGCCACGGCAGTGCTCGAGTTCACTGTTTGGCTTCGGCGGCTTCCCGGAATCCTGACAAAGCGCGGAAGGCACCCCCACGATCCAAAGGACGCAGATCGCTGCGTTGGCGAGTGCGACAAAGTCCCGTCGTCGCATGGGACTTCCCCCTAGGCTAAGGACCAACAATTTACCAGCACCGCGGTTTTTGTGTATCACGGCAAATCGGGCACTCGAGCGGCCGCGGCAATCGCCCCACGTGGCACGCGCATGTCCGGGTCGATGGAACCTCTTGTGCTGCGCGACAGTCGGGGATCGGTCGAACTCCAAGACATCAGAGGACTTGACGACAGCCATCTCGGTTTCTTGCTATAAACATCATGCCTAATATCATGCCCTGTCTTCGCCGCAGCCAGATTTCGCGGCCGATCTTTGGAGCAAATTGTTGGAACCTCCGGCTGCGGTAGAGATTGCCAAGCACACATTGATGTCGGGCGGGCTTATTCTTGCCGTCGGCACGATCACCGGTCTGGTGGCGCAACGGCTTCGAATTCCGGACGTTGCGCTGTTTCTGTTGGCCGGCATGGCGATTGGCCCGCAGGCCGTCGGCCTCGTCGACATCAAGGCCGACTCGGCGCTCTATCAAATTCTCCTGTTGTTCGGCGCAAGCTACATCCTGTTTGATGGCGGCGCCTCGCTTCGCTTCCACGTGATGAAGCAGGTGTGGATCACTATCATCGTGATCGCCACGGTGGGCGTCCTGATAACCGCGACAATCACCACAGCGGCCGCGCATTACGTTCTCGACGCGCCATGGATTGTTGCCGCACTGCTCGGCGCCACGCTGGCCTCCACCGATCCGGCGACTTTGGTGCCGATCTTCCGCCAGGTGCATATCAAGGATCGCGTTGCGCAAATGGTGATGAGCGAGTCGGCCTTCAATGACGCGACCGGCGCGATCGTCACTTTCGGCGTTCTGACGATCGCGATGGGGAGCGGTGAGTTCTCGCTGACATGGTCCTTGTTCGAGTTGCTGAAAGAGGCGGTCGTCGGCATCCTCGCCGGCGCCGTGCTCGGCTATCTGGCCGCACTGCTGATCGCCCATGAGCGGTGGGCATTCTTCATGGAATATGCGCCGGTGGTGACGATCATGGCGGTGATCGGCGCCTACTTCGCTGCCGATGGCCTGCGCGCAAGCGGGTTCATGGCGGTGTTCGTGTTCGGCATCATGCTTGGCAACAAGGAAGCGTTCGGCTTCAAAATGGCCGCCGATGAAGCGCAAAAGCTTGATCAATATGTCGAGATCACCGCCTTCATCATGCGACTGTTCATTTTCATTTTGCTCGGCAGCCAAGTCGATTTCGGACTTATGAACCAATATCTCCTGGGCGGCGTCAGCGTGATTGCCATCTTCATGCTGGTGGCCAGGCCGGTGACGGTGTTTTTGTGCGCGCTGCCCGACCGGCGAGCGCGCTGGAGTCGCAACGAAATGCTGTTCATGTGCTGGACGCGTGAAACCGGCGTCATTCCGGCGGCGCTCGCCGGCATCTTGCTCGGGGTGAAGGCGCCGGGCGCTCAGATGGTCGCCTCGGTAACCTTTATTGCCATCCTGATGACGATCTTGATCCAGGCGCCGACGACGCGCTGGCTGGGGGGGCGGCTGGGCCTTCTGGAAAAGCGGCATTAACGCCTCTGAGGCCGGCCGCCGGTTGTCTTGCAGCGGCTTATTTGTCGCACGCAAGCGGGCCCCATTTATTAACGAAAGCGTGCGCCGCCATGGCAAATACACTTCCCGCGGGCCGGTTAGGCCACTAAGATCATGTGCAGGTCTAATCCGCCGTAATGAGCTCGGTGATCAACCCGGCACGGCCAGGGGAGGAACGGATATGAAACGTCGTCAATTCTTGAAAACCGCGGGCGTCGGACTTGCCGGGGCCGCGCTCGCAAAGCCCGCGATTGCGCAGTCCATGCCGGAGCTGAGATGGCGCCTCACCGCGAGCTGGCCGAAATCGCTCGACACGCTGTTTGGCGCCTGCGTGACCTTTTCGAAATTTGTCTCCGAAGCGACCGACGGCAAATTCCAGGTCCAGGTCTTCGCCGGCGGCGAAATCGTACCGCCGCTGCAAGTGCTCGATGCCGTCCAGAACGGCACCGTCGAGATGGGCCATAGCGCGCAATATTATTATATCGGCAAGGACCCGACCTGGGCGCTGTTCTGCGCGCATCCGTTCGGCCTGAACGCGCGCCAGCAAAATGCGTGGTTCTACGACGGTGACGGCCAGAAGCTGATCGACGAATTCGCCGCTAATTTCAACACCAAGTGCCTGTTGATGGGCAATACGGGCACGCAGATGGGCGGCTGGTTCCGCAAGGAGCTTCAAACCGTCGATGACTGGAAGGGCCTGAAAATGCGCATCGGCGGCTGGGGAGGGAAGACCCTCGCCAAGCTTGGCGCGGTGCCGCAGCAGATCGCCGGCGGCGATATTTATCCGGCGCTGGAAAAGGGTACGATCGACGCCGCCGAATGGGTCGGCCCCTATGACGACGAGAAGCTCGGCTTCTACAAAGTGGCCAAATACTACTATTACCCGGGCTGGTGGGAGGGCGGCACGACCAATCATCTGCTGATCAATTTGGCGAAATGGAATGAGCTGCCGAACAATTACAAGGCGGTCGTGCAGGCGGCGGCCGGTTACGCCAATGTCGAAGAGCAGGCCCGCTACGACGCGCGCAATCCGCTGGCCTTGAAGCGTCTGGTTGCGAACGGCGTGCAATTGCGGCCATTCAGCCAGCCGATCATGGAAGCCTGTCTTAAGGCGACGAACGAGGTGAACGCCGAAGAGTCGGCGAAGAACCCCAACTACAAGAAGGTGCTCGCGTCGATCGAAGCATTCCGCAACGACGAGAACCTGTGGTGGCAGGTTGCGGAATATTCTTACGAGACGTTTATGATCCGCACGCGCGCCAAGGGATGAGCCGCTTCGCGATTGCAAGCGCATGAACAGCCGGGGCGCTCGTAGGTCTATCTGACGACGCTCCGGCTGAACCTTGCCAGTCCGCTATTTCGTCGGAGCGATATCGAGCGGCGGCGGCTCGGGGAGCGTTATCATCTGATCGAAGCGCTTTTCGAGTTCGCCATTGGAAATGGGCGGCGCCGCTCGGCTGCGATCATCGGCGCCCTCGCCGAGATGGGTAAGCTGTGGCGTGAGCAGAACCGCCGCCAACAGAGCCGCCTGTGCGATCAGATATGGAAATAATGAGCGCAGCAGCGCTGCAAACGGAATTGGCCGTTTAAGAACGGTGCGCGTCATCATTACGGCGTAACCGATCAAGGGATTGAGGAAGCTTGCCTGCAGGGCAAGCAGGACCAGAACCGCCACCCAACGCGCGTCGGCAACCCGGATCAGCAGCGGCGGAATGACGATCGGGACGATGACAAAGATAATCTCGAAGGCATCGAGCACCAGCGCGGTCACTGCGATTGCGGCGAGCACGATCACGGTCGCTGTCAGGGAACCGCCGGGAATGGCGGCGATCCAGGCGGCGACGAGCTGGTCGGTGCCAAGGATGCGAAGGACCAGGGTCAGCGTTGTAGCGGCAACGAGAAGGAAGAAGAGCGCGCCCGTGAGCGTGAGCACGTCGGCCAAGACGTCCTTCAGCACGGGGAGCGGCAAACGCCCGCTGACAAAGCCCGCGATCAGAAGCGTAAAGCCACCCATTGCCGCCGCTTCGACCGCGTAGAAATATCCGGTGGCGACGCCGCCGAGCAGGATCAGTATCGCCAGCACGGTCACCGTGGCCAGAACGGCCTGCTGCCTGGTCGGCCGCGCCACCGCGTTCGGCATCTTCCCGTCCGGCTGCCGCTTGCGATTGAACCACCAGGCGAGCACGAGGCAGGCGGCCAGATAGAGGCCGGCAGGCGCCAGCGCGCCGTGAAACACATCCTGGGTATTGATGACACGGTCGTCGCGGCCGGTCGCGGTCACTGCAATCGTATGCGCGTTCAACATCGCGTCGCCGAGCAAAATAAGCACGAGCGAGGGCGGCACGACGACGCCGAGCGTGCTGGCCACGGTTATGATTGCGGCGCGGTCGGCGAGCGCGATCCCGGAGGCGGCAAGCCGCGGTTCGGCAACGCGCGACAACGCGAGCACGCTCGCGCCGACCGAACCATTCATCGGCCCGAGCAAAGCGCCCAGTACGATGCCCGAGACCACGGGAGCCGCTCGTCCCGGCAGAACGGCCAGGCATGAGCGGTAGAGCGCGTCAGCGATCGGCAAACGATTGATGAGCGCGCCCATCAACACGTAGAGCGGGATAGCTTGCAGCAAATCGCTTTCGAGCAGATTGATCAGCCGCTCCGGTAGAACACCGAGGAGATGAACCGGCACGTCACCGCTGAGCGCACCGACGGCGGCGCCGAGACAGGCGGTCGCGAGCAGGACGACGGCAGCAGGCAGGCCAGTGCCGATGACGCCGAGGCCGACCAAGGCCAGCAGGCCCAAGCCCAGCCAAGGCATCATGGCGGACATTAGCGGTGCGCGACCTGGCGCGGCTGGGCCAAGCCGATCACGCCTTCGATCAGAATCAAGACAGCCAAAAGGAGCAAGGCGATCTTGATGACGAAATAGCCCGGATTGTCCGTGTCGGGAAAGCGCTCGAGCAGCAGCGTCGAATTACGCACAATGCTCCAGCTCGTCACCAGCACGATGATCGACCATGGGATGAGGCCGAGCAAAGCTCCCGCGCGCGACAGCCATCGGCGCGTGCTGTCCGAATAATTCCTGGAGATCGTGTCGGCCGCCAGATGCGTCTGCGCACGGGTTGCAGCCGTGATGCTGGCGGCGACATAAAGCGCGAACAGCCACTGCCCAAGATCGTTGGCTTCCCGCGAATAAAGCCCGACCATGGTCCGCAGCGGCCATTGCAGAAACAGCAAAGTCGCAATCGGCAGCGCCAGCCATTGGGCCGCAGCCAAGACGGCCTCTACGAATCCTTCGAGGAGTCGGATCATCCGAATCCTCCCCTATCGCCGCCCGTGCTATTTGATAGCCGGCGGCTGACTGAGATCAAGCGGCGGCAAGTCGACCTGCGGAATATTGATCTGCACCTTGTTGGGATCGATCTGCGACAGTCCTGATTTGTAGTGCGTGACCATGCTGGGGACCAAGATCACCGTGATGACCATAAGCAGCTGGATCAGGACGAACGGGATGGCGCCCATATAAATCTGTCCCGTCGTCACCCCCTGCGTGAGCTTGCCGGTGACGCGGTCGAGGAAGGGTTCGCGTGGCGCCACCGAGCGTAGATAGAATAAGGCGAAGCCGAACGGCGGATGCATGAACGAGGTCTGCATGTTGACGCCGAGAATGACACCGAACCAGATCAGGTCGATGCCGAGATGCTCGGCGGCGGGGCCGAGCAGAGGGATGACGATGAAAGCGAGCTCGAAGAAATCGAGAAAGAACGCCAGCACGAAAACGAAGGCATTGACGAAGAGCAAAAAGCCGATCTGGCCGCCCGGCAGCGAGGTGAGCAGATTTTCGACCCAGATATGCCCGCTGACGCCGTAGAAGGTCAGCGAGAACACGCGCGCCCCGAGCAGGATGAAAACCACGAACGACGCAAGCTTCGCCGTTGACTCTGTTGCCTGTCGGATCAACTGCCATGAGAGGCGGCGTTTGAGGGCGCCAAGAATGAGCGCGCCGGACGCGCCCATGGCGCCACCTTCGGTCGGCGTAGCGACGCCGATGAAGATCGTGCCGAGTACGAGGAAGATCAGGAACAGCGGCGGCACCATGACGAATGTCGTCTGCTGCGCCATCCGCGAGAGGAAACGGAACCCGGTCAGGCGATCGATGATCCAGTTTACGACCGCCACGCCGAAGGCGAAGAGAATGCCGAAGAACATGCAGAGCACGACATAGTCGGCGCCGTGGGTGTCGGAATTGCGCATCATCCACCAGCCGAAGGCGGCGCTGGCGAGCGAAAGAAACAGCAGCGACCACAGTCCGCGGCTATTGTCGTCTTCGCGGAAGCCGACGGCCTCGGCCGGCAGACCCGGGGTCGACTTCGGGAATACGACCGACATGATGAGCGTATAGACCGCATACATTCCGGCCAGCGTGATGCCCGGGACGAACGCGCCCTCATACATGTCGCCGACCGACTTGCCGAGCTGGTCGGCCATCACGATGAGAACGAGTGAGGGCGGGATGATCTGCGCCAGCGTGCCGGACGCGGCGATGACACCGGCGGCGAAGCGACGGTCATAGCCGTAGCGCAGCATGATCGGCAGTGAAATCAGCCCCATCGAAATGACCGACGCCGCCACCACGCCCGTGGTGGCGGCAAGGAGCGCGCCGACAAAGATTACCGCATAGGCAAGGCCGCCGCGCACCGTGCCGAACAGCTGGCCGATCGTGTCGAGCAGGTCCTCCGCCATGCCGGACCGCTCGAGCACCAGTCCCATAAAGGTGAAAAATGGAATCGCCAGCAGCGTGTCGTTGCTCATCACGCCGTAAATGCGATCGGGCAGCGCTTGCAAAAAGTCCGGCTGGAACAAACCGAGCTTGATACCGATCAGCGCGTAAAATAACCCGACGAAGGCGAGCGAGAAGGCGGCCGGATAGCCGAGCAGCAACACGACCACCAGCGAGCCGAACATAATCGGCGCCATGTTTTGGATAAGAAAAGCTTCCATTCCCGTTCAAGTCTCCACGGCGTCTCAATGTTTCTCGATGGCCTCGACGATCTGCTCGACCTCGGCTTCGAGCGCATGGACTTGCGTCGCGTGAGGGTCGGGAATGATGCCGCGCACAATAGCGACGCGCTTGATGAATTCGGAAATGCTCTGCGCCAACAGCAGCGCAAAACCGATCACGATCAGAGATTTTGCCGGCCATTGCGGCAGCCCGCCAGCATTGCTGGATTGCTCATCGATCTCAAAGGAGCCGAGAAAAAACGGCCATCCGGTGATGACGAGAGTGACGGCAAGTGGCAAAAGGAAAAACGCATGGCCCGCCAGCTCGATGGTGTTGCGCAGCCGACGTGGCATTAGATTGTTCACGATATCGATGCGGATATGCTCGTTATCGATGAGTGTCCACGGCGCGCACAACAGAAAGACCGCGCTGAACAGAATCCATTGCAGCTCAAGCCAGGCGTTCGAGGAGACGTCGAAGACCTTGCGAACGGTCGCATTGCCTGCAGAGACCGCGACGGCCAGCAGGATCAGCCAGGCGACCCAACGGCCGATCCGCGTATTGATAGCGTCAATGACGCCGCTCACCTTAAGAAGCGCGCGCACGCCTGCTCTCCCCTCTCCCCCCGTCCGTGCGGGCTCCGGAGCGCCGCCACAGACGATTGGCACCTTAGCAGGGGTAGTGCGCCCAAGGTCAAGCGCGCTGTCGGGCTGCGACCGTGCGTGTTCGCTTTCCGGAGAGAGCGCCTCGTGCGCTCCTGCGATACTGCCTTTAGCGGCCTCTCGGCCTCATCAAGGCCTTCAGCCCTAAAAACCACCCCGGCCGCGGCTTCGTGGCGGCTGCGCTAGAACGGCCCGCAAGAATGCGGCAAATGCCGCTGCCCGCCGCGGCGCGAGGGCCACGGCGGGCCTGCCAGCATCTCTAGCCGCCTGGGATAGAGAGGGGTTCAGTCACATACCCGCACGCGCGGGCGTACCCAGGCATAGCCGTTCCAATACGGCCGGCCGAACGTCCAGTAGCAGCCGGCCGGCGGCCCGATATAAGCCGGCGGCAGAATTACGCCACCACCATAGAAACCGTGGTGATGGTGGTGATGATGGTGATGGTGATGGTGATGATAGAATTGCGCAACCTCGGTCCGCCCTTCGCGCGCGCCTTGCGTGCGCCGCGCTTCGTCGGCCTTGAGCAGCGCCAGCGCGTTCGGAACCGGCTCCAGCAGATCGCGATAGCTCGTCACGGCAGGTGGCTCGGTCACACCAGGGGTGGCAGCTTGAGCGCCCCCTACAGCTGTGAGGGCGGCCGCCGCCCCGAGAAGTCCGGCTATTTTCTTATCCATAGAGACCTCTTCTCTCAGTGATGATGTGGTGCACCGAGGCCTGGCCGGCCTACGGCACAGTTACGGCGCGTTTGTGGCGCCAGCACACGCCGCACGCGAGAACATGCCGCAAATTGTAACTTGACACGTGCAAATACGCCCGGCCCCGCCGGCCAGGGCCTCTAGGCGACCTCTTCCGCACGGCTTTCGGATTGCAATTGAGCCTGGTGATCGGGCTGGAATTTCTTCGCTTTCAGGTGCTGTACATTTTCGTGACCCGACGCCATCGAAGCCGATGTAGCTGCTAACGCCTGGTGGCGCTCGATAATGGGAAGCCGCGGCCAGCACTGTGGACCGAACGTGAGCGCGATCATTGCAGCCAAGCTCGACCGGTTCCGGCTCGGTCAAACGGACATGCATGCGTCATTCTCTTGCGCGCGTTAACCTCAGAACCCTTGATTGTTTTACCGGTTCTGCCTGACGGCAGGGCTTGCACATCTGTCCTAACCAAGGGGCTGAAAGGAGCAAGAATGCCCTTCAAGATCAAACGGGTCTATGAGCCGCCGCAGCGCTCGGACGGTTTGCGCATTCTGGTCGATCGTCTCTGGCCGCGTGGGCTCAAAAAGTCGCAGGCTCGGATAGACGATTGGATGAAGGAGGTTGCACCGAGCCCGCAGCTGCGCACCTGGTTCGGCCACAGGCCCGAGCGATTTGCCGAATTCAGCGCCCGCTACAAGAAAGAGTTGGCCGGCAATCCGAAACTTGCCGAGCTTCGCAAGCGCGGTCGCGACACAACGGTATCACTGCTCTATGCCGCTCGGGATCCGAAGTTCAATCAGGCGGCGGTTCTGCTTTCCGTCCTGCGCGGAAGATCAGCGAAACGCCGAGGACGAAAATGAGGGCCATGGCCTGCGCGATCCGACCGATATTGCGCCGTCACCAGGCGCGAACCATGGGTGCAAAATACCGGGCCGCGCCATACCTATGCTCTGGCCCTGTTTTCAACCGGAGTACGACCATGGATAGGATCAAGCCGCTATTTACCGCCACGGCGACCGCAACGGGCGGCCGCAACGGCCATACCGAGTCGAGCGATCATTCCGTCAGCGCCGATCTCTCCCTGCCGAAGGCGATGGGCGGGCCCGGCAAGCCCAATACCACGACGCCGGAGCACCTGTTTGCAGCCGGTTATGCGGCCTGTTTCGGCGGTGCCCTCGATTTTGTCGGCAAGCAACACAGCAAGGACGCGAGCAAGGTCAAGGTAACGTCAAACGTGTCGATCGGCCCACGCGATGGCGGCGGCTTTGGACTTGCAGTCAAGCTCCTGGTTGAGGACCCGAGCCTGCCGCAGGCCGAACTGGCGTCGCTGGTGAAGGAAGCGCACGAAAAAATCTGTCCCTATTCGCACGCGACCCGCAACAATGTCGACGTGCAGATCGAGGTCAAGGGCGCGTAGCTTTTGGCGAACTCTTATCCCACGCCGATCACGATCTTGCCGAAATGAGCGCCGGCGGCCATGTGGTGATAGGCCGCTTTGGCATCGGCGAAGGGAAAGACCTTGTCGATCACCGGCTTGATCGCATTGACTGCGATGGCGCGATTCATCGCCTCGAACATCTGCGTTGAGCCAACGGATATGCCCTGAACGTTGGCGCGGCGTGAAAAGATCAATCCGGGATTGAGCTCAGTCGCACCGCCGCTTAATCCGCCGATCAGCGTGATTTTGCCGCCGACGCGCAATGCGCCGAACGAGCGCGTCAGCGTCGCTGCGCCGCCCACCTCGACAACGTGGTCGACGCCGACGCCGCTGGTGAATTCAAGCGCGGCCTTTTCCCAATCCGGCGTGGTCTTGTAATTGATGCCATATGCGGCGCCGAGCGCTTTGGCGCGCTCAAGCTTCGCGTCGCTCGACGAGGTGATGATCGCGCGAATGCCCATAGCATGCGCAAATTGCAGGCCGAAGATTGAAACGCCGCCGGTGCCTTGCAGCAGGATCGTGTCGCCGGCCTTAAGCTTGGCGTGCTCCATCATCGCGTGCCAGACCGTGACCGCTGCGCAAGGCAGCGTGGCGCCCTGCTCGAGCGATAGATGCGGCGGAATCTTCACGATCCCGTCTTCCTCGAGCACGACATAATCGGACAGCATGCCATCGATACCGCCGCCGAGCGCGCTTTTATGCACGTCTGGCGCCGCCTCTCCGCCGGACCAGCGCTGAAAGAAATTGCCGGCGACACGATCGCCGGCTCTGACGCGCGTCACGCCCGGCCCGATCTCGACGACCTCGCCGGCGCCGTCCGAGAGCGGCACGAGATTCTCGCGCACCGGCATGCGATAGCTGCCGCGCGCGATGGCATAATCCCGAAAATTGAGCGAGCAGGCTTTGACCTTGACCAGAACCTGGCGATAGGCCGGCTTCGGCTCCGGCCGTTCGACCTCTTGCAGCGCGTCGATGCCGGCGCCGCCTTTGGGCAGTTGATAGGCACGCATGGTCTCCTCGCTCTGATTGTCTCGCCCGGCCCCGCACCGCTAACGACGGCGTTCGCCGGGATAGTTGCGCGGCCGCAGGAACCTGGGTACGAACCGATTGCGCGGTTGCTCGCCCGGGCCATGCGAATTTTGCTGGCCGGGCCCGCGAAAATTCCGCTCGGGATTGCGCAAATTTTGCCGGCCCGGCTGCGGTTGGATATTTCGCTGCTGCTGCCGGAACTGCCGCCGCTGGATCGCCATCTGCCGCCCGATCGCGTGCGACGCATTGAGTCGCTGCAGCACGCCGCGGTCGCGCGCCGCTTCCTGCGGCGGGATTTGATAGGGCACCGCGGTGAGGCGGCCATTGGCGCCCGGACGAATCGTAAAGGCGCTGGCGCCCTGTGTCAGCGCGCCGAGGCGGGCGCCCGCCCGGTCGAACACTTCGATCCGCCCGACATGGCCATCGCTGTCCGGATAGAGTTTTATGATCGGCGCGCCGCCAGCCCCTGCTGCCGGTACATCGACCACCCCCGTCGTGCCGCGAATGCCGAGCGTCGCTTCGGGTGTGGAAATCTTCATGTCGCCGTTCTTAGCAACCAGGCTGGCGACAAAAGCGGCCGTGCCGCTGGTGACGTTGAACAAGGCAGCATTGCCCTTGGCGCCCTCCTGGTAGACGAACCGGTCAACAACGATGCGCGTATTCGCCGAAAGGCTGAACGTTGTTTCATCATCGAACGTGATGCCGAGCGTCGAGTTCGCCTCGGTCTGCAGGGTATCCTGCTCGAAGATCTGATCCTTGACCTTCAAGGCCGAAGCGGCGTCACGGCCGCGCGTGACTGTGGCGTGGCCGCTCAGCGTCGCAACCGTGCCTACAGAATTGTCGGCGGCCGGCGCAGACGTCGGCGCCGGATTTGGCGGGTTCTGATTCGGCGCTGGAGCAGGCGAGACTTGGGATGGCGTCAAATATTGGGCGCGGCCCGCAAACGGCCACAGCATCGGCCAGAGCGCCGCCGACAAGAATTTCAGGACCTCGCGGCGCTTCATAGCGGGCTCGAAAAATGATGAGGTAATTAGGTACGCGGCAGGACGCCGCATCCTAGCCGCGCAATGCGACACCGCAACGCCTAAATTCAGATTTTGGCCCCAGCCGCAAAGCGCAGGCCCGTCACTGCAGCGCAGCCGCCAATTCCAATGCGCCGGACTTTTTGGCCTCTTGATCCATCCGCGCATCGGTCGCTGCGATCAGCTTGGCCACCACATTGTTGCGCTGCGCCACCGGATTGTCGAGATAGCCGCTCGGCCGAAAGAAGTTCGATGTCGGCACCCGATCGCGCCATTCCACAGGCATGGTGACCATGTCGAAGCCGTTGCCGTCGCCGGTCAGATTCATCATTTCCAGTTCGGCGGCAGTGAGCGTTCGGGTCACTCCCTTGCGCCGCGCAAAGACGACCGAGTCCAAAAGCTTCTGTGTCTGCAGCAAGGGCCCGACATCGAGGTCGAGGTTCAGCGCATGCACGGCGAGGCCTTTTTGGGTATTCGCCAGCATTTCGTGCTGGTCCCAGGCGTCAGGGACGCTGCGCGCAAACGCCACCATTTTGCGCAAGATTTCGATCTTGCGCTCGAGCGCCTGGCGTTGTGCGAACGGCAATTGCGCGGCTTCGTTGCGAAACTCGGCAATGAACTGAGGCCCCTTCTCGGCAAGGATTTCAACGGAATTGGTGGCGAGCAATTGATTGTAGCCGAGCGCAGTGGTGATGGCGCGGCCGTGCTTGTTGTATTCCAGGCCAGCCTCGACGTCATAGCTGCCGTTTCCTGTTGCCTCGAAACTGTAGATGCGCACGATCTGATCCTTGGTCAGACCGGCGGCTTGCGCCACTTGCGCATAGACCCGCTTGAACTGGCTGTCGCTCTGAGGCAGGCGCGGCGCAAAATTGAATTCCTGCTGCGCAGCGGCTAGGAAATCCGCGACGACCGGCACGTAGGCTCGGTGTCCCGGCGCTTCCGGCTTCAATGGATTCTTCGGCTTCGGCGGCCCGGTATAGACCGGCGGCTGATCGAGCACGTAGTCATCGATGGCGAGCGGCTCGCCGTGCGTCCGCTTGGCGTTGCGCAATTGCCGCTTTTCGGAAATCGCCGACCAATAGGCATTGGCGATCGCCGAATAGCGCTCGTGCGCGGCATTATAGGCATCGAGCGCCTTGCGATATTGCTCCATGGCAGCGGCAAGATCGGGCGGCGCGGGATTCGGCTGCGCAATCTGCCCGAAGGCAGACGGCAGTTGCAGCGCTGCCGCGAGCGCGAGGCCCACGAGCAAAAATCGCCGATAGCGATGGCACCAAGAGACCCGCATGCAGGCTCTCACCCGGGAAGTCCGAAGAGCCTTCATATCCGATTCTTTGACGCAAAGAGGGCGGCATTGCTGCCGCCCTCTTATCTCGCCGAATAGCCAGGCGCCTTATTGCGTCTTGTTGATGGTATCCGCCGCCGCGGTGCAGACCGCCTCGTCCTGCGAGCCGGTGCCGCCCGAGCAGCCGACCGCGCCGACGATCTTGCCACCTTCGACCAAGGGAATTCCGCCGCGTGAGGCAATCGCATCGTCGAGCGTCATCAAATAGTTGAAGCCGAACTTCTGGACCCCGTCTTCGAGAGCGCGTGTCGGCCGGCGATAGCGTGCCGCTACCCGCGCCTTGTGCTGCGAAATGGCAATGGACGCGAGTTGAGCGCCATCCATGCGGCCAAACGCGACGAGATCGCCGTGATTACCGACGACAGCAACGTTCATCGCCCATCCACGTTTATTCGCCTCGGCGACGCCTGCTTGAATAACCGCTTGCGCACGCTCCATCGTAATCGGCGCGCCGTAGGGCTGATTGAACGGCATTTTGTCCGGTATTGCGTTGAGATCGGGCGCTGCCGGAGCGGGCGCCGCCGCTTGCTGAGCATGAGCCGCCCCGGCGAGCAGGCCGGCGGCAAGCGCAAATGCAGTCATAAGACGCAACCTCATCGGATTTCCTCCCTGTCCTTTGCAGCTTTTCTCGCTGCTGCGCCGATCTTAGCATTTCCAAGAGCCGTGCAAGCGGCTTTCGCAGCCATGGTCTTCCAGACCGCTCCGGCATGGCGCTGAAGGCGCGGCGTTGGCGCGCCGATACCATCCGTCAACCATATTCCCAAAATAGCGATGATCCGTGGCCGGCTGCGGTGTCCGGCGTGGGTGGCATCGAGCGCAAGTCGCGGCAACAATCGCCAACGCCTCGTGCGCAGTTTCACGTCATGAGACGGCGAAGAGCAGCGATGGGACATAGCGAAAAATGCGAACGGCTCCGGGTCCCGAGGGAGACAGACCGGAGCCGTTCTGATGCCGGAGGCACCCCATCAATGCCCCACCCCGACACTTTGCTAATTTTGCCCAAGCGAAGTTGACCGATGGTTGACGCGCTTGCAGCAGCCGGCTCGGGCGCCTCCGCGGAAAGATCCGGGCGATGCCTAGTCTACCGGTGCGCGCGGCAGCTTATTCGCGGCCAGCTCATTGAGATAATCGCGCCAATACTTGTCGCGGTTCTTGCCGAGCTCGAACAGATAGTCCCAGCTGAAAATGCCGGTCGAGTGCATATCGTCGAAGACGAGCCGCACCGCATAATTGCCGATCGGGTGCACTTCCAGGATCTGCACATTCTGCTTGCCGGAGACGATGCGCCGTTCGCGCGGCGAGTGGCCCTGCACTTCGGCGCTCGGGCTGCGCACGCGCAAATATTCGGCCGCAAGATCGAAGCGCTCGCCGCTGTCGAACGTCACGGTCAGAGCCTTGCGATCCTTGTGCAGGCGCAATTCTGTCGGCCAGGGGTTCCCGGCGGCCATATCAATCGAGCGTCATGGTCAATCGAGCGTGATGTGATTATCCTCGATGACCTTCTTCCATTTCTCGTACTCGGATTTGGTGAACGCGGCGCTGTCCTGCAAGCTCGTCGGCACCGGCGTCGATCCGAATTTGGCGAACGCAGCGACGAGATCGGGATCGGACAGCGCCTTCTGGACCGAAGCATTGAGCTTGGCGAGCACGTTGGCCGGCATACCGGCGCGGCTGTAGAGCGTCATCCAGACATCGATGTCATATCCCGGAAGCCCGGATTCCGCCACCGTGGGCAGGTCGGGGTAGATCGGAGAACGCTTGAGCCCCGTGGTCGCAAGCGGCAGAACCCGCTTGTCGCCGGTAAACGGCAGCGCGCCGGGAATGCTGGAAAACGCCATCTGCACTTTGTTGCTCATCATGTCGGTGAACGAGCCGCCAATGCCCTTGTAAGGAACATGCACGGCCTGAATGCCGGTGCGCGCTTCCCACATCAGGGTTGCGAGATGCGGCGTGGTGCCGACACCGGCCGTCGCATAATTGAGCTTGTTTGGATTGGCTTCGCCGTAGGCCACGAGCTCGGCATAGGTGTTGACGCCGAGTTGGGGTGCGACCACCAGCACCTCCGGCGAGGAACTGACACGCGAGACGGTCACCAGGTCCTTGAAAATGTCATAAGGCAACGACCTCTGCAGCGTTGGGTTGATCACGATCGCCGGATCCATCAGCACGACATTGTAGCCGTCAGGATCAGAGTGGGCGACGTAGTCGACGCCGACAATACCGCCGGCGCCCGGTCGATTGTCAGCGACGACGGGCTGACCCAGGTTCTCGCTCATCTTCTGTGCGAGCTGGCGGCCGGTGAAATCGACAATGCCGCCCGGCCCGTAAGGAATAATCAGATGAATCGGCCGCGTCGGAAAGTCGTCGGCGCGTGCCGGCCCGGCGCCGCCCAATAATGACGTCGCAAACAAGACGGTGGCACAAAGCAGGAGCCGCCTGCCGGACGTAAGCTTGATCATAGTCGTCTCTCCTTCGCTGCGCCGCACCACAGCAGTCTGCTCCGCCCGGCAAACCGCGTCAAAATGTTTGTCATTGTCTGCCTTGCGCGATCAGCTCGACGAGCTTGTGCGGCGTTACCGGCATTTGTGCAATGCGTACATTGAAGGGCGACAGTGCATCCTCGATCGCCGAGATCACCGCCGCGGCCGCAGGGATGACGCCGACCTCGCCGACGCCCTTGACACCGAGCGGGTTGTGCGGCGAGGGCGACTCCTTATAGAGCGTCTCGAAGCGCGGCAGTTCCGGCGCGGTCGGCAACAAATAGTCGGCGAGCGTGGTCGTGACCGGCTGGCCGGAAGGGTCATAGCCCATCCATTCCAGCACGGCATTGCCGATACCATGCGCGATGCCGCCGTGGACCTGGCCTTCGACGATCATCGGATTCACGCGCCGGCCGCAATCCTGGATCGTAATGTAACGGAGGATATGCACGCCGCCGGTCTCGATGTCGACCTCGACTTCGACGACATGGCAGGCATTGGAATAGGCCAGTTGATCGATACGGAAGGCTTCGCTGGCCTCAAGCCCGGGATCGATACCCTTCGGAAAGCCGTAGCCGGGAGCGCCTTTGAGCACGCGGGCCAATTCGCCGAGTTTGACCGCAAGCTGCGGCGCACCGACCACGCGCACTTCGCCGTCAGCGATTTCGAGATCCTCCTCGGCTGCTTCGAGCATGTGGCTTGCCAGCTTGCGTGCCTTCGCCGCGACCGCCTGTGCCGCGATCTTCACGGAGGAGCCGGCCGTGACGGTTTGCCGGCTGGCAAAGCCGCCGAGCCCAAGCGGAGCCGCCGCGGTATCGCCGGCGACGATGCTGATCGTCTGGGCGCTCACGCCAAAAACCTCGGCGGCAATTTGCGCCAGCGCCGTTGCAAGCCCCTGCCCCATTGGTGCCGCGCCCGTGGTCACGGTGATATGCCCCGTCGGCGAAATGCGCACGCTGCCGAATTCGAACGGGCCGCGGCCAGTGCCCTTGATGCCATGCGCAAGCCCGATGCCGGTATAGCGGCCCTGCGCGCGGGCTTCTTGCTGGCGGCGGGGAAAATCTTCCCACTGCGCGATTTTCAGAATCTCCGCCTGGCAGCCCGGATAGTCGCCGCTATCATATTGCACCGTCTCGCCGGAGCGCGCTTTCAGCGGCTTCAGATAGGGCATCTTTTCTGCCGGGATAAGATTGCGCCGGCGCAATTCGGCGCGCTCAATCTTCATTGCTTGCGCCAGGCGGTCCATCATCCGCTCCATGGCGAAAGCGGCCTGCGGATAGCCGGCGCCGCGCACCGAGGAGACCGGCGTCTTATTTGTGTGATGCACGACGACATCCATCGCCAGCGCCGGGACGACATAGGGTCCGGTGAGGGTGGATGCGGAGTTGTACGGCAGATTCACGTCCTGCAGCGCATAGGCACCCAGGTCGTGGATGAGCTTGCCGCGAATGCCGCGCACACGGCCGTCGGCATCGGCGGCAAGTTCGATCGACCAATATTGATCGCGCTCCTGCGCCGCATTGGTAAAATGCTCGCGGCGGTCCTCGATCCACTTCACCGAGCGACGCAACAGGGTCGCCGCCGCGACCGTCGCCACGTCCTCCGGATAGACGCAGAGCTTTGGCCCAAAGCCGCCGCCGACATCGGGCGTCGCGACACGCAGCCGGCTTTCGTCGAGGTCGATGTAGTCGGCGAGCGCCGTGCGCAGATCGTGCGCCTTTTGCGTCGAGGCCCAGACCGTGGTCTCACGATCGGAGATCTGGGCGAGAATGCCGCGGCCTTCGATCGAATGCGCCGCGCCGCGATGAATCCAGAGCTCTTCGCGCACGACATGCGCAGGCTTCGCAAAAGCGGCTTCGGCATCGCCAAAAGCGACCTTGTAGGCGATGACCTGATTGGAGGCGAGTTCGCGGCGTATCGGCGGTCCACGATCCGCCGTGCGGCAATCAACAGCGGCCGGCAAAATCTCATAATCGACGGCGACAAGCGCGACTGCATCTTCGGCAACGTAGCGATCCTGCGCCACCACGATGGCGATGGGCTCGCCGACAAAAGACACTTCGCCGTCGGCGAGCGCAAAGCACCAGCTGCGGTCGAGCTTGGTCCCGGAATTCGACACACGCAGCATGCGCCGCTGCTTCATCACCGGCGCAAGATCATTGAGCGTGAACACGCCGACAACGCCCGGCAGGGCGCGCGCAGCCTGCGCATCGACGGCGCGGATCAAGGCATGCGGATGCGGGCTGCGCACAAAGGCCGCGGCAAGCACGCCGTGCGCCTCGATGTCGTCCACATAACGGCCCTTGCCGGTCAGCAAGGCTTCGTCCTCAAGGCGTGGAATGCGCGCGCCGATCAAGTCACTCACTGGAAATGGCCTTTATGGTTTTCTCGAGCACGTCCTTCGGCGTGGCATAGGCGTCGTCGAGCATCTTATCGATGGCCGCCGCGGTCACCGGCCGTACGTCGAAGGCAAGCTTCCGTGCCTCGGCGAGGAAATCCGCATCGGTCACGGTCGCGTCGAAGGCCGCGATCAGCGCCGCCTTGCGGTCGGCCGGAATGTCGGGCGGCGCCGCGAAAGGACGCGCCATCGCCTGGCTCGCCATCAGCACTTTGAGGATTTGCAGCTGCTCGGGGCTCTTCGCAAGCTCAGTCGCCAGCGGCACGTCGGCAATCTCGTCGGCCTTTCGCAGCGCGGCCTGCACCAGAACATTGACCGAGTGATTGGGCATCCAATCCGGATGCGCCGCCTTGATCGTGCTCCAGGAAATTCCGCACATGCCGTCGACTTCGCCGCGCTGCATCGCCAGCACGATGTCGTTGGTGCCGGGATAGCCGCTGACCAGCTGCGCCTTGGCGCCGAGTACATTCCTGTAGGTCAGCGCCCAGATATCGGGATCGGCGCCCGCGCCCTCGCCGCCGAGCTTTGACGGCTTGCTCACGAAATCCGCCCACGTCTTGATCAGCGAGGTGTGCCAGGTGAGGCAGACCGTATTGTCGTCGGTAACACTGCCGAGCCAGGTGAATTTGCGGCTGTCGAAATCGGCTTTGTTGATCAGCGGCGAAATGCCCATGCTGCGCGAGAAGGTGCCGATCACCGAGCCGTCTTTGGGTGCCACCGAAAAGATGTAATTGGCCGCGCGCAGGCTGCCGGCGCCCGTCATCTGCTGCGGCACGATGGTCGGATCGCCCGGAATGTGCTTGCCGAAATAGCGCGCCAGCAAGCGCGCATAGGCATCGTAGCCGCCGCCGGCACTATAGCCGATGATCAGCGAGATATTCTTGCCTTTGTAAAAATCCTCGACGCCGGCCGCCGCCGCAAGCGCGCCCAGGGCAAAGACCGCAACAAGCGCGCCCACTGCTTTGGTGATGATGTGCGCGAAATGCATGGCCCCCTCGTTGACCGATCAGTTCACGGCGCACCGTCTGTTGCAAGAACAATACCGACTGAGACTGGGCATGACCCCGTCCGGAAACCACTCTCCGTTCTTCCGGGACATGCGCTAAGTCCTGCCTTTGTCGAACAGGGCGATAATTCTCGACCAAACGACGCGCGCGATCAGCGACAATCCAGAAATCGGCCGCGGCGGCACGGCCGCAGAATCGACCGGTGCCATCAATTCCGACGCGCGCCGCAACGTGGCGCCCGGCATCGGCGGCGTCTCGGCAAGCTGCGCGCGCAGATTGGCGGCAAATTGCCCGATGATCTGCGATGCGGTGGCCTGGATCATGCCGACGCCGCGGCCATATTGCGCCACCGCGCCCGACAAACTGAGATCGGTATGGATCAGCACTTTCGAGCCGCGCTCGGCCGGCTCGATATGAAAGCTTGCGACTGCGTCGGCGGCGCCGCGACCTTTGGCGTCGCTGCCTTGGGCCTTCAGGCGCGCGCTATGACTTGCCTCATCGATACTCTCGAACTCGATGCGGCCGGAAAAGGCCAGCGCGACCGGCCCGAGCCGAACCGAGACCTTGCCCTTGTAATTCTGCGGATCGACAATTTCAGTGAGCTCGGCGCCGGGCATACAGGGCACGATGCGGGGAATATCCTTTAGCACGGCGAAGGCCTGTGCAGGCGGCAACGGCACTTCGAATGAATTGTCGAATTCCATTCAGTGCCTCTTCAGCGGGCGCGCCCAACTCCGACCATCTCATCCGATCCGATCTTCTGCCAAACCCAGCGTGCACAGGCGAACAGCCGATCGTCATCATAGCGCTGCGCCACCAACTGAATGCCGACCGGAAGACCATTTGGTCCGCGATGGGTCGGCAGCGTCATGGACGGCGTGTGCAGCGCGGTCCAGATCGCCTGCATGCTCGGATCGCCGGTGAAAGCGAGCCCCTTCGGCGCCTCGCCGAGCACGCAGGGCACCAGCAGCACATCGAGATTGTCGAAGACGGCCGGCAGCAGCGCGCGGCATTCCTCGACGCGGCGCCACGCGGCGACATAGTCCGCGCGCGAGGTTTTCAGGCCGCTTTCGACGTAGCGATGCATCTGCGGCGACAGCTTGTCGCGATGATGATCCCATTCGAAGGCGGTGCAAGCCGCGCGCTCGTAATGATTGATGGTGCCGCGCGCCAGTGCATGCAGGCCGGCGAAAGCCTCCGGCAATGCGATATCGCGCACAGTTGCGCCGGCTCTGCCCAGCGCCGCGGCGGCGCCTTCGACGGCCGTTTTTGTCTCCGGCTGGGCGGTGTCCCAGATTTCGGTGCGGCAGAATCCGATCCGTGGCGCCGCACCCAGCATGCGCGGCGACTTCGGCGCCTGCATGCACAAGATATCCGTGAGCAACTCAATGTCGTCGATCGAGCGGGCGAGCCAGCCGAGCGTGTCGATGCTTTCGGCTGCAGGTTTTACGCCGGCTTTGTTGAATGTGTTGTAGGTCGGCTTGTAGCCAAAGATTCCGCAATAGGATGCAGGCCGCAGCACCGAGCCGCCGGTCTGGGTGCCGAGTGCGGCCGGCACCATGTGGTCGGCGACCGCGGCGGCCGACCCGCTCGATGAGCCGCCCGGAGTGCAGGCCGGATCATGCGGATTGGTGGTCTCGCCCGGCGCCATGCCGGCAAGCTCGCAGGTGACCGTCTTGCCGAGAATGACCGCGCCGGCGCGGCGCAGCAGCGCGACGCAGGCAGCATCCGCAGCCGGGCGATTGCCGCGATAGATCGGGGAGCCCATCTCGGTCGGCATGTCGAAAGTGTCGATAATGTCCTTGACGCCGATTGGCACGCCGTGCAGCGGACCGCGCCGCGGCGCGCGATCGAGAGCGCGCGCCTGCGCGAGCGCGTGAGCGGGATTGAAATTCACCCAAGCCTTGACCGTGCTTTCACGTGCAGCAATACGCGCCAGGCAGTCACGGACCACGGCTTCGCAGGTCAGCTCGTTGGCCGCAATCCGTTTGGCGATTGCGGTTGCCGAAAATTCGTTGAGCGAGCGCGCGACCTTCGCATCCATACGTGCCTCGCGGCCGGCCTCTTGCCGGCTCAGTTCCTGCCGGCGCGGCCGGCCGAGGTACCGGCGATCTTGCCGAACACGGTGCCCGACATCAGCCCCGAGCCGCCCGGATAGTTGAAATAGAACAGGCCGCCGACCAGCTCGCCTGCGGCATAGAGCCCGCGGATCGGCTGATAGTCGGTGTTGAGCACTTCGCCCTCGGTGTTGATGCGCAGCCCGCCGAACGTGAAGGTGACGCCGCAAGTCACCGCGTAGCCCTCGTAAGGCGGCGCGTCGAGCGTGTTGGCCCAATTGCTCTTATTGACGGCTAGACCGGTCGTGCAGCGACCGTCCTTGATGTTTGGATTGAACGGAATGTCGGTGCGCACCGCCGCATTCCATTCCTTGACGGTTTTCAGGAACTCGGCCGCATTTACGCCTTCGAGCCTTTGCGCGAACTCTTCGAGCGTATTCGCCGTGACCTTGGTGATCTGGCGAATGCGATACTCGTCACGCTGCAGATGCTTCACCTTCTGATCGAAAATCTGCCAGGCGAACTGGCCGGGCTGCTCCAGCACCACGCGGCCATATTTGGCATAAGTGTAGTTGCGGAAATCGGCGCCTTCATCGACGAAGCGCTTGCCGTTCGCATTGATCATGATCGAGAACGGATAGGAGTGCTTCTGGAACTGATCGCCGACGGCAAGATCGCCGAATTCCGGCGCATTCATTTCCCATTGCACGGCATGGCAGCCCGACCAATTGCCGCGCGGCGCCGCGCCGATGTCGATCGCCATGCGGATGCCGTCGCCGGTGTTGTAGCGGGTGCCGCGTACCTTTGCGAGATCCCAGCCCGGACCAAGATAGCGCGTGCGCCATTCCGGATTGGCCTCAAAGCCGCCGCAGGCGAGCACGACCGACTTGCTGCGCAGCTCCTTGACGTCACCGTGTTCGCGCACGCGCACGCCTTCGATGCGGGTGCCGTCGAACAGCAAATCGAGCGCTCGCGTCGAGTAACGGATGCCGATGTCGCGCTTCTTGGCCGCTGCGGTGAGCATATTGATCAGGCCCGGGCCGCCGCCGACCGACTCCACAGTCAAGCCGCCCCAGAACTTGAACTTGCCGTCGATCTTGAACGCCTGGCGACCATAGATCGGAATGAGCCGCACGCCCTTGTTGCGCATCCAGTTCAGCGATTCGAAGCTCTTGGTGACCAGAAGCTCGACCAGATCAGGATCGGCGCGGTTTTGCGTCACCCGCGCCATGTCGTCGAAGAACTGATCGGCGGTATAGGTGCCGAAATCGGTTGTCTCGATTTCCGCCGGCGTCAGATCGGGCACCAGCGTCTTGATGTCGTCGATGCCGTTATAGACGACGCGGATCGAGCCGGCGGTGAAGCGGCTATTGCCGCCGGATTCCTCTTCCGGCGCGGCTTCAACCATCAGCACTTTGGCGCCCTGCTCCTGCGCCGCGAGCGCCGCGCAGAAGGCCGCATTGCCGGCGCCGACGACGATCACGTCCGCAACTTCGTTTGGCATCGTACTCCTACCCTGGTGTCCCCCGCCGATGTGTGGCGCCCCCGCCCTTACTCTGCCGCCTGTGCGGCGCCGCCATGGGCTTTCGACCAGCCGTGCGGGTCATTCATGAATTTCTCGACTTCCTTGAGGCTGTCGCTGTCGAACCTGTCGCTTTTCTTGGCGACCTCCAGAACGTCCCACCAGGTCGCGAGCGCATGCAGCGTGACACCGAGATCGCTCAGGATCTTTTTGCCTTCGGGAAAGATGTCATAGAAGAAGAACACGAGGACATGCTCGACAACCGCGCCGGCCTCGCGCAGCGCCAGACAGAAATTGACCTTGCTGCGGCCGTCGGTGGTCAGATCCTCGACCAGCAGCACGCGGTCGCCGTGGTTGAGATGGCCCTCGATCTGGGCGTTGCGGCCAAAGCCCTTCGGCTTCTTGCGCACATATTGCATCGGCAGCATCAGCCGATCCGCCATCCAGGCGGCAAATGGGATGCCGGCGGTTTCGCCGCCGGCAACCGCGTCGAACTGCTCGAACCCGACCTCGCGCATGATGGTGGCCGCGCCGAAATCCACCAAGGTCTGGCGCACACGCGGGAACGAGATCAGCCGGCGGCAATCGGTATAGACCGGGCTCGCCCAGCCCGACGTATAGATGAACGGCTTGTCGGTCATGAAGCGGACGGCATCGACCTCCAGCAGCATCTTTGCCGTCAGTTCGGCCATCATCTTTTTGTCGGGAAAGCCTGTCATGGCGCACTCATCGTAATTCGCAACGAGCTTGGTCCTTCACCCTCAGGTACGCGCCAATCGACCGTCGAAGGATGACGGTCCCGACGCCCGGCCGCACATCCTTGGAGGGCCGCTGCGCGGCCACCCCGCAAGCACGGCAGGTGAGCGTCGCACTCAATTCACCACCTTCCATGAAATCGTCTCGCCCCCGCGATAGATCAAGGCGCGCTGGTCGGGGCCCGGCACTTTCACCTCTTCGGGCGCCGTCCAGGGCGTCTTTTCCAACGTGATGGTCTCTTCGTTCGGCGGCATACGATAATGCTTCGGCCCGTTGAGCGAGGCGAAGGCCTCGAGCTTGTCGAGCGCGCCCTCCTCCTCGAAAACTTGCGCATAGGTTTCGATCGCAACCGGCGCGTTGAACATGCCAGGAATGCCGCTGACCGAGACTTTTTTGGCATAAGGATGCGGCGCGGAATCGGTGCCGAGGAAATAGCAGGCCTCGCCCGAAGCGGCGGCCCTGCGCAGCGCCAGCCGATCGCGCTCGGTTTTGATCACCGGCATCACATACATGTAGGGCTTGAGCCCATGGCCGAGCCAATCGTTGCGGGTGAGCATCATGTGATACGGCGTGATGGTGCCGCCAAGCTGGGGAGCGGCGCTCTTGACGAAATCGACGCCTTCCTTCGAGGAAAGATGTTCAAGGATCATGCGCAGGCCGGGGAACTGCCTGATCCACTTCGACAAGAGCCGTTCAATGAACACCTTCTCGCGGTCGAAAATATCGACATCCGTCGCGACATATTCGCCGTGCATCAGAAACGGCATGCCGATCTTTTCCATGCGCTCGAGCACGCGCGTGATCTTGTTGTAATCGGTGACGCCGTAGGCCGAATTTGTCGTCGCATGCGCCGGATAGAGCTTTACGCCGGTGAAAACGCCGTCGCGAAAGCCGCGCTCGACATCGTCGGGATCTGTGTCATCGGTGAGATAACATGTCATCAGCGGCTTGAATGTCGAGCCGCGCGGCAGCGCCGCGATCACTCGCTCGCGATAGGCCTTGCCGTCGGCGCATGTGCGCACCGGCGGCACCAGGTTCGGCATCAGGATCGCGCGGCCGAAATGCTTTGCCGTGAACGGCAGCACCGCCTTGAGCATTTCGCCATCGCGCACATGCAGATGCCAGTCGTCCGGCTTACGAATGGTGATGCGCGTGGTCATGGCGTTACCCGATCGGCGCGGCGGCCGCCGCAAACGTCTCCATCGGCGGCTCATCGATCATCGCGCCGGTCAGATCGGCGACGCGGGCAAAGCCGCGCTTGGCGCACCATTGTTCGAGGCCGTCGATGATGGCGATCATGCCCGTCGGATTGCGGAAGGTCAGATAGCCGATCATCACCGCCGTGGCGCCGGCCAGCATATATTCCACCACGTCCTCGACCTTGACGATCCCGCCGCAGCCGATGATCGGAATCCTCACCGCCTTGGCGCATTGGTAGACCATGCGCACGATAATGGGCTTGATGCCCGGCCCCGACAAGCCGCCGAATTTGTTGCCAATCGCCGGGCGGAACGTGTCGGTGTTGATCTTCAATCCCAGGATCGTGTTCGCCACGACAAGCGCATTGGCGCCGCCGCGTTCCGCGGCCTTGGCGACAGCGACAATGTCGCCGGCATTGGGCGAGAGTTTTACCCAGACCGGCTTGTCGGTGGTGGCGCGGATGAGCTTCGTCACTTCATAGGTGTGCTCTTCGTGCAGCGCGAAATTGCCGCCCTTGGGATCGCGTGTCGGGCAGGAAATATTGACCTCGAGCACGTCGATGTCGGACTTCGCCACGTCGCGCGCCATGGCCTCAAAATCCTCGATCGTCGTGGCCGAGATCGAGCCGACCAGAGGCGGCGTGAAGCGCCGATAGTCCGGTACCTGATGCTTGAAGAAATAGTCGATGCCCTTGGTCGGCAGGCCGATCGAATTGATCATGCCGCCTTCGACCTCGGCGGCGCGCGGCGGCGGATTGCCGGGGCGAAATTCACGCGACACCGTCTTCGCCACCATGGCGCCGAGCCGATTGATGTCCATCACCTGCGCGAGGTCCGTGGAGAAGCAGCCCGAGCCGGGCATGATCGGATTCTTCAGGGTCACTGAGCCGATCCTGACGCTCATGTCTACCATCCGACCGCCTCCTGCATGTCGAAAACCGGGCCCTCGATGCAAACCCGCCGCAGCTCTTGCCTGCCGTCCACCTCGAAAGTGCGCACGCAGACGTAGCAAGGGCCAAGGCCGCAGGCCATCACCTGCTCCATCGCCACCTGGCCCGGAATGCGGTGCACCTTGCCGAGCCGTTTCATCATCTGAAATAGCCGGTTCGAGCCACAGGTGAAAAAGGCATCGGCGCGCTGTTGCGCAATAAGGCCGGCGAGAATTTTTTCGACATTCTCGACTGCGCTCGATCCGTCGGTGTCGAGCACGCTGATCACCTCGCCGGCCTCGCGGAACAGCACATCCGCCATGACAAAATCCTTGTCGCGCGCGGACAGGATGGCGGTGACGCCGACATTGTTCTCACCCGCCAGTTGCGAGATCGGACCAAGCGTCGCGATGCCGACGCCGCGGCCAAGGACGACAATGTGCTTCCACGCCGGATCGAGCCAAAAGCCCTTGCCGAGCGGACCGACCATATTGAGCGCATCGCCCTTTTGCAGAGTCGCCAGACCGCGCGTGCCGCGGCCGACGCATTTGTAGAGAAACTCGATGCGTCCGTGCTTCCGATCGATGCGATAAACGCTTTGGGGGCGACGAAAGAACAGCTCCCCGACATCGGGCGACGGGCAGAGCAGATTGAAGAACTGGCCCGGCGCAACCGCGAGCGCCTTCGCCGAGGCCTCGACGACGAGGTGCTTGTACTGCGCGTTCACCCAAGCGTGGGAGACGACCGGACAAAGCGACTCCTCGGCGGAAATATGGGCCGGCGCGTCCTTCGGTTTGTGCTTGCCGACCATGAAGGGATCGGACGCAAAAGGCTCGCTCGCCGTCATCGCATGCTCGAATTTCTTGCCCGAATGTTTGCCGGCATCCGTCGCCGACACGATCAATGGACCAGGCGTGTAACAAAATCAATATTTTGTACCAATTTTTGAACACATGACGATATTTCGTTGTTATGACAATAACTTAGGCTTCACAGGCCTGCGCCTGACGCGGGCATCCACGACTGTTCCGAGAGACCGCCGGCTCAGACGCGGATCGCCGGAACAAGTCCGGCCGCGACAGCGGGGCCGTCTAAGCCGCGACCGTCGCCAGCGCCGCTTCCGGATCGGGCTGCTTGTAGGCCTTGAGCCGCGGGAAAACTTCGCGGGCGAACAGCGACAGATTATCGACGGTCTGCTGGTGGCTCAAAAAGCCGCCGTGGCCCATCATCAGAAGATTGCCCATGCCGCCGCAATGTTCGCAGAACGCGACCAGCTGGTCGTAGACTTCGTCCGGCGTGCCGCAGAACAGAACACCGGCATCGATCAGATCATCGATCGGCGCGGTCTGCATCGAGATCACGCGGCCGCCTTTGGTGTAAGTGCGCGGCGGGCTTTCGCCGCGCATCATCCGCGCATTGTCCTCCGGCGGCAGATAGCCGGGCGGATTGCGGAACGGCGGATACACGATCGGGCTGGTGCGCAGATAACCGGCAATGAGCTCGCCGCGCTTGCGCGCCTCCTCCCTATTTTTGGCGACCGCAACAAGGCCGAGATAAGCGAAACGGTCCGCGCCCGGCGCCTTGCCATGCTTGGCAACATAGCCGTTGCGGTAAGCATCATAGATCCGCCGCGTGCCAAAACCGGTGCCGAGCGTCGCCATCACATAACCCCGCTCGCCGAGGACACGCGCCTGCGTCGTAGAGCCGGTGGTCGACCAGACCGGAGGATGCGGCTCCTGCCAGACGCGCGGCCAGACATTCACCTGGCGATAGTGAAAATAGTCACCCTCCCAGTTGAACGTGCCGTCATGGGTGGTCATCGCTTTGAGAATGAAATCATGGGCCTCCCAGAACCGCTCCATCAAATGAACCGGATTCTGATTGGACGCCGCGATCTCGTAGGGAATGCCCTTGATGAATCCCATGTCCAGCCGGCCGCGCGAGATCACGTCGATGGTCGAGAGCTCCTCCGCAACGCGCAGCGGATCGGGCCGGTGGCCGATCGGATAGCCGAGCACCAGAAGCCGCGCGCGCTGCGTGGCACGCGCCAGGATCGCCAGCCCCACCACGACTGCGGATGACATGCAGGTCGCGGTCTGATGATGCTCGTTGAGCATGATGTCGAGGCCGAGCTCGTCGGTGAGCTGATACTCGTCGTAATAGCGATGAAACAGGTCGGCGGCGACGCGCGGATCGCATTTGCGGTTCGGGAAGATCACGCGCAGCGAGCCGGAATGCTCGTTCCAGGCCGGATAATAGGGCTGTTCGCTAAATTGATAGACTCTCATGCGGCGCGCTCTGCTCGTTATCGGGTGGGCCAAATCGTCCGCTCGGCTGCACGGCGCAGGCACAGCGCAGGCATGATTTTGCCCGCGCCGCTCGTCCTCGCCGCGCGCCGCGCGAAGCCTACGATACCCGGCCCTGGCATGACGATCGGCTTCATTTGCAGGCCACGAAATTCATCACCTTCTCGGCAAAGATCTTCGGCTGCTCCTCGTGCGGAAAATGCCCGGCGCGTTCGATCAGCTCAAAGCGTGCGCCCGGGATCATGGCGCAATAGGCGCGGCCGTAAGCCTCGCTCAGCATGCGGTCATGCGCGCCCCACAGGAATAATGTCGGGATGCGAATGCGGTGCAGCCGGCGGTTGAGCGCGGGATTGTGAAAGTACGGACTCCAGGCAAAGCGCGCGGTGGCCTCGCGGGCGCGCGCCGCGGCGAGCACCACGGCATCGGGCAGCGTCTTGTAGTCGCGCCTGCCGATCGCCGGATCGCAATACACCATTTCGAGATAGTCCGGCTCAGTGACGGCAAAAATATCGGCGATGTCGCGCGTCTCGCGGTCGCTGACCTTGACGCCGACGGCATTGGCCATGACGAGCTGCGACAGCTGGGCCGTCGTCTTCACCGCAATCTCGGCGGCGATCCAGGCGCCGAGCGACACGCCGACGACCGCGACGTCGCGCAGAGCAAGCTGATCAAGCAGATCGAGATAGAAGTAGGACATGTCGTCGATGGTGCGCATGCCCTTGGGCAGATCCGAGCGGCCGAAGCCGGGATGGGTCGGCGCAACAACATGCGCGCGCCTGGCTAATTCATCGATAGCCGGCAAAGAAGGATCGATGCCGTTTTCCGGATGCAGGAACAGGAGCGGCTTGCCCTCGCCGCGCTCGATCAGATCGATGCGCGCGCCTGCGACGGTCAATCCGCTCGGCTTTCCACTTGGCACGCTCTCGGCCGCACGCGACATTCCACCTCCCGATTTGCTTGCGCGTGCGCTGCGCAATGATTTTTCCAAATACCGGCCGTCATATCAGACGGTCTTGACGCGGTCTTCTCAAGACTTGTGCATTGTTCTACCACGTGAGCGCCGGTTTGCCATCGCGGCTTTGCGGAATGGAGGGCATGCAATGACGGATGCGAGCGTCACGATTCATGGCGGCATGGCCTATGCCAATCACGACGGTGTCGAGCTTTTGGGCGACCTTTATCTCCCCCAAGATGCCAAATCCGTTCCGGCCCTGGTTGCCGTTCATGGCGGCGGCTGGGTGCAAGGCGCGCGCAACGCGTTCCAGTATTGGGGACCTTATCTTGCGGCGCGCGGCATAGCGCTTTTCGCTATCTCCTATCGGCTCGCCGTCAAGACGAAGACATTCCCCGAAGCGGTGCAGGACGTGCTCGCCGGCGTGCAATTCCTGCGTGGCAAGGCAAGCGCCTTCGGCATCGATCCGCAGCGCATCGGGCTTCTCGGCGCGTCGGCCGGCGCGCATCTTGCGGCGCTGGCGGCGCTCGGCGGCAAAAAATTCATCGGCGGTTATCCGAATGACGCCTTCGCGTCGGTCGATGCCGGTGTGAAGGTCCTGATCGGGGTTTACGGCATCTATGACGTGGCCGCGATGTGGCTGAACTATCAGATCCAGGGCGGGCGCGAGAACAATATTCAGAAATTCATGGGGGCGCCGCCGATGCAAGACCGGCAAGCCTATTTCGATGCTTCGCCGATCAGCTATGCGACCTTCGCCAACAATCACATCCCGGTTCTCCTGGTCACCGGCACCGAAGACGATCTGGTCGATCGCAAGCAGCAGACCGAGCCGTTTGCGCTCGCGCTCAAACAGGCCGGCTTCTTCGTCCGGCCCTGCATCGTGCACGGCGCGCCGCATTATTGGATGAACGATCCGATCGAGGAGGCGGGCAGCTACTGCGCCTTTGCCGCACCGCGCCTGCTGCGGTTCTTGGCGGAGAAGCTGTAGGCGCTCGTAGCCCGCATGAGCGTAGCGATATGCGGGAATGCTGCCCCGGATTTTGCTTCGCTCATCCGGGCTGCATTTCACTTCTTCTCCAACAACAGCGTCGCTTCCTTGCGCACCAACGGCTGCAAGGCTTCGGCGAGCTTGGCCAATAGCCAGGGCAGGAACACCTGCAGCGTAACATAGTCTTCGGCGACATCGATCGAGCCGCTGGCGCTCTGACCCAAGGCGGCAATGCGAAAGTCCAGATGATCGCCGCTCCAACTCTCCTGCTGCACAGTGAAAAGGCTGCTGTAATGGGCGCGGACGTCGCCCAGCTCCGCCTTGAGCCGGCGCACGGCCTCGTTCCTGCCGAGGCGGTGCGGGATCGAGACAACAAACGGCTTGGTCATGAACGCCACCAGACGGTTCGACGCTGCTCTCATTTAATCGACCGGAACAGCGCAAGTTCCGCATGATGCCCAAGTCTTACGCGCCCTCCGTCACCGGCAGTGTCAACGCTGAGGGATGCTCCGCGGAGTGATAGATCGTGTCGGTGCCGATCTTGTCGGGCGTGTAATAATGCGTCCACAGCATGTCGGTGATCACCGAATCGCCGTTGACGATTTCGAGCCGCACGCGATTGCCCTTCTTGAAGCGATGCGCCATCGGCTCGATCGAGATGTCGAAGCGATAGATTTTTCCGGGCTCGATCGGCTGCGGATCACTGTGCGTGTGATAGGGCTCCATATCGGTCGATTTGCGCGGATCGAGCGCGCGATGCGAGGCGCGCAGCCAGCCCTTGGTGATCCAGTACGAGGCGGGGTTGAGATCCTTGCCGCGCTCCTCGGCCGACTGCGGCATCTGCTCGGAAAGCTTGACAAAGAAATCCATATCGTCGCGCGTCGACGACGCGTAGAGCACGAGCTTGATCGGACCGGCGATCTCCAAGTCCCGCTCGAGCGGTGCGGTGGTGAAAGTGAGCACGCGGCGCGCCGGATCGGGCTGGTTGTTCGGCCCGAAGCCGACCACGCCGATCATCCAGCCGGGATTGGGATAGCTGTGGGAGGTCGCCCGCTCGCCGGATGCCTTACCGCGGGTCAGCGTGCCGTCATTGAGCGAGGTGACGCTGCCCGATGTCTCAGCGCTCAAATGCCAGGTGACATAGCGCACGCCGGCCGGCGGCCAAGTCTCCGCCGAGCGCACCGCGTCGGCGCCGCGCACGAAATATTCGACCGCCGGGCGGTCCACGTAATCGGTCTTCAGGCCTTTGAGATAATGATCATAGAACGGCAGCAGCACTGCTTCGTGCAGTTCGCGGCTGTTAAACTCGCGATTGGCGACAAAAGCGTTGACCGGCCCGATCATTTTCAGCTTCTTCGGGCCGACGGCGCGCTGGAAGCCCTCGATATTGCCGCGGGTGTGCAGATCGACCTTGCCCCACACGCCGATCGAGTAAAGCGGCACGTCGATCTGATGCAGATGCTCAGCGGCGCAGCGCTCGCGCCAGAACTCGTCATAGGCCGGATGCTGTTGCAATAGGAGATTCAGATCGCACGGCTGCTCGCGCGAGAATTCGCCATTGGCCGGATGGCGATTGATGATGCGGTTCTGATTCCACCAATAGCTGCCGAAGAAATCGCCGAGGATGCCGCCCTGATAGACCGACGCCCGATACGGATCGTTGAGGCCGTCGAAAGCGGCAATGCAGGCGAGCCCGGGCGGCCGCTGGATCGCCATCCACCATTGCAGCATGCAGAAATAGGACTGGCCGATGCCGCCGACCTTGCCGTTCGACCATGGCTGCCGGCTGAGCCATTGGATGACGTCGTAGAGATCCTTCTGCTCGTTGCGATCGAGGAAACGGAATTCACCGCCGGATTTGCCGCAGCCGCGCGCATCCATCTGCGCATAGACATAGCCGCGCTCGACATAGAGGCCGATCGGACCGGTCTCGCGCCACAGAAATTGCGGCGTCGCCGGCAGCGCATTGTTGTCGTAGCGATAGGGCGAGGCGCCGAGCACGACCGGAAACGGACCTTCGCCGTCCGGCATGTAAAGCGCGAGCGCGATCTCGACGCCGTCATGGACGCGGATCATGACTTCGCGGCGCTGTGGCTCGTGCGACATTACGGTTTTCCCCAGCTCGCGACCAAACCATAAGAAAAAGTGTGACCGGCGGCAACGCGAGCGCTTCAAGCAACTGGCGATCGCGGCCGCACATAATGACAAACGCTCCCGTTCCCGCGCCGCGCTTTGGCGCGCGCGTGGCGGTGTGACGCCGGTGACCTGAAGGCGCGAAGGAGGCGGCGCAGCGGAACAAGGGGTGGGGCCTTCGTTTCAGGTTGCGC
>JAJPJB010000062.1 GCA_021324465.1 Hyphomicrobiaceae bacterium
GCGATAGACCAGGTAGAAGCCATAGCCGAGACACGCTGCGGCAATCGCGGCAAACACCGGCTGATAGGGTTCGAGAGCCGTCAGGTTGCCGATCCACGCGCCACTGATGCCGAGGGTGAATAGTGCAAAAGGCACGACGCAGCACGAAGCCGCGCCAAGCGCGGCGAGAATGCCGCCGACTGCGACCACGCGCTGCCGCCCGGCGTCGCCTCTATCCCGCGCCGGGTTTGCTCCTGCCGGTGCGATATCTGCCGTTCCGGATCGCTGTCCAACCACTTCGGGCCTTGCTCTATCTTGCTGAAATGCTCATTGCCTCGTAAGGTAATGTCTGTAGTCACTACAGGGTCAAGAGAGCATCTGCGATGCGCGATCACGCCACGGTGAAGGGCATGCAGCGGGCGGAGCTCGCCCGCAGAACCGGCAGCAATCTGGAGACTGTGCGCTACTACGAGAAGGTCGGACTTCTACCCGAGCCGCCGCGCACGGCGGCCGGCTATCGCAGCTACGACGTTGCGCATGAGCGGCGCCTTCGCTTTATCTTGCGCGCCCGCGAGCTCGGCTTCTCGCTCGAGGAAATCCGTGGGTTGCTGCGCCTTGTCGATGAGCGTGACCGGCCCTGTGCCGAGGCAAGAGACGTTGCTGCCGTCCATCTCGCGGATATACGGGCGAAGATCGCCGACCTAAGGCGCATGGAGCGGGTGCTGAAGCATGTCGTGGCGCAATGTGGCGACGGCACGCTGCCGGAATGCCCGCTCATCGAGACTTTGTTTGGCGAGGCTGCGTGAACTCGCGGTTGCGAGCGAGGTGACATGTCGAACGGCGTGTGGCACTGGCACAAACCGTCAGATCGATGCGGTCGGTGGTGCCGGCAAAAACGTTTGAGATCAGCAAGCGGTTCTATATAGACCTCGGTTTCGAGTCCCGGCCGCTGACCCACAACCTCGCAGAGTTGCGCCTGGGCGCATACGCCTTCCTTCTGCAGGGCTACTACGTCCAGCAATGGGCCGATAACTTCGTGATGCACATGTTCGTCTCTGATTTGAGTCGATGGTGGGATCACATTGTGTCGCTCGACCTTCCGTCTCGGTACGGGGTCAAGAGTCCGCGCGCGCCACAACGGGAAGACTGGGGCGTCGTCGCGAGCGTGATCGATCCGTCTGGTGTGCTTTGGAGAATTGCTGAGGACGTATCCACAAAGCTTAGCGAAACGGTACGCGCTTCTTGATATGCTTCTGTCGTGAATCGGTTCGTATCGACCGCGAGGCGTCCCATCAAAGTCGCGGGCACCATGGGATAGCGGGGCAGGCGCTTTGCAAGCGGCTCGGGCAACTCGGCAAGCGCGATGCCGGTCGCTGCTAGCGTGTAATAGCCGAGCGGGACGCGCCTGAGCGGATTGGTCACGGTCGAAACCGGCGCGCTGCACGATTTCCAGAGCCTCTGACCATGGCGCCAAGCCAAAGCGCCCTTCGCCTGCAACAAGTCGGCCAAACAGCACGTAATCGACACGGGGGCAGAGCAAGGCTCGGTTCTTTGGGCGTCAAAAAAACATGGCGGCGACGACCGGCTTGACCCCGTAACCGCTCGCCTGAAGAGTATGCCGGTGGATCGCCGCACATAACGAGAAATGGGAGAGCGCCGATGATCGTTGCGGAAAAGGCCGGTGCGAGGACTCGGCTGAATACGGTTGACTTCGAGCGCTTCCGGTTGCGCCGTTTCATCGAAAGCCTTGGCGCGGACCAACTCGACACCTACGAGGCGACTATGGATCTCGCCGGCCTCGCCGATGTGCTCGAGGGCAACCCGAAAGCGGTGCTGTTCCGCTCGGTCGGTCCGGAGCGGGCCGAACTTGCCGGCAATGTCATGGGCAGTCGCGCCCGGCTCGCCGCGGCATTCGGGGTCAAGCCGCACGAACTGCTGAAAGAAGTGACACGGCGGCTGCGCAACACACCTGAGATCGTCGAAGTCGCGCGTGCCGAAGCGCCCTGTCAGGCGGTGGTGCTGACCGGCGCCGATGCCGATCTCACCAAGCTTCCCGTGCATCTGCAGCACGGCGCCGACGGAGGGCCCTACATCTCTGCCTCGATCGACTACGTCATCGATCCCATGACCGGCTTCACCAATGTAGGGCTGCGTCGGTTGATGCTGCGCTCGGAACTGGAGACCGGCATCGATCTCGTAGCGCCAAGCGATCTGAAAGCCATCTACGAGAGCAACGCCGCGGCCGGTCGGGTCACACCGGTAAGCTTCGTGGTCGGCGCGCATCCGATCGATCACGTCGCCGGCGTGATGCGGCTGCCGGTCGACGAACTCGGCCTCGTCGCGAGTCTGCGCGCGGCGCCGCTGCCGGTCGTCAAAAGCATCACCAACGATATCCGCGTCCCAGCCGACGCCGAATATGTGATAGAGGGCTATCTCGATGCGCGTGGCCATGTCGAGCCGGAGGGCCCATACGGCGAATTTCTCGGCTATTACGGCGCAGTAAAGCGCAATCCGGTGTTCCATGTTACGGCGATCACCCACCGCGACGACGCGCTGTTTCAGACCTCGACCATCGGCGGCAGGATGCTGGGCCGCACCGACACCGCGCAGCTTTCCGCGCTGCGCACCGAAATCATAATTTGGCGTGCGCTCGAAGCTGCGGTACGTGAGCCGGTTGCGGTTTATGCCACGACGTCCAGCGGCGGCGCCTTCAACGTGCGTATCGCGTTGCGCCAGCGCGCGCCCGGCGAAGCGAGGAACGCCATCAGCGCCTGCATGGGTGCGCTCGCCAACTGCAAGAACGTTTTTGTGGTCGATCCCGATATCGACATCTTCTCCGACGAGCAGATGGACTGGGCTATGGCGACGCGGTTCCAGCCCGATCGCGATCTGATCGTGATGAGCGGCCTGCGCACGCTACCGCTCGATCCATCGCTGCCGCCGGAAAGCCGGGTCGGTGCGAAGGCCGGTTACGACCTGACATGGCCATTCGGCCAGCGCGGTCGCCTCGAGGTCCGCGTGCCGGCGCCGCCGACGTTCAAAGGCAATCGCTTTGCCTCGGTGGAGGCGGCGCTGGCCCACGGTCCCAAATTCTTCGAAGAGCTGATGGCCGCGGTGGGCAGCCGTGACGGGCGCGAGGTGGTGCGCGTGTTGGGCGGCTTGCGCAAGAAGCTGGCGCTCGACCGCGACATGGAAGGGCGCTACTTCATCAAGTCGGGCAGCAAATGAACCGAGCGGCC
>JAJPJB010000097.1 GCA_021324465.1 Hyphomicrobiaceae bacterium
CGCGTCGGCTCGATCACCACGAATTCGGCGTGCAGCTCGGGCGCGACCAGCGGATTGACGACCAATTCGCCACGGCCAATGTCGTTGACCGAGATCACGCTCGGCAGGATCGTCACCCAATCGGAGCGCGCCACGAATTCCAGCGTGGCAATCATCGCGTCCATCTCCAGAATGGTCTCGATCTGTACGCCTTGGGCCTGAAAATAGGTCTCCAGATTGCGGCGGCGGATATTGTCCGGGCTTGGCAGCACGATCTTGAGCGGTTTGCAGTCGGCGAGCCGCAGCGGCGCCAGCGGGTTGAAACCGGCGCGCTGACCGGACAGCAGCATTTCGCGATCGCGCACCAGGAGCCGCGATTTCAGCCCGATCGTGCCTTCGAACGCCGGCACCACCGCGAAGTCCAGCTCCTGGTCGAGCACCATCTTGGTGAGCAGGCCGCTATAGCCTTCCATAATGTGCAGGCGCACTTCCGGACAGCGCGGCACGAAATCATCGAGCACCGGCGCCAGGACGGCGCGCGTGAAGGTCGGCATCAGCCCGATGCGAAGCTCGCCGGTGACCTGGCCGGCAACGGCGCGGGCCTGCTCTGCTGCCTTTTCGAGTGCACCGACCGCGCCGACGCAGCTTTTGTAGTAGCGCAGCCCCGCCGGCGTCGGCACAACGCGGCCGGCCGCGCGCTCGAACAGTTTCACGCCGAGCTTCCGCTCGACCGCGGCGACGTGCTGGGAGATGCCGGATTGCGTCGCATTTTCCCGCTCCGCCGCGCGTGTGAACGAGCCCTCCTCACAGACCGCGATGACGGCTCGAACCTGACGCAGCGGAATGTCATGCATGGCGGGAAACGGGAACGGTATTGGGGAACCTAGCGCATTAGAAAACCTGATGAGGAGCCATAGATTATATCATTTCTTTCGTATCGGCCATCCGAATAACATGAATTCGCGACGCAATAGTCGGCATCGTGGCCGCCGTCGGGGGAGGAGCGCATGGGAGCAAATTTCGGCATTGCAGGCTTGGACTGGCAGCAGCGGGTCAACTGGGATCGCCTGCGCAGATACCGCACCGAGCGCGCCCGCGAGATGATGAAGAAGCACGGCCTCGGCGCCCTGCTCTGCATGTACGACGAAAACGTGCGCTACCTCACCGGCACGCTCACCCCGGGCTGGAACAGGCTCAAGCCCGGCTTGCGCTATGCGATGCTCTGCGGCGACGGCGCGCCGATCCTCTTCGAACAGGGCGATATCGGCTTCCAGATCGAGCGGCATTCGCCCTGGATCCCGAAACAGAACGTGCGCCACTCCTTTGCCTGGATCAAAGGCGCGGCCGGCCCCGCCTCGACCCAGCAGGTCAACAAGTTCACACGAGCCGTGCTGCAGGCGATGCGCGAAAACGGCGTCGCCGGCCAGAAGCTCGGTGTCGATTTCATCGACATCAACATGATCAACATTTTCCGGGAGAACAACATCACCTGGGTCGACGGCATGACCCCGATGATGGAAGCGCGCGCGGTGAAGAACGAAGACGAGCAGGAATGCTTCCGCATCGTCGGCGCCATCGGCGATGCGACGCATTGGGAATGCATGAAGTTCCTGCGCCCCGGCATCACCGAGAACCAGGTGACGGCGCATCTGATGGAATATCTCTACAACATTCCGGGCATGGAGGATGTCGAGGACGTCATCGTCTCCTCCGGCCCGAATACCTGGCCGAACTGGCGCAATTTTTCCGACCGCATCATCCAGCCAGGCGACATCGTGTTCATGGATTTGGCCGCGTTGACCTGGAACGGCTACAAATCCTGCTATTACCGCACCTATTGCGTCGGCAAGGAGCCGACCCAGGAGCAGAAAGAGACCTACGAGACCGCGCTGAAGTGGCTCTACGATTCAATCGGAGAGGTGAGGGTCGGCGCCACCACGCGCGACATCGCGATGAAATGGCCCTCGGCAATGGAGACCTGGGGCTACGAGGACGAGGACCAGGCCGCGGCCAATCTGTGGGGCCACGGGCTTGGGCTCGCGCAATATGATCCGCCGGTCATTTCGCGCATCTGGTCGCTCGATCATCCAATCGAGATCAAGGAAGGCATGACCTTTGCGCTCGAAACGCAGCACGGCAAGAAATTCCGCTACGGCGTGCGCATCGAGGAAATGCTGATCGTCAAGAAGGACGGCATCGAGATCGTGTCCAACTTCCCGGTCAAGCAGATCACCGTCGTCGACCCGCTGCCCGGCTACGGCGATCACGTGAAATAGGCTTGGTCATTCCCTCGAAGGGGATGAGCGCGGGCGAAGCGAGCCGGTGGGGTCCGGCAACGCTCGCGCAAGCTCGGCGGCCGCGACGCAACCTTCCCTCGTGCTTTCACGGGGAGGAAGCTTGAGGCCAGGGCGTGAACAAGGAGCGCTGGCGCTTTATGGATTCGTCCTGTTTCATTCTTTCCCTCGCCTCGCCGGCTGCGGCGGACGCAAGGCGCGTCGGGCCGAAGGCGGCGAATCTGGCGAACCTCGCCCATGCCGGCCTGCCCACGCCTGGCGGCTTTTGCATCACCGCCGACGCCTACTTGCGGCAGATCCAGCATCTTGGCCTCACCGACACGGTTCGTGCTTACGCACAGTCCGATCAGCCGACGCAAAGGCGCCTCTCCGTCGAGATCAGACTGAAGCTCTACCAAAGCGATGTGGCGCCCGATTTGCTCGCCGCCATTCTCGGCGCCTGGCGGGAGGAGCCGAAACCGGCGGCGGTGCGCTCGTCGGCGCTGATCGAGGATCGCGCCGGCTCGAGCTTTGCCGGTCAGTTCGAGAGTTTTCTGGGCCTGCGCGATGACGCGGAGTTTCTGACCGCATTGCGCGCCTGCTGGGCGGCCCTGTGGACCACCAATGCGCGCCGTTCCATGGCGCAGCACGATCTCGTTCCGGGTGACACGGCCATGGCCGTGCTGGTGCAGCCGCTGGTTGCGGCGCGCGCCTCGGGCGGCGGTTTGAGCGAGACTGCCGACGGTCACATGATGCTGAGCGCCACCTGGGGGCTCGGCACCGCCATCGCGCAAGGCGAGGTGGTGCCGGATCGCATTGTGCTCTCGCGGCAAGGCTTTGTCCGCAGCAACGAGGCCGGCCGCAAGCATCATCGCGAGGCCTGCGCGCATTATGAAGGCGTGATGCCACAGCGCGTGCCCGAAGCGCTGGTGCGCGCGCCATGCCTCGAAGCCGGCCAGGCCACCGCACTGGGCCGCTTGATGCGCAAGGTCGAAGATGTGCTCGACATGCCGGTCGAGATCGAATGGGCGCTCGACGATACGGGTTTCAAGCTCTTGCAGGCCCGCCCGCTCCACGTCGCCCCCGCGCCGGTGCCGGACGAGATCTGGCTGACGCATCCCGGCCTCAATGGCCACCCGGCGGGGATCGGCTGGGGCTCCGGCCGGGCCGTGGTGGTGAACTGCGAATGCGAATTGTCGCGCGTTGCGCCGGGCGACATTCTGGTCACGCGGGTCGCCGGCCCGGCGCTCAGCCACATCCTGCCGCGCGTCTCCGGGGTCGTGGCCGAGCTCGGCGGCTCGACGTCGCACCTGGCCTCGCTCGCGCGCGAGCGCGGCATCCCGATGGTGCTCGGCGTCAATGACGCGACGCGGCGGATTCCAGACGGTGCCCAAGTTGCGGTCGACGGCGTTGCCGGCATTGTGCGGTGGCTGTCCTGATGGCAAAGGTGAAAGCGCAGCGGGCGTCACGGCCGCGCATTTTTGTGACTCAGCCGGTATCGGAGCGCGCGCTCAAGCGCCTGCGCGATGTTGCAAGGGTCAAAGTTTTTCCCGACACGGGCAGAATTATTCCAAAGCGCACGCTTCTCGCCGGCGTGCGCAAGGCGGACATTCTGTTCTGCCTCCTGCACGACATGATCGATCGCACTGTGATCATGGCGAACCCGAATCTGCGCCTGATCGCGGCGCAGTCGATCACGCCCTCGAATATCGATGTCGAAACCGCCACGGCGCAGCGCATTCCGGTCACCGTGACCGCGCCGATCACCACCGAGGCGACGGCGGATCTGAATTTCGGGCTGATGCTCGCGGTGGCGCGGCGCATTGTTGAAGGGGATCGCATCACGCGTTCCGGCAAATTTCCCGGCGGTCAGTCGGCGCATCTGATGGGATCGCTGGTCTTCGGCAAGACCATCGGCCTGATCGGCGGCGGCGGCTTGATCGGCAAGGCGGTCGCGCGCCGCGCGCAGGGCTTCTCCATGCGCGTCCTGTATTGGACGCCACGCCGCAAGAGCGAGCACGAGGAGCGCGAGGCTGGGCTGACCTTTGTGCCGTTCGATGAGTTGCTGCGCGAATCCGATTTCGTTTCGATCCACTCGCCGCTCAACAAAGAGACGCGGCACCAGATCGGTGCGCGCGAGCTGCGACTCATGAAAAAGACCGCGTTCCTGATCAATACTGCGCGCGGCGCTATTGTCGACGAAGCGGCGCTGGTCCGCGCCCTTGCCAAGAAGCAGATCGCCGGCGCCGGCCTCGACGTGTTCGAGCATGAGCCCAAAGTCGACCGGGCGTTGAAGCGGATGCCGAATGTCGTGCTCACGCCGCATCTCGGCAGTGCGACGCCGGAAGTCCGCGAAGCCATGGCGAATATCGTGGTCGACAATATCCTCGCCTTGCTCGGCGGCCGAAAATTGCCGAACTGCGTCAATCCGCAGATTTTCGCGTTGTGATTTTATCGCTACGGAGAGCGGAACTCGGAGTACTTCATGCCCGGCCCCATCATTGCGATCACCGACAGCCCGTTCCCTTCGCTCGATCCTGCCAAGGCGGCGCTGGCGCGGCTTGATCCCGAATATCGTATGGCCAAGAGCGGGTCGGTCGAGGACATCCTGGCGGTGGCGCGCGATGCCGACGCCGTGCTGGTGACCTATGCCAGGCTGCCCGGCGAACTGTTGCGGCAGTTTCGGAAATGCAGAGCGATCGGGCGCTTCGGGCTTGGCGTGGACAACATCGATCTGCCGGCGGCGAAAGAATGCGGCATCGCCGTCAACTACGTGCCCGATTATTGTCTGCGCGAAGTCTCCGATCATGCCATGGCGCTTTTGCTCGCGCTGGCGCGCAAGATCGTTTTCGCCAACAAGCTCGTGCAGTCCGGCCGCTGGGAGGTGCCGCCGATCGTTCCGCTGCGGCGGCTCGAAGGCCAGGTGCTGGGCCTGGTTGGTTTCGGCAATATCCCGCGGGCGCTGGCGCCTAAAGCCAGATCGTTCGGGCTGAAAGTCATCGCCTTCGATCCCTACATCGCGAAAGAAGCGGCGGACGCGGCCGGCGTGGAAAGTGTGACCTTCGACGATCTCTTGGCGCGCTCCGATTTCATTTCGGTCCATGCGCCGCTGCAGCCCGCCACACGCGGCCTGATCAATGCAAAAGCCTTCGCCAAGATGAAAAGGGGCGCATATCTGATCAATACCGCGCGCGGTCCGCTTGTGGACGAGGCGGCGCTGATTGCGGCGCTTGATTCGGAGCGGATTGCCGGCGCGGCACTGGACGTCGTCGCGATGGAGCCGCTTGCCAAGGATTCTCCTCTGCTCGGCCGCGACAATGTGATTCTCACGCCGCATGCGGGCTTCTATTCGGTCGAGGCGCTCGAGGAACTGCAGACAAAATGTGCGAGCGACGTAGCGCGGGTGCTCTCGGGCGAAAAGGCGATCTATCCGGTCAGCGCCTGACACCCGTCGACGGAAAAAATTGGTCAAATCTCAGGCCTGCAATCGGCGCCGATCTGGTCGTCGGCCTGCAAAATGCTATTTTGCGGCTCTGCAGTGCGTGACAGCGCAAGTTATCGAATTTTCAGCGCGAGCACTCCGCATAATCGCAGCAACGCCGGTCCTTGTGGTCGATGATGCTTCGACGATAAGAAACATCATCGTCAAACGGCTCAAGGCGCTTGGCTTCACTGATGTCGATGCGGCGGAGGACGGCAACCTTGCGCTTGAACTGCTTCGTCGCAAGCAATACGGCCTGCTCATTTCCGATTGGGAAATGCCGAAGATGCATGGCGCGGAGTTCTTGAAGGCCGTGCGCCAAGACCCACGCTGCGCGAAATTGCCGATCATCATGATCACCGGCACGACGACCCGCGGTACATCCTGGCTTGCCGGCGCCAACGCCTATTTGCAAAAGCCATTCAGCGATGCTGATTTCGAAAAGGCGGTTCGAACCGCCTTGGCCGGGCATTAGCAGCGTCGCATTTCCGACTCACATGGAACATTCCATAGTCATCTGCCGACGCTGTCCTTGCACGAAACCGTCATCGGCACCATCTAGTCCCATATTGTGAGGGGCCGTCAGCACGCGCTGCACTAATAGTTGTGCCGCGATGCCGCGGCCTTATTCGTTGCGCACAGAGCATTTGTTCGGCCAAATGGAGGTCCATATGGCGCCAGCCAAGCCGCACCAGTCCGCGGCAGTCGCGATACCCGTTCCGGACAAAATTTCTGTCAGTCTGAACGTCAATGGCGTCGACGTGCAGCTCGACTTGGCGCCATGGACAACATTGCTGGACGCCTTACGCGATCGTCTGAACCTCACCGGCACCAAAAAGGGCTGCGATCACGGCCAATGCGGTGCCTGCACGGTGCTGGTCGACGGGCGTCGGATCGTTTCCTGCTTGACGCTTGCCGTCATGAAGGACGGCAGCAAAGTCACCACGATCGAGGGGCTGGCCAAGGACGGCATGCTCCATCCGTTGCAGCAGGCCTTCATCGACCATGACGCGTTTCAATGCGGCTATTGCACGCCCGGGCAGATTTGCTCGGCCGCGGGGCTGCTCGCCGAAGGCAGAGCGAAAACCGCCGACGAGATTCGCGAGCTGATGAGCGGCAATATCTGCCGCTGCGGCGCCTATCCCAATATCGTTGCAGCGATTCAACAGGTGATGGGGCATTCATGATCAATTTCCAGTATGCGCGCGCCGCCGATGTCGCCGACGCGGTGCGGCAGATCGCGGCCGACCCGAAGGCGAAATTCATTGCCGGCGGCACCAATCTCATCGATCTGATGAAGGAGGAGGTCGAGCGGCCGTCCCGGCTGATCGATATTTCGCGCCTGCCGCTCGACAATGTCGAGGAGACCAGCGGGGGTGGCGTGCGGATCGGCGCGCTCGTGCCCAATTCCGATCTCGCCCATCACCCGCTGATCGCGCAGCGCTATCCGATATTGGCGAGCGCCATCCTTGCCGGCGCTTCGGCACAGCTGCGCAACATGGCCTCGACCGGCGGCAACCTCCTGCAGCGCACGCGCTGCTACTACTTTTACGACATTGCGACGCCTTGTAATAAGCGCGAGCCTGGCACCGGCTGCTCGGCCGTCAATGGCGTCAACCGCATGCATGCGATTCTCGGCACCAGCGAGACCTGCATTGCGACGCATCCTTCCGATATGTGCGTGGCGCTCGCGGCGCTGGAGGCGAAGGTTCTTGTCGCGGGCCCTGGCGGCCAGCGCACTATCGCCTTCGCCGACTTTCACCGCCTGCCCGGCGATACACCGCATCGCGATACCAATCTCGAGGCGAACGAGATCGTCACCGCAATCGAGCTGCCGGCGCGGGGCTTTGCCAAGAACTACACCTATCTGAAAATCCGTGATCGGCTGTCCTATGCATTTGCCTTGGTTTCGGTCGCTGCCGCGCTCGAGCTCGACGGCCAGGCAATAAAGGAGGCGCGGCTCGCGCTCGGCGGCGTCGCGCACAAGCCCTGGCGCGATGTCAATGCGGAAGCGTCCTTGCGGGGACAAGCCGCTAATCGAGACAGCTTCGCGCGCGCCGCGGAAGCGTTGCTGCACGGCGCCAAGGGCTACGCCCACAACACCTTCAAGATCGATCTTGCCCGCCGGGCCATTGTTCGCGCGCTGGCGCAGGCCTCGCAAGGAACGCCGCAGTCGCAATCGAGCAAGAAGATTCGGTGAAGGCCATGAACGCCTATATCGGCACTTCCACGTCCCGGATCGACGGCCGTGCCAAAGTCACCGGCGCCGCCAAATATGCCGGCGAATTTAATATCGACGGCCTCGTCTATGGTGCAGTCGTCGAATCGACGATCGCCAAGGGCCGCATCAAGCACATCGACGCAAGCGAGGCGCTGCGCGTCAGAGGCGTGCTTGACGTGCTCACGCACCAAAACCGCCCGCGCATGGCCGATGCATCGGCGGCCTATAAAGACGACGTGGCGCCGGAGGAGGGCTCGCCCTTTCGCCCGCTCTACGATGACAAGATCATGTTCAGTTTTCAACCGATAGCGCTGGTGCTCGCCGAGGAATGGGAGACCGCGCGCTTTGCCGCGTCGCTGGTGCGGGTCGAATACGAGACAGCCGCCTTCACCACCGACCTGCAGGCGCAGCGCAACAGCGCGTTCGTCGTCGAAAAGCCGGAATCGCACCGCGGCAATGCGGACAAGGCCTTTGCCGCAGCCGCGGTCCGTCACGAGGCGGAATACTTCATTCCGATCGAGCATCACAATGCGATGGAGCCGTTCGCTGCAACGGCGATCTGGGACGGCGGCGGCAAGCTCACGATCTACAACAAAACGCAGGGCGTGCAGAACGTGCAGCGCTATCTGTGCAGCGTGTTCAATATGAAACCCGACGATCTGCGCGTACGATCGCCTTTTACCGGCGGGGCGTTCGGTTCCGGCTTGCGTCCGCAATACGAAACGGTGCTCGCCGTGCTTGGCGCGGTCAAGCTTCGGCGTCCAGTGCGGCTGGCGCTGACCCGGCGGCAGGTTTACACGGTCGGCTATCGGCCGGCCACGATCGAACATGTCGCGATCGGTGCAAAGCCCGACGGCACGCTCGATGCCATTGTTCACGAAGCCATTGCCGTCACCTCGCAGCACGAAGACTTTTCCCGCAACGACACCGCCTGGTCGGGGCAGCTCTACAAGAGCCCCACCGCCAGATATGAGCATCGCCTGGCGCGAGTCGATTTGCCGACCCCCTGCGATATGCGGGCGCCAGGCGCGGCAACCGGCGTCTACGCGCTGGAATGCGCGATGGATGAGCTCGCCGTCGCGCTGAAGCTCGATCCGGTCGATTTGCGGCTGCGCTGCTATTCGGATCGCGACCAGCATACGAACCGTCCCTATACCAGCAAGCAGCTGCGCGAATGTTACCGGCAAGGTGCGCAAGCATTCGGCTGGTCCAAGCGCCGCGCCGCGCCCCGCTCGATGCGCGACGGCACCGAGCTGGTCGGTTGGGGCATGGCGAGCGGCGTTTGGGAAGCGCTGCAAATGGAAACCGCGGCGCGAATTACCTTGACTGCGAACGGCCATGCCGAGGTGGCCAGCGCAGTATCCGATATCGGCACCGGCACTTACACGATCATGGCGCAGGTCGCCGCCGACCTGCTCGGCCTGCCGCTCGATAATGTCACCATCAAGCTTGGCGATTCGACCCTGCCGTTGGGCCAGGTCGAGGGCGGCTCATGGACGGCCGCCTCCGTTTCGCACGCGATCGCCAAGACGGCTGGCGAGATCCGCAAGGAGCTGTTGCGGCTCGCCCAAGCGGTGCCGGATTCGCCGCTGGCGAATGCGACGGTGGACGGCGTCGCGCTCGTCGACGGTCGGATCGTGCACAAGAGGGCGCCCGATCGCGCGGTGTCGATTGCCGACGCCATGCGGCAAGGCAAGGTCGATCGCATCGAGCGGGAAGGCACGGTGCAATTTGAAGACGACGACTCGCACGCCCGCAATACGCATTCGGCGATTTTCGCCGAAGTGAAGATCGACGAGGAACTCGGCGTGATCCGCGTCACGCGCGTGGTCAATGCCGTCGCGGCTGGCCGCATTCTCAACACCAAGACCGCCAGCAGCCAGATCATGGGAGGCGTGGTCTGGGGGATCGGCATGGCGCTGCACGAAGAGACTCTGCTCGATCACCGTTTCGGCCGCTTCATGAATCCGAACATCGCCGAATACCACATGCCGGTGAACGCCGACGTCTATGATATCAAAGTGATTTTCGTCGATGAGCCGGATACGCGGATCAATCCGATGGGAATAAAGGGCGTCGGCGAGATCGGCATTGTCGGCACCGCCGCGGCCATCGCCAACGCGATCTATCATGCGACGGGAAAAAGGGTGCGCGATCTGCCGATCACGCTGGACAAGCTGCGGTGATGGGCCGCACACAACTACCAGCGCCGACCCCAGCGTGCCCGCGGCCGCCAGCCGCCGACCAGACGAAGGATGAACAGCAGCACACAGGCGCCGATAAAGGCATTCACAATCAAGGCGACAATGCCCTCGCCGAGATGGATGCCCAGCCGCGGCAAGAGCCAATCGCCGATGAAGGCGCCGATCAAGCCGACGATGAGATCGCCGATCAGGCCGAAGCCGCCGCCTGCCATCACTCGGCCGGCCAGGTATCCGGCGACAATTCCGACGACAATAATGACAATGAGGCTTTGATTGGAAAGATACATGGCCGCTCCCCGCAGTGACGGTCTGACCTTAGCATAGAGACTTGAAGGTTGCGCGTCCTCTTACTCCGCGGTCCAGCCGCCGTCGAGCAGCAACGCCGAGCCGGTCATCAGCGATGACGCGTCTGACGCCAGAAACACGATAGCGCCGGTGATCTCCTCGAGTTGGCCGAGGCGACCAAGCTTGATCTTCGACAGCACCTCGTCGCGAAAGGCTTTGTTGGCGAAGAAGGGCCGCGTCATCGGGGTTTCGAGGAAAGTCGGGCCGACGCTGTTGACACGAATATTGTGCGGCGCGAGCTCGATCGCCATGGCCTTGGTAAAGCCCTCCATGGCGTGCTTGGAGGCGCAGTAGACGGTGCGGCGGGCGGCGCCGACATGACCCATCTGCGACGACATATTGATGATCGAGCCAGGCATTTTCGCGTCGATCAAGCGCAGCGCCACCGCCTGCGCCATGAAGAAGGCGGCACGCACATTGAGCGCGAAGATGGCGTCGAAATCTTCGACCCTGACGTCCGGCAGATAGGCCGGCCGGTTCATGCCGGCATTATTGACCAGGATCTCGAACGGTTCAGCCTGCGCGATGGCGCTGCGTGCCGCTTCGACATCGGTCACGTCGAGCGTGAGCGCTTCGGCCCTTTGACCGCGTTCACGGATGGCGGCGGCTGCCTCCTCGATCTCGGCCCTGGTGCGCGCCGCGATCGTGACCTGGGCGCCGGCTTCCGCCAGAGCCGACGCCGCAGTGAGCCCGATGCCGCGGCCACCGCCGGTGACCAAAGCGCGCTTGCCGTCGAGGCGAAACGAAGGGGTCTTGACGAGGTCGATCCGGGTCGCGCTCATGGACGCGCCCGACCGCCGTCGTGCCCGTCGCCCCTCGCCGATTTCGCCAATTCAAGACCGCGCTCCACGAGCCTTGGGCACTTCTGGCCCAGCGTCGTCTGCAGCAGAGCCCGAACGGCGATGGCCTTTGTAATCAAGGCGTCAACCTGAACGACCTTCTTCTCCGCGATTTGACGCCAACGTTGCGGCGGTGGACGACCCGGCGAGCCGTCCAACAGCATTCTGATTTCGTCCACCTTGAAGCCAACGAATTTAGCGAACCTGACGATCGCCAATCGCTCCAAGACATTCGCATCGTAGCGTCGTTGTCCGCCCCGGCGGGACGGCTTCGGCAGCAGCCCGAGCTTTTCGTAATAGCGAATAGCCGAAGGGCGCAACTCGGCGCGCCGCGCCACTTCACCAATAGTCATGCCGAGCATGTTTCATCTCCCTTGACTTAAAGCGCACTTCAACTGGTAGCGCCTAGGCTATCAGGATCGGAAGGAGGAGCACATGAAAAGCCTCATTGGCGCTCTGCTGGCGACATGCTGCATTGCGCCGGTATTCGCCCAAAACAAGACGCCGTCAGATACACCGCCCGATGCCAAGCTCATGACCGAGAACGAGTTCGTCCAAGTCCTGCGCATATCGATCCCTGCGCATGCGCGCACCCCGATGCACGACGTCACACCCCGCGTCGTCGTCTGGCTCAGCGACGCGCATTTTGCCGATCGCTATGCGGATGGAAGGGCGGTGGAAGAGACCCGAAAAGTTGGCGACGCCGAATGGGTTTCTGCCCGGCGCCATTCAGGCGAGAACTTGAGCGACCGGCCCATGGAGTTTGTCGCGATCGTCCTCAAGGCGCAGGCGAGCAGCAGTCATCTTCCGACCCACGGCGATGAGCATCATTAGATTCGGTCAGTGATCCGCATTTTGCCCTTGGCAAGGCGGTTCATTCCGCCGCCTCGCCATAGGGGACGTTGCGGCCGCCATAGCGGCGGACGCGGACATTGGCCTGTTCGGCATGCGCGACAAAGCCTTCAAGCATGCACAGTCGCGAACAGGCTTCGCCGATCTCGACGCTGGCCTGGTCGGTGAGCACCTTCTGATAGGTGCAGGTCTTCAAGAATTTGCCGACCCAGAGCCCGCCGGTATAGCGCGCCGCCTTCTTGGTCGGCAGCGTATGATTGGTGCCGATCACTTTGTCGCCATAGGCGACATTGGTGCGCGGCCCGAGAAAAAGCGAGCCGTAATTTTTCATGTTGCTGAGAAAGTAATCCGGGTCGCGCGTCATGACCTGCACGTGTTCTGAGGCGATACGGTCGGCCTCGCGCACCATCTCGGCTTCGTCGTCGCAAACGATGACTTCGCCGAGATCGGCCCAGGCCTTGCCGGCGGTCTCGGCGGTGGGCAGAATTTTGAGAAGCCGCTCGATCTCCTTCATCGTATCGCGCGCGAGCTTTTCCGAATTGGTGAGCAGAATAGCCGGCGATGTCGGGCCGTGCTCGGCCTGTCCGAGAAGGTCAGTGGCGCAAATTTCGCCGTCGACGCTGTCGTCGGCGATAATCAGGGTCTCGGTCGGACCGGCCAGAAGATCGATACCGACGCGGCCGAACAACTGACGCTTGGCCTCGGCGACAAAGGCATTGCCCGGCCCGACAATCATATCGACCGGCGCGATGGTTTCGGTGCCGAGCGCCATGGCAGCGACGGCCTGCACGCCGCCAAGTACGAAGATCTCGTCGGCGCCGCCGAAATGCATCGGCGCCACGATCGCCGGATGCGGGCCGCCGTGGAACGGCGGCGCGCAGGCGATGATGTGCTTCACGCCGGCGACGCGCGCGGTGACGATCGACATATGCGCCGACGCCACCATCGGATAGCGTCCGCCCGGCACGTAGCAGCCGATCGAATTCACCGGGATGTTCTTGTGCCCGAGCACGACGCCGGGCAGCGTCTCGACCTCGAGGTCGCGCAGCGTCTCTTTCTGCTTCTGCGCGAAATTGCGCACCTGCGCCTGGGCGAACTTGATGTCATCGAGATCGCGCTTGCGCACCCTGGCGATGGCACGCTCGATTTCGTCAGGTGTCAGCTTGAACGACGGCGGCGACCAATGGTCGAACCTTTGCGACAGCTCGCGCACCGCCTGATCTTTGCGCACCTCGATATCGGCGAGGATCCGCTCGACCGTCTCGCGCACTTTGGCATCGGCAGCCTTGATCGCGCTTGCGTCCATGCCGCGCTTGAGAAATTTGGCCACCTCAGTCCTCCTCATCATGACCGGGCTTGACCCGGCCATCCATGCCGAACTTGTGCTTGTTCAAGCGCCGTATGTGCCCCCGGGTCAAGCCCGGGGGTGACGTATGAATTTCCGAGGTCGCTCATTTGATCGCCTGCGGATTGATCGGCGAGCCGGTGCCGCCGGTAATGATCAGCGGCGGGCCGCAGAAGAAGAACTCGTAGACGCCGTCTTCGGCGCAGTCGTCTGCCAGTTCCTTGAGATAGAAGATCTCGCCCATGCACAGGCCCATGGCCGGGATCACCACCCAGTGCCACGGCTGGTTCGCCTCCTTGGTTTCGTTGGGACGCACCTCCACGCCCCAGGTGTCGGTGCAGATCGCGGCGATTTCCTTCTCCTGACACCAATAGCAGTTTTCGAACTTTACGCCTGGTGCGTCGCCGCCGGCATAGCCGCCCCACTCGCCTTGTTCGAGGCAACGTTCCATCTGGCCGGTGCGGATGATGACGAAGTCGCCGCGGCCGATCGAGACGTTCTGGTCCTTGGCGCATTTGTCGAGCTCGTCGTTGGAAATGCTTTCGCCGTCCTGCATCCATTTGACGCCGCGAAAGCGTGCGATGTCGAGCAGCACGCCGCGGCCGACCATCTTGTTCTTGGAATGCTCGATGCCCAGGACGCTCAAGCCCCGTGAATCGATCAGCTTTGCGTCATAGCCGTTATAGGCCTTGTCCTCGTAGAACACGTGACCAAGCGCGTCCCAATGGGTGGCGCCCTGCACGCAAAGCATCAGCGTATCGTCGGCATAGCGGAGATTGTTCCAGTCCTGACGCCCGGCGACCGCATCGGTGCCGGTCGCCAGCATCTGGTGGATCGGATTGAAACGGCCGCCGAAAAGCCCATTCTGCGGCCCTTTGGCGTCCAGCGGAATGCCCAACGCAAAAACCTTGCCGGTGCGGATCAGGCTTGCGGCCTTGACGATGTCCTGCGGTGTGACGTGGTTGAGAGTGCCGATCTGGTCGTCCTTGCCCCAACGGCCCCAATTCTTGAGCTTCTCCGAGGCCTCGGCGATCGCCTGTTTGCCGACCTTGATATCCATCGTTCCTTCCTTGGTGTTTTGAACTCCGGCCCCACGATTCCCGAATGTTTCCTCCGGGATGACCATGGTGCGCGGCGTCAGTTTGGCATAAAAGTTCCGCGCCGTACCGGAATAATTTGCGCCGGTCGTGTTTAAAACAGCGGGCGACAAACAACCAGGGAGAGGGCATGCAGCCATGACTAAACGTCGCATGATTGCAGCGGCGCTGCTGGCGCTGAGCGCCTCGGCGTCGGGCCTCAGCACCACGGCCGCCGCGGCGCAGACCATAATAGACAAATGGACCTCGATCCCGGCGCCGCCGGCGCCGGGGCTCAAGCCTGTGACCGTCGACCCAAAGACCACGGCGCTCTTGATGCTCGATTTCATGGACCAGAACTGCGGGAAGCGGCCGGCCTGCGTGGCGAGCCTTCCCATCATGAAGACGCTCTTGGCCAAAGCGCGCGCCGCGAAAATGCCGGTGATCTACAGCGTCATCGCCAACACGACGACCGCTGACGTGATGAGGGATGTTGCGCCGCTGCCGGATGAGCCTTGGGTGCGGTCCGGGCCCGACAAATTTCTCAACACTGACCTTGCCAAGATTCTCAAGGACAAGGGCATTCAGACCGTCATTGTCACCGGCACCTCGTCGAACGGCGCGGTGCTGTTCACGGGAGCCGGCGCGGCATTTCGCGGCATGAATGTCATCGTTCCGATCGACGGCATGTCGGCGGTCGATCCTTATGCCGACCTGTCGACTGTTTATACCTTTCTCAATGCTCCGTTGGTGTCGGCCAAAACGACCTTGACCAAGGCTGACATGATCGGGTTTTGATCCCGCTATCGACCGGCATCGAATGGCGGCTGCGCCTGTCACTTCTCCCGCACTGTCCGCCAAAGCTGAGTGACCGCCCGATGAAGCTTTTGAGTTTTGCCGCCGACGGCAAAGACTATTTTGGCGCAGTCATCGGTGACGGCGTGGTGACGCTCAACGACAAAATCGGTCAGCCGGATCTGCGCTCCGCGCTCGCCGCGAACGCCCTGGCCGCGATGCATGAGGCGGCAAAAGCGGCGGCGCCCGATCGTAAGCTCGGCGAAATAAGCTTTCTGCCGGTAATCCCTCATCCCCGAAAAATTCTCTGCGCCGGAGTCAATTACCGCTCGCATGCCGCAGAGATAGGCCGCGAAATGCCCAAGCAGCCGAGCATGTTCATTCGCTTCGCCGACACGCTGGTGGGTCACGATGGCGCGCTCATTCGCCCGCGCGTGTCCGACAATTTCGATTTCGAAGGCGAGCTTGCCGTGGTCATCGGCAGAGGCGGACGGCACATCAAAGCCGAATGCGCGCTCGATCATGTCGCCGGCTATACCTGCTTTGTCGATGGCAGCGTGCGCGACTATCAAAAGTTCTCGGTGACTTCGGGCAAGAATTTCCCCGCTACCGGGCCGCTCGGACCATGGCTGGCGACGACCGACGAAATTCCAGACCCGGGCGGGCTCACACTGACGACGCGGCTCAATGGCGCTCAGGTGCAGCATTCGTCGACCGAGCTCTTGATTCATTCCGTGCCGCAGATCATCGCCTTCTGCTCGGATTTCACCGCGCTCGCGCCCGGCGATGTTATCGCGACCGGCACGCCCGAAGGCGTCGGTCGTAGCCGCAAGCCGCCGCTGTGGATGAAGCCGGGCGACACGCTCGAGGTGGAGATTACCGGCATCGGCACATTGCGTGCGCATGTGGTTGATGAGCGCGCGTAGGACGACGCGCCGCATCGCTGTCGCCTCTTCCGGAGCCCGCCGAACGCGATCGTTGCCGCAGCAGCGCAGCGGCTCCTTGTGGCGAGCGTCAACGGCTTGACCAGGCGCAGCTGCCAGCGCGGCGCCATGAATCGCCTCACCGCGATGTTGTTTGTTGCAAAAGGATGCGAAGGTGCAAGCATGAGCCAAGTCTTCGTGAGCAAAGTCCTTATTCACTGCGTGCCTGGTATGGGGGAAAGTGCCTACCAATCACAGCGAAAACGCTACGGCGTCCGTCGAAGTCTCAGTTCGAAAAATCGAAAGTGAACCAAATAGCGCGCAGCGAAGCTGCCGCCATTCTTGATAGACCGATTTATCCTTGCAGGCTTGCCATTCAGCAGGCGCAGAGCTCAAGCCGTCAAGCCGAACAGTCTTTGCGCATTGCGGAAGCAGATCTTCTCGCGTTCCGCATTGGAGAGAGCAAGCGAGTCGAGCACTTGCATTGTATCGCGGATATAGCCCGGACCCTTTTCCTTGTCGAAGGGGCAATCGGACGCGAACACGACATGGTCGGCGCCGAAGAAATCGATGCCGCAGACAGTCGCTGCGCGTGCACCCTCGACCGCCGTGTCGCCGTAAAAATCCTTAAAATAGTCGAGCGGTCGCTTCCTCAGCGACTTGAGGATCGTGCCGTAATCCTCGTCCGAGGTGCGTACGCCGAGTTGATCGAAGGAATGGCCGACTCGGCCTTCGAGATAAGGCACCACGCCGCCGAGATGATGCGCGATGACTTTAAGATCTGGAAAGCGATCCATGATGCCGGAAAAGATCAGCCGCGCCAGTGTGACGCCGGTCTCGTAGGGCCAGCCGAGCACGCTGCAAATCTCGTATTTCGAGTATCTTTCCGTCGGGTAGTCCGGCATGTCGCGCGTGCGCGCCGGATGCAACAGGATCGGCTTGCCGGATTTGGCAATCACCTCGAAGATCGGCAGAAATTGCGGCTCATCGAGCGGCACGCCATTGGCATTGGTGGGAAGCTGCACTGCGTTTGCGCCGTTGCCTAGCGCCCGCTCGGCTTCTTTCGCCGCAGCCTGCGGCGCGTTCAACGGTAGAAGTGCTGACCAGCCAACGAAATGTCTCGGAAATTTCGCGACGATTTCGGCCAGCCCGTCATTGGCGATCTTGGCCATTTCCGGCGACTTGTTCGGTCCCCAGAGCCGCTCCATCGGCGGCAGGCCGTGCGAGAGCACCTGCGCGTAATCGTCGAATGAGTCGACAAGGCGAATGCGCAGATCGAGATCAAAGAGCGCCGGAATGCCGCGCACGCGCTTGCCGAGATCCTTGGCCCCGGTCGGCGTTTCCAGCAGCGCATCATAATAGCGCTTGGGAAAAAAATGATTGAAGGCGTCGATATAGCGCATGCAAATCCTCGAATTTGTTGCACTGGCGTTTTTTTAGCGCCCGCCCTTGAGCGAAGCCATCAACCAATTGGCAATGGCAAAGGCTTCCGCGTCGCGATCGAAAAATCCGATCACTTGCAGGCCAAGCGGCATGTCATAGACTTCGAACAACGGCAGCGAGAGCGCGGGTACACCCAGCAGCGAAGCCGGAACGGCGAATTCCGGATTGCCGGTAAAGCTTAAGCCTTCCGGCGCGCCGCTCGGCGCGGCAAGCGTGATGCAGGCATCGCAATCAGCGGCAAGCTCGTTATAGAGCGAGCGTAACCGCGCGCGCTCCTTCAAATCGGCACGATGGTCGGCAAGGGTCATGTCTTCGTAGCGCCGCGCGCGGTCCAGCATAGCGCGGCTCAAGGCGTCGCTGTCACGCTCGCGCATGGAACGCAGAAACCAGCGCGTCTCGAAGGCATTGCAGCGATGCGACAGCTCTGCGGCGTTGAGCAGATCGGTTTCCAGCGCCGCTACCGTGTCGTCATTGGTCCGCGTGCGGATCTCGATGCCGGCGAATTTCAGCCGCATGACGCATTCGTTGAGCTGCTGCTTGGCGGCGACCGAGGCACTGTCCCACCCCGCTGTTTCCAGAACGGCAAGCCGGCGCGGTTTTGCGGCAGGCGGCAGCGACTCTGGGCCTTGCAGTCCGGGTGTTCCGGCATCGCCGCCAACGCGGGTGACGATCTCATGTGCGATCTGCCAGACGTCTTCGAGCGAGGCACCCAAAATTCCGGTACAGCTCTGGCTCTGATAGTCGTGGCTGCCTTCGCGGTTGAGCGCATTCACGCTCGGCTTAAATCCGATGCAGCCGCAAAAGCTTGCCGGGCGGATCGTCGATCCGATCACCTGGGTGCCGAGCGCGGCGCTGAGCACGCCAACCGCAACTGCCGCCGCCGAGCCGCTCGACGAGCCGCCGGGCGTATGCGCCGTGTTCCAGGGATTGCGTGTGCCGCGCGGCTCCGAGGCGGCGAACTCGGTGGTCACCGTCTTGCCGAGAACGAGCGCGCCGGCGTCACGCAAGGCGCGAACGCTGGCCGCGTCTTTTTCCGAGCGCCAGCCGGCGAACAGTGGCGAGCCCATCTGCGTCGGCATATCGACGGTTTCGATAATGTCCTTGATTCCGATCGGCATGCCGTCGATCGGCGATAACGGCGTGCCGGCGCGCCAGCGCTCGGTTGACGCGTCCGCCGCCGCGCGAGCCTTCGGAAGATTGGTGCAAACAAACGCGCCGATTCGCGGCTCCCAAAGCTCGAACAATTCGAGCGAGCGTTCAAGAAACTGCCGCGGCGTTTGCGCGCCGGATGCAAAGCCCCTGGCCGCGGCGAGATAGGGGCGCAGGACGGGCTTCGCTGGCTCTGTCGACGGCATTTGCGCTTTTTGCGCTATTTCCTGGCCTCGTCGTAATAATGAATTTCGTAGAGCAGGCAGCCGCGCTCGGACTTGAACGGCCCATGATAGACGCCGGGCGGGCGGCAGGCATAAGTCGGCGCTTCGAACGGCTCGCCGCCTTGGCCTTTGTCGTCGTTGCCGACGATCAGATCGCCGGAGACGAGATACACCTCTTCCCAATGGTCATGAACGAAGGGCGCGGTGGTGTAAACGCCGGGCGCAAAGCGCAACAGCCGCGTACGGCCGCCCATCTTTTTTGTCTCATCGAGATCGCTCGCCAGAATCTTTTGTTGAATGCCGGCCGGATAACCTGGCGGCGTGACCCAGCCAGTGTTCATGTCGATCTTGTGAAATTCAAGATGCGGCTTGTTGAACGGCATGATGGCGTCTCCTTAAAGCTAACCGAGCACCGGCAGTGCCTTGGTTCGGTAGCGGTGTGAGATGCTTCGGCCCAGCACCGGATCTTCGAGCTCGAATTCGAAAATATCCGCGGCGCGCACGCCGCCGTGCGCAGCAAGCGTACCGCAGAACATAAGCGTTCCTTCGGCGAGCGCCCGCTTGCCGGCGAATAGTTCGACCAGCGCCAGCGGATCCAGCATTGCCGTCACGGGACCTTGCTGATAGAGCCTGCGCTCGCCGCCCTCGGCAATATACGCGCGCAGGACCAATTCATCCCAATGCGACGCAATCTCGTCATAGGCCCAGAAATCCGCTGCGATCGGCTTGTCGCACATCTGCTTGGAGACGCAGATGCCGTATTTCTCCACCTCGCGGTCGGTATGATCGGAGCCGGCGCCAACCCAAAGCCGGCCCTCATCCTGCAGCAGCACGAACTCCGCTTCACCGCTTGAAGCATTGCCGAGCGCTTCGATCGTATCGTCCGTCGTCACCCGCGCAGCCGAGGCGCGGTAGAAGATCGGCGTCGTCGCCGGACGCTTGACGCCAAGGGCTTCAAGCTCGGCGATATGCCTTTCGACCGCCGCCTTGTCGCGTCCGGTCCAGCCGGCAATCACCAGGCGATTGATCTGAACGGTTCGACGCACGGCCCCGGATTTATCGTTAAAGACCAACGCAACAACAGCCGAGGACACGGAACCTCCGTCCAATAATTTCGGCGCCAGACGGACAAATCGGCGCCCGTTGCAATGCCTTGTCACGCATTGTACATGGGGCGAAAGCCTGCGCAATTGAGCAAGCCAGCAACAGGCGCCGTTTCGCCATAGACGAGTTGCGAACCTCATCTCCGGCGAAACCGGAGAATGCAAGAGGACGCCCCAGATGCACGAAATCGCCGGCCAGGTCCATTGGCACGAGCCCTCAGGCTTCAAGCGCGCCGGCTTCGGCAGGTTCAGTCGTCCGAAGACGCCCTATGATCTGTTCATGGAGTCGGAGGAGATTCCGATCTATCGCGACATCGGCGTCAGCAAAGTGCAGAATTTGCCGCTGTCACCGTGGCCGCGCATGGGCGGGCGCGGCAGCTACATCCAGCTGCACGGCAC
>JAJPJB010000077.1 GCA_021324465.1 Hyphomicrobiaceae bacterium
CTGCCCAGCGCCACGCTTGGGAAGACCCCGGATCAGCGGTGCACCGTTCCGCTTCGCTCCACGCTGCACCGCATCCGGGGAACGTCACGTTGTTTGTTTCCCGGGCGGGGCGCAGCAAAAGCGCGGTCACGCGCGTTTTTGACGCGCTATGACGGTGCGCTGCCGACCCGGATCGTCACGCACACGGAGCCGGCGCCCGCCAACTTTCCGAAAGCAGCGATTACGCCGCCTCTCTCCTGTGGCCGGCTATGTGCCGGGTATTCGACCGATCATGCGTTGACCGCGGGGCGGCGGGCCTGCGGTATTGGTCAAGAATACCTTGCCAGCGTCGCGCAGCTTGCTCCCAAAACGCCCGGTCTTCCTTGCGGGCAGCGTGCCTGGCAAGCTCACGGCATTGTTCGATCTGCTTGTGAAAATAGGTATCCGCGACGTGCATTCGATCACCAACCAAGAATAGGGAATCTCGCGAACTAAAACGCCGACAGCCGCCGCGAGTTCCATGCTGGGATCGAAGCCCGCCGAGCCCATCCGGGCCAGGTGCCCCGTGCTCATTCCATCAGCGCGATATTGGCGTCGTGGATGACCTTGGCCCATTTGGCGGTCTCGGCGGCGACGAACTTGCCGAAGTCAGCGGGCGAGCCGCCGAGCATCATGCCGCCGAGGTCGGCAAATTTCTTGCGCATCACGGGATCGGCAAGCGCCGCATTGACCGCTTTGTTCAAGCTGTCGACGATCTCGGCCGGCGTGCCCTTCGGGGCATTGAGCCCGTAAAACGCGCTCACTTCATAGCCGGGCAGAAATTCGGAAATGCTCGGGACGTCCGGCAGCGCCTGCGAACGCACGGCGGTCGTTACCCCGAGCGCGCGAAATTGGCCGGCGCGAATATAGCCCATCGAGCCCGGCAGATTGTCGAAGGCGACCTGCACGCGGCCGCTGAGCATGTCGGTATAGGCGCCGCCGCCCATGCCGCGATAGGTGATATTGAGCAGCGGCACATGGGCCATGAGCTTGAACAGCTCGGCCGACATGTGCGGCGAGGTGCCGTTGCCGGGCGAGGCGTAATAGACCTTGCCGGCGTTCGTTTTGGCATAAGCGATGAATTCGGCGACCGTGTTGGCCGGGACGCCCGTCCCCACCACCATGACATTGGGCACGCGCATGATGCCGGCGACCGGATCGCTGTCGCGCATGAAGTCGTAATTTAGATGCGCATAGAAGGTCGCGTTGATGGCATTGGTCGGATTGGTCAGCAACAGCGTATAGCCGTCGGGGGCCGCGCGAACCATTGCCTCGGTCGCGATGTTGTTGGCGGCACCCGGCCGATTCTCGACGAAGAATTGCCCGCCGAGCCGTTGCGACAGCCAGTCGCCAATCAGGCGCGCGACCACATCGACCGCGCCGCCGGCGGGAAAGCCGACCAGGATTTTGACCGGTCGGCTCGGATAATCGAGCGCGTAGGCGCGGCCCGACACGGCCGGCAGCGCGGCGGCGCCTGCCGCCAGATGCAGGAATTTGCGGCGGGGAAATCTCATGGCCTTGCCCCATATGTTCGAGTTCGGGGTCGAGCCGGCGTTCAATTGCGGGCTTGCGTGTGTTCTCCACATGCGCAAGACACAGCGCCAAAACGCCGGCAATGTTTCATCAGATGCGCGCCCGCCGCGGGCATCATCGCTGCCTTTGACGCTGCGGACATCGGCACGTTCCGCCGGCAGCTCCGAACGAAGCCTACACCGGGCGCGTGCCTGTCTCCAGAGCAGCGATGACCTTTTAGAGCATTTTCCGGAAAAGTGGCTACCGGTTTTCCCGTAAGAAAATGCGACAAAACAAAAAACCTGGAGCGCTTTCCGATTCCATCGAATCGGAAAACGCTTCAGTCCGGCTAAAGCAAAGCAAAATCGACGACGGCAGCAAAGCCTTGATACTGGTCGTGGACTGCGGCCTGCGGGTCCCGATGGGCCGGCGGGCCCGCAAATGTCCTCAAGCGTGCGCGCTGAAGCGGCCGTGCCGGGCTTCCAGGTTCAAGTGCGCGAACTGACCGCGGTCGACATGGATGAGCGTCGTGTGGTCGCCGCCTTCGATGTAAACATCGGGCTGCATGTCAATGCTGTCATCGACGATGACTTCAAGCCCGTAGCACTCGCCGACCGCCGGAACAGCACCGCGCTCGCAGTCGCGGAAGAGTTGCGCAATCTCGTCCTCAGTCGCCAATTCGACAGTGTCATCAAGTTGCGTTCGCAAGTCCTGCAGGTGGATGCGGTGGGAGGCCGGCAACACGGCGAGGAGGTAGCCGCCGTCACGGCGGAGCACAATTCCTTTGGCCACGCGATCGCCGGAGATATGGCAGATCTCGGCGGTGCGTGTCGACGACATTGTCGGCTCGTGCTGAATCACCTCATAGGTGACATTCTGGTCGAGGAATCTTTGCAGGGTCGGTGCGATGGACATGGCGCCTCCTCCATTGCCTTTTGTTTGAGCGTGATCTGTTCCGCTTTTCGGGATCATGCTCCAGGCAATCGCCGCGGCCGGAGAGCGCAACGCCGTCGCCTCACGATGCAGGCGATTGCGGCTGGTCTTAAGGATACGCTCGGGAGCCTCCGGCGACAATCGGGTCGGATACCTGGATTCTGTAGCCCGGATTTATCGAATTCGCCGGACCGCCGGTGAAGTCTTCAGCGCCGCTCTAATGACGCTGCGCTGCATTTGGGCCGCTTTTCGGCTTACGCCGCGCGGGTGCGCGGCTCGATCTGCCGCAGCATGGCGGGAATTTCGCGTGCCGGCTTGGCCACGCTGAACAAAAAGCCCTGCGCCTGCATGCAGCCTTCGGCGCGCAGGATCTCGAACTGATCCTCGGTCTCGACGCCTTCGGCGGTGGTGATCATGCCGAGACTTGCGCCGAGCTGAATGACGGTGCGGATGATGGCGACGCAGTCATTCGCCTTGCCGAGCTCGCGGATGAAGGAGCGGTCGATCTTGATCTTGTCGAACGGAAAGCTGCGCAGATAGCTCAGCGAGGAATAGCCGGTGCCGAAATCGTCCATGCAGATGCGCACACCGAGCTTGCGGAAATGGTGCAAGGCCTCGATCACCGCGCGGTCGGCCTGCAGCAGCACGGTCTCGGTGATCTCCAGTTCGAGCCGCGACGGCGCGAGCCCGGACTGGCCGAGCGCCGACGCGACGGCGAGCGTCAATGTCGGATTGCGGAACTGCGCCGCCGAAAGATTGACCGCGACGGTGTGCCTGTCCGGCCAAAGTGCGGCGTCGCGGCAGGCCTGTTTGAGCACCCATTCGCCGAGCGGCGTGATCAGGCCGATCTCTTCGGCCACCGGGACGAACTCGTCCGGGTTCACCTGGCCCCGTTCCGGATGATTCCAGCGCAACAGCGCCTCAAAGCCGCAGACCCGCCGTGTCGTCATGTCGACCAGCGGCTGGTAGTGCAGCTCGAATTGCTGCTCGGCGAACGCGCGGCGCAAATCGAGCTCGAGCCGGCGCCGCTCCTGCATCTGTGCGTCCATTTCCGGCTGGAAGAAGTGATAGGCGCCGCGGCCGTCGGCCTTGGCGCGATAGAGCGCCATGTCGGCATTGCGCAGCAGTTGATCGGGCTCGCTGCCGTCGGACGGCGCAAGCGCGATGCCGATCGAGGTGCCGATGATCACCTGGTGGCCGCGCACGTCGAACGGCTCGACCAGCGCATCGATGATCTGCGCCGCGAGCTCGCTGGCCGCGGCGGGGGTGGCATTGCCCTGTACGATGGCAAATTCATCGCCGCCGAGCCGCGCCACCGTGTCCGAGCCCGAGACGATGCGCTGCAGCCGCTCGGTCACGGCGCACAACAGCGCGTCGCCGATCGAATGGCCGAGCGAGTCGTTGACGCCCTTGAAGCGGTCGAGATCGAGGAACATGACGGCGAGCTTTTCGCCGCGGGCGAGCGCCTGTTCCATCTTGTCGCGAAACAGCACGCGATTCGGCAGATTGGTCAGCGCGTCGTGGCGCGCCATATGCATGATCTTGGCCTCGGCCTGCCGCCGCTCGGTGACGTCCTCGTAGGTGGCGACCCAGCGGCCGTCGCCGGTCGGGCTGTACATGCAGGAGACGACCCGGCCGTCGCTGAATTCATAAAGATGCGGCCGGTACATCGTATCATTGTGGCGGCGCAGGCAGTCCGCCTGGACCTCCTCCAGAACCTCGTTCGGATGGTTGCCGGCGGCGAAACTGATCTCCAGCACCTCCTTGAGGCTGATGCCCGGCCTGATCTTGTCGGCGGGCAGCTTGAAGATTTCGACGTAGCGCCGATTGAACACCTCGATGCGCTTTTCCGCGTCGAACAGGCACAGCCCCTGCGACATGTTTTCGAGCGCGGCGTCGAGCAGCAAATTGGTCTCGCGCAGCGAGCGCTCCTGCGCCTTCAGCCGGCTGATGTCGCTGCACAACAAGATGAAACCGCCGTCACGGCTCGGGCTGCGGCTGATGCGCAGCCAACGCCCGTCCGCCATCAGGGTCTCGCTGGTCGCCTGCACGTCGTCGTCGTGGCGGATCAGCAGATCGGCGACTTCGGTCGCCTCGCCCAGCGCGGGCTCGAGCGCGGTGAGCGGCGTGCCCGGCCTGAGCAGCGCCGGCGCGACGCCGAGCAAATCCGCGGCCTGGGCATTGGCCAGCACGATGCAGTCGCCTTTATCCACAACGACGACGCCCTCCTGCGAGCATTCCACCGCGTCGGCGAGGCGGGCCTGCGCCGAGCGGCGTTGGGCGACCTCGCGCTCCATCATCGCCTTGATGTTGTCGCGCATGGTGCCCATGGCGGCGAGCAAAGCGCCGAGTTCGTCGGCACTGCCGCGCGGCACGGCGACGTCGAGCTCGCCGGCGGCGATGCGCGCGGCGACGCCGGAGGCGACCGCCACCGGCCCGACGACGCGGCGCGCCAGGCCGTAGGCGACCACAGCCGACAGCAGCAAGGCGAGGGCGATGCCGGCGAGGATGAGCTGCACGTCGTGGGCGACGGTGGCGCGGGCGCTTTGCCGATACAGGAATCCGTCGCCGGCGGGGTAGTTCACCAGAAGGTCGATCTGGTCGTCGACCCGGCCGGCGTAGTAGTCGAGCGTGTTCCAGTTCACGTCGGTCTCGCGGCCATTGCGAAAGCGCTCGCAGACCCGCCGCCAGGCGTCGACCGCGCGCTGCACGCGTTCGGCGGCGCGCGTCGCGCGTTCCGACTGGGCGCGGGCGGCGGCGATTTTCAGATCCTGCGCAAGCGAGGCGCCGAGATTGTCGATTTCGCTGTCGAGCGCCAGGCGCGCCGGCGGATCGGCGGTGATCCAGCGCCGCGCAAAGGCGGCGCGCATGGCGGCAAAGTCGGTCGCCGCGGCGCGCGCATAATTGATGGCCATCAGCGATTCGTCGAAGGTCTTGTCGAGCAGAACGCCGGCATTCCTGATGCCCATGATGGCATAACCGCCGAGCCCGGCGGTGATGACGCTCATGATCAGGAAGGCGACCAGGATGCGGCCGCGGATCGTCATGCAGCGCAACGCCGCGCGCGCGACGCGGCGGCGTCCACGCCAAGCCAAACGCAGCAGCAACGACCTCACCCGCCCGCGCGGCATAAAAATGCTCGGTTCTGACAATGCCGCTCAACTGCTAATTGGTGTGAGTTAAGACGGCCGCAGCGCGCGCTCCAATCTTGCGGAGTTACTTAACGCTCGCTTAGAGCGCTCGCCGAGCCACCGTTAACGGCGCCTTAACTACGCGCGTTCAGGCTTGATCAAGCAGCCCCCGGCCGGCTTCAATCACGCAACGAACCGGCGGACAGGGCAAAAGAGGGCGCTATGAAGGCAATGCATGCGCGCGGCTTCGTCCGCCGCGGCGCCGCAGTCATGCTGGCGGCCGCCGTCATCGTCGGGGCCGGCACGCTGCTCGGGCTGGCGCTGCCGCAATATTCGGTGTCGCAAAAGGGCCGGCAATTTCATCCCGGCGAAATGACCATCAAGCGCGGCGACAGCGTCGAGATCGTTAATGACGACGGCGATCTTCTGCATCACGCCTACATCGATTCGCCGCAATTCTCGTTCGATTCCGGCGACCAGAAGCCGGGCAGCAAGACCGACATTGCTTTCTCGGTCGCCGGCGACTTCAACGTGCTGTGCGCCATCCATCCGAAGATGAAGCTTGTCGTGCACGTTCGCTAGCCGACGACGCTCAGAGAACCGCCGTGCCGTACAGCGCCGTGTGCGCGCCGTAATAGGTCGCCAGGAACAGGACCAAAGCCGCGGCGTAAGCGAACGGCATCAGCCACGAATCGCGAAGCTGCGCCGCTTTGCCGCCGTCGTCGGCGAGGATGCCGGTGAGCGCGACCACGATCAGCGAGTGGCCGATCAAGTCGATCTTGCCGAATTTGAACACGGCGCTCACGAACATCGCCGCCAGCATGATCGCGGCGGTCCGGCGCACCAGCGGTGTCCACATCAGCGCGAAGGCCAAGGCGAACTCGACGGCGCCAGCGGCGCGCATGAAGAAGTCCGGATCGAAGCCGAAGGTCATCTCCGGATGCTGGATGAAGAGCGGATAGGACCATTGCGGATAGGCCCATTTCTCGATCGAGGCCCACATCAGCGTAATGCCGGCCGCCCAGCGCAATACGTCAATCGGCCGAGCGCCGAACAACCTGGTCTGGCCGCCGACCAAGGCGAGATAGGCGGCGATACCCAAAAAGATCGGATAATCGGCAAGGTGGAAAGCGCCGTATTGCCACACCCCGATGTCAAACAGCACAAAAATGCCGAGCGCCGAGAGCGGCATCGTGCGCCGCGACAGCATGCCGGCGGCGATGCCGAGCTGGATGGCGCCGACCAGCACCGAATTCGTCTTGAGTTCGGGCGTGAGCAGAATTCCGCCGGCGCCCCATATGGCGATGAAGAAGAACGCGCAGGCGGCGCGAAAGATAATTTCAAGATTGTCGCGCAGCCAGTACGTTGCCCGGTCGAGTGCACGCAACATGGCAAAGCCGACCGGCGTGTTCTCCAGCACGCTGCCGGTCATCAGGGCGAGCATCGACAGGCCGATCAGGAACTCAAAGTCGGGGCACAGCACATTTTCGAGCCCCTGCGGCTGGCCCGCGACATTGTAGGCGCAGAACCATTTGACATGGGCGCTTGCGGTCCCCGGACACAGCGTGTCGATCACGCATGCAAGCGCCATCACGGCTGCTGCCAGCAGCAGCCGCTTGGCAAGCCGGTTCATCGAAGACAACCCTCCAGCCACGCAAATTGGCGAACCAGATGCACTGCCCGACGCAGGGTGCTGATCCGCTTTAAGATTTTCTTTACCACAGGATGCCGTGTTTTTAACACGGGTTAAGAACCCAAATTAAGTATTGGTTAACCTTTGCGGCCCGCTGGCTCCCGATCAAGAAAATGCAATCTTTTCACTAAGTCGGCCAGTAAACGTTGGCGCCTAAAACCGACGCGCTTTCAAAGAACTCTTCCCAAAGAAGCTTGGGCTGCACGCGGGGGCGTCATGATCGGACTGGCGGGCTTGTTGGCCGTTGTCGCGGGTGCGATGGTAGCCTGCGTCGCGGACTGCTTTCCGAGATATATCGAAGCGCTGGAGACCGCAGCCGGCCTTCTGGTGATCGGCGGATTTGCGGTCGCCGGCTACGCGCTGACGACATTTATCTAGCTGAACACACGGCTGACAGTGCCACGTCAGCGTGGCAACACCGGGACGGCAAAGTCCTTGGGAGTCCCGTTGAGCGTTTGCAGGAAAGCCAAGAGATCAGACTTCTCGCTTTGTGAGAGATTGAGCGGCCGGATTTGCTCATCGCGGCTCGGCCGGTCGATGCCGCCGCGGTCATAGAGTGCGATCACCTCTTCAAGTGTCGCCACCGACCCGTTGTGCATGTAAGGACCGCGCCGCGCCACATCGCGCAAGGTCGGTGTCTTGAACGCATATCTGAGCTTCACCGAAGTCGGAAACAGCTGGCCGCGCCCGATATCATCGTCCACCGCAACGCCGATGTCGTGAAACGACGCATCGGTGAAAGTCCAGCCGCTGTGGCAGGCGGCGCAATTCGCTCTGCCGTTGAACAGGATGAAGCCGCGTTTGGCAGCCGCGCTGATCGCGGCCTCGTTGCCGGCGATCCAGCGATCGAAGGGCGCCTCGCTTGAGGTGATCGAACGTTCGAACGTCGCCAGCGCCTGTTCGATTTTCTGTTCGGTAATGTCGCCTCTGCCGAAGGCGGCGGCGAAGGCGCGCACATAGCCGGGAATCGCAGCCAGGCGCCGGATCAGGTCCGCCAGCGGCAAGTTCATATTGTCGGGCGAGGTGATCGGCCCGGTCGCGACGCTTTCGAGATCGCGAAAATGCCCGTCCCAGCCGAGCTTGGGCGTCCAGGCGACATTGAGCAATGTCGGCGTGCGCAACGGCAGTTCCTTTTCACCGAGCGCATGCCGTTCGCCGTCCGCCCATGACAGGGCCGGATTGTGACAGGTCGAACAGGAGCGGATTTTGCTGCCGGACAGAATGGGATCGAAGAACAAGCTGCGGCCCAATGTGAACTTGGCCTGCGAATACGGATCGTCCGGCGGATAAGGGATGTGCGCCGAACGCAGATATTGTTTACGCAGGGTCTGCAAGCTCGTGTCGGCGGCAGCGAAGATCACGCCGCCACTGCCGAGCAGCGCGGTAAGGACGAGCAACGCGGCAAGCGGTGCCGCCGCCCTTCGAGGGCATGCGGTGAAATGCAGCCATCCCATAATCGACAATTTATCGCTGCGGATTGACAGAAGGTTAATTAACGGACGGCCCCGGCGTCGCTGCGCGGTTATGGCGCGGCAAAGCCGGCGCGCCGCATTCGGCAGCCCGCTCGGCACCGCTGAAACTGTAGCTGGGCACCGGGAGGCAAAGCCGCGCCGCGTCGGCAAAATCATGCGGCGCGGCGCCTCCGCCGTGCGACGGAGCAGACGATTTTGCCCATCCTGCACGCCGGGCCGTGCTAGACTTCCCCATCTCCCCGGGGAGGTCGCCATGAACACGCCGAGCGCAAGCGCCAGAAGCGCCAATCTCAAGATCGCCGCTCTCGATCAATCGCAAATGTCGCCGCAGGAGTGGCAGGCGCGCGTCGATCTCGCCGCGGCCTATCGTCTGATTGCGCATTACGGCTGGGGTGACGTGATCTACAACCATTCGTCCATGCGCGTGCCCGGCGAAGAGCGCAAATTTCTGATCAAGCGGCACGAGCTCCTCTATACCGAGGTGACGCCGTCGAATCTGGTCAAGGTCAGCATGGACGACGATCTCGACGAAAGCGCCGGCGTCAACCGGCCCGGCTTCACGCTGCATGGCGGCGTGCTCTCGGCACGGCCGGATGTCAATTGCGCCGTGCATGTGCATACCGAGACCGGCATGGCGATTTCCGGACTGCGGCACGGGCTGCGCATGGTCTCGCAGGCGGCGATCCGCTTCTACAATCGCATTGGCTATCACGACTATGAAGGCATCACCGAAGATTTCGGCGAGCGACAGCGCATCAACACGGCACTCGGCAATAACCGGGCGCTGGTCATGCGCAATCACGGCCTCCTGACGGTGGGCAAGACGGTGCGCGAAGCCTTCGTGCTGATGAAGTCGCTGATCGAGGCGGCCGACATCCAGCTGCGCATGGAGGCGACCGGCGGCGCGCTGATCGAGATCCCGCCGGAGATTTGCGAGAAGACCGCGCGGCAATACGAGCACCACGATTCAGGCCGCGGCTCGGCCGACTGGCCGGCTTATCTGCGCATGCTCGACACGATCGATCCGGGCTGGCGGAGTTGAGCTGCGCTTGAGCCGTCACGACGAGCGAGGCGGAGCGATCCAGTGCGGTGGCACCATTGCTGGGATTGCTTCGTCGCTCCCCGCAACGACGCGCTCTCCATCGTCACCCCGTCGGCCGCTCAAATCCTGTTCCCCGCACTCCACGTCCAGAAATCCCGCCCCTCCTCGCGCAGAAAGCGCGCCAGCACCATGTTGTGCACCTCGGAAGCGCCGTCGACGAGACGCGCGGCGCGAGCGGCGCGATAGATCCATTCCAGAATCGTGTCCTTGGAATAGCCGCGCGCGCCGTTGAGCTGGATGGCGGTGTCGGCGGCCTGGTGCAGCGTGTCGGCGACATGCACCTTGGCCATGGAGATCTCCTTGCGCGCGCGATCGCCGTGATCGAGCTTCCAGGCTGCGTGCATGGTGAGCAGCCGCCCGATCTGAATCTGCTGCGCCACCTGGCCGAGCTTGATCTGCACGCTCTCGCGGTCGGCAAGCTTTATGCCAAAGCCTTCGCGCCGATTGACGTAGTCCTGGGCGATTTCCAGGCAGCGCTTGGCCTGGCCGAGCCAGCGCATGCAATGGGTGAGCCGCGCCGGACCGAGCCTGATCTGCGTGACCTTCAGCCCGTCGCCGACGCCGAGCAGCACATTGTCGTCGGCGACTTCGAGCCCGTCGAATTCGAGCTCGCAGTGGCCGCCGTGCTCCTCCGGTCCCATGATCGGGATGCGGCGCAGGATGCGCCAGCCCGGCTGATCGCGATGATAGAGAAACGCGGTGAGGCCGCGCCGCTTGTCATCGGAGGTGCGGGCAACGACGATGAAATGCCGCGCCTCACCGGCGCCGGTGATGAACCATTTGCGGCCGCGGATGATCCACTTGCCGTTCTTCTTTTCCGCCGCGGTGCGGATCATGCCGGGGTCCGAGCCGCCGCCGGGGGCCGGCTCGGTCATGGCAAAAGCGGATTTCACTTTGCCCTCGACCACCGGCCGCAGCCACCATTCCTTCTGCGCGGGCGTGCCGATGCGCGACAAAAGATTCATATTGCCGTCGTCCGGCGCCGCGCAGTTCATCGCGAGCGGGCCGAACAGCGAGCGCGCCGCTTCTTCGTAGATGGCCGCCCAGGCGACGATCGGCAGCGCCATGCCGCCGAACTCCTTGGGCGATTGCGGCGCCCATAGGCCGGCTTTGCGCGCCCTGTCCTGAACGGGCGCGAGCCGCGGCAGCGGAATGTTTTCATGTTCGGAAAAATTTTCCGCATCCGCCTCGAGCGGCAGAACGTGCTCTTCGACGAAAGCGCGCGTGCGTTGGCGGAGATCTTCGATGTCCGGCGGCAGCGTGAAATCCATGCCGGCGCCCCTCTTTGATTTTGCGCGTTGCAGGAATACTTACATCGGGCCGGGGTAATAAGCCAATCGTAGGCCCGATAGCAGGGTCAAAACGCTTCGATGTAGCCATGAGGCCCACAATGACGCGGATCAGCTTTGCCATTGCGACCGGATTAGCGCTGCTGTGCCTGTTTGCTTCGCCCAGCCAGGCTCAGTATTCGGGAGACGCACCCTGGTGCGCCGTCATTTCGGTCGGCACCGGCGGCATCCATTATGATTGCTACTATTACACCGTCGAAGCCTGCGTGCCGAACGTGCTCGCCGGCAATCGCGGCTTCTGTGCAATGAACCCTTATTATTCGACGAGCCGCGCCGCGGCCGCCGCGGCGTATGGGCCGTATCCTTCGCGGCACAGGCATTATTCGCATAAGCGCGTCTACGCGCACTGAGCTGCGAGCGAGTTAGCTCGGCCAACCGCCGCCATGCCCGCCTTGAGTGATCAGCCTGGATCGGCGCATAGTCCCGTGCCACGGACACATCGATGCTTGCTCGTTCAATCGCCGCCGTGGCGTAGTCCTGTTTTTCGCTTTACGCCGCCGCGCCTGAGAGCCGCATGTTCATTGTGCGGGACAATTGCCCGCCCGCTGCCGGTGCTACATTCAAATTTCCGGGTTTGACCCCGGCGACCAGTATCGACTTCGTTCGCAGCCGCCTTCCCTTCGCGGACAAAAACGGGCACGCTAACGGTCAATCCGAATTGATCCTGCGCGCGTCCCATGCTCGACCAATCACAACCCAAGCCCGAGCCTTTCGCCCTCGATGCCGACCAGATCGCGATGCGCCAGGTCGCGCGCAGCTTTGCCGACGAGCATTTTGCGCCGAACGCGATCGCCTGGGACGAGGCCAAGCATTTTCCGGTCGCGGAAATGCGCAAAGCCGCTGCGCTCGGCATGGGCGGCGTGTTTGTCGGCGAAGATGTCGGCGGCTCGGCGCTGTCGCGGCTCACCGGCACCTTGATCTTCGAGGCGCTGGCCACCGGATGCCCGACGGTGTCGGCCTATATGTCTATCCACAATATGACGGCGTCGCTGATCGACACGTTCGGCAGCGCCGAGCAGCGGCGGCGTTATCTGCCGCGGCTGTGCAGCATGGAGCTTTTGGCGAGCTACTGCCTGACCGAGCCGGGCTCCGGCTCGGACGCCGCCGCGCTCGTCACCCGCGCTGTGCGCGACGGCGACCATTACATTATTAACGGCCAAAAGCAGTTCATCTCGGGCGCCGGCGCGGGCGATCTCTATCTGCTCATGGCGCGCACCGGCGGCGCGGGGCCGGCCGGAATTTCGGCGTTCATCGTCCCGGGCGACGCGCCTGGAATTACGTTTGGCGCCAATGAGCGCAAAATGGGCTGGAATGCGCAGCCAACGCGCGCGGTGATGTTCTCCGACGTGCGCGTCGCGGCCGCCGACCGGCTCGGCGAGGAAGGCGCGGGCTTCAAGATCGCGATGATCGGCCTCGACGGCGGCAGGCTCAATATCGCCGCCTGCTCGCTCGGCGGCGCGCAAAGCGCGCTTGAGAAAACGCTGGCCTATATGAAGGAGCGCAAGGCTTTTGGCAAACGGCTGAACGAGTTCCAGGCCCTGCAATTCCGCTTGGCCGACATGGCGACGGCGCTCGAAGCGTCGCGCGCGTTGCTGTGGCACGCCGCGGCGGCGGTCGACCGCGGCGAAGCGAACGCGACCCAGCTCGCCGCAATGGCAAAGCGCTTCGTCACCGACGCCTGTTTCGATATCGCCAATCAGGCGCTGCAGCTGCACGGCGGCTACGGCTATCTTTCCGAATACGGCATCGAGAAGATCGTGCGCGATCTGCGCGTGCATCAAATTCTGGAAGGCACCAACGAGATCATGCGCCTCATCGTCGCGAGAAGCCTCGTCGGGCGATGAACGAACGTATTGTTCAGGACGGCGATATCATCATCCGCGCGCGCGGCGCGCTGCGCCGGCTCACGCTCAACCGCCCCAAAGCGCTCAATGCCGTAACCCTCGACATGGCCGTCACCATGACGGGAGCGCTGCGTGCCTGGGCCGCCGATCCCGCGGTCGGCGCCGTGCTGCTCGACGGCGCCGGCGAGCGCGGCTTCTGCGCCGGCGGCGACATTCGCGCGCTGTATGACGCGGCAAAATCCGGCGACAACTTGCCGGAGACATTCTGGGCGATCGAATATCGGCTCAATGTCATGATCGCGCGCTATCGCAAGCCCGTGGTCGCCATCATGGATGGCATGGTCATGGGCGGCGGCGTCGGGCTCTCCGCGCACGCAGCGCACCGCGTCGTCACCGATCGCTCCGCAGTCGCCATGCCGGAGGTCGGCATCGGCTTTTTTCCCGATGTCGGCGCATGCTTTCCCTTGGCGCGCGCGCCCGGCCATGCCGGCGCCCATCTCGCCTTGACCGGCGAGCGAGCCAATGCCGCGGACGCGATCTATTGCGGGCTTGCCGACATTCATATCGCGGCGACGAAGCTTGACGAAATTCCTGCGGCCCTGGCCGAGTGCCGAAGCGCCGATGATGTGCGCCGCCGCCTCGGCGCGCTAGCAAGTCCGCCGCCGCCAGGCAAACTGGCCGCGGCCCGGCGTTGGATCGATGCCTGCTACGGCGCCGAGCGGGTCGAAGAAATCATCGCGCGATTGGGCGCCCGCGTTGAAGACGACGCGCAGGCGGCGCTGGCGGCGATGCGCAAGGCCTCGCCGACCTCGCTCAAGGTCACGCTGCGCCATATGCGCGAGGCCGCCGCGTTCAAGCGCGTTGAGGAGTGCTTTGCACAGGATTACCGTATTGCGCTTGCCTGCGTGGCCGGACACGATCTGATCGAAGGCATTCGCGCCGCCATCGTCGACAAGGACCGCAATCCGAAGTGGCGGCCGGAGAGACTGGAAGAGGTGACACCCGACATCGTCGCGCGACACTTCAAGCCGGTGGGCGCGCTGGAATTGAAGTTCGAGGAGTAGAGCGCGATCGTTTCCGGTCGGATCGGAAGCGGCGCGTGCTGACCGACGTGGAACGGTCACGCATCAGGGTCCGCGCGGTACGCTCGTAAAAACAGCACTCAGGTGATCGTGGGACGACATCGATCGCAACGGCCGCCTCTCTTGCGGTCTATTGATCTTATCAAGGGCGCGCAGCGCCGTCTTCAGCGGTCAACCACCCTTGACAAGATCAATAGAGCGGAAGCACTAGCTGTCCGTTGCGATCAATGCCTTGCTCTGCCGCTGGCATTTCTGCCGTGATGTGATGCATAAAAGGGGCATGTAATGCGCCCGACCTAGGACATCACGCCGGGGAGGACACGTCCATGCCGCATATCGGATTCATCGGCCTCGGCAATATGGGCGGCCCGATGGCCGCCAATCTGGCGAAGTCCGGCGAGCCTGTGCGGGGCTTCGATCTTGTCGCTGCGCTGCGCGAGGCGGCGGCCGCAACCGGCGTTGCGATCACCGACAATGCGCGGGACTGCGTCGAAAATGCCGACGTGGTCATCACCATGCTGCCGGCCGGCGAGCATGTGCTTGCGGTGTGGGAGGACATCGTGCCGGCCGCCAAGCAGGGCGCGCTGTTGATCGACTGCTCGACCATCGACGTGGCAAGCGCCCGCGCCGCGCATAAGCTAGCCGCCGGGCGCGGGATCGCCACACTTGACGCGCCGGTCTCCGGCGGCGTCGGCGGCGCCAAGGCGGCCACCCTCACCTTCATGGTCGGCGGCTCGCAGCACGCCTTCGCGCGCGGCAAGCCGGTGCTCGAGAAGATGGGCAAGCGAGTCGTGCATTGCGGCGAAGCCGGCAACGGCCAGGTGGCGAAAATCTGCAACAATATGGTTCTCGGCGCCTCGATGATCGCGGTGAGCGAAGCTTTCGTGCTCGGCGAAAAGCTGGGGCTCTCGCATCAGGCCCTGTTCGACGTGGTGTCGTCGTCGTCCGGCCAATGCTGGGCGCTGACCAGCTATTGCCCGGTGCCCGGGCCGGTGCCGACGAGTCCGGCGAACAGCGGCTACAAGCCCGGCTTCGCGGCCGCCTTGATGCTCAAGGATCTCAACCTCGCGCGCGCGGCCGCGTCCTCGGTACATGTCGAAGCGGCGATCGGCACGCACGCCGCCGACATCTATCAGCAGTTCTGCGAGACCGGCTCGAGCGGCGCGGATTTTTCCGGTATCGTCAATTTCGTGCGCGCGCGGTCGGCAGGGTGAAATCGCCGATACGTAAGCGAGCCAAGGCAACTTGCGCTCATTGCCGCGAAAGCGGGCATCCGGTTCTTCGCAGCAAGCCGGGTCCCCGCTTTCGCGCGGACCGGCCGACTACCGGCTCCCCTCCGCCTTCTTGATCGGATCCTTCACGGCGGGAAACGTCGCGAACTCTATATTGTAAAGCTCGCCGTCCTTGCGCTCGACGCGGCGGATATAGATGTTGTGGACGATGTCGCGCGTGCGCGCATCGATGGTGATCGGCCCGCGCGGCCCCTCGAAGCTCATGCCCTTCATCGCCGCGATCAATTTGTCGCCGTCGGTATCGCCGCCGGTTTTGTTCAGCGCCTCGTAGATCAGGCGCATGCCGTCGTAGACCGATTCCGCCACGTGATTGGGCCGCTTGCCGGCAAATTTTGTGAAGCCTGCGACAAAGGCCTGGTTCTGCGGCGACATATGCGCCGCGGAATAGGGACCGGCGGTGATGATGCCGATGGCCGGATCGCCCATGCCCGGCAAGAGATCATCGTCGGTGAGATCAAGCGTGCCCATCAGCCTGACGCCGGACGCGTTGAGGCCGCGTTCGGCATATTGTCGGGCGAACGTGCCGGCCATGCTGGCCGGGATGAAGACGAAGATGCCGTTGGGGTTGGCGTCGCGGGCGCGCTGCAGCGACGGCGCGAAATCCGGGCTCTGCACCGGCACGCGGATATTGGCGACGATTTCGCCACCATTCTTCTTGAGTTCGTCGCCGAATGCCTGCTCGGCATCATAACCGGGCGCATAATCGGATACGACCGTGGCGACCTTTTTGATGTTGTTCTGCGCCGCCCATTGCGCCATCGGCACCGCGGCCTGCGCAATGGTGTAGAAGGTGCGCGCGATATAGGGCGACTTCTCAGTGATAATCGAGGTGCCCGCCGCCATCACCACTTGCGGAATCTTCGCCTCGGTCGCGAGCGGCGCGACCGCAAGCGCAACCGGCGTGAACGTGAAGCCGCCGAGCACGGCAACTCTGTCATTGACGATGAATTCCTGGGCGATGCGCTTGGCATTGTCCGGCTGGCTGCCGTCGTCCTTGATCAAGAGCTCGATCTTCTTGCCGGCGATGCTCACGCCGTTGACGGCCATGAAATATTTGGCGCCGGCAATCATCATCGCGCCGATCTGCGCGAACTGGCCGGTCGAGGGCGCGATGAAACCGATCTTGACCGTGTCCTCGGCATGCGCGGCGCGGGCGAAACTGCCGACCGCCAATAGCGCGAGGCAAATCCGCGCGAAGCTGATCCGCTTGGTCATATTACCCTCCCCCTCCGCCGGGCCTTCCATGCCGGTCGGCAAGGCCTCTCTTTGCCTGCATGGTCAGTGCTTCCACAGCTTCCTGCTGGCGAGCTCGGCGCCTTCGCGCATCGCCTTAAATTTCTCCCAGACCACAGTGTGATGCACCTCGGTGCGGTAGAGCGCCTGCGAGGAGAAGCCGCAATCAGCGGCGGCAATCACGTTGCTGCGGCCGACCAGGTTGGCGAAGCGCAAGAGGCGCTCGCAGATCAATTCGGGATGCTCGACGATGTTGCTGGCATGGGTGATCACGCCGGGACAGAGCACCTTGCCGTCCGGGATCTTCACCGTCTCGAACAGATGATATTCGTGCTCATGGCGCGGATTGGCGGCTTCGAAACTGTACGATCCGGCATTGATCTTCAGCATGAAGCCGATGAGCTCTTTCAGGCTCGCCTCATAAAGGCGCGGCCCTTCATTGATGCCGTAGCAGGTGTGAAAGCGCACGCGCTCCGGCGGAATCCCTTGCAGGCCGATATTGATCGCCTCAACATAGATCTCGGCGCGCCGGCGCTTGCCGGCGTCGTCCAGTCCGGGCTCGACAAAAATATCGGCAAGGAACGGATCGTCGATCTGCACGAGAATGCCGGCATCGGCGATGGCGCGATATTGCGCGCTCATCGCGGCGGCGACGGCGTGGAAATACTCCTCGTCGCTTCGGTAATATTCATTGATGCCGACGCCGGAGGGCGCCGTCGCCGGCAGAAACACATGATGCAGCGGCACGCCGGCAGCCTTGGCAGCGGCTTTCAGGTTTTCAATGTCGCGCGCGAGCGGCGCCTGGCCGCGATATTGCACAGGCCCGGTGCACACGACCGGCGACAGCGGCACGATCGCCCCGCCCATCATCGCCTGCTTGAAATAATCGGCGTAATATTCGGGAAAGGCGGCGACTTCCTTTTGGAACAGCAGCAGCTTCTGATTGGGCCGCGGCTCAAAGCCGGAAAGCCGCTCCTGGACATAAGTGAAAAAGCCCGGCTTTGAGAATTCGCCATCGGTAACGATATCGATGCCGCAATCGACCTGCCTTTTTACGACGTCGGCGACCGCCTGGCGCAGCGCCGCGTCGAAGGCTTTTTCGTCGAATGGCTTGCCGGACAATTTCGCCTTGAGCTGATCGAGCAGATGATGCGGCCGCGGCAGGCTGCCGATATGCGTGGTCTGAATGCGATCGGTGTTCTGCTGCAGCGTCATGCGTCTTCCTCCCGCCGGAACCGAACGTAAGTCTGCCCGCTGCTCCGACAACGCGTTTCCTCGCAATCCGTCGCGGCGCGCGGATGGTTTTGCTTGAGGCTAGTCGAGGGGTGACGATATTTCAAACAAAAAAGCATATATGCTTTTTTCTTCCTGCGGCCTCAGCGCGCAAATGGCCGCTTTGAAATTGGGCGGCTCGCCGTTGGGCGGTTTGCAGTTGGGCGCCTGCCCCGCCTGGTGGGGCGCCGTACCGTGGATGAAGCCGGTCCGAGCACAGCGGGCGCGAGCGCCGACCATTGCGCGATCACCCGGCGCCGGTTCGTTTTGTAGGGCAGCCAGGTTTCGACGACGAACAGGCCGCGCAGAAGATAATGTGTCAGCAAAATGAAGCGCTCGGCGCTTTGGCGCGGAAAGCCAGCGGCAATGAGCGTATCGAGCCAAATGCGGTTGAGGCTTTTGCGGGCGCGCACCACGATCGGGCGATGCAGCCTGGCCAAACCGGCATTGCTTGCGGCAGCAATCGCCAGTTCCAGCATGGCGCGATAAAGCGGTCCGAAGAAAAAGTGCTCGGAATCGAGCAGGAATCGTTGCACTGTGGGCTTGCTGTTGCGCGCGGCCAGCGCTTTCGCATGCGCGACCGCCTCGTCCATCGCATGCTGGGTCGCGGCGAGCAACAGCGCGTTCTTGGTCGGGAAATAGCGCTCGAGCGCGCCGCGTGAGACGCCGGCGCGCGCCGCTACCCGACCGGCGCTGAAATTGGCAAAGCCGTCATCAATCAGCACATCGAGGGCCGCCGATAGCACCGCCGCTTGCGTTGCCCGCCGGCGCTCCTCCTGTGTCCGTCTCATTGTCCGCCGCTCTCTGCCCGTTCCGCCGGCCGCGAACGAATAGCGGCTGCGCAAGCCAACGGGCAAGCGATTCGGCAATTAAATGGCCGGGCCGCTGTTGCTTTTGCCGCGATGTCAGCCGACGACATTGCCAATCAGTATTTTCGCAGGGCTGGTAAAAGGCTTGGTGAAAGACTCAATCTCCGCCCGATTATCTCGACTTGCCGGCCGCGTCGTATTAAGTTGCCGGCTGTCGCGAGACTGCGCGGAATATAATACCATCTGTGGAATCCGCTGTTTCTGTTAGACGGCGATAGCAGGCGACGGGGTGGCTTTGCGGGTCCGGGCTTGGCGCGCATTTTTCCGGCCTTGGCTTACAGGTGTGGTGGCACCGACTGCTCTGCTTTGCCTTTTGGCGAGCGCGGCTTCCGCGCAATTCGCCTCGCCGTTCGCAACCAATACCAGTCCGCTGTTTCAGGCGGTCCTGACACGGCCTTCGGATCTGAACAACACGCTGCAATATGCCGTCTCCGCTTCGGCCTATGATGTCGAATCGGCGATCGGCGCTTACGAGCAGCTCCTGTTTTACAATCCCACCCTGTCACGGGTGCGTTTCGAGCTCGGCGTTCTGTACTACCGGCTTGGCTCCTACGAAATGGCGCGCGGCTATCTGAAATCCGCGCTGGAGCAGGCCGACATCACCCCGGATCTGCGGCAGCGCACCGAGGATCTTTTGTATGACGTCGACAAGCAGCTGCAAGTCGACCGCTTTTCCGGCTTTGTGCAGACCGGGCTGGCTTATCAGAGCAATCCGGGCGCGGGGCCCGGGCCGGGCACGGTGCTGGCCTCGGGCAACGGCTTCGACAGCCGGTTCTTCAGGCAGAGCGGCTGGAATTGGTTCGGCGGGTTCGGCTTGAATTATGTCCATGATTTTCAGAACCAGCGTGGCGACACGTTCGAAGCCTCGGTGGTCGGCTATGACCAGCAAGAGTTCCGGTTGCACCAATTCGACGTCGGGGTGGTGGAACTGCGCGCCGGACCGCGTTTCGGGATTACCCCCAATAGCGAAGGCGCGGTCTCGATCAAGCCTTACCTGCTTCTGACCGGCACGGCGCTGGCCGACGCCATCTATTCAGGAAGTGCCGGCGGCGGTCTGACCCTGCACGCCGTTATCGGCAATGTCGCACTCGATCCTTATGCCGAAATCGCGCGGCAGGGCTTTCACAATTCCGGCTTTTATCCGCTCGCCAGCGGCATGAGCGGCACGCTGTCAACCTACGCGGTGCGCGCATCCGGCCCGCTTGCCGCGGGTCTCGGCTGGCAGACGCGCTTGGGCTTTGCCCATTCCAGTGCCACGTTCAGTCCCGACAGCTACGACGCCTATGCCGCCGATATCTGGCTACCGTGGAATTTTTCGCCGCTCGGCGACGGCCGCACCTGGACACTGACGCCGAGTTTCGGAGTGAGCCAATGGCAATATAGCGCGCCCGATCCGAATATCGATCCGAACACGACGCCCCGCGTCACCGAATGGCGCGTCGGCCTGGGCCTCGATGTGCCGGTGTGGAACCGGCTCTATCTGAGCACGCTCGCGCTGTACCGCCGCGACAATTCCAACATTCCGGCGTTCACGACGCACGATCTGCTGGTCCAGGCCGGGCCGACGTTCAAGTTCTAGAGGCAAACATGACCGCAGGCCGTCTCGCCGTTTGCATTGCCGGTGCGCTCATGGCGGTGCTGCCCGCTGCAGCCCAGGAGGTCGGCACCACGACCGCCGTCAATCCGACCAGCGAAAGCACCCGGCCGGGCGCGACGACGCAGACGCTCACGGTCGGCGCGCGCATCGTGCACAAGGAACGCATCCACACCACGCCGACCGGCTCGGTGCAGCTGTTGTTTCTCGACAAGAGCACGCTGAGCATCGCGCCGAACACCAGTATTCTGATCGACGAATATGTCTATAATCCCAGTTCCAATTCCGGGCATATGCTCACCACGCTGACACAAGGCGCGCTGCGCTTTGTCGGCGGCGCGCTCAGTCATCAAGGCCAGGCCTCGATCAATACGTCGGATGCGGCGATCGGCATCCGCGGCGGCACGGTGACAATCACCCAGGGACCGAACGGGACGAAGGTCATCGACCATTATGGCGTGGTGACGATTCAGAACGGCGCCGGCACAATGACCATCAGCCGGTCCGGTTTTTTTGTGCTGATCACCGGATGGAACACACCGCCAAGCCAGCCGCAACCGGTGAGCCAACAGGAGATCGCCTATTACCTGAAATTATTGACCAGCAAGCCGGGGCAAAACGGTGGTGTGCCGGGCCTCACCAGTGTCACGATCAATCCGTGCGGCACGATTGGCCCGCAGCCGAGCTACAATTGTCCCAATACGCCATGGACTCCCAACGAGGCCGGGCAAAACGCCTGGCAAACGATCTTGCAGGGGACGCAGCACGGCACCGGCACGATCCCGCCGCCAAGCCGGGGCGGCATTCCGTGATGCTTTCGCTGCATCGGCCCGCGCCGATCGCAACGCGTTGCTAATGAAGAAGCCGGCAGCGTAAACAAATCCTTGCAAGACAACTTTTTTGCTGGAGCGCCACGCCGCGCCCCGATGAGAACGCCGCAATGAGGGTGCCGCAATGAGGGTGCCATAATGAGATTGTGCGCCGGGGGCGACTAAATCGGGGTCTTGCCTCACTGATGTGACCCGCAGAGGTCGCGCCCGGCGAACCGTCCGCGTTTTGCCGCTATGCTGCGGACCGGACGCTCGCGCAGCAATTATCGCGGCCTTCTTGACCCGGTGGATTCATGTTTCAACCTCCGTGTCAGAAAGGTGCAATCGAATCTTGGTCCAGGACACAGAATTGTCAAGCGCGCAAACGCTCACATGAATCAAAATGCGCGCGCGAGTTCCGCGCCGTGCGCAGGCTGTGTGGATCACGCACGAGCGGATCGCTGATTGAACAGCAGGTTCGCCGTGCACATAGAAGACCGGAAGCGCTCTCGCTGTGCGTTGCGATCAGTGCCTCACCCCGGCGGGCTTTTTTTGACTACGGTCAAGACTGACAAATTTGGATGACAGCCTGTGACCGCTTCTTGTCGTGTCATCACCGGCTCGTCCAGATCAGCGTGCAGCCTGAAACAAACAACAGCGCCAGAATAACGCGCTGATAGCCGCGATCGGCGAGCCGCCGATAGCAGAGCGCGCCAATCCAAGCGCCACCGATCGTGCCGGGCAGAGCCACCGCCGCCTGCAAGACAACCTGCCGCGTCAGCAATCCCGACGCAACATGGGAGGCCAAAGCGAGCCACAGGATGGCGATGTTGAAGCTCTGCAGCACGGCGCGGCGCTCTTCCTTGATCCAGCCGCGGATATCGGTCCAGATCACAGGGAACACACCCGACAGGCCGGAAAGACCGCCCAAGATGCCGCCGCCGAAGCCAACGATGCCGTCGGCGAAGCGACCGCCCCACCCGCTTTTGATCGGCCGCCGGCGCAAGAACACATAGGCCGCATAGCCGGCGAGGAACAGGCCGACGCCGATCTTGAACGCCCGCGGCTCGATATGCGGCAGCAGCCACGTTCCGATCGGCACACCCGCGATACCGGGCACGACGAAGACCAGGACGCGCCGCCAGCGGATCGTGTGCCAGATCAGATGCAGCGTCTGCAGCTGTGAAACGCAGGAACAGATGATCGAGACGGAGGCGGCTACGGCGGGCGGTATGGCATAGAGCCAAAATCCCATTGCGGTGATGGCCGTGCCGAAGCCGGTGAGACCGTTGACAATGCCGCCGGCCAGTGCACCGGCGAACACGAGAGCGACCTGCTGCAGTCCCAAATGCGATCCCACGCCGCGCCTCGCGCCCGCCCCGACAGAAGGCTTGAGGAGCCCTTGTTACACCGCCGGCGACGGATTCGCGACTGCGACAGTCTGGCCGGCGCGAGACTCCGCATTATTGCCGCGGCAGGCGGATCAGAACTTCCAGTTCAGGCCGAGGCGGACTCGTCTGGACCTCCGTTCGGCTGCAGGTCGCGGCGAACGAAGACGGTGATCGCCTTCGACTGCGGCTTTGGCGATCTGTCCTATCTTCAATCGCAGCTTCCGCCGCGCCTATGGCGCGACACCCTCTGATTGTGCGCGCGAGCGCATCAAGCGACGTTGTTTGACGCCCCACCGATGGCACAGGGTTGCGTCCGAGCTTCCGCTTTGGCTGGTCAGCGCAAGTCGATACGCTTCGCGGCGATGTCTGCCTCGTCCGCGGAAGCGGGCACGGGCCGGACATTGACGAGTCCGCGCGCTGGTGTCGTCTTCGATTCCGAAATTCGCTTGCGGGCGTGCCGCAAGGTGTGGCGAACTTCGCAATCGCGACACTAGCCGCGCAGGGCCACCACCTGCCCGCCGTCGGCGACGATGGTGGCGCCGGTCATGAAGCGGCCGGCATCGGAGACCAGGAGCAGAAGCGGGCCGTCAAGATCGCGCTCCTCGCCGAAGCGGCCGATCGGAATTTGCCGCTTAAGCGCGGCGCCACGCTCGCTCATCAGATAATCGCGGTTGAGCTCGGTGACGATCCAGCCCGGCGCGATGGCATTGACGCGAATCCCCTTGAACGCCAGTTCCAGCGCCAGCGCTTTGGTCAGCTGGATCACGCCGGCCTTGGCGGTGGCATAGGCGATGACCCCTTTGTCGACGCCGAGCCCCAACACGGAGGCGATATTCACGATGGCGCCGGTCTTGCCGGCGGCGAGCATGCGGCGCGCCGCTTCCTGCGCCCAAAAGAACACCGCGTCGAGATTGGTCGACAGCACCCGCTGCCATTCCTCCTGCGGCAGTTCCACGGCGCGGCCGGCATGCGCAACGCCGGCATTATTGACCAGGATCGTGACGATGCCGAAGGCCCGCTCGGCCGCATCGAATGCATGTTGGGCCGCAGCGCGATCGCGCACATCGGCGTCGATCGGCAGCGCCTTGCCGCCGGCCGTTTCAATCTTCGCCGCCAGCGCCGCAATCCGATCCGCCCGCCGCGCCACCAGCGCGACGGCGGCGCCGTTCTCCGCCAGACACTCGGCGAAGCGCAGGCCAAGCCCGCTCGATGCGCCGGTCACCAGGGCCACTTTGCCGCGAAGATCGAAGATTTCAGCTGCCGCCATGATTCACTCGCTGCAAATCGGATTAAGCCATCTGCGGTCAGTATCTCTATGCGCGATTTGGCAAAGGCCGTCGAGCGGGCGCCAAGCACGCTGCAAAGCGGCTGGGATCGCTTGGCGTCATGCCGTCGCGTGAGGCCACGGCTCGACAGCGTGCTCGGGAAGCAGATTGATCGGCCGATAGTCCGGCACCTTGCTCATGCGGTCAAAGACCGACTGGTGAACGCGCGGAATTGTCTGCTCGATCTCCGTTTGGGTGTAGGGGTCGACGAGCTTCATCGGCCGCGGTTCGCCGTCGGGAATGTAGAAGCCGTCAAGCTTCAGACGCCATTTCCATTCCTCATATTTGACGCGTTTTGGAATCCATTCCAGCGGCCGCCAGGCCGCGGTCAGCGACACGTGCAACTGCGCCGTTGCATCAGGCTTGGCAAAGTTCTCGCGCGCGTCCGGCTGGTTCTGTCCCAGCGCCAGATGGCTGCGCGTTCGCGCATCGATAGCGAGTCCAAATTGGACGGCCTCATCGATCATCCAGTTGAGCGGAAACTGCGCCAGCCCGCTTTGGTCTTCCGGATAGCCGCCGCCGATATCGGCGTGGACACCGGCGAACCAGACCTGCCTGATATCTTGCGCAGCCGCCGGCGCAGCCTTGTCGAAGGGATTGGCGACGAAGCTTTGCGGCTCGGTCCAGCGGTTGAGTCGAAAAAACCGGCGCCGCTCGTCAAGCGCCTTGGCGTGACGGAACACCTTCACGCTGGGGTTTGTCCGCGTATAAGGCAGCATCTGCAGGGTGGGAATCGGAATGCAGCGATCCCAGCGCGGCACGATCATCGAGGCGACGGTGTCCCATACGCCGACAAAGTCGATGATGATACGCCGCGCGCCGGTCACGTGACCGAAGCGCCAGCCCGACCGAAAATCGCCGCGATCGCCGACCTTCTTGTATGCGCTAAGCGCATAATCGGCGATGTTGAGCTGATCGGGCGGCAATAGTCCGATCATGTGGATGAATCCTGCCAAGGCGCGGACCGTGTAGGCGCCGCGGCTGAAGCCGAACAGAAAAACGCGATCGCCCTTCTCATAGTGCGTGCCGAGAAAGCGATAGGCTTCGAGTATTTCGTCGTCGAGGCCGTAGCCGGTCGCGAGCTCGAAAACGCCCTTGGTGTTCTGCGTGAGCCTGGTCCAAGGATCGTCGGCGCCGATCGCACCAATTCCAGGATGGTAATAGACGCGCTGCCGCTCGTTCTTGCGCAGGATGCGAAACAGCTTCAGCACATTCGACAGATTGCCTTCGACCTGATTGCCGGTGCCGTCGCAGCAAATGACGATGTTCTTGCCGGCCGGCTCGCTCGCATCCTCGCTCATGTCCGCGCCCCACAATGGCGGTGCCACCCACGGCAATGCGCGACAAGCTTACCGCGGCGGCGCAAAGTCCGGAAGAATTGTTATGAACCGTACAACCGCTGCGGCAGGACGGTTGCGTTCACGGCGCGCTCGACCATGCGGTCGCCGCCGAGAACGGAACCGAGCACGGCGAGGATCTCGCGAGCGGCCGCGATCAGCAGCAGGCGGCGCTGCGGCCGATAGTGGCAGTGAGGCGGTCGATCGCATTGGCCATGTCCGTCACGGTCTTTTGGGCGAATTGCGCGCTGGCGGGGGTCGTGGCTAAACTCTTGGCTGACTCCAGCATGTCATAGCGTCCGCTTTGCCCAGCGCAGGGCCAGCGGCTGTACGGGACCACAGCAATGGCAAACGACCCCCATGTGACCGCCGCAGCGCATGTTCATCGTCACGACCATCCGCATGACGACCGCCACGGCTCGGAACTGTCGGAAATGCAGTTGCGGGTGCGCGCGCTCGAAACCGTGCTTGCCGAGAAGGGCTATATCGATCCGGCCGCCATCGATGCGCTGATCGAAGCCTATGAGACCAAGGTCGGGCCACATATCGGCGCCCGCGTCGTCGCCAAGGCCTGGAGCGATCCGGCCTTCAAAAAGGCGCTGCTCGAAGACGCCACCAAGGCGGTGCTCGGCTTCGGCGTGATCAACCGCGTCGGCGATCATCTGATCGCGGTGGAGAACACGCCGCAGCAGCACAATATGATCGTCTGCACCTTGTGCTCCTGCTATCCATGGGAAGTGCTTGGGCTACCGCCGGTCTGGTACAAGTCGGCGCCCTACCGCTCGCGCGCGGTCAACGATCCACGCGGCGTGCTCGCCGATTTCGGCGTGACGCTGCCGCCCGGCACCGCGATCCGAGTCTGGGATTCGACCGCCGAGACGCGATTCATCGTGCTGCCGATGCGCCCCGCAGGCACGCAAGGCTGGAGCGAAGAGGAGCTCGCTAAGCTTGTGACCCGCGACAGCATGATCGGCACCGGCTTTCCGAAGCAGCCGCACGAGGTCAAGTGATGGACGGCATTCACGATATGGGCGGCATGCACGGCTTCGGCAAAGTCGAGCCGGAAGAGAACGAGCCGGTGTTCCACGCTGAATGGGAGGGCCGCTGCCTAGCGCTCAACCGTGCCATGGGCTTCACCCGGCTGTGGACCATCGACCAGACCCGCGCCGGCATCGAGGAGTTGCCGCCTGACGTTTATCTGTCGAGCTCCTATTACAAGAAGTGGGCGCTGCGGCTTGAGAACATGGTTGTGCAGCAAGGACTGGCCGACGCTGAGGAAATTCGAAACGGCCATGCCGCGCGCCCCGGCCGGCCGCTCAAACGCAAGCTGACGCTGGCCGATGTGGACGCGTCGCTGACGCGCGGCTCCTACGCCCGACCGGCACCAGCGCCGGCGCGGTTTAAAGTCGGCGACCGCGTGCGCACCAAGAACATCCATCCGGCCACGCATACGCGGCTGCCGCGCTATGCGCGCGACAAGGTCGGCACCATCGCAGCGCTGCGCGGCTGTCATGTTTTTCCCGACACGGCGGCGATCGGCAAAGGCGAAAACCCGCAATGGCTCTATACCGTGCTGTTCGACGGCCGCGAATTGTGGGGCGAGGCCGCCGAGTCCTTGCTGAAGGTCTCGATCGAGGCCTTTGAGCCTTATCTGGAGCCGGCATGAACGCCGATAGCAGCTCGCTCCGTTGGTCCGGCGGGAATGACCCGCCACGCATTCCCCGCGACAGCGACGGCGCGGTTTTCAACGCGCCTTGGCAAGCGGAAGCCTTTGCGCTCGCGGTCTCGCTCAGCGAGCGCGGCGTGTTCACTTGGGCGGAATGGGCGGCGACGCTCGGCGATGAGATCAAAAAGGCGCAAGCCGCCGGCGATCCTGACACCGGCGCGACCTATTATCATCACTGGCTCGCCGCGCTTGAGCGCATCCTCGCCGAAAAGGGTGTCACCAGCGCGGCGCAGCTCGCGCGCACGCGCGATGCCTGGGAGCGCGCCTGCGCGCGTACGCCGCACGGCGTGCCGATCGAATTGCGGCCGGACGATTATCAGTAGCCTGGAGCTTTTTCACATTCGATGGAAACGGAGCGCTCCAGGTTCTTTGTTTTGTCGCGTTTTCTTACGGAAGACCGCTTTCCGCTCTTTCGGAAAATCTTTAGGCTCCTTTGCGGGCAAACCGAATTGCCGGCTTACGCGGGAATGAGCGGAACGTGCCGACCGCCGCTCACAGCATGCCCAGCGCATGCGGCAGCCAGAGCGAGAGCGCCGGGATGTAGGTCACCAGCCCCAAGAAGATCAGCATGGTGAGGAGCCATGGCAGCACGGCAATGGTGAGCTCGCTGATACCCATCTTGGTGATGCCGGCAGCGACATAGAGATTGAGCCCGACCGGCGGATGGCACAGGCCGACTTCCATATTGACCGCCATGAGGATGCCGAGATGGACCGGATGCACTCCGAGCGCGGCCGCCATCGGAAACAGGATCGGCGCCATGATCAAGGTGATTGCCGCCGGGTCCATGAAATTGCCGGCGGCGAGCAGGACCACATTGGTGACAAGGAGAAAGGCGACGATGCCGAAGCCCTGCGCCGTCATCCAGCCGGCCATGGACTGCGGGATCTGTTCCGAAGTGAGCAGCCAGGAAAACACCGCCGCGTTGGTGATGATATAGAGGATCATCGCGCTCATCGACGCGGCCTTGAGCAGCACCGCCGGCACTTCGGACAGCTTCAGACCCTTATAGACAAAGACCGCGATGAAGAAGGCGTAGACGGCGGCGCAGGCGGCCGCTTCGGTCGGCGTGAACAGGCCGGAATAGATGCCGCCCAGCACCAACAGGATCAGCAGCAGCCCCCAAACGCTTTCGCGGAAGGCGCGCCAGCACTGCCGCCAGTCGGAGCGCTCCATGCGCGGATAATCGTAGCGCCAGGCGCGGTACCAGGTGGTGGCGCCGAGCATCGTCGCCAGCATCAGGCCCGGAATGAGCGCTGCGATGAACAATTGGCCGATGGAGGCGGAATCGACGACCGCCCCAGTCGGCCCGCGCGGCTGCATGCCCGAGGTCGCCACCGCGTAGATCACGAGATTGATCGACGGGGGAAACAGGATGCCGAGCGCGCCGGAGGTGGCGATTACGCCGGCGGAAAAGCGTGGCGGATAGCCCTGCTGCATCAACGCCGGCAGGATGATCGAGCCGATGCCGACAACGGTCGCCACCGAGGAGCCCGAGATCGCCGCAAACAGCGCGCAGGCGACCACGCCGGCCAGCCCCAGGCCGCCATACCAGTGCCCGATCATTGCGGTGGCGAAATCGATCATGCGGCGCGCCACCCCGCCGGCGGTCAAAAAGTTGCCGGCCAGGATGAAGAACGGGATCGCCATGATCTCGAAGCGGTCGATGCTGGTGAACAGTTTCAGGCCCACCATCTTCGGATCGACATTCGACAGAATGAACAAATAGACCAGCACCGATAGGCCGAGCGCAATCGAGATCGGCATGCCCGAGGCCATCAGCGCCAGCAGCATGGCGAAGAGAAGCTCGGCGCGCACCGTGTGCGAGAGCTCGATGACATGCAGCCGCGCGGCAAAGCAGATCACCGCCAGTGCAATCGGCGTGATGACGATCAGCCCCGAGGTGAAGGCCGCCGCGAACGGCCGCGGCGGCGCCGCCGCCTTCGTGCCGTGGAAGATCGCCGTCATCGCGCCGTCTCCGGCGCCGGCACCGCCGGCGGCGTCTGGTCATGCGGCTCCTCGTATTCGACGCCATGGCCGGTATGCGGCACATGGCCGGTGCGCAGATAGCGCCACATCACCTGCAGAAAGCGAAAGCACATCAGATAAGTACCGAGCGGGATGCACAGATAGATCATCCAGCTCGGCCATTCGAGCTCCGGCGAAACCTGGTCCGGATCGAGCTCGTAGACATAGACCGCGCCCAAAGTGCCGATGACGCCCGTGAACAAGGCGCCGCACAACAGCGCGAAGACGATCACCGGGGTGCGCGTCGCCGGCGTGAGCTTCTTCACAAAAACATCGACGCCGACATGGATGCCGGTGCGCACGCCCAGCGCAGCGCCGAATTTCGCCATCCACACGAACATGTAGGTGGCGAGTTCCTGCGCCCAGGATAAATTCACCGCGGCGAGCTTGAGATAGACGAAGCTCGCAGCGGCCTTGAGCCAAAGCAGATTGTGCAGCGCCGCCCAGCGTGCGAGACCGGCCGAGTTGCTGGCGCCATAGCGGTGCACGACGGCGACGAAGGTCAGGATCGTCGCCGCGCCGATCAGCGCGACGATGATCCACTCTTCGAGCCTATTGAGGATGCGGTCGAGCACTAGCGTCCCCACACGCCAAATCCGCGGGCTCCTGCACATGTCGTTAGTGGAAAACCTGTTTCCACCTTTTCGGGACATGCGCTAATGCGCGCGGATCAACCGTCCCTTAGGTCTGCGGCGGGGTGAAGCCCGACGCCTTGTAGATCTTGTCGAGAAAATCCTTGCCGAAGCGGCCCCGCATTTCCTGATGCACCGGCATCAGCTTGGCGATCCAGGCCTTCTTTTCCTGGTCGGTGAGGACATGGAATTCCATCTTGCCGGTCGCCTTGATCTGATCGAGCGCGGCAGCGTTGTCGTGCGCCGCGGTGTCATTGAAGAACTTCGTCGATTCCTGCACGGCGCGATCGAGGCCGGGGCGGACATCGGCCGGCAGCGTATTCCAGAAATTCTTGTTGGTGAGCAGGGCGTATGTGAGCCGGCCGTGATAGGACACGGTAAGATATTTCTGCACGTCATAGAATTTCTGCGTCCAGATATTCGACGGCACATTGTCCTCGCCGTCGACCACGCCGGTCTGCAGCGCCTGGTAGAGCTCGCCGAAGGCGATGATCTGCGGAATGGCGCCAAGCTGGCGGGCCACCGCGTCGAGCACCTTGCTGCCTTGGATGCGCATCTTCATGCCCTGGAAATCGTCGGGCATGATCAGCGGCTTGTTCGCGGTATAGACGTGGGCGCCGTTGTCCCAATAGGCGAGCGGTTTCACGCCCTTGTCTTCGAGCTTCTTGTTGAGGTCGCCCATCATCGGGCTCGCCATCATCTGCCGTGCGTGCTCGTCGTCGCTCATCAGAAACGGCAGATCGAAGACGTCGAATTCCTTCACCCCGAGCGGGCCGAATTTCGAGATCGACGGCGCCAGGAGATGGACCGAGCCGAGCTGCAGCGCTTCGAGTTCTTCTTTGTCCTTATAGAGCGAGGAGTTCGGATAGACCTCCACGGTGACTTTGCCGTCGGTATATTTCTCGGCCAATTGCTTGAACAAAAGTGCGGCCTTGCCCTTGGGCGCGTCGGGCGACACCACATGGCTGAACTTGATCACGAGCGGATCGGCAAAAGCCGGTTTGCCGAGGCCGAGAACCGGCAAGCTGCCCGCAACGCCGGCTGCAATGCCGAGGGCCGCACGCCTGGTGACTTGATGCTTCATCGAACTTCCTCCCTGCTGCGGCCGCGCCGACCGAACGTTGAAAAGCGGGCTCACGGACCTTAAAGCCGGCCTGTTTTCCAGCCCAGTCCATGACGCCTCGGTGTCTTCATACCGCGAAAGAACCGCCCGGCCAATGCCGGTCGTGACCAAAACGATCAGCAAAAACCTTTAATTGGCTAATGCATGGCGGCTTCGGCCCGCGGCATAAGCGCGCCCGGATGGCGGATGACATCGCCGGCGAGCCGATGCGCCGCAGTTGCCGCTTTGACCGGCTCGCTGCCGGAGAGCCGCGCGGCGAGATAGCCGGCGTTAAAGCTGTCGCCGGCCGCCGTGGCATCGACCGGCACCACGACCTCCGGCACCGGGACAAATTCCTGGCTGCTGGAAGTCGCCACCAGCGCCGAATTGGGTCCGTTCTTCACCACGATCTCGCCGATGCCGAAGGCTTGCAGCCGCGCCACCGTCGCCTCGGGGCTTGGATCGCCCCACAGCACCGCCTCGTCGTCGAAAGTCGGCAGCGCGATGTCGACGCGCTTGAGCGCCTCGATGAAGACGGTCCGCGTGCGTTGCAGATCGCCCTTCCAGGCGCGCGGCCGGAAATTGCCGTCGAAGGCGACCTTGGCGCCCTGCTGGCGCGCGACTTCCAGAACCGCGAGCAAACGGCCAAGTCCGGTATTCGAATAAAGCGACAGCGTAATCCCGGAAAAATAAATCAGCCGCGCCGTCGTCAGCCGCTCGGCGATCCGCATCCAGTCCGGCAGTTCGAACAGTTCCGCGGCAGGCGCGCCGTCGCGCCAGTAACGTATTTTACGTTCTCCACCCGGCTCGTTCTCGATCAGGCTGAGGCCAGGCAGCCGGCGCGGTACGCGAAGAATGAGATCGGCGCCGAGCCCCTCGACGGCGGCAAGCGCCAGGACGCTGTCGGAATACGGATCGTCGCCGACGGCGCTGGCAAAGACGACATCGAGGCCGGCGCGGGCCAGATAGATCGCCGTGTTGAACGTATCGCCGCCACACGACAGGCCGAACCGCCCGTCGGCGCCGCGGGCCAATTCGATCAAGGCTTCACCGACGCAGACGATACCCTTTTGCTCACCCATGTCGCTGGCCCGAGATTGACGCGGCGGAAGCGCGACAATGGCGATCCGCGCGGCGGCTGGCAATAGTGCGTCGAAGCACCGTCGGCGCTTCAAGGCTGCAAAGGGCGGCCCTCGGTTGCTCTGTCGATCGTGTGACGCGACGAACGCGGCATCCCGCTGCCGACGATGAGCGCGACGAGATAGCCGGCTGCACTTAAAACCGAGATGCAAAAACTCACCGGCCAGTCGGTATAATAGGCGGCGCCGATGCCGATCCAGGCTTCCGCCACCGCAAGCGCCGCCGCCAAGATCAAGCCGCTCCACAATCCGGTAACCAGCCGCTGCGCCGTCGCCGGCGGCCCGACCGTGAGACTGAAGACCAGGAGAACACCGACAATCTGCGCGCTTTCCGAAACGGCAAGCGCGACCACGGCCAAGAAAGCGGTCGAGACGAAGCGCAGCGGCACGCCTTTCGCTTCGGCGAGTTCCGGCTGCAGCGAAGCAAAGATCAGCGGGCGCATGATCGCGGCAAGGCTCGCGAGCGTCACCGCGCTGAGAACAGCGAGCGCGGCAATCGTCCCCGGCGCGACCGCGAGCACATTGCCGAACAGCAAGGCCGTCGCTTCGGTCGCAAACGCAGTGTAGTAGTGCAGGAACAACAGACCGAAGCCGAGTGCAAGCGCGAGCACCGCGCCCACCGCGACATCGCGCCCGCTGATCCGCTCGCCGAGCACGCCCATGCCGATGCCGGCGGCGAGCGTGAAACCGACCAGTCCCCAAACCGGCGCAAGTCCGACCAAGACCGCCCCGGTGGCTCCGGCAAAGCCGATATGGCCAAGCGCGTGGCCGGCGAAGGTTTGTCCGCGCAGCACCAAAAAATAGCCGACCATGCCTGAGACGACGGCTGCCAGCCCCGCGGCGACGAAGGCGCTGCGCATGAAATCATATTCAAACATGGTGGTGATGGTGGTCGTGCGCGTGGTCGTGCAGATGATCGCAACGCTCGACGTCGCGGCCGCGCGACAATACAAAAATGTGTCCGTCGGCGCGCACGACATCGATGCGGGCGCCATAGAGCCGGCTTAGCACCGGACCGGTGACCACCTCGCCGACGGTGCCGAGCGCGGCCTGTCCGTTGCCGAGATAGAGCACGCGATCGAGCGCGCCGATCAGCTGATTGAGCTCATGCGCACTGAACAAAACCGTGATGTTGCGCTCGCGCGCGAAGCGCCGCACCAGATCGATGATCTCCTCCTGATAGCGATAATCGAGGCTGATCAGCGGCTCGTCGAGCAGCAGGAGCCGCGGCTCGCCGAGCAAGGCTTGCGCCAGCAGGAGACGCTGGCGCTCGCCGCCGGACATGTCGGACAGCGGACGCTCGGCCAGTTCGCGCGCCCCGGCGTCGGCAAGCTTGCCCTCGATCGCCTTGCGATCGAGATTCGACAGCACGGGAATGCCCCAGCGCTCGCCGCGCACCGAGCTTGCGATGAAATCGAAGCCCCGCACGCGCAGATCCGGCATGACCGTGCGCAGCTGCGGCACGTAGCCGATGACGGGATCGCCGCGCCGCGGCGCGCGATCAAAGACGTGGATGGCGCCGCCGCTCGGCCGCACCAGGCCGACAATCGCGCGCATCAGTGTGGTCTTGCCCGCGCCGTTGGGGCCAAGCACGCCGATGAATTCGCCCTGGGCAATGGCAAAGCTGGCGTCGACCAGAACGCCACGGCCGCCGAGCCTGATGGTCACGTGATCGAATTCTATGACGTTCATGACGAAGGCCCGGCGAGCGCAGCAGCGGTCCTGTCGAGCTCGCCGGAGATCCAGTTCTGATAGGACAGTCCCGGCGGACACGTCTCGGTCACGGCAACGATCGGTACCTTTGCGGCACGGGCGAGCTCGACGAGCCGCTGCACGATCGCGCCTGAGGCTTGCTTGTTGTAAAACATGAGGCGCACCGCGTGGCCGACCAGATCGTGCTCGAATGCGGCGAGATCGCTGGCACTCGGCTCCGCTTGATTCATGACCGCGAGCTGAAAGCGCTGATTGCGCATCTTCAGATCCAGAGCGGCCGCCATGTAATCGAACACCGGTTCGGTCGCAGTGACGGGGACGCCGCCGAACTTGGCGCGAATGGCGGCGATCTTGCGGTTGATCGGCTCGAGCGAGGCCAAAAACGTCCTCAGCCGCGCCGCGTAAATATCGGCATGGGCGGCATCGGCTTTGCTGAAATCGGCGGCGAGCGCGGCGGCAATTTTGGGCATCGTTGCCGGCTCGTACCAAAGATGCGGATTGTCGCCGGCGCTCTTGTGCATAAGCTCGGCGGCGGTGATCACGAGGCGTCCGCTCTTCGGCGTCGCAGCCAGCAGCTTCTCCAACCATGGGTCATAATTGGCGCCGTTATAGACGACGATCTGCGCGCCCGCGATTTCACGGATGACGGACGGCGAGGTCTCGAACAGATGCGGATCCTGATCGGGATTGCTCAAGACGCTGGTGACGGCGACAAAGTCGCCGCCGATCTGTTGCGCCACATCACCATAAAAATTTTCCGCTGCGATCACGGCGATCTTGCCGTCGGCGGCCGAAGCGCCGGTCACAGCGGCAGCAGTGTATATCAGCGCCGCGGCGATCCCCCACACTTTCATCGGCATGGCTTCGTTCCCAGGCGATACGGCCATGGCCTCGTTGCGTTTGCAAAATCGGCATCAGGCCAATACGAGATGTAATACTATAACATAACAATGACAACCTGAGCTCCACGCGGCGCAAGCCGGGAAACGCGCAGCGGCGGCGCCGACCGTCGAGATTTACGATCCAGAATTCTTTGTCGATTTCGGCTTTGCCGAGGATAACCCGGTCAAGCTGGTCGGCCCGCCGGCGCAATGCATCGCGACGACCGATAAGCCGCGCGACGACAACTTCCTCTCGACGCAGGCGCGTGGTCGCTCCTTGATTCCGTCCGAGGCCAATATCGGCATGGGGGCGTCCTTCGCCAACAAATCTCGGTGCAGTGCCCATGAGAATGGCGAGATCGCTGCCGACGAGCAGAGGCCTTGCGGTGATGCGCCGGATAAGGGCTCGAAATTCGGCGCCCGCGGCGCGCGCAGCGTCGCCGTGCAACTGCGATGCTCACTCACATTTTCACTGCCGGGCCGAGCGCCAACATCACGACGCAGAGCTCGACGTGATGCCATGGGGACACGCGCACGGACCGGAGCCGCCAGCATCGGCAGGGAAAGGCGGCTGGCGCCCTAGACTCACGGCGATTGTGGCGGTCGGTCTGCGGCCCTGCTCCGGCGCGATCATCGTCCTGGTTTTCGCGTTGGCGCAGGGCTTCTTCTTTGCCGGCATTGCTTCGACCTTGATGATGGGACTGGGCACAGCGATCACGGTGGCGACCATCGCCACGCTTGCGGTGGGCGCCAAGGCGCTGGCAAAGCGGCTGGCGCAACGGCCGGCCGGCTATGGCGCCATCATCGTGCGCGGCGCGGAAGTCGCAGCAGCCGGTTTCGTGCTGGCTTTCGGCATTCTCCTGCTCTGCGACTACATGGCAAGCGAGCGGATGGCCTGCTCTGACCGGCGCAGAGAGGCCTGTTTTTAAGGGTTTTGAGACCCCGCAAAGATTGCCTATATAGCGGCCGAGGAGGCTTTGCATGTCCGAACAGATCGAAAAAATTCCCGTGACGGTGCTGACCGGCTATCTCGGCGCCGGCAAGACCACGCTACTCAACCGCATCCTGTCCGAGCCGCACGGCAAGAAATACGCCGTCATCGTCAACGAGTTCGGCGAGATCGGCATCGACAACGACCTCGTCGTCGGCGCCGACGAGGAAGTCTTTGAGATGAACAACGGCTGCATCTGCTGCACCGTGCGCGGCGATCTGGTGCGCATTCTTGACGGGCTGATGCGGCGCAA
>JAJPJB010000078.1 GCA_021324465.1 Hyphomicrobiaceae bacterium
CAGGCGCGGGTCGCGATCAGGCCCCAATAGCCGCCGCCGAACAGCGGGAAGGCGATGCCGATCAGCAGCAAGAGCAAGAAAGGTGTTGCTGCGCCGAGCGCAAATGTGAGGCCGAGGGCATTGGCGTGGCTCGGACGCAATTGTGCCGCCGGGGTATCCATCACACGCGGCGCTGCAGGCCGGCGCCGGCGAGCCCTTCCGGCCGCGCCAGCAAGACGATGATGAACACGGAGAACACAGCCACCGAAGCAAAGATGCCGCCCACCAGAAAATTCGCCGCCTGCTGAAACAGGCCAAGCAGGAGACCGGCAACGACGGCACCGCGCTGAGAGCCCATTCCTCCGAGCGCAACCGGAATGAAACCGTAAAACGTCAAAAGCGGCGCATTGCCGAAGAAGGCGAGCAGCATCTCGCCGCCGGCAAAGCCGGCAAGCGCGCCGATCGCGCCAGCCAGCGCAAAGCTCAAGATGCGCAAGCGGCGCTCGGGCAGGCCGAGGGCGCGCGCCGCATAGCTGTCCTCGGCGATCGCCAGGAAGGCATGGCCGATCAAAGTGCGCCGATACAGCAATTCCAGGCCGATGATCACCACGGCGCAGGCGAGCATCGGCAGCCAGAACTGCTGGTCGAAAGCGCCGCGCGCGATGTCGAACAGGCGCGGAAACGGTCGCGCGTCGGTGCCCCATTCGATCGCGGTGAATTGCTGGACTATGAGCGCCAGCGCCAGCGTCGACAGCACGTAGAGATGCTGGTCGAGGCTACGCAGCACCGGCCGCACGGCGACGATCTCGGTGACGACGCCGAAGACCGCACCGGCGGCAAGCGCAAGAATAAAGCCGAGCGCGACGGGCAAGCCCATCACGGCGATGAACAGCGAGCCCAGCACGCCGCCCAGCATGCCGAGCGTGCCAGCGGTGAAGCTGAACACGCGCGAGGCGGAGAACATGACGTTATATGCGATGCCGATCAGTGCGTAGATGCAGCCGATCGCCACCCCGGTCGAGACAATCGATTGGACCATCGGCTCAAGCGCTGTACCCAGGAGCCAGGTTGAAGGCGCCATCCTTCAGCGAATTGGCTTCGACCATCACGACCTCGTCGTCCGGATAGCCGTCGTGCTGCTCGGGGGTGAAAGAGATGTCGCCGTAGACGCCCGGGAATCCCTTGAGTTTGTTCAAATAGCCGACGATCTGCTCCGGCTCGGGGCCGACGGCCTTCATCGCATCGGCGATCATGCGCGGGGAGTCGTAGCCGAGCGCGATCCACCACAGGAGCGTGTCGCTCATGTCGATCTTGGCGCTCTTCAGACGGTCGAGGAAGTCCCTGGTGCGATCGGTCAATTTGCCGCCGCTGCTGTAGCAGACCGGACGGAAATTGTTGGGATAGACCTTCGCCCAATATTCGGGCTTTTCCAGCAAAGCCTTGGTCTGGCCGGAGCCCAGCGTGGTCTGGCCGACGATCGGCACGTCCCACCCCATATCGCCGCGCGTATTGATGATGCGCGACAGGAAGCCCGCATTCACGCTCCACGGCATGATCGCTTCCGCGCCGGCCGATTGCATGCGCAACAGCTCCGGCTTGAGATCCGGATTGGCGGCATCGACATTGCCCTGATACACGACTTCGGCGCCTTTCGCCTTGAGCATCGGCACATAGGCATTGACCGAAGCGGTGCCGTAGCCGGTCGTGTCGCTGATCACCGCGACCTTCTCGTGCTTGAGCACATCCACAACATAGCGGTTCGCCGCGGCGCCAATCTGCTGATTGGTGGGCGCGTTGCGGAAACACATCGGATATTTTTTTGGATCGGTCAGGCTGTCCACCCAGCAAGGATGAACCTGCGGCGTGTTGGTGCGCGCCAGAAGCGGCACTACCGCAAGCGACTCGCCGGAATTGAGAGGACCGAAGACGACGCTCACCTTTTGCCCGCGGGTGAGCTCGGCCGCGCCGTTGACCGCTTTCGTCGGATCGCTTTGGGTATCGCGGGTGATCAACTCGATCTTGCGGCCATTGATGCCGCCGCCATCGTTGATTTCCTGCACCGCCAATTGGGTGCCGCGATTGATCCCGATGCCGGTGGATGACGAAGGCCCGGTCAGCGCCGGCAAATAGCCGATCAGGATCGGTTCATTCGCAGCAATCGCAGGCTTGGCGAGGGGCTTGGTGAGGCCGGCGACCGCGGCGGCGCCGCCCGCCGCCAGTGCTCGACGACGCGTCATCGACATTTGGGTGTCCTCCCTTGGCTGGTCTTGAATTCACTCCCGAAGCTTGTTGCGTTTCTTGAAGTTCGCGGCCGCCATTATAGTCTTGGCCGGATGGTCGGGAAAAGCGCCTCGGGGGGCTTTGTTTCGCGGCGACATTCCTCAGCACGTTTCGTCCGGTACAGTGGGCAATGCGTGGGCCGGTCAGCGTGGCAACGACGCTTCGGTCTCCGCTCATCCCCGCGAAGGGCGCGAAGGCTGGGACCCGCTTCTGAATTTCCGCTTGCGCGGAAACGAGCGGACGATGAAGGCGGCACCGCGTCCTGGATGAAGAGATCCGTGAAAGGAACAAAAGGATGGAACTGGGGCTTGCAGGCAAGACGGCGCTCATCACGGGCGGCAGCAAGGGCATCGGCCTCGAGACGGCACGCGCGCTGGCGCGCGAGGGCGTGAAGGTTCTGATTTGTGCACGCCGCGACACGGCGCTTGCCGAGGCGGCGCGCGACATCACTGCGACCACGCAGATGCAGGTCGAGACGCATGGCCTCGACGTGACCAAGGTTGAGCAGATCGAGGCCCTTCCCGGCGTGGTGCGCGAAAAACTCGGCCGCATCGACATTCTCGTCAACAATGCCGGCACCGGCACCTATAAGCCCTTTCTCGAAGTGACCGATGAGGAGCTCGTCTATGGCATGGCGATCAATTTCTTCGCGCAATTCCGCATCTGCCAGCGCATCGTACCGATGATGATCGCGCAGGGCGGCGGCCGCATCGTCAATGTGAGCGGCGAGACCGGCATCATGACGCTCAATCCGCCTTTCCTGTCATCCTGCACGGGACCGGCAAAATCGGCCGAGATCCGCTTTTCCAAGGTGCTCGCCAACGAGCTCGCGCCGCACAATATTCGCGTCAATTGCGTGATCCCGGGCTTCATCAACACGCCGGAGCGTTTCGCGAAGTGGGAGCGGGAGATGGCCAAGCGCAAGCTCAGCCCGGAAGAGGCCGCGCGCGAGCGCGCGCTGTGGTCGCGCAATCAGGGAACGCGCGACACGCGCTGGGGCACGCCGGAGGAGATCGCCAATCTGATCGTCTTCGCCGTCTCGGACGCGGCGAGCTACATCAACGGCGCCGAGCTCGTGGCGGACAATGCGATGGACAAGTCATGATGAGGCCTTGCGCCGCTCGTCCCGCAAAAGGGGAGCCCGAGTCGCAGAAGATGCCGGCGATCAGGCAGCGGCCCTGCCGCCCCCGGATATGCGCGAAGGGGCGAGACCTGTGCGGAATTGATGAACTCCCGTCCGGCGATGAGGTCGCCAAATTGGCAGGGCCGCCACCTGCGCATGGTATGCGTCATGGCACGCGTCACGGCCCGCAGCGACATCACCGCTGCACGATGACCGTCGCGCCGATCTTGGTGCGGTTGTACAAGTCGATGACGTCGTCATTGGACATGCGAATGCAGCCTGACGAGACGCCGCCGCCAAGCTTCCAAGGCTCGTTGGTGCCATGGATGCGGTAGAGCGTGTCACCGAGATAGAGGGCGCGGGCGCCTAACGGATTATCCGGGCCCCCCGCCATGTGATGGGGCAGGCTTGGAAAGCGCTGCAGTTCGCCCGGCGTGGGCGTCCAGTCCGGCCATTCGCGTTTGGCCGTCACCGTGCTGACGCCCGACCAAGCATAGCCCTCCATGCCGACCGCAATGCCATAGCGAATGGCCTTGCCGCCGCCGAGCACATAATAGAGTCGCCGCTGGCTGGTGCTGACAACGATCGTTCCGCCGGCGCGCGCAGTGGGATAATCCACGACTTCGCGCGGAATAATGCCGTAAACGATGCCGAAGGGCGTCTGCAGCGACCAAACCTGGCCGGAATTCTGCGAAAAGAACGGCGCACTGTTTGCACCACAGATGCCGATCAATGTACTGCCGATGATTATGGAAATCGGGCCGATCGTTCTCACGATGCTTCAACTCCACGCGTGCAAGGGAACGGCTTGACGGACAAAGGATCATAACAGGCGGTCCCCGTCGCTGCTGTTACCGACGCGCCACACCGGAGGGAAAACCGGGGCCGGGAAATCAATGGGCAAGGACGTCTGTCAGGTCGGCCTCGGGTCGTGCACAGACGCCGCTGTTCGACCAGCCGCAGCCCGCCGACCCGGCGGCGGCAGACGTCAGGCCACCATCGCAGATAAGGACGATTCCGTGTCCGGCAGGATCGTGCCCGTCTCGTCAAGACAATGATCGCCGCCTATGCGGCGGGCTCGCCGGTGCCTGCCAGCCTTTTCAGTCTCGGGCCGGTTTCAGAAATGATCCGCGAGCGCCGCGATCAGGCGGCAGCCGAAAGCGCGGGCGACTGCGCATCCTGCAGAATCATGTCCGCGCCCTTCTCGCCGATCATGATCGTGGCCGCGTTGGTGTTGCCGGAGACGACCGCGGGCATGATCGAGGCGTCGACCACGCGCAGGCCGGAAAAGCCGCGCACGCGCAGCCGCTCGTCGACAACGGCTTTTTGGTCCTGGCCCATGCGGCAGGTGCCGACCGGGTGATAGGTGGTCGAGCCGCGGCGGCGGATGAAATCGAGCAGTTCATCGTCGTTGTCGCATTGTGCGCCCGGCTCGATCTCCTCGGCGATGAAGCGCGCCATTGCGGGCGCCTGAAAAATGCGCCGCATCGCTGCGGTGCCCGCCACGATGGTCTCGCGATCCTTCTGGGTGGCAAGATAATTCGGGTTGATCGCCGGTGCCTCGCGCGGATCGGGCGATTTTATGCGCACATAGCCGCGGCTCTCCGGCCGCAGCAGTACGCAATTGCCGGTCACGCCCGGGAACGCATGCAGCTCGCCGCCGATGGTCTGCGCCGAGAACAACGAAATCGAGCATTGCGAATCCGGTGTTGCGGAAGCCGGATGTGCGCGCAAAAAACATCCGGCCGAGACCGCCGGGATGGCGAGATAACCGCGGCGGGTAAGAACATAGTGCAGACCGTGCCGGAGCTTCCCGGCCAGGCTGCGCACCGCATCGTTGAGCGTGATCGGCTCCTTGCAGCGCAACATGATGCGGCCTGAAATATGGTCATTGAGATCGGCGCCGACGCCCGGCGCATCGGCGATCACCGCGATGCCGTGCGATTGCAAGAGCGCCGCCGGACCGAGCCCGGACAGCTGCAAGAGCTGCGGCGAATTGAATGCGCCGCCGGCAACGATCACCTCGGCATTGGCGCGCGCGCTGCGTTTTTCACCGCCCACGACATAGTCGACCCCGATAGCGCGCCGGCCGTCGAAGACGATGCGCGTGGCGAGCGCCTGCGCGACCACTCTGAGGTTGGCGCGGCGCCGCGCCTGTTTGAGATAGCCGGCCGCCGTCGAGGAGCGCACGCCCTTGCGCATGGTGGTCTGGTAGAAGCCTGCGCCTTCCTGCGTCGGGCCGTTGAAATCGTGGTTGCGCGGATAGCCGCACTGCAGCGCCGCCTCGACAAAGGCCACCGCAAGCGGGTGCTGGTCGCGCAGGTCTGAGACCGCGAGCGGACCGCCCGTACCATGAAATTCATCGCCGCCGCGTTCGTTGTCTTCGGCCTTGCGGAAATAGGGCAGGACGTCCTCAAAACTCCAGCCGACATTGCCGAGCTGGCGCCAGAAATTGAAATCCTCGGCCTGGCCGCGGATATAGATCAGTCCATTGATCGAGCTGGACCCGCCCAGAACTTTTCCGCGCGGCGCGATCACATTGCGATTGTGGCATTCGGGCTGCGGCTCGGTCGCGTAGCACCAATTGTAGCGGCGATCGTTGAACAGCCGGCCAAAGCCGAGCGGGATGTGCAGCCATGGATGCAGGTTGCTCGGCCCCGCCTCCAAGAGAAGGACGCGGTAGCGGCCCGATGCCGTCAGTCGATTGGCCAGAACACAGCCGGCGCTGCCGGCTCCCACGACAACAAAGTCGAATGCCTCTTGCTCCGGCACGCTACTTCCTCCCTCGATCGGTGCGCGAGCGATCGCGCAGGCAAATGCCGCAAAGCTCGATCGTGAACGCGCTTGGTTCCCCAGGCGCATGCGGTCTCGCGCCGCCGCCATGGCTTGGGCTCGTTGCAGTCTTGAAAACGATAGCACAACCCGGAATGCCGATCTGCGACCTATTTCTGCGCGCAATCGAGCGGCCATACTTGCGGCAAGGATCCGGCAAAGGCCGTGGCCAATGAGTTCAAGATTGAGAGATTCCTCGATCAAACGGCCGCGGCGCGGTCTGCCGTGCGATTCGGAAGATTGCGGCGACGGGCTCGTTCGACAGCGCGGCCCTGGTTGGACCGAACGGTCGCCTCAATGCGGTCACGGTAACCGGGCAGGGGGCGGATAAATCACTGCGTTCCTTGCCCGCTAGCTTGGCAATGCTATAGACTTTCAGCACTGGGATCGGTGGCTGCGGGAGCGGCGAGGCCGTGCATGCCATGCCGACGTCCAACGAGTGCCGTCAAAGAGCCGAAGAATGCTACCGCTTGGCGGGCGAAGCCAAGACTGAGGCCGATCGCTTGGCATGTCTTGAGCTTGCGCGCACGTGGCTGGAGACCGCGGTGCGCCAAGACGAGATGGCGCATGCGCAGTTTGTCGAGGAGCAGCGGCTGGTGCTGGAGAACGGTCTCAAGCCCGAGGCGGAAAGCTCGCAAATGCGCCGCGGCTGGCGGCAATGGTTCTTGCGACTCTTTCGTTAGCTTTAGAGGATATTCTGCGCTGTTCCACGCATTTCCGCGCAAGGGAGAATCTTTTTTGAAGCCCGGGTTCTTGCTTCCGCGGGGACGAGCGGACTGCGGAATGAAAGTCATTCCGCGCTAGGCCGACATGTTACGTCTTCGCCGGCTTGAGTCGGATATGTATGTTCTTCTCCTGCGTATAGGCCAGCATTTCCTCAAAGCATTCCTCGCGGCCGATGCCGGACTGCTTATAGCCGCCGAACGGCGCGCCGAGGAAATGCTTCGACACTTCGTTGATCCAGATGAAGCCAGCCTGCACCGCCGCCGCGGCGCGATGCGCGGTCGCGAGGTCATTGGTCCAGATCGAAGCGGTCAGGCCATATTCGACCGCATTCACTTCGGCGATCATTTCGGCCTCGTCACGCCATTTGAACACCGACAGCACCGGCCCAAAAATCTCCTCGCGCGCAATGCGCATATGCGGCTGCACGTCGGCAAACACCGTCGGCTCGATGAACAGGCCTTTGGCAAGGGCAGGATCACTGGGCTTGCCTCCGCCGGTGAGAAGGCGCGCGCCTTCAGCTTTGGCGCTGTCGATGAAGCCCAAAATCCGTTCGTACTGCGTCTTGGAAATGATCGCGCCCATGGTGGTGGCGGGATCGGTGGCAATGCCCGGCCTGTAACGGCCGATCTTGGCCTTCACCTTGGTCAGCACCGCGTCATAGATCCTTTCATGGATGAACGCGCGGCTGGTCGAGCCGCAGGATTGTCCGCACCAGGTGAAATTCATGCCGCCAATCACGCCGTCGGCGACTTCATCGGGATCGGCATCGGGGAAGGCGATCAGCGCATTCTTGCCGCCAAGCTCGAGCATCACCGCTTTGAGTGTATCTGACGCCGCCTTCATCACGGCGCGGCCGGTTGGCACCGAGCCGATCAGCGCGATCATCGCGACGTCCGGGTGGGAGGCGAGCGCTGAACCGGCTTCACGACCGCCCGGCACGAGATTGAACACGCCTGCCGGCAGGATGTCGCCGATCAGTTCGGCCAGCCGCAGCGAGGAGAGCGGCGCCTGTTCCGGCGGCTTCATCACTACCGTATTGCCGGCGGCAAGCGGCGCGCCGGCCTTGCCGGCGCAGAACATGAACGGGTGATTGAACGGAATGATGCGCCCGACCACGCCGCGCGGCTCGCGCACGGAAAAGTTTACCGCGTCCGGACCCATCGGAATCGAACTGCCTTTCATCTCGGTGACCAGCCCGGCATAAAACTCGATCTGCGCCGCGGCGACGGTCGCGTCCTTGACCATCTCGGCGACCGGATTGCCGCAATCAGCGGCGTCGATCAGCGCCAGTTCCTCGGCATGGTCGCGCAGCACCGTGGCGATACGCTTCAACGACCGCGCGCGTTCGAGCGGCGGCGTGTCGCGCCAGCCGGGAAAGGCCGCCTTGGCGGCTCTCACCGCGGCATCGACATCGGCGGCGCCGCAATCGGCGACCTGGCCCAGCGATTCACCGGTGCCGGGATTGATCGAATTCGCGCTGCGGCCCGACTTCGCCTTGTGCCACTTGCCGCCATAGAATGCATCGCGATGCTCCGGCAGATGCAAGGCTTGCGCTTTCAGCGCCTGCGGCGGAACGGCGGTATTCATGATGTTCTCCTCAAAAACGCGGGCTATTGATTTTGCCCGGTGCCGGCAGTTCGGCGGCGACGCCGGCAATCTCGATTTATAATTCTACCATGCTCGTCGCAATCAACTTTTTCTGCCGCATTGATGCAGCGTTCGGCGTGATTGAGCGCTGTGATATGCGGGCCGAGCGCCACACATGATCGGCGTCTATCCGGAGCTCATCGCCAACGTCGAGAAGGTCGAGGCGGATTGGTGCCGCGGAACCGGCATTCTGCCGATCCATGGTCTGATCGTCGTCAAGGACGAGCACATCAGGAATTATCGGTGGCTGCCGGGCGCGCTGATGGAGGCCCTGGTGGCAGCGAAGAAGCCCTATCTCGAAGAATTGAGGCGCGGCACGGACGACAGCCCCGAGGATAAGCGCTACCGCAAATTCCTGACGCTGATGGATGATCCTTTACCATACGGCATGTCGGCGAATCGTGCCAGCATCGAGGCGCTGATCACTTATGCCCTGCAACAGCAACTGATCCCGTCACGGCCGCGTCTCGACGACATCTTCGTTCCGATCGATCCGACGTGACTGAAGTGTGAGAAAAACACAATGTCCGAAATCATCGACATCCATCCGCACATCGTCTCGCCGGACACCGCGCGCTATCCGCTGGCGCCGCTCGGCGGCAAGCAGTCGACCTGGTCGAGCGAGCGGCCGACGACCTATCAGCAGCTGCTGCAGGCCATGGACGCGGCCGGTGTTGCCAAGGCGGCGATCGTGCATTCCTCGACGGCTTACGGCTACGACAACAGCTATGTCGCCGACGCGGTCGAGGCGGTGCCGACGCGGTTCACCGGTGTCTATTCGATCGATGTCATGGCGCCCGATGCAGTCAAGACTTTCGACCATTGGCTTGGCCGCGGCTGTTCCGGCATGCGGCTGTTCACGACCGGAAGCACGCTGCCGGATCAAGCCACCTGGTTTGCCGATCCAAGGACCTATCCGTTCTGGGAGCACGCGGCGGCCAAGAACGTTCCGGTCTGCATGCAGATGAAGCAGGAAGGCATTCCGCTGCTGCGGCAGATCATGGACAGATTTCCGAAGGTGACGATCATCCTCGACCATCTCTCCCGCGCGCCGTTTGCGGACGGGCCGCCCTACAGTGCGGCCAGCGATTTCTTCGCGCTCGCCGGGTACAGGCAGGTCTATCTGAAGATCACCCCGATCAATGTGAGCCCGAAATCCTGGGGCAAAGGCACGCCGGAGACGTTCTTTGGCAAGCTCATCGAGACATTCGGCGCGCCGCGGATCGCCTGGGGCTCTAATTTTCCCAATTCGGTCGGTACGCTTTCGGAAATTCTCGGCGCGGCGAAGCGGGCGCTCTCCTTTGCCAAGGATTCCGATCAGGAATGGATTTTTGGCAAGACCGCGCAGCTGCTTTATCCGACGCTGGCCGGTCGCTGAGAGGAGAGTGCAATGGCCGCCGCGAAAGTCACTCTGCACACCATGCTCGGCAACTATGCCAATGTCGCTCCGCTCAAGAGCGGCGCGCTGCATTCGGATCTTGCAAATTTCGATTTTGCCGAAGTCAAGATCGCCAACAATCATTTCAAGCAGGTGGTGCGCGAGGCCAAATACGATCTCGCCGAGCTTGCGATCGTTACCTATCTGCAGGCGAAATCATACGGCAAGCCCTATGTGCTGATGCCGGTCGTGGTGGTGAGCCGTGGGCAGCATCACACCATCGCCTATAACGCCGAACGCGGCGTGCTCAAACCGTCCGATCTGCGCGGCAAGCGCGTCGGCGTGCGGGCCTTCACGGTGACGACCGGCACCTGGGTGCGCGGCATCCTGGCCAGCGACTACGGCGTCGATGTCAATTCGATCGAATGGATCACGTTCGAGGATCCGCATGTCGCCGAGTACCGCGATCCTGACATCGTCAAGCGCGCGCCTGCCGGCAAGGAGCTCGTGCAGATGCTGCTCGGCGGCGAAATCGACGCGGCCATTGTCGGCGACAAGCTGCCCGATCCGCGGCTCAAGCATCTCATTCCGGATCCGGAGACCGCGGCCCAAAAATGGGCGGAGCGACACCGCGGCGTTCCGATCAATCACATGCTCGTGGTGCGCACCGAGCTCTCGAAATCGCGGCCGAACGTGGTGGCCGAGATCTTCCGCCTGTTCAAGGAGAGCAAGCGCGCGGCCGGCCTGCCGGATCGCGGCGCGCTTGATCCGTATCGCTTCGGCGTCGAAGCCTGCCGTCCGACGCTGGAAGTCATCATCGATTTCTGCCGGCAGCAAAAATTGCTCGCGCGGCCGCTGTCGGTCGATGAGCTGTTCGACGATACTATGCGCGCGCTGGGCAGCTGAGCTGGCGGCACGTTTGACGCGTCCCAGGTCGGGGGCTCGCGCGAGCGTGCCGCGTCGGCTCAACCGATGCCGAACAACGACAGAGCATTACGATAGCAAATTTTTTCCTTGTCGGCGGCGGACAGATCAAGCGAGACTCCTCTGCAGCGTCGACTTCTCCAGCATCACGTGAATGCCCTTCGAGCCATTCACGACTTGAGTGACCCGCAGATCGGCGGCGAGGCTGCAGAGCGCATAGGCTTCCTGAGGCGAAATGCCGGTGCGCGCGCAGATGAGGTTGATCATGTCGCGCAGAGCCGTCACTGCCGCATTATCGAGATCAGGATCGAAGGCCATGGTCAGAACATGCGTCGGGGTCTCGGCCATCGGCCGGTCGAGGTGCATATCGTCGCGCACATGCAGCTCGAACGTGCCGATGAGGCCGGTCTCGATCGCGGTGACGCAGACTTCGCCGTCGCCCTGCACGCCATGCCCGTCACCGACCGAGAACAGCGCGCCGTCGACATGGATCGGCAGGTAGAGCGTCGTGCCGGCGACGAGTTCCTTGTTGTCCATGTTGCCGCCGTTGCGCCGCGGCGGCGGCGAGGCGACCGCGCCCCAGTTCGGCGGCGGCGCAACCACCATGACGCCGAAGAACGGCTTCAGCGGCAATTCGAGCCCCCACGGCAAACGGGCGATCATGCGCGTGCGGTCGAGCGGAATGTGCATGAGATGCACGCGATCGAAATCGTCGGGCAGGGCGCCTGACAGGGGCCGCGAGAAATTGTAGCCCCAGTCATAAGCGAGCTCGATCGCCTTGATGCGCACTTCCAGCACCTGTCCCGCTTTGGCGCCGCGCACCGCGACCGGTCCGGTCATCATGTGCGGCCCGAGCTTTTGCGGCACGCGTGCATGCACGTCGGTCAGCGCCTGCGGCACGGTGAAGCCGGAGGCGGCCGACGGCAATTGCCACGGTGCGCCCGACACCGAGGAGATCACGACCGTGTCGCCGGGCTCGATAGTCAGAAGCGGCTTCAAGGTGGCGTCGAAGAAGCCCCAGTGGACGGTGTCGGCGCCGGCGTCGAGACGATGCGTCGCCATGCATATCCTCCCGCATTCGGGCCTTTAAGGAACTCCGGCAATTCCTTCTATTTCATGCCGAAATATTGGGCAATCGATGCCTCCCAGCGCAAATATTTGCATGGACTTTCCCGCTGCGGGACGCCATATCTCCGGCAAATCTCAAGAACAAGTCGACTGAATGGGGCGGATGCGCTGCTCGTTGCGGGGCATCCGCGCGCCGCCGATTTGCATTTGTGAGGCCGCCGACGGCGGGCGACTTGAACCATGAATTTGGAGCGTGAAGGCGAATGACGGCGTTCAACAAAGAACAAGTTCTGGAGGTGCGGCATTGGACGCCGACGCTGTTCAGCTTCAAGACGACGCGCGATGCCGGCTTTCGCTTTCAGTCCGGCCA